>SVOV01000016.1 GCA_015066205.1 Oscillospiraceae bacterium
CGGGCAAGCAATTCCTTCTGCTTCATTCCCATCTCCTTTCGTTTTTTCTCAATTCTGCAGCCGATAATATTCTTATTTCCCGGCTCCTGCTTTCTGATCCTCATAATTAATCTCCCCAAATTTTTTTAATATTTTAGCATAAAAAGGTTTTACGGGTCAACATTTTTCATCATTTTCAGCCGTCTTTTTTTTATTCCCCGAAATTTTGGGCAAAAAAATTCACTCACTGATTGTAAAACCGTAAAATCTGTGTTAAAATGCAAGTAATAAGCCAAAGGAAGTGTTTTTATGAAAAATATTTCTATGAACAAATGCGATCTGCTGTTTGATTTTTATGAGCTTGCTCAGTCAAACGGTTTTCTTAACAAGGGAATAGATGAAACCGTTGTTTGGTTTGATATGCTTTTCCGCCCCTCTCCCGATATCGGCGGCTTTGCCGTTATGGCGGGAGTAAATCAGGTTACCGAATATATTAAGAAGCTTACCTTTTCGGAGGATGATCTTCAGTACCTTTCCTCGAAAGGACTTGATGACAGTTTTATAGAGTATCTGAGAAATTTTAAGTTTTCCTGCGATATCTGGGCAGTTCCCGAGGGCACTCCCGTATTTGCAAATGAGCCTGTTGTAAAGGTCAGGGGGCCTGTTATTCAGGCTCAGCTTCTTGAAACCATAATTCTCCTGTCCGTAAACCATCAGTCGCTTATTGCAACAAAGGCAAACAGAATTGTAAGATCTGCGGGCGGAAGAGCCATAATTGAATTCGGCTCAAGAAGAGCTCACGGCATAGGTGCGGCTCTCGGCGGTGCAAGAAGTGCATACATCGGCGGCTGCTGTGCCACAACAAATGTAAGTGCGGCAAAGCAGTATGACATTCCCCTGTTCGGTTCGATGAGCCATACCTGGGTTCAGATGTTTGATTCCGAATATGATGCGTTCTGCACATTCGCAAGACAGTATCCCGATGACTGTATTCTTCTGATAGATACATATGACACCATGGACAAAGGACTTCCCAATGCAATAAAGGCATTCAACGATGTGCTTCTTCCTATGGGTAAGCGTCCTAAAGGTGTCAGAATAGACAGCGGCGACCTCGCCTATCTTTCAAAGAAGATCAGAAGAGTTCTCAACGAATCGGGATATCCCGACTGTGACATTTATGCGGCAAATTCACTTGATGAATATATTATCCGCGACATGCTTCAGAACGGAGCAAGAATCGACAGCTTTCTTGTGGGAGAAAGACTTATCACCTCCGCTTCAAACCCCGTTATGGCAGGTGTTTATAAGCTTTCTGCAATAGAAAAAAACGGTGAGATAATCCCGAAGATAAAGATATCCGAAAATGTGGCGAAGATAACCACTCCCTATCCGAAGCTTCTCTGGAGATTATTTGACAACGAAACGGGAAAGGCCATTGCCGATGTTCTTACCACAGAGGATGAAGATCTTTCCGATTGCAAAGAATATGAGCTTTTCGACCCGGATTATACCTGGAAGAGAAAGACCGTTACCGATTTCGTTGCCCGACAGCTTCTTGTTCCGATCTTCAAAAACGGAGAATGTGTATATGAATTCCCCTCCGCAAGCAACATAAGAAGCTACTGTGCAGAGCAGATAGACACTCTCTGGGAAGAGGTCATAAGATTTGAATATCCTCATAACTACTATGTTGACCTTTCGCAGAAGCTGTGGACACTTAAACAGAATATGATAGACGAATGCTTCTCAAAATAACATAATTTTGTCATTTCAGATTTACCGTAGATCAGCCTCACGCTCATTTACGGTAAATATTTTTTTCTCTGCAATATCCTCAATGCAAAGAAAGCTCCCTTCAAAGCTCATAACATTTCCCTGAGAAAATGTAATATTTCTTTCAAGGATCTCTGCTGATTCATATAAAGGAACTGCATTTTCGGCAAAGTCAAAAAAGGCAATAAGCTTTGCCTGTGAGGGACTGAGGTTTATTTCTTTTTTATTGAGCTGTGAATAATGGCGTCTGATAAGCCCTACAGGAAAAATAATATCGGCAGTGTCAAAGAAATATCCGTTTTCCGTAAAGTCACTTCCCTTTACACCTAAACCTAAAGGCACTTTCAAGCCAAAGAAATAAAGAAAGTAATTATCTTTACATTTTTTCTCACTCCAAGCTTCAATTTTAACGGGAGCGAAGCTGTTGATCCGGTTTTTTGTTCTGGCAAGAACTACCGCCTCGCAATCTACAAATCTTACTCTCCCGTCCCGGAAGTTTATGACACCGCTTGCAAGAAGCTCCCCCTTTTCAACAGCACTGCCGGGATAAAAGAAGCCGTCGCCGACAAAAATGTCAGCCCTGACTATCTCACCGTCTTTTGATGCAACTATATTGCTGTAGAAAATGCTGTCATCCGCCGAAAGCTCGGTTCTTTCCTTTACCGTTACAAAAACACGGCTGCCTATGGGAAGAACATTCACCCAGGATATCTCGGGGAATTCATTATATAAAACATATTCGGCATCCTTACATTGGAGATTCTCATAAAGAGCGCCCTTTCTTATTCCCGCTTCATAAAGCACTCTTTCTATTTCCTCAGCGGGAATACTCTCGAGCCCCGCAATATCAACACTCCAGACAAAGGATCCGAGAAAACCGAGAATAAGAGCGAAAAGCAGTATTCCGCAAGGAATCCCGAGCCTTTTTCTGTATCTTATAAGAAAATCGGGAAGACCGTATCTTTTCAGTATTTTTACGCTGTTCCCTGATTTTTTTGCAGCTGCATATACCCTTTTAAGCTCGTGGCGTTTTACGGTGGCAGTTATGATATTGTTTTTGACCCTGACATTTTTCAGGGAAATATCCTCTCTTTTGCATTCCGACAAAAACAGCTCCGTAAAGCCGTCGCTTATCTCAAAGGAGATTCTACCGAAAAGTATATCACTCATCCTCTTTTCTTCTCCTCTCCGTTTTAATTATTGACTCTGTTTTTCCGCTTACTGCGGTTGAGTTTTTTGAAAAGCTCAAAATTGAGAGATCTTTTCCTTTTATATCAAGAAAGAAATCTTTACATTGAAGGATTATTCTGTTTTCATCAAATGCGATAATGTCCTTACTGCCTCTTACCGTAAGAATTCCCGTGGAATTAAGCTCCATAAGAAAGCTGTCATCGGTATCAAGCTCCGCATTTTTCATAAATTTCACATACCCGTTTTTAACGGAATCTGAAAGCCTTTTTTTCATCTGATCACTCCCGCTGTTTTTTATAAACTTATGTAAAAGGTGAATTAAATAGCACACTTAAGCATAGTATTTACTATGAAAAAACAAGAAACCGCAGACATTAAAAGATTCACTCCGATAATATCAATTTTTTGCTATTTACTTATTCTATCATTCTCACCTGATATAACGAAAGAGGTACACGGGACAATTCTTTTTTGCCTTGAAACTATTGTCCCTGCGATGTTTGCCCTGCTGACATTTTCTTATTTCCTTCTGTCATTTCCGCTCCCAGTCGCAATAATCAAGCGAGCAGAGAAATTTCTTCTCCCCGCTTTCGGTCTTTCGGGAAACTGCACACAGGCAGTTTTTATCGGACTTACGGGAGGATATAATATTTCCCCGACTGCAGCGGTAAAACTCCTGAAAAACGGACACATCTCACTTGAACAGGCAAAAAGACTTGCGATGTTCTTTTCCTCCCCGGGTTTTTCCTTTGCCGTAAATATTACGGGAATTGCTGTTTATAACAGCTTTTCTGCAGGAATCAAGCTTTTTATAGCCTCAATCACGGCTGACATTCTGCTTTCATTTATTTACAACAGAATTAAAAGAAACAACGAACATTCAGCACCCGCATTATCAAAAAGCACAGGAATATCCGAAGCATTTTCCGATGCGGTTGATTCGGCTTCGGGAACCTTAATCTCAATTTGTGCCCGTATAGTTATTTTTTCTGCCATAAAATCGGTTATAAGTTCTGTCCTTCCCTTTAATTTTACCAAAACCTTTCTCGCCCTTTTCTCCGAGGTTTCCTCAGGCATAAGATTTTCAAAAGAGCATTATTCTGTGCCCGTCACGGCATTCTGCCTTTATTTCGGAGGAATTTCCGTTTTTATTCAACAACTCTCCGATATAAGAAGGCTCTGCATCAATCCTCTGTTTTATTTTCTCATAAGAATCATCCGTTCCGTCTCCGGCACTGCTGTTTTTTCTCTTATCAATTATCTTTTCCCGGAAAAAGTTCCGGTTTACTCCGTAAACAAGGGGGCTTCCGTTCATTCTGCCAACCCGCTTGCTTCATTTTCGCTGCTGCTTCTTTGTGCGGTTCTGAGCTCTGTTATTAAAAAAGATCTGTCAGACGCTGATATACAACACAAACCGCCCTCTATTTACAATAATAGAACTTGCTTCCAAAGAAAATATGTGGTAGAATTAACACAAGAAAAACTGAAAGAGTGAGCTTTTATGAAAAGAAAAATTATAGGAAATGTCGAACCGAAATGCGAATACTGCAAAAACGGAACACCCAGCTCTGACGGTAAGAAGATACTTTGTACAAAGGTAGGTCTGCTTGAACCTGATTACAGCTGTAAAAAGTTCAGCTATGATCCGCTCAAAAGAGTTCCGAAAAAATCAACTCCTCCGTTACTTCAGTTTTCTCCTGAGGATTTTGAGCTGTAAGATATAAAAAGGATGTTTAATATGAACAGAAAGTTTAATCTCGGATTCGGTTTAGATAAAAACAGCCGTATCGCATCTTCCCTTACAGAGCTTGTGGGTAACACTCCTATGCTCTCCCTTGAAAACTACTGCAAAAAGAACGGCATTAACGCTGAAATTACAGCAAAGCTTGAGTATTTCAATCCCCTCGGCAGTGCAAAGGACAGAGTCGGTCTTGCTCTTATTGAAAAGGCAGAAAAGGACGGTCTGCTGAAAGAGGGTTCTGTTATCATTGAGCCGACAAGCGGCAACACGGGCGTAGGTCTTGCCTTTACCGCTTCAATAAAGGGATACAGGCTTATTCTTACAATGCCCGAGAATATGAGCCGTGAAAGAATTCTTCTTCTGAAAGCTCTCGGTGCAGAAGTCATTCTCACACCGCAGGAAAAAGGAATGAGCGGAGCTATTGAAAAGGCAAATGAGCTGAAAGCGGAGCTTGGAGATGCATTTATTCCCGATCAGTTCAATAATCCCGCAAACGCTGACATCCACAGAAAAACAACAGGCCCCGAAATTCTTCGTGATACATACGGAAAAATTGATTATTTTATTGCGGGAGTCGGAACAGGCGGCACGATTACAGGCATAGGTGAAGTGCTTAAAGCATATAACAGTAATATAAAAATCATAGCTGTTGAGCCTGCCTCATCAAGTGTCTTATCGGGCGGTGAAAAGGGCGCACACGGACTTATGGGAATAGGTGCAGGCTTCGTCCCGTCAATTCTCAACACCGATATTATTGATGAGATCATAACGGTGACGGAGAAAGAGGCTTATGAAGAGGCCCGCACTGTTGCAAAAACCGACGGTCTTCTTATAGGAATTTCCTCGGGAGCGGCTCTTCACGCAGCAAGGCTTATTGCAAAAAGACAGGAAAACAACCTGAAGGATAAAAGAATTGTTGTTCTTCTCCCCGATTCGGGTGAAAGATATCTTTCCACCGAGCTATTCAATGACTATTAAGAAAAAAGGATGTACCGCATTATACGGCACATCCTTTTTTTTGCGAAAGGAAGATTTTTTTGTTTCTGTTAAAACTGCAAGACATGGGCTCTCTTGTTGAGCTATTACAATTGGGGCTTATCCGTTCGGGATTTTTGTCGGGTGAGCCTGACGGAATTTTCGGAAATAAGACCGAAGAAGCCGTAATTAATTTTCAAAAAGCATTTAGGCTTACTGCCGACGGCATTGCAGGTCCCGATACTTTCAACGAATTAAAAAAATATATTACGGGATACTTCATCAAAACTATTTCAAAGGGTGATACCCTGTGGTCCGTTGCCGCTATGGCAGGAATCAGTCTTAATTCTCTTATAACGGCCAACCCAGACATAAGCCCTGATAACCTTACAGCAGGTCAGAAGATCACGGTTCCCTATTCATTTCCTCTTGTGCCGACAGATGTTTCATATTCCTCTCTTCTGACATCTCTTTTAATTGAGGGAATGACAGCCCGTTTTCCTTTTATAAAAAAGACAGTTATCGGAAAAAGCGTCACAGGAAAGGAACTGACGGTGCTGACTGCGGGCACGGGCAAAAAAAACATTTTCATAAATTCGGGCTTTCACGCCAATGAATGGCTCAATATTCCCGTAACACTTAAGTTTTTTGAAGAATACCTGACAGCAGCAGCAACAGACAGTAGGCTCTGCGGTTACAGTGCCTCGGAGCTTTATAAAAATACAACTGTTCATCTGATGCCTCTTGTAAATCCCGACGGCACGGATATTGCAACAAGGGCAGACACTTCGGGAGAATATTTTGATAAGGCAAAGAGGATATCAGCGACTTACCCCGATGTGCCCTTCCCCGAGGGCTGGAAAGCCAATATAAACGGAACAGATCTTAATCTTCAGTTTCCTGCAGGCTGGGAAAAGGCAAAGGCAATAAAATATGCACAAGGCTTTACTAAACCTTCTCCCATTGAATTTGTAGGCTTCTCTCCTCTGAGCGAGCCTGAGGCAAAGGCGGTTTATTCCTATACTCTGAACAATGATTTTCTTATTATTCTCGCATATCACTCACAGGGCAGTATCATTTATTGGAAATACGGTAATTTTCTTCCCCCCGAGAGTGAAAGAATAGGCTTCATTTTAAGTGAAAGATCAGGCTATCCGCTTGAACTCACGCCTCCCGATTCATCATTTGCGGGATACAAGGATTGGTTTATTCAGGACTTTAACCGTCCCGGCTATACGGTAGAAACAGGAATCGGCAAAAATCCCCTGCCAATAGACCAGTTTGATAAGATATATGAAGAAAACAAGCCTCTTCTGGCTGCGGCAATTTATGAAGCAATGAGTCTTTAACATATAAATATACTGTTTGACTTGAAAAACTTTTTATGATAACATAAGTTAAAACAGTACATTTTTGTGCAGAAACGAGGCCGTTTATGGAAAAATTAACAGCTGTATTTATGAGTCTTCTCACTGCGCTTTCTCTTTTTCTCGGATGCGCGGGAAGTGACGACTATGAAAAATCAACAGGTCTAAAGGCCGCCATTGACGCAGTGATAAACAAAAACGAAATAGTTTCGGGAAAATATATCGGAGAAGAAAGCGATGACATATGGAATGAATCCGATGAATACTGTCTTGATGAAACCTTTATTCTAAAAAAGGAAAAGGGCAAGGATTTTGTAATTCTCAACATTACGGATACTCATTTCTCCGATTATGATTTCAGAGCCTTTACTGCCTTTGATGTTGAGATGAAAATAAAAACACTGGTTGCCGCAGTAAAGCCTGACCTTATCACGGTATCGGGTGATATCGTATGCACAGAGTCCACCCGTTATGCAATAGGAAGAATTACTGACCTTTTTGAAAGCTTCGGAATTCCTTGGGCGCCTATGTTCGGAAATCACGATTATGAGGGAAATTGCGACAAAAACTATCTCGCAGATGTTATGATGTCAGCACCAAATTGCCTTATGAAAAAGGGCGATCCCTCTATGGGTGTGGGCAACTATATAATTAACATCGCAGAGGATAATGAAGACGGCTCTTCTGATATTGTTGAAACACTTGTTATTATGGACTGCAGAGCTCCCGACAGAAAAAAGCAGATAGAATGGTTCAAGTGGGTAGCTGATAACACAAACAGAATTACGGAAAAATCCTCCGAAATAACTGTTTTCACCCATATTCCTCTTATTGAGTACCAATATGCTTATGATGCCGCGTGGGATGCTGAAAATAAGTGCTGGAGAGAGGGCTTTAACGCTTACGGACAGTGCAACGAAAAGATATGCTATGACAGTGCGCCTGACGGCACAGCCGCTCTCGCGGGACTTTTTGAAGCTATGAAGGAAAGCGGAACAACAAAATTCTTCTTCTGCGGTCACGAGCATCTTAATAATTTCTCTGTAGAATACGAGGGCATAAGGCTTACTTACTGCCTTAAGATAGGAGTAGCTTCTGGTTCAAAGTTTATGTTCTCGGGCGGAACGGAAATAAGAATAGGCAAAAACGGTATCAACAGAATTCTCCACAAATCCCTCGCACTCGGTCCCGTTATTACACTGGAAGACATTCCTACTGAATAAATACATAAAAAAATCGGGGCTCACCGTATGCCGAGTGTTCATAAGGACACTCGGCAGTTTTATTCGCCATACGGCGTGTGATATTGCTTCGCAGTTTTATTGTGCTTTGCACAGTGTTATTGTCCTTCGGACAGTTTTATGCGAATAAAATAACACTGAAGCCGTAAGGCTTCAATATCACTTTTGATTTATCAAAAATATCACTGCAAATTTTAATTTGCAATATCACTCATACATACCGAAAAAAGAATTTGTTTTTCTGCATGGTTACTTTGAAGTATATAACCCACTATAACACTTTCAGCTTGAAAGTGTCTGTTTTTTTATAAAAAATTATGAGACACCTTATAAAAAGTGTCTCACAACTGCATAAATATTTATTTCTGTCCTTAGCAACCCCGCTCATAAAGTGAGCCTCATATTTTTTTATTGTCTTACAATATCAACGGACTTTCCTGTTTCGGCGGAAAGGTAAATTGCATCGAGGATTCTCATAAGCTCCACTCCGTCTTCTGCGGTTGCAATACATTTTGCCTTTCCTGTTACGGCATCAGCGAAATTCTTGATTTCCTTATTGAAATCTCTGCCGAAATCAAAGTTATTACTTCCGTGAGGAATTATGTCGGCGAGCTGATCATTGACCTCTGTATAAAGTTCAAAGGGTTCAAGAGAAAGACCCGCCTTATCACCGAATAAAACGATATCACCGCATCCTTTTTTGGTGTTGAGATTAAAGGATGCCTCAACCTGAAGCACCGCTCCGTTATCAAATCTTATCATTGCGGTTGCAAGATCTTCGACGGTAAAAACAGGCTCTTCAACTACAGTTTCACTATGCCATTCGGTACCTCTGATATGACTTCTTGCGCCAAGCTTATTGAAGGTGGCACCGAATACGGTGACAGGCTTGGGGCAGCCTAAAATATATCTTACAAGGTCAATTACATGCACACCGAGGTCAATTAACGGTCCTCCGCCCGAAACAGATTTATCACCGAACCAACCTCCGGGGAAACCGCAGCGGCGAAGATAGGATGCCTTTGCATAATAGACATCGCCCACATATCCCTTTGCAATATAATCTATGGCGGCGGCAGCGTCATTTCCGTGACGGCGGACGAAGCCTATCATAAGAAGCTTTCCGTTGCGCTCGGCAGCCTCTTTCATTTTAAGTGCCTCTTCTGTATTCATAGCCATCGGCTTTTCGCAAAGAACATTACAACCCGAATCAAGTGCCGCAATGGTACATTCTGCGTGTGCGCTGTTCCAGGTGCATACACTTACAATATCAAGCTTGTGATTCTTAAGCATATCATAACAGTTATCGTAACAGGCTGAAAAGCCGTATTTTTCCTTAAAAGCCTGTGCTTTCGGGAAATTGATATCACAGCAGGCAACAAGCTCAATTTCATCACCTAATGCAAGATATCCGCCCATATGGGCATTGGCAATACCGCCGTTTCCTATAATACCCAGTTTCAGTGCCATGATCTGTCCTCCTTAGTATAATTTATTCAGAATATCCGTAAGGAATGCCACTGCATTCTTTATGTCCTGAAAACGGGTTGCCCCCGCTTCTCTTTCAATGGTAAGGAAGCCGTCATAGCCCACCTCTTTAAGAGCCGCAATGTACTCGGGAAACGGAACATTTCCCTGACCTAAAGGATATTCCTGATAGTCTGTAGCAGACAGCTTTACGCCGTCCTTAGCGTGAGTATGAACAATATAATCCTTAAGGATATGTACTGCTTCAACGGGATCCTGACCTGCACACATTACAAAGTTCGCGGGGTCAAGGTTGACCTTTGCGCTCTTGGTATCGGCTTTTTCAAGAATACCTCTGAGCTTAATTGCCATTTCGGGGCCGGTTTCCGTTGCAAAGGAAACACCTATCTTATCACCGTATTTTCCGAGTCTTTCAATGGTATTCACGATATTGAAATATTCCTCGCTGTTTTCATCCTCGGGAACTCTTCCGATGTGGGTTGTTATAACATTTGTTCCGAGATCAAGAGCAAGGTCCATCATTGACATTGTTCTGATAATTCCCTCTTCGTTTGTACCTTTTTCATTGAAATGAAGACCGAAATCAGCGCAAAGAGCAGAAAACTGAAGTCCGTTTTCCTGAACGAATTTCAGGACATCGCGTCTGTCTTCTTTTGAAAGCTTTTCAGGACTCATTTCTCCTCCCGTTACATAGGGCTGAAGACCCTTTACGCCCATATCACGGGCAAGGATCACTGCTTCCTTGAAAGGAACCTGAAAGGAATCGGGTATAACACCTATCTTCATCATAATACAAAAACCTCCGCAGTTTTATTTAATTATATTCTACATTGTTTTTACGAATAAATCAACAAAAAATGAAATATTGACACAAATGCATCTGCGGTGTTAAACTAAACTGAAGGATGATGGAAATGAAAAAAAATATTACGGAAAAAGAGCTTATTTCTCTTATTGAAGCAATGCTTAAAGCTGAAAAGAAAGATATTATAATTGCAATTGACGGAAGATGTGCTTCGGGTAAGACCACTCTCGGAGAAAAGCTGAAAAACATATTCGGCGGAAATCTTTTTCATGCTGACGATTATTTTCTCCGTCCTCAGCAAAGAACAGAGGAAAGACTTGCTCTTCCCGGCGGAAATTTTGACAGGGAAAGATTCCGTGAAGAAATCATCAAGGGGATACTCAGCGGTAATGACTTTTCATACACTCCCTTTGACTGCTCTCTTTTGGCTCTCGGTGAAAAAAGAGAGGTAAAACGAAACAGGCTGAGTATCATAGAGGGCTCTTATTCCTGCCACCCCGAAATATCGGAAAACTATGATATGAAGATTTTTGTCACTACAGATAAAGCTGCACAGGAATCACGGATACTTTCAAGAAACAGAGAAAAGGCACCGATGTTCATTTCAAAATGGATCCCCTTTGAAGAAAAGTATTTTTCATATTTCAGCATTGAAGAAAGCTGTGATTATCTGATCGTCACATAAAGCATACAGCCGACGGAAAATCCGTCGGCTGTGCACTTTTTTACTTATTTAAGAAGCACTGCAGAATACGAAAACTGTAAAAAAGTGATTAGGCAGAATATTTTTTATAAGCTTCTTAATACCTCTATTGCTTTTTTTGCATCTGTTGCGAAGTCCTGTACATCGGCTTCTATTGAGCATCTTTCACATCCGCCCAAGCGAAGAGCTTCAATAAAGGACTTATAATCATATTCATCGGCTGATGCGGGATAGATTCTTTTTCTGCCGTCTTTTCCCACGGGATTTGAGATATGTGCGTGGTGAATTGAACCGCTGAGGAATCTTATATCATCTGCCGTATCGCCGCACTGTGCCATATGAAAGAGGTCGGCAAGGCCTTTCACATTTTCTTTTCCTGCAAGGACAGCGAGCATCACACCCTCTTTAACGGTGTTTATCATATTGGTTTCTGCCTTTTGAAGAGGCTCTGTTACAACTGTTATGCCGTATTTTGCCGCCTCAGGAGATGCAATTTCTCTCAAGAAATACGCCATCTGAGAAACGGCCCTTGCGAATGAGAATCCCTCGGGGATATTTCTTGCTCCCGAAGAGCCGAAGACCACGGTCTTAACACCCATTCTTGCAGAATTCTTCATACCTCTTGCAACAAATTCCCTTATCTTATCATAATCAACATTTTCACCTGTTACCTTATGGGAATTCGGAAGGAAGCAGTTTGTGGATTCACAGTAAATTCCGTATTTTTTTTCTCTTTCTTCCCACTCACACAGTTGTTCTTCAGTTGCTCCCGCAAACATCTGAAAGCCGCATTCAATGTAATCATAACCGCATTCGGCGGCAATTTTTACTCTTTCTTCATCGTTGAGTCCGCAACATACACCAAATCTCATAATCAGTTCTCCTTTATTTCTCCGAATTTTTCATTGAGGTATTTCTCAAAAGCCTCAAGCAGCCTGTCATTTCTTGCATTACCGTCGTTTTGGGAATATCCGTGCCAGGCTGCCGCTGCTTTCCTTTTTATTGAATAGGCAACGCACTGCCCTTTTGCTCCTGTTTTAAGATAAATATCCGTTCCTCTGAATGAGGTCGAGGCATAGTCGTTTTCCATGGCGGCTTTAATATATTCAGGAGAAATTATTTCTTTTGTGCCGAGCTTTCCCTGATTCGCCCATAAAAAACCGAGCTTTGCGGTGTCATCACTTCTGGTATAAAGTCCACCGCCTCCGATGGTATGTCCCATTGGGCATAAAAGCATTCCCCATTGTCTGAAGCCCAGCGGCTTTGCTATCTTCTCACGAATGAATTCATAAGCTGTCATACCTGATGCCTTATGAATTATTCTTCCCAAAAGATAGTAATCGGCATCGGTATATTTATACTGAGCTCCGGGCTCTGCTTCAATTTTTATAGAAAAGACATATTTCAGAAAATCGTCACCTATAAGAGCGATATGCTCATCCTCATCAACACCGTACGGAATATGGAGCATTCCCGTTTTATGCTGTAAAGCGTGCTCTACTGTGACATTTTTCCAGCCGGTATCTATTTTATCACCTGTTTCTTCTTTTGTAAAGAAATCCGTTACCTTATCATCGAGCTTCAGTTTTCCCTCACTTACAAGAACACCTACAGCGGAGGAAATAAAAAACTTTGTTACGGAGTGGCCGTTATTGGCAAAATTACATTGGGGGTTATGCCAGTATTCTGTACCGTCCTCCGTTATAACAGCGGCATCATACATCGGATCTTTTTCCTTTGATACCGCAGAAAATAATACATTACTCATCGCTTTTCCTCTTAAAAACGGCGTAAGCGGCACACCGCCTACGCCGTTTTATCATTTTTTCTCAACGGCTTCAAGCCATTTTATTCTGCCGAAAACATTTCTTACCGCCTTATAGGACGGCTTTTCATTTTCATCTGAATCAACAAGTCCCCATCGGGTTTCTGTGGGACAGTCCGTCTGACCGCAGTAATAGCATTTATCGGGGTCTTTATAGCAGTATATATTACAGCCGCAGATAAAAGGCACATTATAAAGACGGCTTATACAGTCCTCGAAAAACCTTGCCTGCCCGTCGGGAGTGTGGGGATAGCCCGGAATTTTTGTAAGTCGGGGAAGTTCGCAGTAAAAATGATTTACCATATCGCTTTTGAAAAGGAAGCCGAAATACTTTGAGGGATCATTCTGACAGACATATTTTATATGGTCAGAAAAATGCTTCGGCATATTTTCAACAAACTGCTCAATATTCTTTTTTGCTTCCTTTTCCGAAGAGGCACCGTAAAGTCCGAGCTTTGCTTTCTTTTCGGCTCTTGTTTTCGGTGCTCCTCCGCTGAGATAACCGAATTCCTGAAGAAGAACAGGTTTTCCCGTCATTGCCCATAGGTATCTGCACAATAGTTCAAATATAAAAATGAAGCCGGGCATATTAAAGAAGCAACCAAGATAAATATCAATACCGACATAATCACACATATGTACAACGGGAAGAAGAAGCGAATGGAGCATAGCCTCGGGACCTGCACTGTTATAGCCTATTATAATATCGCCCTTCAACGGATACATAGCTTCAATGTTAACGGCTATGAATTTTGCGGCTTCTTTGAGAGTGAGAGGTATTGTAAAACGGGGTATACCCATTTCATTTGTGATCTGAAAGCCTGAAGCGAAGCCCTTCATATCGGTAATGAGAAACTCGCCGATCTCCCTGATCTTATCAGCTCCGTCTTCTGTTCTGATATCAGCACCGTACTCAATATAATCCCTCGGATAAGGGGTAACAGCCATTACCTTTATACCGTTATCCTGAAATCTTTTGCACTTTTCCTTAAATCCCTCATAAGCCCTCGAAACAGAGCCGTCCTTTTCAAAGGGAAACGGAATATCGATTCTTATCCAACCGATATTAGCACCTCTCAGCTGAGCGAAGTTCTCGGTAGGATGACAGATTCCTCTGATGAAGCCTATGTTTTTTCTGAACTGTGTTACCTCAGGAGAAGAGCTTTTCAAAAAATAAGATTTCAGCAAATTGGAAGGTAAATATTTAAGTCCTGCTGTGATCTGATCCTTTACGAACTGCTCCATTTTCAATCAACCTCCATAGTTTCCTCGAGGTTTTCAATCATTTCTGCTAAATCCTCGTTGACCGTCTGCTCTTTTGCAAGAAGCGCACGCCTTTCATTGAGGGCAATATACATCTTTTCTCTCTTTTCTCCGACAAGGTCATAGAAGAAATACGGAATGACCTTGACGATTCTGGGGAAAAGATTGATTCCTACGAAAAGGAAGAAGACCTTCTGATATACAGTCTTGTTGCCCTGTGACCAGGGAAGCATATCAATAGTGGGGTCATAGCCTGACCATTTGAAAAGATATATGGTAAACCAGGCGTTTATGGGAGATGTGATCTTCTGAATAAGATCTGTGAGAATATTGACGGTACCGTCGGGACGCTCACCTGTCATATATTCCGTATAGTCATTTATTTCTCTTGCAATTTCTGCTTCAAAAACATTGGCAGGGCCGTTATTCAGACCGTTCAGACCGTAAAATACTGCATAAACAAGAACCATTATCCATTTTTTATCAACAAAAGGTATACCGAATGCAAGCATTCCCGCTGCCGATAAAATGTCCCAGAGTCGAAGAGCAATAAGAGCGTTTTTGTTATTATCCTTGAATATTTTGCGGAATTTGGGAATAAGTGCCGCAGAGGGCATATCAACTGCATTATAGGGAAGATATGCCAATGCCGAGGGAAGCGAACCGCCGAATATTTCCTGCTGGGTTACAACATCCCATGAATAGCCGCCTGAGCTCCACCATGAGGTTGCAAAGTTTGCAATAAAATTACGGAGTGCGTATTTATTTTTAAGCACATAGAACATTGTTTTTGTAAGAGGAGCAGGCTTTGGCTGAAGAGCGATTCTCTCCTGACAGCCGATTGCCATTGCGATATTTCCCACTGCACCGACCGAGCAGGAAATAGTTGCAAGTCCCGCAAAAACAAAAGACATGGGAAGATTGATATATCCCTTATTATTGAGCTCCATAAGAGGCGGGAATATAACATAAATACCCTGAGAGGCAACCTCTCCGATATAAGTCTGAAGAAGACCGACATTGATTCTGTCCTGCGGATTTGCCGTCTGAAGTGAAAGAAGATTTCCTCTCGGAATATTATATATAGTTGAGAAGGTTTCCTGAATAAACAGCATCGTGAACACGAAAATAATTTTCCTCGGGTCATCGCCTGCAGTATCACCTAAGAACAGAGCACCCGTATAAAGCAAGAATGTACTTGCAAAATAAGGAATTGCACCGAAAACTATGTAGGGTCTTGCTTTACCCCAACGGGTACGCGTTCTGTCATAAATAGCACCCATAAGAGGGTTATTGAGCATATCGTAAATACTTATGAGTGAAAGAATAACGGTAACATATACCATATCGATCTTGAGAACATTTACGAAATAAAGGGTTCTGTATATATCGACACCCTTAAGCAGCTTTGTGGCAAACTCACCTATTGCGGGAAGGAACATTTCCTTCGGAGACAGCACATTTGTATGGAACATTTTAATGGCAAGCTTGCTGTAGCGCATCTTCTGTTCATCGAGAAGATTAGCAGCAGAATTATCCTCCGCAGTAAAAACGCCCTGAACAAAATTCTTTACATTATTGTTGTTTTCACTCATTCAACCGTCACCTCACAAGTAGATCTGTAATATCCGTCATCGGAGAGCGCATAAACAATAACGCTTCCCTTTCCCTTTGCAGTTACAACGCCGTTTTCGTCAACATAGGCTATGCTTTCATCCTCAGAATACCATTTTACAGTCTGCACCGTTGCCGAAGCGGGTGATATCTTTGTTTCAAGGGTAAAGCTTTCACCCTCACCGAGTTTAACTGTTTTCTTAGACATCTTCATAGATTCAACGGGAACACGGACAAAAACTGTACAGGAGTCTTCATATACCTTTCCGAGATACTCAAAAGAAGCTGTAATTGTAACCTCGCCTGTTTTCTTCGTTGCATCAATATAGCCCTCAGCATCGACAGTGGCTATGCTTTCATCGGAAGATGTCCAGCTTATTGTCATAGCAAGAGGATCCTCACAGGTAAGCTCGGCAAGAAGATTATCACTGTTTTTAGGCTCTATGACCAGTGTTTCCTTATTGAGAGAAAGTGCGGGCCAGCTGAAGCCGTAGCTGTCGGTTTCCGTAATATTAAAGGAAATATTCTTCTTTCCCAATTTCTCATATTCACCGATAAATGTTACATCAACAGATACTGTCATATCACGGATGTATTTCAATGATGTTATCTCATCTGTAAGTCTGTTGACATTATAAGCTATTCTGAAGCCCGTGTATTCAATGTTTCTGCTGTCAATAGTCAGCACGCCGTCAAAAAGTCCCTTTATAAGAGCATCAATTTCCTCTTCGCTTCTTTTGTCATAGGGCGATGTGTCTCCGGGGGCAGTATAAAGCTCGTCAAGAACGATTTCATATTCGCCGCGGTATTTTTTGTAGTATTCTCTGAGAGAGCCGCAGGCCTCACAGGAGTCAAGGGGCTCATCGCTTGTTACACCGCAGGAGGGACAGGAATAGTAGATGTAGGAGCAGGTGAATTCTCCTGCAGACATAGCACCGAACCCGTTATCATTCAGAAGAACCGATATATCTTCTCCGAAATTTACGGAAGATATTTTTTCCTCGCTTTCTTCAGCTCCGGAAATATGGTCTTCAAAATTCCCGGTTGCAAAAACAAGGGCTTTTCTGAAAGAATCACTGCCGTCAGTTTCAATAGAATCAGTATCAACAGAAAAATAGCAATCGTAGGACAACGCGGGATTACTGTTCATAGCCTTGTCTGTTACATATCTTAAATATTCTTCCGCTTCTTGGACAGTTTCGGGAGCGGGGCTGATACCCTCTTTTATGTCATTGGGAAGAAATGTTCCTTCCATTGAACGAACTCTGTCAAGTCCTAACCAGAAGCCTCCGATAAAGAAGAAAATCAGAATAGCGGTAACAACTGTTGTAAGGAGCTTCTGTTTATCAAATTTTTTCTCTTTCATAGCTTACTCCTCCGCCTTTTTATTTTTGACAGCTTCAAAGAATTTTGCTTCTTCCTTGGCTATTTCTTCGTCGATCTTTTTTGTTGCTTCCGTTACAACAACGGGCTGAGGAAGATCATCGATATTTATTCTTCCTGCCTTGACCTCTTTATATATCCTTACTCTTTCCTCGACACCCTCGTCATAAACGGGATGAATACCTTTTTTCCAGAGCATAAGATTTACACAGAAAACAACAGCAAACATAACTATTGTTATGATAAGTCCGAAGCCGTTTTTACCGCTGAGAAGAAAGATATCTTCTGCCTTTGAAACAAAGGAAGAGCACATTATCATTGAAACAACACTCATTACAATTCCCAGTGCGGCCGTTACTGTTGTAAGCTTCTGCATATTCTTTATGCTTATAAAACCGAGGAAAGAAAAAACAAAGCAGAATACAGCACAAAGAACTGTTACAACATAACAGATAAGAGCAGTGACGAGAGCGGAAAAGCCGGCACCGACAAATTCAGAGCCCATCATTTCAAAAAGGAAATTCAGTGAGCCGCCCATAACAAGATTCACTATTCCGAGAATACCGAAATCTTCGTTGAGAGAAATAAGAGGAGCCGAAACCGAAAACGCCCCCGAGGGAATAAGAAGCGACAGTAAGGGCAGGAGCATAACAATAAGCTTTGCCGTAACCAACTTCGAGCCCGAGAATGAATATCTGAGATTTCTGAGCTTGACCTTAAGCCCTGCCTGAGAAAGCTCTGCCAGCTTTGCTTCGCGCAGGAAGTTCTCTTCAAAATTATAGAACCTCATATTGACTGAGCACGACGGGCAGAACTGACTTACATCAAAGATACTAAGCTTTTTTCCGCATTTAGGACATTTTGCCATAAATATTTCCTCCTTAATTAAGATGACCCGTATAATTTGCAAATGATAGCTTCGGAATACCGTCACTTCTGTAGATAACTCTCGTCATTGAGCAGTTATCGACCTGCCAGCAAAAGGATTCGGGAAGCCCGATGCCGAGAGCCGCACGGATAAGATATCCGAAATATGAGCCGTGGGTAACAACCATAATATGCTCCCCGTCAGATGCATTTTCCGAAAAGAAATCAATACATCTTTTTCCTCTCTGCACTCTGTCGGATACACTTTCATTTCCGAGAAGAAGCCCGCCGCCCGTGGGAGTAGGCTCGGAAACACAGGGAACAGCCAAAGGATAATCTCTTTCGAGAAGCCTTATATCCGTGCCTGATATTTCTGTATCATTCTCCATAAGATCAGGTAGAAGAATTATCTTCTTTGAAAGCTTTTCGGCAGTGGGATAAGCCGTCTGAACTGCTCTTATGAGAGAGCTTGAATAAATGGTATCCACCGTATCCGTAACAGAGCTTTCTCCGAGAAGCTGTGCCTGAATCAGTCCCTGCGGACTTAAGGGCGGGTCATTTTTATGAAAATTATCCTCATACTGAAGACCGATATTGCCCATTGATTCGGCGTGGCGTACAAAGGAAATCATAAAGTTTTTCATCAGACACCTCTTTTCGGGAAAATGAAAATATATTTTAATACATCATATCACAATTTCAGAAGCTTCACAAGTAAAATTAAACAATTTCATTAAAAATTTTTAATATTTTTTTATAATTTTGTGTATAAATCTCAAAAAACAAATTGTTTTTTCACGAAAGATATGTTATTTTGAAATAAAGTAACATATAACAGGGGGATATTATGGCTTATATAAGGGAAAAAGAAGAGGAACGCACAGGCTATCAGTCAGGCAGTCCTCTCACAGACAGCATTGATAACAACTGCGATTTTGTTATGGTATATCGTCTTGATGCAACTATGCTTCAGAGAATAAAGCAGCATAAGGATGCGGGATACATTGTCCATCTTATGACAGGTATTGCCTGGGGACATTATAAGGATTATCTTTACGGAGAATATGACGGTATAAACCATTGGGATGAGGCACAGCAAGACCGTTTCGGAAACCTCATAGTACACGGCAAGGATGTTCCCTATATGGTTCCAACCGTTGCTTTTTCCGATTATCTTACCGAAAAGCTCAAGGCTGCAGTTGATGCAGGAGTAGAAGCCATTCATGTTGAAGAACCTGAATTCTGGGACAGAGGCGGTTATTCCCCTGCTTTCAGGCGTGAATATGAGCTTTATTACAGAGAGTGCTGGCAAGCACCTCACGAAAGCGTTGATGCAAAATACAAATGCGGAAAGCTCAAGGCATATTTATATACGAGGACCATTGACAGAGTATCCTCCGCTCTTAAAGAATATGCAAAGGTAAAATATAACCGATATCTCCGCTTTTATGTGCCCACACATTCACTTATAAACTATACGCAGTGGAAAATCGTAAGCCCCGAGGGAAGACTGTCCGATATTCCCGGAGTAGATGGCTGTATCGCTCAGGTATGGACCGGCACATCAAGAGAGAAAAACTGGTTTAACGGACAGTTCAGGGAAAGAACCTTTGAAACTGCTTACCTTGAATACGGCGTTATGCAGGAGCTTACAAAGGGCACGGGCAGGCATATGTGGTTTCTCCACGATCCTATTGAGGACAACCCGATATTTGACTGGACTGATTACAGAAAGAATTATCTTTGTACGGTTGCGGCTTCTCTTCTTCATCCGAAAGTTAACACCTACGAGATATGCCCTTGGCCAAACCGCGTTTTTGAAGAAAAATATCCGAAGAATTCTCCCGCGGGAGAGCCTATTCCCGAGGAATATGAAACGCTCCTCAACAATATGTTCCAGACCCTCGGAACTCTTGAAAGCTCAAAAGAAGCTGATTTCAGAGTAGGAATTTTAGTCGGTGACTGTGAGCTTTATCAGAGAGAATATCCGGACAGTCTGTTTTCAGAAGCCGCAAAAGAAGTTGTAGGAACTGTATTAAGTGATGAAGAGGAGCTTCTTGAACGATTCAGAAATGAGCTTTTCACCGGAAATGCCCGTAATGATGAGCTTATGCTGAAATTTATGTCCTCAAACGCCTTTCCTGCCTTTTTCGGCATTGCACTGCCTCTTCTAAAATACGGTATTCCCGTTCGTCCCGTGCTTCTTGACAATGTGAGAAGATATGTCGGCTACCTTGACGATTATGATATGCTTCTTATGAGCTATGAATATATGAAGCCTGATTATCCTGATATAAATAATTCAATAGCCTCCTGGGTACGAGAGGGCGGACAGCTTATTTATATCGGCGACGGAAGCGATCCTTTTAACAGCATCAGCTCATGGTGGACAGGGAAATTCAGGAATCCCGCAGAGCATCTTTTTTCAATGCTCGGAATTCCCGCTGACGAAAACAGAGCAGTTTACACCTGCGGAAGAGGCACAGCCTCGGTATGGAAAATCAATCCCGCAACTATCTGCTTCAACAAAGAAAATGCAGACTCTCTTCGTGAGCTTTTCCTTGAAACAGCAATGAGAAAGGGGGTAAAGCCCGCATTTTCCAATCACCTTATCATCGAAAGAGGTCCTTATACCGTTGCTGCCGTTATGGATGAGAGCATAAATGACGAGCCTCTTGTAATAACGGGTCTTTTCTGCGATATGTTCTCCCCTTATTTTGAGGTGATAACAGAAAAAACTCTTTTCCCGAATGACAAAGCTATGCTTTTTGATCTGTCAAAATCAAAAAGCTACGAGATAATCGGAACCTCGGTAAGAATCAATTCGCTTGTTGCATATGAAAACAAGGTACAGATCTTTACAGGCGGTGCAAAAATGAGAACTGCCAACATAAGGATAAAGCTCCCCTTTATACCTGAAAGTGCAACTGTTGATAACGAAAAGGTGAAGCTGTCCTTTGATGAAATAAGCTCCACTGCTCTCATATCTTTCCCGAATATCACGGGAGAAAGAGAAATAATTATTCAATAAAAAAATCAGCCGTCACAAATTCTGATGTGTCGGCTGATTTTATTAATATTAAGGAAATTTCACAAGTCTGCGAATGATATCTGTCCTGATTGGGAAACAGGGAGGTTGATAAATCATAAGATTATTTCTTATGCCGTTTATTTTACCTCTTCAAAATGGATAGCATAGCTTTCGCCGTCGCCTGTGGGATAATGATACATTGAAAGACCTGCATTCATAAGCAGTGCGCCGGAATAGATCTCTCCGTCAGTGTCGCTCTTATAAAGCTTATCGGGGTCAAGTCCTCTGAGTCTTATGAAGAAGTTTCTCGGCTCCATAAAGAACTTATTTACAACAGTGAGCATTGCTTCGGACTTATCCTCGCTTACAAATTCCCAGGCTACTCTGTAAGGATCGTCCCATGGATTAATAAGGCGGTAAAGGTCGCCGTAATGGATAAGGTCATAGTATTTATGGTAGTCGGCGATCTGAGTTTTGATCTCTTCTCTTGCCTCTTCGCTTATCTTTGCGGGATCAAGCTCATAGCCGAAGCTTCCCCACATTGCAACATTTCTCTTTGTTTCATAGCCTGAACGGCGGGATGCGGAAACATGGGCACCCTGAACGGAAGCGGGATAGCAAAGAGATGAGCCGAACTGAATATCCACACGGGAAAGAGCATCCGTATTGTCGGAGCACCATATCTGAGGAGAGAAATACATCATACCGGGGTCATATCTTCCGCCGCCGCCTGAGCAGTTTTCAAGAAGAAGATGGGGATATGCTTCAAGAAGTCTTCCCATAAGCTCATATGTACCGAGAATAAAGCGGTGGAAAAATTCCTTCTGTCTTTCGGGAGGAAGAATTGCAGAGCCTGCCTCTGTGATATTGCGGTTAAAGTCCCATTTCACATAATCGATATCGTTATTTCCGAGAACCTCACTCATTTTATTGAAGAGATAATCTCTTACATCCTGTCTTGTCATATCCATTACATACTGATTTCTGCCGATGCTGCTTTCGCGGGCAGGCACATGGATATGCCAATCGGGATGGGCTCTGAAAAGCTCCGAATCGGGAGAAATCATTTCAGGCTCATACCAGATTCCGAATTTAAGTCCGAGTCCCTTGATTCTTGAAATAAGACTTCCGATACCGCCTCTGAGCTTATTTTCATTTACCTCCCAGTCACCGAGAGCACAGGTATCGTCATTTCTCTTTCCGAACCAGCCGTCATCCATTACAAGCATTTCTATGCCTGTTTCCTTTGCCCATTTTGCGATATTGAAGAGCTTTTCATCATCGAAATCAAAATATGTACCTTCCCAGTTATTTATGAGAAGAGGTCTTTTTGCCTTTTTCCAAGGGCCTCTGACAAGGTTGTTATTATAAAGCTTATGGAAAGTACGGCTCATTCCGCCAAGGCCCTCTGCCGAATATACAAGAACAGCCTCGGGAGAATAGAATTCCTCGCCTGGTTCAAGAAGCCATCCGAAATCTGAGGGGTCTATACCCATCATAACACGGGATGAATTATTGAAATCCACCTCAATTTCACAAAGATGGTTACAGGAATAAACAAGGTTGAAGCCGTAAGCATCGCCGTGCTCCTCTGTAGCACCGTGGCGAAGAAGTGCCATAAAGGGATTCTGCTGTGCAGAGGATGAGCCTCTTCTTGAGCCTATTCCCTGTCTTCCGTGAGAAAGTGCTCTCTTCTCAAAGTTTCTTTCGTTATTGTGTCTTCCGTAAAGAGTTATAAGGTCAAAATCCTTGCCGTTCATATCAAGGTTGAAGCTCATTACCTTTTCGATATTAAACGCCTTATCGGATGTATTTCTTATAATAACGCTTCTTGTGAGAGCTGAATATTTTTCAAATACTGTATAAAGCAGAACAGCTTCCGCACCTGTTACCGAATCTCTTGTTGTGATCTCAAGAGTTTCACATTCGCCCTCTTCATTCTCATAAAGAGCGGGAAGACCTTTAAGAGCGGGCTTTCCCTTATAAATCTTATGAGATACATATCTCATATCGGTTGAGGCATTTCCGTCTGCATTTCTTATCTGCAGAGAGGAAATTCTCATATCGCCGCAGCCGTTACAGCCGATCTCAAGGGGAAACACATCGGCTGAAAATTCGGAATTGTTCATTCTTGCATTTGAAGCGGAGAATGAAGCATACATTCTTCTGTTATAAAATGCAGGAAAATTATAATCGGGCACCTTTGCGCCGTAATAATAATGCACAAGATAATTTTCCTTGTAGATTCCGAAAACATAGCTTGAAGCAAGAGTATCAAGCTTAAAGATCTTTTTTTCACTGTCAAATAAAATGGCCATAATTAACCTCCGTATATTAAAAAAATACCGCCATCCTTGAAAGAATTCGGGATGACGGTTTTTTCTTATGAAAAATTATGCATTTGCTTCCTTTTCGGCAAGCTTTGCAAGAGTTGAGGGTCTTTCATTGTAAGGAAGAAGGAATTCCGAAACATCCTTATATTTAACCTGAATGTTCTTTTTCTTATAAATAACATTTACAGCAATAATAACTGCAAAGAGAAGCACTGCAACGATATATGCTGCGGGATTCACCGTACCTGTGAAGATTCCGGGAAGAGCTTCAGTAAGGTTATTTATCATAAGATTATAGGAAACAAAGGATACGGTAGCAAGAACGATACCGATTACGGGAATTGTAATATTTCTTACGATACCCTTGGGAGCTGCAGAGAGAGTAAGGAGGAAGAATCCTACGAGAGTAAGCACAACCATAAGAACGAGGGAAACGAGGGACACAGCCCAGAAGATCATTCCCGTGCCAACTAAATCTGAGCCTAAAGCTTTGAGAATAAGATCAACATCAAAGCCGTTGTCTATAATAAAGGTGATTATAGAAACGAGGTTAACGGATGCGTTTCTTTCAAGATAGGGAAGAACATAATTAACGGTTCCCATAGGCAGAAGGGTTGCAACGATGGGTAAAAGACCGAGAACGATTCTTACTATTGAAAGAGGATGACCGATAAGAGAGAACTTGAGTCTGTCATATTTGGGCTGACTCTTTGCGTGCTGATATTCAGCCCTGTCTGCCTCTTCACGGAGTCTGTCTTCAATACCGTAATACATAACATTAACGCCGCATTTGGGACATTCGGGACGCCAATCTGTTAATTTGAGTTTATAATTACATTTAGGACAATATTCTGCCATAATCTCACCAAACCTTATATTTTTTATACTTAATTAATTCTATCACAAATTTATTCGCATTACAAGAAATAAATAATATTTGTGAAAAATGCAGATTATTCAAGCATAGTTTTGTCAATATTGACATTATAGGGTTCTGAAAGCGCAAGAATCTGTTCTGATGTAATAAACTGCTTCTTACCGCCGCAGGACATAACCTTGATAAGAATCTCAGCAGCCTTTTCAATTGTATCCATAAGACCGAATGCAACATCAAAATCCTCACCTGAACAGAAGATTCCGTGGTGTGACCAGATAACGGCATCAAACTGCTTGATCTTCTCCCCTGTTGCTACTGCAATATCGGAGCTGCCGCATACCATCCAGGGAACTACACCGATGCCTGCGGGGAAAACGATGGGACATTCTGTGATCATTTCCCATATCTCACGGGTGAATACCTTATCCTCAAGAGGAAGAAGGAAGGTAAGAGCAATGATGTTTGCGGGATGAGCGTGCATTATTACACGGTGCTTTCCGTCAGTCTTTTCCTTTTTGATGGAGTGATTAAGAAGATGTGTGGGGAATTCACTGGTGGGTACGCCGCCCTCGTTAAGGCCCCAAACGATCTTATAGTTTTCGCCTTTTTCATCGATTTTTACGATGCAGATATTGTTTTCAGGCTCATTCTTTACATTCATATAGAACTTTCCGCTGCCTGTTACGGTGAAATATTCATTTGCAAGATTCTCGACAGTAATACCGATGGGACGCCAGTCGCTCTTATCAGCGAGAAGATGCTTGATCTCTGCAACCTCTTCAGCCTTCATTCTGTAGGACATATTTCCGCCGTTTCTTTCGTTCCAGCCCTTAAGCCATGACTGATTACAGGTATCAACGAACTTTGCAACGGACTTAAGCTCAAGTACACAATTCATTTTTATTACTTCCTTTCACTGAGAACGCTGTTCTCATAATCTTTAACAACACTTAACCAGTTTTCTCTTACGGGAACACCGTTCAATTCGCAGAACTTATCCCAAACTGCACCTGCAGGATAGGATTTTACTTCCTCTGACAGAACAAACATTTCTGTAAAATTACCGCTGTTCTGACACTCGGCAAGCTTTTCGTGGGGAGTGAGAAGAGCACCGAGAAGAGCCTTCTGCATATTTCTCATACCCATTACCCAGGCTGCTATTCTGTTTATGCTTGCATCGAAATAATCAAGACCTATAATCACTCTGTCTGTGCCTGCAATTACAATTTCCTTGGCAATTTCCTTAAGCTCATCCGTGAAGCCTACTACATGGTCGGAGTCCCAACGGATTCCTCTTGTTACATGAAGAGCGACCTTATCGGAGAAAAGGAGCATTGCGGGAATTTTATCAGCCACACTTTCTGTAGGATGGTAATGACCGTTATCAAGAAGGCAGTAGCAGTTATTTTTTGCGGTATAATTCATATAGAATTCGTGCGAGCCTACGGTATAGGATTCAACACCGATGCCGAAAACCTTTGATTCAACGCTGTCCACAAGGTACTTTTTATCATATTCCACGCTTAATATCTCATCAAGCGCACTTTTAAGACGCTGACGGGGAGATGTTCTGTCGGCGGGAGTTTCCTTGTAGCCGTCAGGAATCCATATGTTATTAAGACAGGGAGTTCCCAGCTTTTCACCGATATATGCACCGATTTTTCTTATAGCCTTACAGTGGTCTATCCAGAAGCGGCGGACACTTTCATCAGGATGTGAAAGAGTAAGACCGTCAGCGGCTAAGGGATGGGAGAAAAGAGTGGGATTTATATCAATACCGAGGCCTCTTTCCTTTGCGAATTCTATCCACTTGTCAAAGTGCTTGGGCTCAAGCTTATCACGGGAAACAACACCGTCGGAATAATCGGCATAGGTAGCGTGAAGATTTATTCTGTGCTTTCCGGGAATAAGAGAAAGCGCCTTATCTATATCCGCCATAAGCTCTTCCATATTGCGTGCTTTTCCGGGGTAATTACCTGTAGTCTGAATACCGCCCGTAAGCTCCCCTGTGCTTTCAAAGCCTCCTACATCATCGCCCTGCCAGCAATGCATTGAAAGAGCTACGGATGAGAGAGTTTTAATTGCTTCATCGGTATCAATTCCGATTGAAGCATATATTTTTTTAGCTTCTTCGTACATCAAAGACATAATCACACCTCTTACTTTTTGAGTTCAATAGCCTTTTTGGCTTTTTCGGCAATGCCTGTGGCATTAAGACCGAAGATTTCAAGAAGCTCGAGAGCGGGACCTGATTTTCCAAATACATCCTCAACACCGACCCTCATTACGGGTACAGGACAGTTTTCGGAAACTACCTCACTGACTGCAGAGCCGAGACCGCCGATGATATTGTGCTCTTCAGCGGTTACGATACAGCCTGTCTTTTTAGCGGCATCAATAATTATATCCTTATCAATGGGCTTGATGGTTGCCATATTGATAAGAGCGGCAGAAATTCCTTCATTCTTAAGAAGCTCAACAGCACCTATTGCGCGCTCTACCATAAGACCTGTAGCAATAATCGTTACATCCGTTCCTTCATTGAGATATACACCCTTACCGATCTCAAACTTGTAGTTTTCATCAAAAACTCTCGGAACAGCAAGTCTTCCGAATCTCATATAAACGGGACCGTCAAGCTCTGCAGCTGCTAAAACTGCAAGACGGGTCTCTATATCATCTGCGGGGTTGATGATGGTCATTCCGGGAATTGTTCTCATAAGAGCAATATCCTCACAGCACTGATGGCTTGCTCCGTCTTCGCCGACAGAGATACCTGCATGGGTTGCACCGATCTTAACATTGATATGAGGATAGCCTATTGTATTTCTTATCTGTTCAAATGCTCTTCCTGCTGCAAACATTGCAAAGGAACTTGCAAATACGGTATAACCCGAGGCGGCAAGACCTGCGGCAACACCCATCATATTTCCCTCTGCAATTCCGCAGTCATAGAATTTTTCAGGGAAAGCCTTTTTAAACATACCTGTTTTTGTTGCTGCAGCAAGGTCAGCATCAAGAACTATGAGTTTATCATTCTTTTCACCGAGTTCAACGAGAGCCTTACCGTAGGCATCTCTTGTTGCGGTTTTAATAACATCAGCCATTTTTATGTCCTCCCTTAGTTTTCAAGCTCTTTGATAGCGGCATCAAGCTCTGCCATTGCCTTTTCGTACTGCTCTGCATTAGGTGCGCTTCCGTGCCAGGAAACCTGATTTTCCATAAAGGAAACGCCCTTGCCCTTGACCGTCTTCATAATTATAGCAGTGGGCTTGTCAACGCATTTCTTTGCCTCTTCAATAGCTTCTTCTATCTGTGAGAAGCAGTGTCCGCATATCTCAATTACATTAAAGCCGAAGGATTGGAACTTTTCGGGGATGGGATAAGGAGAGTTTACCTCTTCAACGGTACCGTCTATCTGAAGATCGTTATTATCAACGATAACGGTAAGAGAGCTTAGTCCCTTGGCGGCAGCAAACATACAGGCTTCCCATACCTGACCTTCTTCAATTTCACCGTCACCGAGTATAGCATATACATTATAGGGATTGCCTTCTATTTTTGAAGCGAGAGCAAAGCCGCAGGCTGCAGAGATTCCCTGACCGAGAGAGCCTGTGCTCATATCAACACCGGGAACATAGTTCATATTGGGGTGTCCCTGAAGATAAGAATCGGACTTTCTGAGTGTTTTAAGGTCTTCCACGGGGAAGAAGCCTCTTTCGGCAAGCACCGCATAAAGAGCGGGAGCGGCATGTCCCTTTGAAAGAACAAGTCTGTCTCTCTTTTCCCATTTGGGATTTTCGGGATCGATTCTCATTTCCTTGAAATAGAGATAAGTAAGGATATCTGCGATAGAAAGAGATCCGCCGGGATGACCGCTTTTTGCATTAAAGGTACCTTCAATTATACCCTTTCTTACATTAAGAGCCTTGAGCTTTAACTGTTTCTTTTCACATTTTTCCATAAGTAAAGCACTCCTTTTTTATTTTAACTTATTCAATACATTTATAAAATAATCGGGCAAGGGCGCCGAAAATTCCATATACTCATTTGTTGCAGGATGGATAAATCCGATGGTTTCGGCGTGAAGGCACTGACCTTCAAGTCCGAAGCTGTTTTTTTGAGGCCCGTAAACAAAATCTCCCGCAACGGGATGTCCGAGATGGGCGCAGTGAACTCTTATCTGATGTGTTCTTCCCGTTTCAAGACGGAAGGAACAAAGGTCATAACCGCTGAAATGCTCTATTACCTTATAATGAGTTACCGCCTCTCTGGGATTCAGTCCGTTTACTGCCTGTTTTTTCCTGTCGTTACGGCTTCTGCCGAGAGGAGCATTAACAGTACCCTCCTCTTCGGGCATTTTTCCGATAACAACGGCTTTATAAATTCTTGTGAAGCTGTGTTCCTTTATCTGCTCGGCTAAATGACTATGTGAGAAGTCATTCTTTGCCACAATGAGAAGTCCGCTGGTATCCTTATCTATTCGGTGGACTATTCCCGGACGGACAACTCCGTTTATTGATGAAAGTCTGCCCTTACAGTGAAAAAGCAGGGCGTTTACAAGGGTCTTGTCGGGATTGCCTGCGGCAGGATGAACCACCATCCCTTTCGGCTTATTGACAACAAGAAGATCATCGTCCTCATAAACTATCTCAACCGGAATATCCTGCGGAACAGCCTTCAGCTCCACGGGATCGGGAATCATAACAGTGACCGTTTCCCCTCCCTTGAGCTTAAGACTCTTTACCGCAGTTTTTCCGTTGACGGTGACCGCGCCGTCCTCAATAAGCTTCTGAACAGCACTTCTTGACAGTGACGGTTCTTCAGAGGATATTATCTTATCGAGTCTTTCACCGCCCGCTTCCGGGGGAACTGAAAATACTGATTCATTCACTGTCTTTTCCCTCTGCCTTTTTCTTTTCTGCCTTTGTATCTCTTACTATCTCATAAATGAGATATATTATCAGGCTGAAGGCACCGCAGGTTATAAGACAGTCCGCAAAATTATATACGGGAAAATCGACAAAGAGGGTCTTTATAAAATCAACAACAAAGCCTCTTGTCATTCTGTCTATCATATTTGCTGTACCGCCGGCTACGATTATCGGAATACAGATGTCATATACAAGGGGTCTTTTCAGAGGTAAGATGAGATATATGAGAACAGCGGCAATAATTATGCCTGTCACGAGGGAGAGAAGACGGGGATTTCCGTCGAACATACTCCAAGCCATACCCGTGTTCTGAACATAGGTCCAGCTGAAAAGTCCCTTTATAAAACCGACCTCTTCATATAAAGCGATATTATCGACCACTATCTTTTTTATAAAAAGATCAATACCGATAAGTGCCGCCATACCTGACAGCTGTAAAAACAGAGTCAGAATCTTTTTTTTAGTGTATTTTTTCAAATTATTTGCCTCCGTAAGATACCTTATCGGAAAAAGAATTATTTTTTCTTCTTACCTTTTTTTCTGAAAAAGCCGCCGCCGTTTTCGTTGGAGGATTTTTGCTCCTGAGGCTCATCTTCAAATGCAGAGAAATCAATATTGAAGCCGTCAATTTTTATGTCTGCATCATCCTTCACGGCAGCCTCCTTTTTGCTTTCGGCAACTGCACTTACCTTGTCGGCAAGTGAGAAGGATGCTTCTTCAAGGTCACCGTTTTCAGAGAAATCACCGAAATCATCAAAGCCTTCAAAATCATCTGAGGGCTCTGTGAACTTAGCAAAATCATCGGCATTTTCTTCCGTAATTTCAGGAAGCATTTCAGCCTTTTCGTCGGAAGCTTCTGCGACAGCATTCTCGGATTCTTCTGTTACAGCGTCTTCGGGTGAAGCCGGCTCAGCCTTGATTTCATCAGCGGAAGTGCCGTTTTCGTATTCGCTGTTCTTGTTTTCAACAACATCATTGATAGCATTTCTGAGATTATCTGCGATAACGGAGAAATCGTCTGCGCTGTAGTCAAGTCCCGATGTAAATACGGGCTCCTCAGCTGTCTTTTCTTCCTCTGCTTCCTTTTCAACATCGGTAAGCTTCGTATCTGCGAAATCCGAGATCTTATCGTTTTCGTCAACGAATTCCGAAGGGTTGAATAAGCCTGTTTCCTTCTTTTTACCCAGAAGTGCATCAAGCTTTGCTGTAGCCTTTATAACTGCCGCCGTATCTGTTACAAGAGTGGGAGTTGCCAGAACATCGGGATCGACCTCTGTTTCTCTTTCCCTGTAAAGACCGTAAACGGAAAGCATTTTTATTACATCGACATCTTTTTCAATGGGCTCAAGATAAGCATCCATATTGATATTGAAGACTTCGGTTTCTTCAAATGCGGGAAGAACGGCAAGAGCGCTCTTCTGAGCAGCAAGCATCTCTTCACTTGCCTTGACCTGCTTTTCAAGGCTTTCTCTAAGCTGTACGGACTGGCTCCTGACTATCTGATAATTCTGTTCTACGGTGGAGATAAGATCAACGAGCTTTACCTTAAGATTTGTTGCAAGAGCAGTCATTCTTTCACATTCGTGCTTTGCACCGTTCAACATTTCAGCAGATTTCTTACCTGACTCATCCATCATAGCTGTAGCATTCTTATCAGCCTCATATACCTTGATACGGGCTTCCTCGGTAGCGGAGGCGAGCATAGCGGAGCTTTGCTCCTTTGCCTTGCCGAGAATGCTTTCAACCGTTGCATCTGCTTCGCCCAGAGTTTGCATAACGGTATTTTCGGCATCTGCAATAATAGCGGCTGCCTTGATTTTTGCTGCCTCAAGAAGGCTTTCTGCCTCAAGGCGTGTTTCCGTATGTATCTGTGCACTGAGTGCCTTTGCTTCATTAAGTAAGCTTTCGGCGTTGATCTTTGCCTCATCATTCTTGCGGGAGGCATCCTCTTTTATCTTTGCAACCTCTGCTTCAGCGCGGGATTTTGCTTCTTCAATATAAATGAAGGAGTTATGAGTACTTACACGGTTAAGCTCATCAGCCTGCTTCTTTGCTTCGTCAACCATCTGTACGGAACGGGTCTCGGCTTCGTTGATAAGCTGAGTGGATGTAGCCTTGGCATTTTCAAGGCTTTCCTTTGCACGGGCAACAAGAGCATCTGCTTCCTCCTGTGCCTTACGGAGGATCTCATCGGCATTTTCCTTTGCTCCGTTTACAAGGTCTGAGGAATACTTTTCAGCAGCGTCACCAAGCTCTGCAGCTTTGTTTTCAGCTTCACTGCGGAAGGTATCTGCCTCACCTACTGCCTTATCTGTAATCTCGGCAGCCTCTATTTTTGCATCGGAAAGGATAGCTTCCGCATTTGATTTTGCAGTTTCAACGGTTGCGGCAGCCTCTGCTTTTGCATCGGCAACAAGCTTTTCAGAATATATTTTTGCTTCGTCAAGAAGTCTTTTGGCCTTTTCATCGCAGTCACCGAGAAGCTCATTTACCCCTGCCTCTACCTCTGCGGTAACGCCTGCGGCTGATTCTCTTGCTGCGGCAAGATAACCGTCTGCCATTACCTTTGCAGACTGGATAATACTTGTATATTCAGCTTCAGCGGCGGCTGTTATGGCTTCTGCCTTAGTCTTGGCATTTTCAATGATTCCGTCGCCCTGCTTTACTATCTCTCCTACTGCATTATTTGCATCAACAATAATTGCATCGGCCTTTGATTCGGCAGTGGCAATGATCATATCTGCACTCTTCTGTGCATTGAGAAGAACATCTCTTAAGACATTTTCGTCTTTTCTGTATTCATCAAGCTTTGCGGCAAGAACACTGAGCTTTCTGATAAGGTTTCCGTTTTCTTCAAAGACCTTTTCATAATCGCCTATTACATCCGAAAGAAGCTTATCTACCTCCGAGGATGAATATGTATCATTTTCAAGCTTTCTGAGTTCTATCTGTTTAAGCTGTGCGGGACTGAGCATAAAATTTCGCTTCCTTTCCTCTTATCGCTGTTATTTTATCAAACAAAGAACATTCCGTTATTTTCGAGCTCATCAAGAAGATCGCCCATAACATCTACATTGTAGGGAGTAATAATATAAGTATTATTTGCTATCTTTTTAAGCTTTCCGCCGTTGGCGTAGGCAACACCGCTGAGGAAGCAAAGAAGCTTTCCTGCTTCATCCTTAAGAGTTGCTTCAAGGTTGAGCACCACGGTTCTCTTGTCAAGAAGCTCGTCGGCAATAGCCATTGCCTCATCAAATCGCTCAGGCTTTTTAAGAACGACCTGAAGCTTTGCGGTGGTGTGTATATCAACTACCTTTGTTGAATGAGGAGCTGCCGTGCTTCTTCTTTCCGTTGACTGCTGTAAAGAACGGTGGGAGCTTTCCTGAGAAGAAACGGGCTCATATTCGATATCACCTGTTTCCACCTCATCAAAGTATCCTTCGTCTACATTAAGTATTTTTTTGATCTTATCTCCGATTCCCATTATCAGTTTTCTTCCTTTCTTATTTTATCATTATTAATATAGGGATTTTTATCAGTAGCGTCTTGCTCCGAATAAAGAGGAGCCTACTCTTACAAGATTTGAGCCTTCGAGAATTGCCGCTTCAAAGTCCGAGGACATTCCCATTGAGAGAACGCTGATATCAGCCCGCTTACCGAGAGCGCTTTTCATATCCTCATAAAGGCGTCTTGTCTTTTCAAAATACATACGGGCTGTCTTTTCGTCTTCACATATAGGGGGAATGCTCATAAGTCCTTTCAGAACGATTCCCTTTGTATCAGCCGCTCTGAAAGCCGTTTCAATAAGGCTTTCGGCGGGAAGTCCCGTTTTTGAATCCTCACTGTCGATGTTTACCTCAAGGAGGATATCCATTGTTTTATTATTATTTACAGCCTGTCTTGATATTTCATCAATAAGAGAGATACTGTCAACAGACTGAATCATTGACACCGTATTGATTATTTTTCTTACCTTGTTAGACTGAAGATGTCCTATAATATGAATATCGGTTTTCTCCGTTGTAAGAAATTCAAGCTTTCCGAGAAGCTCCTGAACCTTATTTTCACCGATAAGACCGACACCGAGACTTATCATATGGTTTATATGTGCAGGAGATACGGTTTTTGTAACCGCCATAAGACGGACATCGGAAGGATTTCTTCCCGAGCTTACCGCTGCTGCGGCTATTTTCTCTGTTATCTCCTTATAGTTTTCCGTCAGAAAGGAAAGGTCATCAGTTGAGAAGCTTTGATTCATACAGATCCACTCCTTCCAGAATTACTTCATCATATAATTCAAGAAGGCCTGAGGTTTCATTGTCATCACCCGAGAGAATTATATTATCATCGGAATGTACTATCAGCACCTTTCTGAATTCAACAAGATTACCCATCTTGATATAAACGCCCTTTTCTCCGTCTACGGTACGAAGAGCCATTCTGTCAACAGCAAGTCCGGAAACGGAGCCTACTCTGATCTTGACGGATACATTACGGAGTCCTGCGATATGCTCATTCATAAGATTACTGCTGAGAACAAGTGCGACCTCGTCCGAGCCGTCAACCATATTTACGGCTTCTATTCTCATTCTTACCTCATCAACCTGAGAATCACTGAAGAAAACAGTAACATATGAGCCCTTTGTTTTACCTGCAAGCGCCTCCAAAGTTGTGTTACAGACAAGATACCAGTTAAAATCCGTTATAAGCTTTCCTACATTATGGGATGAAACTGAAGTCACATCCGTTTCAAGAAGTCGTTTTACATCATCAGGCATAAGAGATCGGACTGATGAGAAGTCTGCGGCAGATTCATAGCCGTCGGCAGTATTGACATAAAAGCCGGAGCCGTCTACCGTGACACTTGAGGAAGGAACGGCAAGATTCTTAATGGAGTCATACTCCTTCTGCAGTTCCTGAATCTTCGGAGTAACATCAATTTTTATTCCCGTACCCATCTGCTTTTTGGTTATAGCCTCCCGAAGCTGTCTTGACAGGTCATATACAGATGTCAGATCATCCTTTTCTATTACCTCCGAAAGGTTAAACAGTATATCATTGACGCTGTTTTTATAAACATCGATATCTGTCTGCTGAGTTATCTGCGAGTTCATTGCCACGGTGCGGTAATACTCTATTTCCGCTGAAAGCTCCGTGAGTCTTTCGGCATAGCCGGCTTTTGTTCCGTCGGAATAAACATTTGCCACAACATCGCCTATTGCAACCTTTGAGCCGTTATTTACCGCAGGAACGATAGTTCCCGAATACATATGGTCTATAACCTTTTCATCTCTTATTACAAAGGCCTTTACATCAATGGTTTCATATACCGTTCTCGTAACAGCGGTCTGGGTTCTTATGGGACTTGCCGTTCCTATAAGAGAAACCAGAGGATATGTAATAATAAAAAGTAAGAACAGAATAAAAATAACAGAGGCAACTATTCTTATCTTCGGATCCGTCACTTCAAAGTCTATACTTGTGCTTATGCCTTTTCTCGCTTTTTTACTGTTTTTTTTCAAGCATTATCCTCCTCCTTGAACAAATTACTATCATTTATTATTCTTTCAGCAGCGTCGACCGCCTCGGAAATATCTTTATAATCATCACAGTAAATACTGTGTACCTTGCTGTTTTTTCTGAACCATGTCATCTGCCTTTTAGCATAATGGCGGGTTGCCTTTTTTAGATTATCTTTGGCCTCCTCAAGAGAAAGCTCTCCCTTAAGGTAGCCTGCAATCTCCTTATGACCTATCGCCTGAGCACTTGTATAGTCTTCGTGAAGAGAAAAATATTCCTTTGCCTCTTCAACAAGGCCTTTTTCAATCATCATATCAACTCTTCGGTTGATCCTGTCATATAAAATCTCTCTGTCACGGTACTGGAGATAAATATATACCGCTTCATAGGGCGAGGGAACGCATCTTGAACGCTCTCTCAAGACGGAGGGCTTTTCTCCTGTAAGATAAAGCACCTCAAGGGCACGGAGCACTCTGCCCTGATTATTGATGTGTAAGGCTTCTGCCGTTTCGGGATCTTTTTCATAAAGCTCGTTATAAAGGCTTTCTATTCCCTCTTTTTCAAGCCTTTCACGAAGCTTTTTTCTTATTTCCTCATTATCGGGCTCGTCCTCAAACTGAATATTCTGAAGAAAGCTGTCAACATAAAGCCCCGTACCGCCGCAGACTATCACCCTTTTTCCTCTTGAAAGAATATCCCTTACGGCACTTTCCGCATCCTTGATAAAGGATGCGACACTGTAGGTACAGTCTGAATCAAGAAAGTCTATAAGATGATGGGGAATTCCCTGCATCTCTTCTTTTGTGGGCTTTGCGGATGCTATATCCATACCCTTATATATCTGCATTGAATCGGCAGATATTATTTCGGCACCGAATCTCTTTGCCAGCTCCACTGCAAATGCGGTTTTTCCGGAGGCTGTGGGGCCGACAACTGCGATTACGGGAATTTTTTTATCTAAGGTAATTTCCATTTACACTCTTCCGAACTGTTTTTCAATCTCACGCTTTGTGAGTTCATACATCACGGGTCTTCCGTGAGGACAGTATCTGATGCTGTCATCACTGAGAAGCTTTTTAATAAAGACTTCCGTTTCTTCCTTTTTCAGCCTGTCCCCCGCTTTTATTGCGGCACGGCAGGCGGTGGAATGATAAAGCCAGGTAAGTTTTTCGGGGACGGGACGCATATTTCCCTTAAGAAGCTCTCCCGCCATTTCGGTTATAATTGAACTGATATCCTCTTTCTGCAGAGTCACGGGACATTCTCTTACAATAACAGTGCCGCCGCCGAAATCCTCGACTGCAAAGCCGCCCCGCAGGAAAACCTCGGTATTTTCGAGCACCGCCGCATATTCCTTGCCTGAAAGAGTAACGGCAACGGGAGAAAGAAGAAGCTGGGATGCAGTTTCCTCTTTTTCGCTCATCAGAGAATTGAATATCATTCTCTCGTGAGCGGCATGCTTATCTATAACTAAAAGCTTATCGCCCTTTTCAACAAGAATATAGGTAGAAAAGACCTCGCCTACGATTCTTATCTCCTCATTTTTTATTCCGTTGTCGGGCACAAAGGGAGTGTCTTCAGCAGGCTTTTCTTCCTGTTTTCCGATGTAATACCTCTCATTTTCTTCAGTGACCTTTTCTTTCGGGGTCATATTATTGAAAATGCCTGATGTATCACGGAAAACCGCAACACGATCCTTTTCGGGCAGAGAAAAAGGCTTATTTACGGAAAAATTTTCTTCGTCTTCAGCAGTAATATCAATTACCGGAACAGCTGCCGTTCTTTTTTCTTCGGCTTCTTCTTTCACAACAGAAGCTTCTTCCGTTTTTACGGGAAAGGACTGTTCAACCGCATCCATAACGGTTTTCAGCTGTTTCGGAACCTCTCTTTTTTCAGGGATAACAGGTGTCACGGGAACGGTGCTATTTGATTCTGACGAAAAAGACTGCTTTTTCGGAGTAAGAGGTCCGATGTTTCTTACGGGAGTATTGTTTTCGTTATTCAGCACAGACTGAGAAAATCTCATCTGTACGGGCTCAGGCTCTTTTTTTGCCGTAATATCTCTTTTTTCACGGAGGCTTATTTCCGGTCTTACATCATCACCCTTATTGAGGGCGGATTTCACGGAATAAAATACGGTTTCAAAGATCTTCGAATCTTCGGAAAACCTGATCTCTGTTTTTGCGGGGTGGACATTAACATCCACTTTACCCGCGGGAATATCGATAAACAGGAAGCACATAGGGAATTTTCCCACCATTATCCTGTTTTTATATGCTTCGTCAAGAGCTGCCGCCGCAACGGGCACGCGGACATATCTGCCGTTCACAAAGACAAACTGCATATTTCTGTTGGGACGGTTATTCAGAGGTCTTGAAACAAAGCCCTTTATCTTTATTGTCTGATATTCATATTCAACGGGGATGAGAGCCTCGCTTATCTCCTTGCCGAAGATATTATAAACGGCAGAACGGAGATCTCCGTTTCCCTGTGTCATAAGAACATTTTTTCCGTCTTTTATAAGAGTGAATTTTATTTCGGGATGTGACAGAGCAGTTTTTTGAACAACATCCGTGACATAAGAGCCCTCTGTCATATCCTTTTTCAGGAATTTCATTCTTGCGGGAGTGTTATAGAATAGATCTCTTACGATTACGGTAGTTCCGTCAGGACAGCCCGCATCGTCAAAGGACAGCTCCTCGCCGCCTGCTATCTCAATACCCGTACCGATGCTGTCTTCAGCGGTTTTTGTGAGCATTGAAAGCCTTGATACTGCGGCTATTGACGGAAGAGCCTCACCGCGGAAGCCGAGAGTAAAAATTGCATCGAGGTCTTCGCCTGACCTGATCTTACTTGTTCCGTGGCTTGTAAAGGCTTTTCTTACATCGTCTCTATCGATTCCGCAGCCGTTATCGGTAACACGGATGTATTTCACTCCGCCGTTTTTGATTTCGACGGTGATGGCGGAAGAACCCGCATCTATTGAATTCTCTATAAGCTCTTTTACTGCAGACGACGGTCTTTCAACAACTTCGCCCGCCGCTATGAGCTCTGCCACTGATTTCGGAAGAACATTGATTCTCGGCATTTTTCCGCCGCCTTTCCTTAAAATTAAACTATACGCTTTTTCAGTTCATAAAGCTTCTGAAGCGCTTCAATGGGAGTTAAAGTATTGACATCGAGGCTTTTCAGCTCTTCAAGAATCTCATTGTTAAATGAACCGAACATCTGAAGCTGGCCGAAATCCTCCTCCGGCTCTTTTCTGACAGGAGCCTTAGCGGCAGTGTGAACAGTGCCGTTTTCTTCAAGCTCCGATAAAATCACCTTTGCCCTCTTTACTACGCTTGCGGGAACACCCGAAAGCTTTGCAACCTCAATACCGTAGCTTCCGTCGGCTGCACCGGGGACAATTCTTCTTAAGAAGGTAATATCGTCACCGCGCTTTTTAACGGAGGTATTATAATTTTTAACTCCGTGAAGCTGACCTTCAAGCTCTGTCAGCTCGTGATAATGGGTCGCAAAAAGGGTCTTTGCACCTATTTTCTTCTTATCCGTAACATATTCGAGAACCGCTCTTGCAATACTCATACCGTCATAGGTAGATGTACCTCTTCCTATTTCGTCAAGAATAATAAGACTCTTATTTGTGGCAGAGGAAAGAATTGAGGAGACCTCGCTCATCTCTGTCATAAAGGTAGACTGACCGCCTACAAGGTCATCGGAAGCACCCACTCTTGTGAATATGCTGTCAACGATTCCTATCTCAGCGCTTCTTGCGGGTACAAAGGATCCCATCTGAGCCATAAGCACGATAATTGCGGTCTGACGCATATATGTGGATTTACCTGCCATATTGGGGCCTGTGATGATGGCGGCTGAAGTTCCGTCACCGTCAAGATATGTATCATTTGGGACAAACGGTGCTCCGTCGAGGAATTTTTCAACAACGGGGTGTCTGCCGTCTTTTATGTCAATGACATCGCCGAGATTTACCTCGGGACGCACATAGTTATTACGCTGTGCGGTTTCAGAGAGGGAGCAAAGTGAATCAAGACGGGCTATGGCGGATGCCGTTTTTCTTAAACGGAACTGAGCATCGGAAACAGTGTTTCTGACCTCACAGAAAAGCTCATATTCAAGCTTTGCTATTCTCTCCTGAGCTCCGAGAACCTTTGCTTCAAGCTCCTTGAGCTCGGGGGTTATATATCTTTCACAGTTTGTGAGAGTCTGCTTTCTTATATAGTGCTCGGGAACATAATCCTTGAAGGAATTGAGCACCTCGATATAGTAGCCGAATACACGGTTATAGCCTATACGAAGCTTCTTTATTCCTGTTTTCTCCTGTTCCTCGAATTCTATCTTTGCAAGATAATCCTTGCCGCCGTTAACAATACTTCGAAGCTCATCAAGCTCCGAGTGATAGCCGTCTTTTATCATATTGCCTTCTCTTACGGAAAAGGGCGGATCCTCGGTTATGGCATTGGAGATAAGCTCTCTTATATCCTGAAGCTCGTCAATTTCGGAACAGATATCACGGAGCATTCCGGAGCGGACCTCCGAAAGAAGCTCTCTCAGTGCGGGAAGCGCGGAGGCTGTCGCATAAAGGCTTCTCAATTCCTTGGCATTTGCAGAACCGTAGACAACACGGGTGGTGATTCTTTCAAGATCATTTATACCCGTTAAGATGTCACGGAGCTCCTGGCGCAGCTGACCTAATTCGTAAAGCTCCTCAACCGCATTGAGTCTGTTATTTATTCCCGTAAGATTCACAAGGGGCTGTTCGACCCAGCTTCTGAGAAGTCTTTTTCCCATAGCGGTCTTTGTTTTATCAAGCACCCAGAGAAGAGAGCCCTTTTTCTCTCTTCTTCTTTCGGTTTCCGTCAGTTCAAGATTTCTTCTTGTGACAGCACCGAGGGAAAGGTATTTTTCATCGTTATAAATTTTAATTTCGGTAATATTTCCGAGAGAATTTCTTTGTGTATCGTAAAGATAAGTAAGTATCGCACCGAGAGCCTTTACGGAATGAGCACTTTCGTCAAGAGAAAGCTCACCGAGGCTTTTTCCGAAATGGTCCGTTATGACCTTTTCATTTGCTTCATACGAAAAGCTTTCTTCGTTTTTTACGGAAGCGAGAATATCCGTTTTTCTTGATATATATGTTCTTAAGAACCTGTCCGCAGGAACGGCTTCATTTGTAATGAGCTCCGTGGGAGAAAACCTTGCTATTGCATTGATTATCTTCTCCTGAACATTTTCTCCCGCTTCCTCGCTTACATAAAGCTCACCTGTTGAAACATCGCAGAAGCTGAGCCCTGCTTTATTGTCGTCAAAATAAACCGAAGCAAGAAAATTGTTCTTTTCCTCGTCAAGCATAATGCTCTCGGTAACGGTACCGGGGGTTATGACTCTTATAACATCTCTTGTGACGATACCCTTTGCCTGCGACGGGTCCTCAGTCTGCTCGCATACGGCTACCTTATAGCCCTTTGCTACAAGACGGGCAATATATGTATCAGCGGCGTGAAAAGGAATTCCGCACATAGGCGCTCTTTCCTCCTGACCGCAATCCCTTCCTGTCAGCACAAGCTCAAGCTCTCTTGATGCTGTTTTTGCATCATCGAAGAACATTTCGTAAAAGTCACCGAGACGGTAAAAAAGCAGCGCATCCCTGTACTGTTCTTTTATTTTGAAATATTGCTTCATCATCGGCGTGAATTCTGCCATTTTATAACTTCCTTATCTATTACTCCGATTTATTTTCTTTATCAGCCGCAGCCGCCGCAGGATGCGCAGTTGCCGCCGCAGCCCTCCTCTGCCTTTGCAGGCTCACAGGTGTCGGGGTCATCGCCGTTTACGCAAAGAGTGAGAATCCCTATGAGATAGTTCATCATTTCATCAACATTTCCCTTTGCCTCTTCATATTTTCTCATATTTTCATTGAGCATGATCTGTCCGTAGATCTCTCTGAATTCGCTGTCCATACTCTCAAGCTTTGCATTGTCGGGCTCTTCCTTTGCCGACTCGTTCTGATATGAAAGCTGAATAAGGTTGAGCTTTCCGATAAGACCGTTGAGCTCCATATCACCTTCGTTTGCTGCCTGTGCCTTTTTGAATTCAAGGTATCTTTCATCAGCCTGAATTGCTTTTCCGAGCTCTCTTACTGCTGTAATTACATCCATTGTTTTTTCTCCGTTCAAATATTATTTTATTGAAGCTCTCCCGATAATATCCAGTTGAGAGCGTTTGTAACTTTTACTTTACGGTATGTTCCGATAAGAGAAGCATCTCCCTCGAAATCGATATTGATATTTCCGTCTGTTCTGCCTGTAAGTCTGCCGTCATTTTCCTTTGTGAAGCCTTCAACGAGCACCTCATATGTATTTCCGAGCATTGACTGACATCTTTTTGCCGCGATGCTCTCCTGCTTTTTCAGAAGAAGCGAGAACCACGAGGATTTTTCCTTATAGGTGACGGGATCCTCCATATTCTCGGCCTTTGTCCCCTTTCGCGGTGAGAAGATAAAGGTGAAAAGCGATGTAAAGCGGACCTCCTCAATGAGAGATAAGGTATCAAGAAACTCCTCATAGGTTTCTCCGGGGAAGCCGACTATGATATCGCTTGTAAGAGATATATCGGGCATTACCTTTCTCGCATATGAAATAAGACCGAGATAATCCTCTCTCGTATAGCCTCTGTTCATTTCCTTCAGCACTCGGTTATTTCCCGACTGAAAAGGAAGATGAAGGTGTCTTGCGACCTTTTCACAGGATGCCATGGTATCAAGAAGCTCCTTTGTACAATCCTTGGGGTGAGAGGTCATAAAGCGTATCTTGAAATCACCGGGAAGGTCATTTATCATTCTGAGAAGACGCGGAAAATTCACACCGTAAGCGCTGTTTTTTCCGTAGGAATTAACATTCTGACCGAGAAGAGTTATTTCCTTTGCTCCGAGAGAAATAAGCTCCTTTGCCTCTTCAATGACAGCCTCGGGAGAACGGCTTCTCTCTCTTCCTCTTACATAAGGCACTACGCAGTAGCTGCAGAAATTGTTACAGCCGTACATAATGGGAAGCCACATTTTGAAATCACGGTCACGGTAAACGGGAAGTCCCTCTGCAACGGCGGGTTCCCCCTCTTCGGTCTCGAAAACTCTTTTTCCCGAACGAAGGACCTTATAAAGAAGCTCGGGCACTCGGTGTACGGCAAAGGTACCGAAAACAAGATTCACATAGGGATAGCTCTTTTTTATTCTCTCGGACACATGGGGCTGCTGCATCATACATCCGCAAAGAGCTATTATCATATCCTTTTTTTCGTTTTTTATGGGCTTGAGAGCACCCACATTCCCGAAGACCCTGTCCTCGGCGTGTTCTCTTACCGCACAGGTATTGAAGAGCACGAAATCGGCATCCTCCCTGTTTTCGGTAAAAACATAACCCATTTCGTAAAGCTGACCCTTGATCCTTTCGGAATCAGCCACATTTCCCTGACAGCCGTATGTGTGGACATATGCCTTCGGGGGAGAAACGGGATATTTCACGGCAAGAATGGTTCTTATTTTATCAATGTATTCCCGCTGCTTCATTATTTCTTCAAGCGGTATTTCAGGTGCAAGACCGGCTTTTACAGACAAATCAGATTCCTCCGTAAGTACATCCGGACAAAATTTCCGGTTAAAAAAAATTACAATTCAGTTTATTATATATAATATAATTAAAAAAGTAAAGACTTTTCAAAAAATATTTTCGATTTTCGCCTTTTCGGTTTCAATTATCACGGCAAGAAAGGCACGAATATCCCCTACGGTATCTGCGGTTTTTCTTTCGCCGTTTTTTTCTTCGGAGGAAAAGCTTTCAATTTCAGCGAAAAATCTCTCCAGCATATCAGCCTCCGTGTGCTTAAGAAATACGGAAAGAGCCTTTCTTTCCTCCTGCCATTTTTCTAATAGTGCCTGAGTTTTTTCTTCGGTCATATCATCATAATCTTCTGTAAGAGCATAAAGCCCGTTCAGAGCATAAGAAACATAAAGATTAGAGCCTATGCATAAGCCGAGCGAAAAAATGAACATTATTACAGCTGCCGTTACCCTTGCGGTCATTGCTTTTTCTCTCTTTCTATGATTTTTGTTTTTCCGTTTGAGGTCACTGACATAAAAAATATGTCTTTTACATCGAGTCCCTTGGTTTTTAATATCTTTTCGGGCGGATTCTTCTTTGCACCTTCGGGAAACAGAGGAGCTGAAATTCTTTTTCCGTCCATAATTACAACTGACGGAATGCTGTCGGACTCGTTTTTAAGCCCCATAGCAGACCTTGTTACGGGTCTTTCTGACTCCTTCAGAAGCACACTCAGCGTTCCGTCGGTTTCGGCAACGGCATACTGAACCTCGGACAGGTCAAAAACATCCTTCTGCCTTAAGGCCTCAAGAAGATCGTCAAGGGTAAAGCGCAGTCTTTTCATCTGTCCGGGATCAATCACGCCGTCCTTTATGATAACTATGGAATTTCCCTGCAGAAGTCCTCTGAAGCTCATACTTTTAAGGCTTATTGCGGACATTATGATCTCAAGGCTGACAAGAATCATAATTGCAACAACGGAATTGAGCATTGAAATATCATTATCCTGCATAGGCGTTGCTGCAATTTCCGACAAAAGGATCGTTATAACAAGCTCAGCGGGCTGAAGCTGGCCTATCTGTCTTTTTCCCATAAGCCTCAGTCCGAAAATGATCACAACAAAAAGAATCAGTGTTCTTATAAAGCAAATCAGCATTCGGCTCTTCCTTTCTTCCCGATAAGTATATCCTGAATTTATCGGGAAATACATAAAAGCAGAAAGGATGAGTTTATGTCAGACAATGCTACAGATAAAAAGGCTGCTTTTACAGGCGATGCCGAAAAGGATTCACTGGCTCTCGAGAAGCTTTTCGGCGGGAGCATTGACCTTGTTATGAGGAGGATCGAAGCCTACGGCAGAACGGCTTTTGTTTTTATGCTGGACGGTATGTGCGATGAAATAAAAATAACGGAAAGTGTTATAAAGCCTCTCACAACAGAGAAGATCAGAATCACCCGCGATGCCTTTGATGCGGTCAGAACCAATGTTTTCAAGGGAATAAATATAAAAACCGTCACCGATATAAATGAAGCGGCAAACGGTATAATCTCGGGAAATCTTATAATTCTTATAGACGGAGAAAAGGGAGCACTCTCCTGCCCCTTTCAGGGCTTTCCGAAAAGTGCGGTCAATGAACCGCTCAACGAACAGAATGAAAGAGGCTCAAAAGAGGGCTTTTGCGACAATTTTAAGGACAATGTTACGCTTATAAGAAGAAAGCTCCGGACACCCTCGCTTGTCATAAAACAGATGACACTCGGAAAAACAAGCAATACTCCCGTGCTTTTATGCTATCTTTCGGACAGAGTAAGCGAAAAAACTCTCGGCTCTGTCATAAAAAGACTAAAAAAGGTGAAGCTTGATGCAATTCTCGGCTCGGGGTATCTCAGACCCTTTCTTGACAGCGACAGAAACTCGCTTTTTTCCGATACGGGAATAACGGAAAGACCGGATACCTTTTCATCAATGCTTTTAGAGGGAAGAATCGGAATCATCTGCGACGGCACCCCCTTTGCACTTATAGTTCCGTATCTTTTTATAGATTATTTCCATACAGCGGATGACTATCTTTCAAGTCCCTATTATGCGGTCTTTATGAGGCTTCTCCGTATGGTCTGCTTTCTTATAGCAGCTATGCTTCCGGGAGTATTCGTTGCAATAATTCTCTTTCATCCCGAAATTATGCCTGCAGATATCATGTACGGAATTTCTGCCGCAACGGGAAAAACTCCGTTTCCCATAATGATCGAGGCTCTTGCAATTCATTTTATTTACGAAATAGTGCGAGAGGCGGGACTTCGTATGCCCCGCGCCGTGGGTCACGCAGTAAGCATCGTGGGAGCTCTCGTTATAGGAGACGCCGCCGTAACGGCAGGGCTTATTGCCGCTCCTATGCTCATTGTTGTGGCTCTGACTGCAATTTCATCTTCGGTTATCGTCCGTCTTCACGAGCCCGTGGCAATTATGCGTTTCGGCTTTATAATCATCGGCGGCTTTACGGGTCTTTACGGAATTATGCTGGGGCTTGGTGTTATGATAGTTGATATATGCTCCGTATCCCCTTACGGCGTGCCTTTTTCGGCTCCTCTTTCCCCCTTTGTAAAGCGGGCACAGGCAGATGTTTTGTTCAGAAAAAGCTGGTGCAAGATAAAGCAACGGAAAATATTATTGGGAGAAATGGAATTCTGATGGAGTCTTTCGGAAAAATAAATTCGTCACAGATGTTTTCGGTGCTTTTTCTGTGCCGTATAATATCTCTTTTTACATTTATGCTGCCCTCAACCTCTTATCTTCCCTCAGGTGACAGAATACTGACGGCATTTTCTGTAGCCTTTTTCGAGCTCTTATACGGAGCGGTCACTGTCTATACCCTGAAAAAGAACAAAAACCGCGGGCTTATTGATGCAGCAAAGAGAGTATCGCCTGTCCTCGGCAAAATCACCGCAATTATTTTTACACTTTCATTTATATGGTTTGCAGGCATAGGCGCGGCAAGATTCGAGCTTTTTATAAGCACGGTAATGTTTCCCAATTCAAAGCTTCTCATTATGATAGTCTTTCTTCTTCTTGCCTCTCTTTTTGCCGCCTCAAAGGGAATAGAAGCTATCGGCAGAGCCTCATTTATACTGCTGTGGATCATAGGACTGAGCGTGGTTTTTATTCTTCTTTCCGTAACGGGAGAATTCAGGATAACAAATCTTCAGCCCGTATTTACGGAGGGTATCTCACCTCTTATAAGCTTCTCCTTTTATATTTCGGTCAGAGCTGCGGAGCTCCTTACACTGCATATCGCCGCGCCTCATATGAACGGCAGTATCAAAAAGCTGATAATTTCCTGGGTCACTGTCTTCTCGTTGGTTTCTGCAGTTATTCTGACCGTACTTGCGGGGGTTACGGGGGAATACGGAAACGATCAGATATTTCCCCTTTATACTCTCACGGTAATTGCAAAATTCGGCATATTTGAAAGACTTGATGATATTCTGACCGGTGTATGGGTGCTTTGCTGCTTTATACAGGCGGCATATCTTATCTGCCTTTCCGTAACTGCTTTGAAGCAGGGCTTCGGAAATACGGTAAAGCTTCCCTTGGAGGCTCTTTGTACTGCGGGGGTCTTTACTGTGTATTATTTCACCTCAGACACCGTAACCGTATTTTCGGAAACCGTTTCATCAAGAATATGGGACATCTGTTTTATCCTTGTGATGCTCGGAATTCCACTTGCCGTAACAATACTGAATAAACTTAAGGAAAGGCGGAAAATATGAAAAAAATAACAGCTGTAATATGTATTTCGGTATATATTTTTACCCTTTGCTCCTGCGGTAAAATTGAGATAGTAGAGCTCAATGAAAGGCTTATTATAGAAGCAATCGGCATTGATTTTGAGGACGGCCTGTACCGTGTTACAATAGAGGGACTTGACTCCTTTTCCGCAGGCAGTGAAAACAGCAGTATTTCTGCACCGTCACTTACAAAATGCTATATGTTTCAAGGGGAAACCATAGGAATGGCAATGAACAGCATTTCCGTTGTAACAGGTCAGATACCTCTTTTTTCACAGGCGCGTATTCTCCTTGTGGGACTTGAATCGGCAAAAACGAGGCTCAGTGAAATACTTGATTTTTTCAGGCGTGAATACACAACAAGAACAGATATTCTTTTTGCCGTTACGGAGGGTGCGGCGGCAGACACCGTTTCTGCAGATTTCGGAAAAAATGTATCGGCGGGAAATGTGCTTGAAGCGGCGGTATCCTCTGGAAGATTCACGGGAAGAAGCTGCCTTACTCCCCTTTATCAGTTTCTCAACAGTGTTATGGGAGAATCGGACAATGCCTTCTGTCCCGTTATCGGCACAAAGGACAACAGCTTTACCGAGCAAAAGGAGGTAAAGCTTTCAGGCACGGCAGTATTCGGAAAGGATGGAGCTGTTAAAATTCTTTCTCCCGAAAGCACTCTCGGAATGCTGATAATTTCCGACGGAATCGATAACGGAGATTTTACGGTAAACACATCTGCGGGAACTGCGACACTTGAAATAATCGAATGTAAAACAAAAACAAAGGTACTGCTCAAGGACGGACGGGTCCATTACCGAATAACCACAAAGCTGTCCTGTGATATTCCCGAATTTCAGTCCGATGATTTCAGAGGGCTTACAAAGACGGATACGGAAAAACTGTCTGAAGAGGCGGCAAAAACCGTCACAGAAATTATGTGCGACGCCCTGAAAAAGACGGTTTATGAGGAAAATTTTGATGTTTTTCATATAGGAAGAGCCGTGAATCTGAAAAATCACGGCTTCTACAATGAGTTTTTTATAAAAAACGGAATGCTTTCGGAATTCACCGTATGCGAAATAAAAACGGAGCTGTCAATAAGAAGAATCGGTAAAATCATACTTGAAGAGGAAAACAAAGCCTGATTCCGAAGAAAAAAACAGGTACCGCAGATTCATACACGGCACCTGTAAAATACTTATTCGGTTACGATCTTTTTGAAGCTTTTCTTACCTCTCTTGAGAAGAAGGCCCTCTCCGATATCTTCTTTTGTGAAGCTCTTTCTGATATCTGTTACCTTTTCGCCCGAAACTGTAACACCGCCCTGCTCAACTGCTCTTCTGGCATCTGAGCGTGAGGGACAAAGACCTGATTTTACAAGCATTGTGAGGATATCAACGGCACCGTCGGTGAAGCAGTCTTCGGAAAGAGGTGCTTCGGGAGCATCGCTTCCGCCGTCGGAGAAAAGAGCCCTTGCGGCTGTCTGTGCCTTTTCGGCTTCCTCCTCGCCGTGAACGAGCTTTGTAAGCTCATATGCGAGAATCTCCTTTGCTGTATTGAGCTGTGCGCCCTCCCAGCTGTCCATCTTGTCTATCTCTTCAAGAGGAAGGAATGTAAGCATACGGATACATTTGAGAACATCGGCATCGCCCACATTTCTCCAGTACTGATAGAAATCAAAGGGGCTGGTCTTGTCGGGGTCAAGCCATACTGCACCGCCCACGGTCTTACCCATCTTCTTGCCCTCGGAGTTAAGAAGAAGAGTTATTGTCATAGCGTGGGACTCCTTGTCCAGCTTTCTTCTGATAAGCTCTCTGCCGCCAAGCATATTTGACCACTGGTCGTCGCCGCCGAACTGAAGATTACAGCCGTATTTACGGTAGAGTTCAAGGAAATCGTAGCTCTGCATGATCATATAATTGAATTCAAGGAAAGAAAGACCCTTTTCCATTCTCTGCTTATAGCATTCAGCACGGAGCATATTGTTAACGGAAAAGCATGCTCCGACCTCTCTTAAAAGCTCAACATAGTTGAGATCAAGAAGCCAGTCAGCATTATTAACCATTATTGCCTTGTCCTCGCCGAATTCGATAAAACGCTCCATCTGCTTTTTGAAGCATTCACAGTTGTGTTCAATTGTTTCCTTTGTCATCATTGAACGCATATCGGTTCTGCCTGAGGGGTCGCCGATATGAGCAGTTCCGCCGCCGATAA
>SVOV01000017.1 GCA_015066205.1 Oscillospiraceae bacterium
TCTAAAAAAGAAATTGAGGAACTCAGACTTAAATACTTAAAAAATCCCCCTGAGGGTATATCTAAAAGAGAAATTAAAAATATGTCCGATGACGAACTTCTCGATATGGACTATTTTCTCCATGAAGGCGATGACGATGATGAAGATTTCTTCGGTGCTGAAGGCTTTTATATCTTCTGATTATTTTCGCCTATTTTTCTATGCCTGCTTTTTCCGCAGGCTTATTTTTTTGCTTCTTCTGTTTTCGAGGAATTTCCTGTAAAGCAAAAAATTGCACCAACATATATTTCTATATGCTGATGCAACTGAGTATTTTATTTCATCCAAGCTTTTGGATCTTCAAGACCGACTGATGCACGAAGGATAAGTCTTGCATCGGCAGCAGAGAGCTTATCAACGCTTCCTCTTTTTGCTGCCTTATACTTTGCAGAATCTTCCTTGAACTTTTCAAGACCGACAGAAGCTCTGAGAGCCTGTCTTGCATCAGCTGCAGAAATTTTACCGTCACCGTCAACATCACCGTAAACTACGATTTCCTTCTTGCTACCGTCTGCCATAGTAAGCACCATACCTGTGCCGATCAGAGTCGCATTTTCAACAGACTTTCCGTCTGTTGTCTTGATAACAGCACCCTTTCCCGCCTGAGAAAGAAGCTGAGCTACGGTAAGACCGTTATTGGAAATAATGTTATTTCCGCTTTCCTTAGCATCCTTTGAATCTGTGAATTCGGGTACAAGCTTCGGTATTTCCACATGTCCTGAGATATATTTCTTACAGTCATTACAGTAAACACCTGCTGTGTAACCGACATTTTCAAATGTTGCAGGAGTTTCGGGCATCTTCTTTGTGTTCATGTGATTTGCGGGATTAATTGCAATTTCAGCGTGACCGCTGATATATTTCTGACAGTCGTTACAATAAACACCTGCTGTGTAGCCCTTTGTGGTGCAGGTTGCTTTTACCTCTGCAACATTCTTGGTATTTACGTGATTTGAAGCGTTAATACCGAGGTTTTCAGTCTTCTTATGAGAAGCATTGTGCTGACAGGTATAGGTCTTCACTCCGCTAACCTTACAGGTCGCTGTTGTGGTAATTGAGCCGTTGTCCCACTTGTGAGCATTGACATCAATACCGATTTCTGTGTGTCCTGAAATATACTTTTCGCAATCGTTGCAGTAAACACCTACTGTATATCCTACTTCTGAACAAGTTGATGCAACTGCTTCTGTGTTCTTGGTGTTAAGGTGATACGAAGCATTGACACCAAGATTCTCAGTCTTCTTATGTGAAGCATTATACCGGCATGTATAAGTCTTAACACCACTTACTTTACAGGTTGCTGTTGTTGTGATAGTTCCGTCATCCCACTTATGAGCATCTGCATCAATTTCAATGGCTGAGTGACCTGAAATATACTTTTCGCAATCTCTACAATAAATACCAGCTGTGCAACCAATAGAGGAACATGTAGGGGCAATAGATATTGTGTTTTGCGTATTTTTGTGTTCACAATAATAGTGTACTGTTCCAGCAAGCAAAGCCTCATTACCAGAAGAGATTTTTATAAGATCCCAATCTTTTTTTATTGAACCATAATAAATATTTTGTAATACATTACAGTTGAAAAATGCATTTGTGTCTATCTTTGTTGTACTTACAGGTATTGAAATTTCGGTTAATGATGTACAACCATAAAAAGCTACGGAATCAATTTGTGTGACTTTATTTGGAAGATGGATTTCATTGATATTCTTGCAATCCATAAAAACGCCTTCACCAATTCTTGTAAGCAAACAACCTGTAGCAAAAGAAACATTTTGTAAATTTTCACAATAAGCAAAAGCGTATCTTTCAATACTTTTAACACTCATTGGAATTGTTACTTCAGTTAAAGAATAACAATGACCAAAAGTGAACATATTTATGGTTTCCACAGAACAATTTTCTGCAAAAGTTATACTACTAAGCTTTTCACATCCACAAAATGCATATTGTCCTATTGAATTAACATTTTCAGATATATTAATTTCAAGAATATTTTTGTTATTAAAAAATGCATCTGGTTCTATTTTTAATACTGTCGTAGGAATACTGTATGCAGTTTCTTGTTTGTTTGCGGGATATTGGATTAATATCGTTTTATCCTTATTAAAAAGGATACCGTTGCAAGAACTATAATTACCATTATTTTCATCAACATTAATTGAGGTCAATGCAGAACAATCATAAAACGCTGTACTACCAATAGTATTAATTTTTTCAGGGATATATATTGAACTAATTGCATTGCATCGCAAAAAAGCATCATTACCTATAGAAGTTAAATGACTGTTAGGAGATATTGCAACACTTTCAAGAGCCGAACAATCGTAAAATGCATCTTCCCCAATAGTGGTTACTGTGTCAGGAATATTTATACTTCTTAAATTAGAACACTCCAAAAATGTACCGTCTCCAATTGAAGTTAGTTTGCTATTTTCAGCAAAAACAATTGTTTCTAAGTTAGGCAAATCATAAAAAGAACGATTGCCAAGTCTGGTTATATTTTCTCCGATCACAGCAGTTAAGATTAAGTCCTTTTTTTGATAGTATTTAGGAAATGTGTGCTGAGTAAAATCAGCTATAACACCAGAACCTTTTATAAATAAAGTACCTTCATCATTTAATTCCCATAAAACATTTGTTCCACAAGTTCCACTCGCTACAATTTCTGTTGCGGCAACAGGAACAGAAAAAATAGTTAAAATTAAAGCTATTATCATAACGATTGATAGAAGCTTGTTTGTCATCTTTTGCATAAACATACTCCTTATAACAAAAAGTGTGTGCAAGCCGAAGCTGCACACACGAAAAACGCATAGCCTCGCTTGCTGCGACACAATCTTCTGACGAACCCAAAGGATGCCAAAATGAGGGTGCGTTTTTACCAAAGTAAAAACACATCCGTCGGGTTCAGATTATTTGATTGCGTCGCAAGTTCAATATAACACAAACTACTATTAACTTCAAGCAAAAAAAGAAAAAACCTTGAAGCAAAAACAAACTTCAAGGCTAATTGAATTAATTTCTGTTGCCGCTTTACAGATAAAATTCCAAAACAAAATAGCGTCCCTTATGGAACGCTACTCTGTTCGACAAATTGTCACTTGGTGACCCGGACGAGAATCGAACTCGTGTTACCGCCGTGAAAGGGCGGTGTCTTGACCGCTTGACCACCGGGCCATTATTGGTAGCGGGAGTAGGATTTGAACCAACGACACTTCGGGTATGAACCGAATGCTCTAGCCAACTGAGCTATCCCGCCATTTTACTTTCCCGCCGACTGTAAACTGGGTCGGGCAACGAAATTTATTATATGCATACAAAGGGCTTTTGTCAATACTTTTTTTTAATTTTTTCGTGTTTTTTTTGAATTTTTTCAGTTTTTTTCAGAAAAGTACTTTTCTGTCGCCGAAACATCTGCCTTTATCTGTTTTTTAAGAGCATCGGCATCGGGGAACTTTTTTTCTTCCCTTATAAATTTATAAAGCTTTATTTCAACGGTATGTCCGTAAAGATCTCCGCTGTAATCGATTATATATGTTTCACTTCTGACACTTTCACCCTGAAAAGTAGGGCGCGAGCCTATATTTGTTACTCCCGTGTATTCTTTTCCGTCAAAAAATACCTTTGATGCATAGACACCGAACTTCGGCACTGCGAGTCCCTCGGGCAAGAACTGATTTATGGTAGGTGCGCCTAAAAGCCTGCCTCTTTTATCACCCGAAAAAACTTCGGATGAGTAACAGAAATGAAAACCGAGAAGCTTATTGACTTCTTCCATATCACCGTTTTCAACAGCCGTTCTGATCCTCGTTGAGCTGACGGGACTGCCGTCAACCGAGTATTCGGGACATACAGTAACCGAAATACCCTTTTTCTCACAAAGAGAACGAAGAACACTGCTGTCGGCTGAGGCATTTTTGCCGAATCTGTAATTATATCCGCAGACGACCCCCGACGCCGAAAATCTTTCTACGAGAATTTTTTCAGTAAATTCCTCGGGGGACATATCCTTTATAGCGGAAAAGGACACATATAAGGGAGTAATGCCCATATTTTTAAGCATCTCATCCCTTTTTTCATTCTGAAGCAAATAACTTACCGCATCCCCTTGCAAAACCCTGCGGGGATGTTCATCAAACAGCATCACACAAGGGGAAAATTCCTCTCCCGCCTGCTTTACGGTTTCCTCAAGCACTCTCATATGTGCCGTATGAAGACCGTCAAAGAAACCGAGTGCTATTATATTTGATTTTTCGGAAAGTTTATTTGTCATTACCTGCTACCCTTTTTACGCGGAGAATATCGGGAGCATCCTCCGATATTTCACCAAGACCGAGAAAATCGTTATTTCGGGAATACACCCTGTAAAGTGAAAAGACGGTTTTTATATGAAGGCGGTCAGAAGAAAGCTCACCGCCGTTGGAAAAACGCCTTGCCTGTGCATCCGTTACGGTAACGGACGGATAGCACATAAAAGGGAAATCAATGCCGAGAACGGCACTTTCTCCAAGCTTTTCTATTTCTTCAGCTGTTTTTGCCTGTTCTGTTGTAAAACCGTTGGAAAGAGTTCTGTCAAGAGCGGTCATAACCGCACCCGTACCGAGCTTTTCGCCTATATCCGCAATAAGCGAGCGGATATATGTACCCTTTGAACAGAATACCTTTATTTCAAACTCACCGTCATTTTCATAATCGGTAAGCTCAATATTATATATTGTAACGGTTCTTTTTTCCCTTTCCACCTCAATACCCTTACGGGCAAGCTCATAAAGCCTTACACCGTTTTTTGATATTGCGGAATACATAGGGGGAAGCTGTTCAATTTCTCCCGTAAAATAGGGCAGCACACCGAGAATATCCTCTCTTGTAACGCTTACCTTTTCTTCAGTCAGCACATTTCCCGTGATATCAAGCGTATCCGTAGTTATTCCGAAACGAAAACGCGCTGTATATCCTTTATCCTCGGCGGGTATAAAATCAATAAAACGGGTGGCTTTTCCGAGAGCCACGGGAAGCACTCCCGAAGCCATAGGGTCAAGAGTTCCCGTATGGCCTGTCTTTTTCTCGGAAAAAATTCTTCTGAGAGCGGCAGCTGCCTTAAAGGAGGTAAGTCCCACCTCTTTATTGAGGATCACAAAACCGTTCATATTGCACCAAGCTCCTCACCGACTGCCTTAAGCACTGCGGAAACAACCTCTGACTCCGTCCCCGAAAGCTCACACCCTGCGGCAAGACGGTGCCCTCCGCCTCCGAATACAGCACATATATCAGAAGCACATACGGGGTCATTTGTGCGCATGGAAATTTTATATGTTCCGTCAGTTCTCTCTTTTATGACAATACCCACAAGGACACCCTCTATCTGACGGGGCAGAGCGGCAATTCCGTGAGTATCCTCTTCACTTACGCCCGTTTTTCTGAACATATCCTGTCTTAACACCAGAACGGCGCATTTTCCGTCATAATAAGTTTTGAGAGAATTCATTGCAAGAGCTTCAAAATGAACATATTCCCTCGTTTTTGTTTCAAAGACGATACGGTTTATTTCACCGTTGTCAGCACCTGCACTTACAAGCTCAGACGCCGCAAGAAGCGTGCGGGCGGTGGTGTTGGGATATCTGAAGCAGCCTGTATCGGTAGAGATACCGAGATATAAGGAGTTTGCCATATCAGGAGTGATTTCAAGCCCTGCCTGTTTTATCATATCATATAAGACCTCACAGGCAGCAGCAGCCGTGCTGTCGAGAAGAAGCTCTTTTGAGAAGGGCTTATTGGCAGCATGATGGTCGATGGCGAGGTCTACTCTTTCACCGTAAAGAGCGAGAGTATCATTCGTCAGAAGCTTATTGTCGGCAACATCCACCGTTACGATAAAATCAGGCTCAAAATCCCCGAAGGCATCTTTTGCCATCGGGAAGGATAATGACTTTGAAACATCATCAATAATACATCTTACAGTCTTACCGAGATTCTTCAGAAGATAATAGAGCGCAAACATACTGCCCACCGCATCCCCGTCGGGGTTGCGGTGAGTAAGTATAAGAATATTATCTGATCTGTTGAGAAGAGCGAATGCCTCACTGTGTGTCAGCATCAGTCGTTCTCCTTTCCTGAAATACTGTTAAGCTTTTTGAACATTTCAATTCCCTTTTCTATGGAATCATCGGGAATGAAGCGTATATCAGGAGTTTTTCTGAGTGAAAGACGAAGTCCTATTTCCTTTCTGATATACCCCTTTGCATTTCCGTTGAGTGCCTTACAGGCCTCTTCGGCTTCCTTTATTCCGCCGAGAGAGCTGATAAAGGCTTTCGCATAGGAAAGGTCGTGAGCTACCTCTACTCTTACGACAGTAAGCATAAGAGAAGTAACTCTGGGATCCTTAAGCTCTCTGACAAGAGCCGTGATCTCCCTTTTGATATCTTCAGCAGTACGATCGGATTTATAACCCATATTTACTGTAGTACTCCTTTAGTGATAGTTTTTTACAAGGTCGGCGTTCGGAGCCGTAAAACGGAAACAAATCGCCTCCGAATTCATAACTCCGAATCCCGAATTATTATTAGTCTCTGTATTCCTCTACGAGATATGCTTCAAGTATGTCGCCTTCCTTGATATCGTTGTACTTTTCAAGACCGATACCGCATTCATAGCCGGACATAACCTCTTTTGCATCGTCCTTTTCACGCTTAAGGGATGCAATGGAGTCATCAGCGATAACGATACCGTCACGGACAACTCTGATCTTGCAGTTACGGGATACCTTACCGTTAAGTATATATGAACCTGCAATAGTACCTGCAGATGAAAGCTTGAATACTCGTCTTACCTCTGCACGGCCGAGCTCTACATCACGGAACTTGGGAGCAAGCATACCCTTGATAGCGGCCTGAACATCCTCGATACAGTCATAGATGATAGAGTACATACGCATTTCAACATGATCTCTTTCAGCGTGGGCTGTAGCGGTTGAGTCGGGACGGACATGGAAGCCTACGATAATTGCATTTGATGCATTTGCAAGCATAACATCGGACTCGGAAATTGCACCTACACCGCCGTGGATAACATTAACTCTGACTTCATTATTGGAAAGCTTTTCAAGATTCTGCTTGAGAGCTTCAACGGAGCCCTGAACATCAGCCTTGACAATGATATTGAGGTCCTTGAGCTCACCCTCTTCAAGAGTTGAGAAGAGAGTATCAAGAGTAACCTTTCTGTAAGCATTGAACTGCTCATCCTTGAGCTTCTGCTTTCTCTGTTCAACAAGCTCTCTTGCAAGTCTTTCATCGGAAACAGCGTCAAACATATCGCCTGCCTTGGGAACCTCTGCAAGACCCATAACCTCTACGGGCACGGAGGGGCCTGCTGCCTTTACTCTTCTGCCCTTATAGTCGGTCATAACACGGATACGGCCTACTGCAGTACCTGCAACAACGATGTCGCCGTTGTTAAGAGTACCGTTCTGCACAAGAAGAGTTGCGATGGGGCCCTTACCCTTATCAAGGCGCGCTTCGATAACAACACCCTTTGCGGCACGGTTGGGATTAGCCTTAAGCTCCTTCATTTCTGCAACAAGGAGTATTGACTCAAGAAGCTTATCTATATTCATATGTGTTTTTGCACTTACGGGAACACAGATGGTATCACCGCCCCATTCTTCGGGAACAAGGCCGTATTCTGTGAGCTGCTGAAGAACCTTGTCGGGCTGAGCAGCGGGCTTATCCATCTTATTGATAGCAACAATTATTGAAACATCAGCAGCCTTTGCGTGGTTGATGGCTTCAATAGTCTGGGGCATAATACCGTCGTCTGCGGCAACAACAAGAACTGCAATATCGGTAGCCTTGGCACCGCGGGCACGCATTTCTGTGAATGCGGCGTGACCGGGAGTATCAAGGAAGGTGATATCGCTACCGTCAAGGTTTACTCTGTAAGCACCGATATGCTGTGTGATACCGCCTGATTCGGTTGCGGTGACGGATGTATTTCTGATAGCATCAAGAATTGATGTCTTACCGTGGTCAACATGACCCATAACTACAACAACGGGGCTTCTGGGCTCAAGAAGAGCATCGTCATCCTCGGAGTCGTCAATGATTCTGTCTTCAATGGTAACAACAACTTCTCTTTCAACCTTTGCGCCAAGCTCTGTAGCAACGATTTCAGCTGTATCATAGTCGATAGTTTCATTGATACCTGCCATAACGCCGTACATAAAGAGCTTTTTGATAACCTCGGCAGCTGTGAGCTTAAGCTGTGCGGCAAGCTCGCCTACGGTGATCTCCTCGCCTATCTTTACAACGATAGTACGCTTTGAACGCTCTTCGGCAATTCTCTTAAGACGCTCCTGCTCGGTTTCCTTGCGGTGCTGACGGGTGCCCTGCTTCTTATTGTACTGCTGGGATTTCTGCTTGATCTTCTGCTTACGGACCTCAGCATCTCTTTCGTTCATTGAGCCTGAGGAAAGACGGTCATACTTTTCATTGTACTTATCAAGGTCAACCTCTTCTGCACGGGTATTGACGGTCTTCTTCTCGCCCTTTGTTCTGGACTGAACAAAATCGTTGTCCTTATTCTTGTTTTCCTTCTTCTTGAAGGGATTGAGATTGGGCTGCTGATTCTTCTTCTCGTCTTTATTTACGGGAGCTTTATCATTCTTCTGATTCTTATCCTTACGGTCATCTCTTGCCTTTTCGGCACCTTTATTCTTATTTTCGCCCTTGTTTTCTCCCTTTTTGTCCTTTGCGGGAGCATCCTTTACGGGCTTGTCATTCTTCTTTTCTTCCGCCTTCTTCTCCTTTGCGGGAGCATCAGCCTTTTCAGCCTTTTCTGCCTTGGGCTCGGGCTTCTTCATTGCGAAATATGCATTGAAATTCTCAACCTCGTGCTCTTTTGTCAGCTGATCGAAAATGATATCGAGTTCTTCAGATGTGAAAGAGGAGTGTGATTTTTTAGGTGTTTCATCAAACTTTTTAAGAAGGTCGATAATCACATTGCTTTTAACATCAAGATCTTTTGCAAGTTCGTGGACTTTGTATTTTACTGTCATAGCGCAAAACCCTCCTTAGTGATTGTCTTATCAATAGCTTTTACGAAGCCGCTGTCCTCTGTGGCAAATATACAGCTTTTCTTTCCTACCGAAAAGCCCGCCTCTTCCATTGTACAGGGAAGCTCAATTATCTTCCCGTCAAAGCCTGCGGCCTCAATTTCTCTTTTATGTCTGGGAGAAGCATCCGAGGTAAGAATAACGGCAGCTGCTTTGCCCTGTCTTACACTGAGAAGCACCGCATCGTGTCCGATAAGAAGCTTCCCCGCTCTTCTCATAAGTCCCAGCATATTAAGTGTTTTATCATTCACTCAGTTCACCTTCAAGTCTTTCATATACTTCATCGGGAACCGTACATTCAAATGCTCTGTCGAGCCGCTTTGCCCGCTTTGCGGCATTGAGGCATTTTTTATCCCTACAGATATATGCGCCTCTGCCTGATTTCTTTCCTGTAAGGTCCACGCTGATATTCCCCTCGGGATCTCTTACTATACGGACAAGCTCTCTCTTTTCTTTCATTTCGTTACAGCCCGTGCATTTTCTCATAGGCTGTGCTTTCTTTTTCTGCATTCCGACTGCTCCTTAAAGCTGAATCATTGATTCAAACTGACCGTCAAGTGCATTAATGTCAATTTTCCACTTTGTAAGTCTTGCGGCAAGACGGGCATTCTGTCCCTTATTACCGATAGCAAGTGATAACTGATCCTCGGGAACTGTAACTCTGCAGCTTCTTCCTGCTTCATCAAGTATCTCAACACCGAGAATCTTTGCGGGAGCAAGAGCCGCACTGATGTATTCTCTGGGGTCGTCGCTGTATTTAACGATATCTATCTTTTCGCCTGAAAGCTGCTTGATGATCCTGTTGATTCTGTCGCCTCTTACACCGATACAAGCACCGATGGGATCAACATTTTCGTCAGTACCCATAACAGCGATCTTTGTTCTTGAGCCTGCTTCTCTTGCGATGGCACGGATCTCAACAAGACCGTCCTGAATTTCGGTAACTGCTTCTTCAAAGAGTCTTTTTACAAGGTTATCGTCAATTCTTGAGATAAGAACCTTGACATCGTTTTCCTCATCTCTTACTTCCTTGATATATATCTTGATTATATCGCCGCACTCAAGCTTTTCATCCTTATTCTGCTCCTTAAGAGGAAGAAGGAGCTCTCTGTTGAAGGATTTTACAACTACATCGCCGCTCTGTGTCTTCTTTACAACGGTTGCGGAAACGATCTCACCGATCTTATCGCTGAATACCTCAGCCGTCTGAAGCTTTTCGATTTTTCTTACGCCCTGACGGATGGTGTGCTTAACTGTCTGAGCGGCAACTCTTCCGAGAGAGTCAAGCTCAACGGGAATTGCAACCATTTCACCGAGCTTTGCGGTACGTCTGTATTTCTTTGCATCAACAAGATTTATTTCTCTTGAGGGGTTTTCAACCTCTTCAACAACGAGCTTGTTCCAGGAAATGTTTACTGCGAAGGTCTCACGGTCGATTTCACAGGTAACAACGCCGTCCTTGTCCTTTACCTCACATTCTCTTCTTGCGGCAACCGCAATGGCATTTGCGATCTCCTCATAGAACATAGAGATATATTTTTCGTCAATGTGTGCCTCCTGGATGTAAAGATCAATTGCCTGTCTGAGAGCAACCTGTCTGTCCATCTCTCTTTTTGTAAGCTTAGCCATTTTTTTCAAATCATCCTTTCCTGTATATTAAAAAAACATATATTAACCTTTGCCGTTTATCAGAAGCTTCCGTCAAAATCATCAAGACGGATGCTTGACATATCCTTCTTTTCAAAAACTCTCTGTTCTCCGTCAGAAAACTCAAGAGTTATATTGCCGTCATTGAAATCCTTCAGCACACAGCTGTGTACCTTGGCACCGTCAACAGCAGTTCTGAATTTTACGACCACATCCGCACCGAGATATGATGTAAAATGGAAATCTCTTATAAGCTCTCTTTCAACACCCGGCGAACAGATCTGAAGATTATAGCTCTGTTCAATGGGGTCTTCTTCATCAAGAGGAGCATCCAATGCATCATTCATAGCGACACAGTCATCAATGGACACGCCGTCAGCCTTATCAATTATAATTCTGAGATACCAGTTTGCACCCTCCTTGAGAAACTTCACATCCCAGAGGATGAGTCCGAGCTCTTCGGCAAGAGGCTCTGCAATCTCCCATACAGCGTTGACAACATTACCGCCCTTACGCTTTTCTGCCAAATTAATTCCTCCTCAGCTTCATATTAAAAACCGAGCGGAGAACTCTCCGCTCGGTCTTTGCTGATTTATTCATACATATATTATCATACTCTTTCACAAAATGCAAGTACTTTTTTTGTGAAAAACAGAAAATATTATCTTTAGGTTTTATTCTTGAAAAAAAATGTTTCTCCTGTTATAATATGTTCATCTTAAATAAAGGAGCAGTATTATGAAACTTACAAAAAAAGTAATTGCAGTTATTACGGCTGTGCTTATGCTTACATCAGCATTTGTTATGTCGGCTTCTGCATTAAGCATTTCGGACAGTGTTCTCCGTTTCAATGAAGACGGCAAGTTCAAGATCATGATGTTTGCTGATTCTCAGGACGACGAAACTCTCGAAGCTACAACAACACAGCTTATGCGTGAGGCTCTTGCAGCCTATGAGCCTGACCTTGTTATCTTTATGGGTGACAATACAGTGGCAGGCGGCTATGAAAAACAGGCACAGGCTATTGAAGCTGTTGTCGCTCCCTGTGTTGAAGCAGGCGTTCCCTTTACACTTGTTTTCGGTAACCACGATCAGGAACAGGGTGTAACAAACGAAGTTCTCCTCAGAGAATATCAGAAATATGACGGCTGTCTCGCTTATGATGCAGTTCCCTCTCTTTACGGCTGCGGAAACCACAATCTTCCCATTCTTGCTTCCGACGGCATCGGAATTGCTTTCAACCTCTGGTTCATCGATTCGGGCACATCCACTGCAGAAGCAGGCGGTTATGACTATGTAAGAGAAGATCAGATAAACTGGTATAAGGATACAGCTGCCGCTCTCAAGGTCCTCAACGGCGGAAAGCTTGTTCCCGCATTAAGCTTCCAGCATATTATCGTTCCCGAAGTTTATGACGCAGTAGGAATGATGAAGCTCCCCTTCAGAATCGATGAATTTTACTACAACGACACAAACTATCTCCCCGTTCCCAATTTCGGAGCATACACAGGCTATATTTTTGAGCCCCCCTGTCCCTCTCACATCAACGGCGGTCAGATGGCTGCATGGATCGAAACAGGTGATGTTTTAGGTACATTCTACGGCCATGACCATGTAAATGATTTCACAACCACATATGAAGGTATTGATATCACAACAGTTCCCACAGTAGGCTGTAATTCTTATTCAAACGATATCAACAGAGGTGTAGGCCTTATCACTCTTGATGAAAGCGACCTTACATCCTACAGCTACGAGGCTCTGCGTATGTACGATTTCGCTCTTGCAGAGGGCTCAAAGATTCCCGAATGCGAAGGAGCTCTCAGCACATTCGAGTATATGTTCTATAAGGTTATAGATCAGTTCCTCACAGCTCTTCACGATATGGTTTCAGTTTTTTCTTTTGCAAAGTAAATAAATAAAACCGAAAAAACGCTTCCCCCGAAAAAATCGGAAGAAGCGTTTTTGTGTTTGATCTGATTCCACAAGCGAAATATTCCTGAAACACTATCCCTCATATAAAAACGGCAACTTAAACGTATCAGAGTTCGCAAGAGTTTGTGATATGAGTAGGACAACAATATATAAATATATCGAGCTGCTTGAGAAATGATTAAAGGGAACGGTTTTCACCGTTCCCTTTAATTAAATAGATTTATTGGGATTTTATTTCAGCCATTGTTTTGGATCTTCAAGTCCGACAGATGCACGAAGAATAAGTCTTGCATCAGAAGCTGATAACTTGTCCTTGCTTTCAATATTTGCCGCCTTGTAATAACAGGAATCTTCATTATAGCTTTCAAGGCCGACAGAGGCACGTAGAGCAAGTCTTGCATCAGAAGCGGTAATATTACCGTCACCCTCAACGTCACCGAAAACTACAATCGTATATTCTTTACCGTCTGAAAGAGTTAAGGTCATACCGGTTCCGGGCAGTTTATCAGCAGCAACAAGATTTCCCTTACAGTCCTTAATAACTGCACCCTTATCAGTCTGTGACAAAAGCTGTTCAACAGTAGCACCTGCAACCGTCACGATATCCTTGCCGCTGCCTTTAGAAATATCACTATCATTAAACACGGCAACGAGCTTAGGAATTTCTCTTACTTCACTCTTTTCTGTACAGCCTGCTCTCTGACAATGCTTTGATTCTGAGCCGGCTTCAGTATATGTTGCCTGCTTATCCACGGTAAAGTCCTTACTGAAATCGTGACCGAGCTTCGGAAGAGCCTCTGTATAAGCATTTCCGCAAACAGAACAAGTGTAAGCCTTTGTGCCGTCCTGAGTACAGGCTGCCGCCTTTGTAATCTCTGATGTGTATTTATGCCCCACAGCATTCACACGGTTATCAACATAGCTGTCACCGCATGCGCAGGTGTAGGTTGTGTATCCTTTTTCTGTGCAAGTGGGTGCAGTAACAACACTGCTGTATGTATGCTCTGCTGTCTTTGCGATTGCTTCTGTGTAAGTATTACCGCATGTACAGGTATATGTCATAACACCTTCTTTAAGATGTGTTGCAGGGGTTGTTACCTTTCCCGTATGTGAGTGCCCCTTTTCTTTCACATAATCACCGACATAGCTATCCCCACATTCACAGGTGTAGGTTGTGTAGCCTCTTTCCGTACAGGTGGGAGCGGTTATGACTGCTGTATATTCGTGAGTGCAAGGTGCAAAATGAATTGTTGCATTTGTTAAAGATTCGTTACCACTGTGTATGCTTATTTTATTCCATTTAGTCACTGTACCGCCATAATATACATCAGTAAGCTTTTCGCATCTGCCGAAAGCATAATAACTAATGGATGTTACACTATCGGGGATGGTTATGCTTGTAAGATTTTTGCATTCGCAGAAAGCATACTCACCAATAGATGTTACACTATCGGGAATGGTTATGCTTGTAAGGCTTGTGCAATACTCGAAAGCCGAATCACCAATGGATGTTACATTCTGTGATATGGCATAAGATTTTCTTTCATTACCGGCAGGATACTGTATCAATTCAGATTTTTCTTTGTTATATAAAACTCCGTCTTTATCACTTGAATATGATTCATTATTTTCATCAACTGTTATGCTTGTAAGGTTTTCGCACCGACAGAAAGCCTCCTCACCAATAGATGTTACACTATCAGGGATGGTTATGCTTGTAAGACTTTCGCAATCGTAGAAAGCACTATTACTAATTAATTTTGTTCCTTGTTTTATTTCATAATCGCCTGACAGGGATTCGTTTGCTTCTATAAGATACTTTCCTATATACAAAACATTATTTTCCCAATTTGATGAATTGTTATAATAACCGGTATCATAGAAAGCATTACTACCAATATAAGTCACACTATAGGGGATGGTTATGCTTGTAAGATTTTTGCATTCGTAGAAAGCCATTCGATCAATAGATGTTACACTATCGGGAATTGTTACGCTTGAAAGCTTTTCGCATTCTTCAAAAGCCCTATCACCAATAGATGTAACTCCTTCGCAGATGGTTACGCTTGTAAGATTTTCGCAAACAATGAAAGCCCTATCACCAATAGATGTTACACTTCCGGGAATGGTTATGCTTGTAAGGTTTTTGCACCGACAGAAAGCCTCCTCACCAATAGATGTAACTCCTTCGCAGATGGTTACGCTTGTAAGATTTTCGCAATAAAGGAAAGCACTATCACCTATGGATGTTACACTTCCGGGGATGGTTATGCTTGTAAGGTTTTTGCAATAAGAGAAAGTATACTCACCAATAGATGTTACACTATCGGGGATGGTTATGCTTGTAAGGTTTTTGCACTGACTGAAAGCCGCCTCACCAATAGATGTAACACTATCAGGAATTGTTATGCTTGTAAGGTTATCACAAGAAGAGAAAGCACTATCACCTATGGATGTTACACTTCCGGGAATGGTTATGCTTGAAAGCTTTTCGCATCCGCTGAAAGCCCTATCACCAATAGATGTTACACTATCGGGGATGGTTATGCTTGTAAGGTTATCGCAATAAGAGAAAGCGTCTGATGCGATCGATTTTGTTCCTTGTTTTATTTTATATGCGCCTGACAGGGCTTCTTTTGCTTTTATAAGATGCTTTCCGATATACAGAACATTATTTTCCCAATTTGATGAATCCTCATAATAACCGGCACCATAGAAAGCATCACTACCAATATAAGTCACACTATCGGGAATGGTTATACTTATAAGACTGTCGCAATAAGAGAAAGCATGATCACCAATGGATGTTACACTGTACGGAATTGTTATGCTTGTGAGGTTATCGCAACTATAGAAAGCATAATCACCAATGGATGCTACACTATACGGAATTGTTATGATTGTGAGGTTATCGCAATTAGAGAAAGCCCAATCACCAATGGATATTATACTATCGGGAATTGTTACGCTTGAAAGCTTTTCGCATCCTTCAAAAGCCCTATCACCAATGGATGTTACATTCTGTGATATGGCATAAGATTTTCTTTCATTACCAACAGGGTACTGTATCAATTCAGATTTTTCTTTGTTATATAAAACTCCGTCTTCATCACTTGAATATGATTCATTATTTTCATCAACTGTTATGCTTGTGAGACTATTGCAAGCACTGAAAACACCAACACCAATATACGTTACACTATCGGGGATGGTTATACTTGTAAGCTTTTCGCATCCTTCAAAAGTCCTATAACCTATGGATGTTACACTATCAGGGATGGTTATGCTTGTAAGATTTTCGCAATAACAGAAAGCATAATTACCAATAAATGTTACATTATCGGGGATGGTTATGCTTGCAAGGCTGCTGCAACCCAAAAAAGCCATCTCAGGGATGTAAGTTATACTGTCAGGCAGCTTTATGCTTGTAAGATTATAGCAGCCGCTGAAAGCTTCACAACCTATGGATGTAACATTTTCAGCCACTTCAACACTCTTTATGCTTTCGCGATAAAATCTCCATGGGGCGTAATACCCTACTTCAGCTTCATAACTATTCATCTGACCTGTTCCTTCTATTTTCAGAACACCGGTTTCGGTGTCAAGTGTCCAGGTAACATTCTCTCCGCAGACTCCGTTTACGGTTTCTGCACTTGCAGTTAATGGAACTGCGGAAATGAGTATTATAATTGCTAAAATAATTGATAAAACCTTTGTATGTTTTTTCATACTATTTTTCCTCCGAAACAACATATTAACCGATATTGGTTAATATGATTATATACCGTTTTCGGTTAATATGTCAAGTAGGGAGTGGTTTTTATGATTTCCTACAACAACCTTTGGAAAGTCCTGAAAAGCAAGGGCGTTACACAGTATATGCTCATAAAAAAATACAAAATTAGTCCCGGTCAGATTACACGGCTTAAACGAAACGAAAGTGTAAGCACACACACCATAGAGATGTTTTGCAGAATCCTTGACTGTAAAGTAGCAGATATAATGGAATATATTCCGGAAGAAAAGCCGGAATGATAAAAACAGACTTTATTTCAATTCTTTCATAACACAAAAAAAAACCGCATCCGAACAGAAAATTCGGGTGCGGTTGATTATTTATTCTGTTTTTTGTACTGTCCGTATAATTTTAGACAGCTTATCCGTTATATATGTCTGAGGCTGTTTTGATTAATGCGTCTGACAGCACGGTAATTATTGATTTCACAGGGATTATATCTTTTTACCGCTTATCCGGGAACTGCTGTTTTGTGGGGTATATTTTCCTTTACGGCTGCCAAAAGCTCATTAACGCCTATAACCTCAATATTTTCATCGAGATTATTAATGAAAATACGAAGGTCGTCGGGACCTACGGTCCAGGGGTGTACATTGATAACGGTGTAGCCGTTGATAGAGTTAATGTCAGCTGATTTTGAATTGATTATCTCTGCTTGCTCCTTAAGCCAATCCTCGGTTACATCCTCTGCATTTCCGCTGGGATACCAGAGACTGAAGCCAACGCATACAAAAGGCTTGTCATCAGAGAATATTACTCTGCCCTTGCCGCCCGAATAGTTATCGGGGTCAAGCTGAAGAATACCGCCTTCAATGTTATCGTATCTTGAGAAATAGCTGAGTCTCTTTTCCATACGGCTGAAGAAGACGTTTTCGATTTCGTATTCCTCTATTGTGTCAAGAAGGGTCATAGTGCTGAGTCCCGATTCCTTCATAACGGCTGCAGTGTAATCGGAAAATGCACTGAGCTCCTCTGAGCTCATATGCATAATTCTTGAATATCCGCCGCCTGAGGGTCCGGTAATAAAGGCTGTATCGCCTGCAATATCAAGCGTTCTCTTTATATCAACCTCGGAAAGCTCTGTGAGAATGGGGCAGAAGGTCCAGCTGACAGGTTTTTCTTCATTATAGCTTTGCCAGGTGTGGTATTCCGAAAAGCCGTTCTGAATCCACTGCGCATTGTCTCCGTCGCTGTAAACAATTGCAACATAGTGCTTTGTGGGGTCGAGCTGAACATTTTCGGGAAGTGCAGAGCTGAATTCCTCATCGATAGCATCATAGCAAGAGAGAATGCTTAAATTATAGGAATGGTCAGAGGGAATGACCGTATGACCGTAACGGGATGCGGACTGAGTGAACTTTTTTTCGTACTGACACCAACCGAAAATAATTGAAGAGGGGGTAAGCTCTCTCATTATCTCATCACGGAAAAGTCTGCCCCGGTAATCGCTGTCTTCTATGTAAATTACGAAAATATTTTGCTGAATTGCAAAATCTCTCATACCTGTTACATAGTAATAAAGATGCACAAGACTGTCATTTCTGAAGCTGTCCTTATGCTTTTTATAGAAGTCCTTAAGGTAATTAAGGTCGATTTCATCACCGCTTATATCAAGCTTTTTGGTAAGACCGAGAGAAATAACTGTCTCCTCAAGCTCCGGTGTTACGGGAAGATAGCCGTTTATTGTCGCAAGATTTGTTGCGGTGTTAATCTGACCGTGATCCTCTGTGGTCTTATAAAGAATATATCCGCTGTCTTTGATATATGAACTGAATTTCTTTATAATGCTTTCAAATTTCCAAGGGTTGCCCTGTTCATCGGTGCGGGAAATCGTATAACCCGATTTTTCCATTTCAGCAAGGGCATATTTGTGTGAAGCCGAGCCGTAGTCAATGAAAATCGAGGGCTTTTCTCGGGCAACAAGCCCCTGCAGAAAAATAACTGTATGTCTTTGCTCGTGAGATAACGCCCCAAGACTGATAACGGTGATTTCATCGGCAATCTCATAATTATCAAAAATATCCTGTATTTCAGCCAATTCCTCAGCACTTTTTGCTTCAGGCGCAGACTTGATAATCGTCGCATCAAATGTATTGAAAAGAATTGATACCATCATTACAAGGAATGACATCCATTTAAGTATTTCTTTCATACTTTTCTCTCCTCCGATATAGTTTTTTGACAATAATCATTATAGAACATTTTTTTACAGATTTCAATATAATTGTACAAAGCAAATAAACCCGAAGCTTCAAGGTTTTATGTCGCGACATAAGAAAAAATCTTACGATTTGTCAACCCCCTACCCCCAATCTTGGGGGCTGTAGGTGTTTCTTGTTATAAGCTAAATTGCTCACAACGCGAGCAATTTCCTATATAATAAAAAAACGCTTCCCCCGAAATAATCGGGAGAAGCGTTTTTATATATCAAACCTGACTTAACAGCTTTGCCATTGAACCGTTTTTATAAAACTCCTTTACAGTAAGCTTCATATCAGGGGACGCATAATTTAAGTCAGCACCGTACCTGCATAACAGCTTTAATATGTTAAGCAGATCCGTTTCCAGCTCAGCAGTAAATATTCTGTCGTCACATTCGCAATTTTTGGCGAAATCAAATCTCGGCAATATCTGATATGCCTGCATACAGAATCTCCAGATACCGGAATTGCCTGATGAATCAGGCTTATTTACATCAGCCCCTGACTGCAGCATTTTTTCTAATATGCTTCTTGCGCGCACGGCTTTTTCTTCGGTAGAAAAGACCTCAAAACCGGTATAGGGGTTATTGGTGTTCCAACGGCTACACATTACCGCCGCATTGATAGCATCGTGTATTACGGGAGCCCGCCATGTATTACAGCAGGCTTCGTCTTCCATAAAGTTTATATCCGCTCCGTTATCGATCAGATAATCTGCAATATCAAAGGCTCCTGTTTTCAAGGCAACCTGAAGCGGTGACTGACCGTCATCCTTTTTAGGAGGCTGCTTTGCCGTGCAGTTAACAAGCTCAGGCTCATTATTAAGCACCTGTATCACCTGTTCAATATTATCCTCTCTTATAGCCTTAAACAGCTTCTTCAAGCTTCATTACCTCACTTTATATATAGTTTATATAAGCGATTATATCACACTGATCTGAAAATTACAATCGGGAGCGGGAACATAAAATCAATGCGGAGCATTGTATATATGCTTTTCAGGATTTAGCAATGAAGCACTCGCTACGCTCGCATGAAGCGTTTGCTGTGCAAACACGAAGCATTGAACTAAAGTTCAATATGAAGCAAAGCGTGCCTTTAGTAAAACGTGCACCGAAGGTGCGCTTCATAGGGCAAAGCCCTGCTTCATTTTTCATGTGCGATGCACGCTTCATTTCCAAAAAGAAAAAGCACTTCCGAAGAAGTGCTTTTCTTTTTGGAGCTGATAACCGGATTTGAACCGGTGACCTCATCCTTACCAAGGATGCACTCTACCTACTGAGCTATATCAGCATAATATGACAAAAAGTAAGAGTTACTTATTCACTCTTAACTCTTACTTCTTACCTTGTATAATGGCGACCCGGAACGGGCTCGAACCGTCGACCTCTAGCGTGACAGGCTAGCGTTCTAACCAACTGAACTACCGGGCCATTTGCAACGAAATTGATTATACACAGAAAAAATCAAATTGTCAATACTTTTTTTAATTGTCTTGAAAATTTTTCTGAATTACCGTATCCGTCCCTGCCGATTCGGACAGAAAAAACAGAAAATTAATACACATTATTAATAGGCTGTAAACAATCTGTAACTTAAAAAAATCCGTCCTATGAACACTTTATAAACATTTTATGAACTGCCGACAAAATGTTGGTTTTTGTCGGGGAATCATAAAAAAACGACGATAATGTCTGTTGACACCCTCCGATTTTTTCGTGTAGAATGAACCTGCTTTTGAAAAAGGATAAAAACACGGAGGAGAAAATGATGATCAAATTACCCCAGTTAACTATGGATGAAATATTACCCGATTACGGTTATATGAATCTCTATGAATTCCTGCTTGCCTGCCTTGCACCCCACAAGGAAGACTATCCCATGTTCCAGTTCAAGCTTACAGACCACATGAAAAGCGAATTCTTTGAGGATGTTGAAGCTATGGCTGTTTATTTCAAGGAAGAGCTCGGAATGAAAGCAGGAGATGCATATTCACTCTTTATTCCAAACTCCATTGAAGAGGTCGTATGTCTTTACGCCCTTAACAAGATAGGCTGTATCGCAAACCTTATCCACCCCCTTTTCCCGCCTGAGGCAATGAAGAATTCCGTTACATACACAAAGTCAAAGGGTGTTCTTCTTTATGAAATGTTCCTTCATCAGCACGCTGCAACCCTTAAGAGCATTGAAGGACTTGATGTTATCATCACATCTCCCGTTTTATACGCAGCTCCCGTTGAAAAGAAATATTATATCCGTCCCGATGAAAAGTTTATGGCTATTGCAAATGCAACAGGACTTGAGGTCAAATTCTTCGGTGACATTCTCAAGAAATACCGCGGACAGAAGACAGAGGGTCTTTACAGAAGCGGTGACCTTACAGCAGTATATATGAACGGCGGCGGCACAACAGGTGTCAGCAGGTTCATAATGCTCTCCTCCACAGCACTCAATGCAGTTACAAAGAACGCTCTCGGCGCTGCAACTCCCTCTCACCATAAGGCAGGCTATTACGCAAAGGTTCTGGCACTTCCCTTCTTCCACGCATACGGACTTTGCGGCGGTCTTCTTACAACGATGGTATCCGGCTGGAAATCCGTTCCTATGGCCCGTTTTGAGGCTGACGAATACATCTCATATCTCAAGGCTAACCAGTGTTATGAGATCATCGGTGTTCCCAATATGTACAGAAAGCTCCTCGACCATCCCGATTTTGAGGGCGAGCATCTTTCACATCTCCGTTATGCTTTCGCAGGCGGTGACTATGTTCCGATAGATTTCCTTAAGAGATTCAACGATATTATGGAAAAATGGGGCGCAGAAGCAACTCTTATGCCCGGCTACGGTCTTACAGAATGCGGTGCTGTTGACTGCATCAATATGCCCTGGCTTACAAAGCCCGGCACAATAGGTAAGGTTCTTAAGACCATTGAAGCAAAGATATTTGACGAGGAACAGAACGAGCTTCCCCTTGGCACAGTCGGTGAGATCGCTTTCACAGGTAACACTCTTATGAAGGGTTATCTTATGCCCGACGGCAGACTCGGTGAAGGTCTTTACACAGACGAAAACGGCAAGCAGTGGGTTCTTACAGGCGACCTCGGAAAAATTGATGAAGACGGTTATATCACATTTGTAGCAAGAAAGAAGAGAGTTATCATCATTTCTGGCTACAATGTATTCCCCGCTGACATTGAAAATCTCCTTGAGCCCCTCCCATTCCTCACAGAATGCTGTGCAGTACAGGGCTTTGACGAGGATAAGAAGCCTATCGTCCGTCTTTACATCGTTCTTTCTCCCGAGGCTGATGCCGATAAGCTTGAAGAATACAAGAAGACCATCACAGATATGTGCGCAACTCTTGACCGGTTCTCAGTTCCGAGAGATATCAGAGTAATCGATGCTCTTCCCAGAACAAGACTTGAAAAGATTGACTTCTTAAAGCTCACCGAACAGAGAACAGAAGATTCAAAAACCTGATAAACCCTATAAAAAATGAAAGTATCGACAAAAACACTTTGCCGATACTTTTCTTTTTCGGTAAAAATATGTATTGCAAATTATGACGGTATTTAATATAATATACTACCGTAAAAATAATATAACACTATGTATGGGGTGTAGTTATGCTTAAAGTTGTTAAATTCGGCGGTTCATCACTTGCTGATGCTAATCAGTTCAGAAAGGTTGCAGATATCATAAAGAGCGATGTTGACAGAAGATATGTTGTTGCATCTGCTCCCGGAAAGAGAGATTCTCACGATGTTAAGGTTACCGATATGCTTTTACAGTGCTTCAGACTTGTAAAAGACAAGAAGAGCATTGACGACACCTTTGACAAGATCACAGAAAGATACAACGGAATCATCAGAGATCTCGGAATTGATTTTTCTCTTGAAGAAGACCTCAAGGGTATCAAGGTTGCTATTTTACATCACGCAAGCCAGGATTACATCGCAAGCCGCGGTGAATACCTCAATTCAAAGATACTTGCCGCTTTCCTCGGCTTCCCCTTTATTGATGCTGAAGAGGGTATCTTCTTTGACGAAAAGGGTATGCTTGACCTTGAAAAGACAGACAAGGAGCTCGGAAGACTTCTTTCTTACCACGAATATGCCGTTGTTCCCGGCTTCTACGGTGCTACTCCCAACGGAATGATAAAGACCTTCTCCCGCGGCGGCTCCGATATCACAGGCTCTATTGTTGCCCGTGCAGCAAATGCCGATATTTATGAAAACTGGACAGATGTATCAGGTATGCTTATGGCTGACCCCAGATGCATCAATGATCCCATGCCCATTCCCGAGATCACCTACAGAGAACTCCGTGAGCTTTCTTATATGGGCGCTACCGTTTTACACGATGAAGCTATCTTCCCCGTAAGAAAGGCAAGAATTCCGATAAACATCAGAAATACCAACTGTCCCGAGGCTCCCGGAACAATGATTGTTCACAAGGCTTCAAGCAACATCGTTCCCACTGTTATCACAGGTGTTGCAGGAAGAAAGGGAATTACAGCTATCCATGTTGAAAAGGATATGATGAATTCAGAGCTCGGCTTCGGCAGAAAGGTGCTTGAGGTCCTCGAAAACCACGGCGTTTCCTTTGAGCATCTCCCCTCAGGTATCGACACCATGAGTGTTCTCGTTTCAGCTGATGCATTAGGCTCACACAAGGGCTCCATCACAGCTGACATCGTAAAGAAGGTAAATCCCGATTCCATCACACTTGTTGAAGGTCTCTGCCTTATCGCAGTAGTCGGCCGCGGTATGGTTAATACCGAAGGCACTGCCGCAAGAGTTTTCACTGCCCTTGCAAATGCAAAGGTCAACATCAGAATGATAGATCAGGGCTCAAGTGAGATCAACATCATCGTTGCAGTTGAGGAAAAGGACTATCAGAAGACCATCGAAGCTATCTACAACGAATTTGTAAAATAAGGAACAGTAAAAATGAATGAAGTCAGAATCAAAAAACTGAACGAAAAAGCCGTTGTTCCCACATACGGTTCTCCCTTCAGCGCAGGTGCTGACCTTTATGCCTGTGAAGAAGCTCCCGTAACAATAGAGCCGGGAAAATTTGTTCTTATCCACACGGGACTTTCCTTTGAAATTCCCGAGGGCTTTGCGGGACTTATCTTTGCAAGAAGCGGTCTTGCCACAAAAAGAGGTCTTGCTCCCGCAAACAAGGTAGGCGTTATCGATGCGGACTACAGAGGCGAGGTAATGGTTTCTCTTTTTAATCAGTCGGGCGTTCCGCAGACGGTAGAGCCCGGTGAAAGAGTGGCACAGATGGTTATCACTCCTTTCCTTAAGGCTGATTTTACGGTAAGTGACGAGCTTTCGGACACTGTAAGAGGCTCAGGCGGCTTCGGCTCAACAGGTACAAAATAAATAATAAAACGGCCCCCGCGAAAAACGGGGGCTGACTATTTAAGAAAAAACGGAGATCGGGCGATAAAATGTCGAATACACTTTCTGCGGACAAAAAGAATAACACGGTAAAAATACTGAGCTTTCTTTGTCCGCTTATTTATTTTGCAAGCTATATGACCAGAAAAAACTATTCAATAGTTATGGCTGATATCATCATAAGCGAGGGTATCACCAATGCTGAAGCCTCGCTTGCGGCAACACTTTCCCTCATTTCATACGGTGCGGGACAGATAATAAGCGGAATTCTGGGTGACAGGTTCAAGCCTCAGAATATTATCCTCTGCGGTCTTTCACTTACAACTCTTATGAATATTTTTATGCCTCTCACGGATGATTTCACACTGAGAAGCATTATATGGTTCATAAACGGCTTTGCACAGAGTATGCTCTGGCCTCCTCTTGTAAGGATAATGGCGGCAACTATGGACCACTCCACCTATAACAAGGTCTGCACCAATGTAAATGTAGCGGGTATTTCCGGAACGATTCTTCTTTATATCACTGCATCTGCTATATGGATAAAGTATTTCAACTGGAAATATGTATTCATTTCCTCTGCCGCCGTCAGCGGAATTGTTGCCGTTATCTGGGTCATAGGCTTTTCAAAGGCTTCTCGGGGACAGCACCTTTTTGAAAATTCGTCAAAAAGCATCACCAAAGACAAAAAGGAAAGCACCCTCAGTCCGAAAAAGCTTCTTATGTCAGGCTTTTTATTCATAGCCGTGGCAATTATAGCTCAGGGCGCTCTTCGTGACGGAATATCCGACTGGGTCCCCACCTTTATTATAAATACATTCCAAATGGAAAGCTCCAGCGCTATTCTGAAATCTGTTCTGATTCCCGTCTTCGGTGTTATCAGTATCAAGCTTGTCGGAATTATCAACGGTAAATTCGTAAAGGACGAGGTAAAAGCGGGAACGGTTACATTCGGTATCGGCTTTATAGGCTGTCTTCTTCTCTTATTTATCTATAAGGAAAATCAGTATGTAACGCTTATTCTTGCCGCAATAATCACGGGCTTTATGCACGGAGTAAACTATTTCCTCATCTGCATTGTCCCTGCCCGCTTTGAAAAATACAATGCGGTTTCAACCATGTCGGGCATTATAAATTCACTTACCTATGTAGGCTCCGCGGCGGCAACCTACGGTTTCGGAGCAATAAGCGATAATTTCGGCTGGAATACGGTCCTTATTTCCTGGGCTGCAGTTGCTCTGATCGGTACTGCTTGCTGCTTTGTTGCCATTAGGCCATGGAAGAGATTTGTAAGCTGATGAAAGAACATTTTGTAAAATACCCGAATCTGCCGGAAGGCAGAGTTACCCTTGCGGCAGCAGGAAATTATCCCGAAATAATAAATTCTCTCAATAGCGAGGGGATCAAAACCGTTTCCTTTGAAGCTGAAGCTCTTCCCGAGGAGATATGCCGTCATTCAGATATGCTTTTATGCCATATAGGGGACTGCCGCATTTTTGCCGCTCCCGATTTAGACACGGGTAAGCTTTCTGAGGCAGGCTTTTCGGTTTACACATCTGACAGACCCGGCGCTTTCTATCCTGATGATGTCAAGCTGAATGTTGCTGTGGGAAAGGGCTATTATATCTATAATCCCCTGACCATTGACGATTATCTCAACGAAGAGCTGATATTGAGCGGTTTTATAGGTATACCTGTAAAACAAGGCTATTCAAAGTGCTCCGTATGCTTTGTTACGGATAAAGCACTGATAACCGAAGACCCGTCGGTATATAAGGCATTACAGAAAACTGCATATGATGTTCTTCTGATTTCACAGGGGGATATTTTTCTTTCCGAAAAGCATTCAGGCTTTTTCGGAGGCAGCTCGGGGAAAATTTCAGCAGATACTCTTGCAGTAGCGGGAGAATTGAAGTATCATAAAGACGGTGAAGAAATCGAGCGGTTCTGCAGAGCACACGGCGTAAAAATCAAGGAGCTTAAAAAAGGCAGGATCATTGATATTGGCTCGATATTACCGTTAACGGAAATGAGGTAGATATATGTTTTCTCTCGGCTTTGACATAGGCGGCACAAAATGCGCCGTAATTCTCGGCAAGGGCGAAATGCCCGAAAACCACAACGAGCTCATAATTGACAAGCTCTCTTTTCCGACAGATGTAAAAAGAGGCTGGAAGGCTGTTATTGAAGAAATGCTGTCTTCCGCTGATATAATTTTAGAAAGAAACGGCATTGAAGCTCCCGAAAAGGAGCTTATCGGTATCGGTATCAGCTGCGGAGGCCCTCTTGACAGCAGAAAGGGAACAATAAACTGTCCCCCGAATCTTCCCGATTGGGATAATGTACCCATCTGCGATATTTTCTGTGAGCATTTCGGAATCCGCCCTGTTCTTCAGAATGATGCAAATGCCTGTGCGGTGGCTGAATGGAAATTCGGCTCGGGCAAGGGCACGGAAAATATGATCTTTCTCACCTTCGGAACAGGTATGGGAGCGGGACTCATATTAAACGGCAGGCTGTATTCGGGCACAAGCGATATGGCGGGAGAGGTCGACACATAAGGCTTTCCCCCGACGGTCCCGAGGGCTACGGTAAAAAGGGCTCCTTTGAGGGCTTTTGTTCGGGAGGCGGAATCGCCCGCCTTGCCGCATCGGTTATAAAATCGGCAAAAGAAAACGGTGAAAGCAGTATTCTTTTTGAGGAGGCTGAAATTTCCGCAAAAACCGTGGCAGAGGCTGCAAAAAACGGCGACTGCCTTGCAAAAAAAATATATGATATATGTGCAAATAAGCTCGGAATGGGACTTAGCATTCTCATTGATATATTAAATCCCGAGGCTATCGTAATAGGAAGCATATATTCAAGAAGCAGTGAACTTTTCGACAGCATTATAAATGATGTAATAAAAAAAGAGGCACTGCCCCATTCTCATAATGTATGTAAAATTCTTCCCGCAACGCTCGGAAACAGTATCGGTGATTTCGCGGCTCTCGGACTTTGCTTTAAGGAGTAAGAAAAATGAACACACCTGAAATGATATTCGATAAATTATATAAGGACTACCCTGCTCTTAATGTAAACAAAGAGGACATTGAAAAGTCATATTCATATCTTCTCACCTGTGCCCGTAACGATGCATTTATTTACTGCTGCGGAAACGGCGGCTCTGCCGCTGACAGTGAGCATATAACAGGAGAGCTTATGAAGGGCTTTATATTAAAAAGACCTCTTCCCGAAGAGGAAAAGGCACTTTTTAATAATATTGAAGGCGGGGAGGATATTGCTCTTAAATTACAGCAGGGCATCCGCTGTATCTCCCTTGTAAGCCAGACGGGTGTTATTTCTGCATTTGCAAATGACATTGACCCCACACTCATTTATGCACAGCAGGTCTTTGCTTACGCTAAAAGCAAGAACGATGTTCTTATCGCTCTTTCCACCTCGGGAAATTCTCTTAACATTGTAAACGCCGTAAAGGCGGCAAAAGCAAAGGGAATCAGAACCGTTTCGATTACAGGTGAAAAGGAAAGCAAGCTCTCAAAGCTTTCGGATGTGACAATAAAGCTTCCCACATCAGTAACATATGAGGTTCAGGAGCTCACGCTTCCCGTTTATCACGCTCTTTGCGCCGCTCTTGAAGCAGCCTTATTCTGCGAATAATATCCGGTTTCAGCTTTTCCATATATCATCCTCAGGACCGGGAAGCTCGCAGACATGGACCTGATGGCGTATTTCAAGCCTGAATTCATTTGCCGTTTCAGCCGTTTTATGATCCTTATAGGTAAATGTCAGCTTGAATAAGCCTTTATTTTTCGGAGTAAAAATATAGTAGTAGTTTACGGTGCCCCCGATATCAAGGGAATAGGCACCGTAGCTTTTTTCTTCTACGGTAAACTCTTCAGTATCCCCTGTAAGCTCCCAGGAAAAGCCTGCAGAGCCGTTACACTCAAGAGGTCCCACTATAATCTTTTCGTCTTCATTTTCTGTGCTGACAATAAAACGGGGAGCATCCTCAAGGCCTACTGAGGTACGAAGAATATTTCTCGCAACAGCTGCGGTGATATCCTTTTCATCGGTCACGCCCATTGCTTTTAATGAAGGCATATTCAGAGTTCTCAGTCCCACGGAGGCTCTGAGAGCCTCTCTTGCATCTGAGGCACTGACTGAGCCGTCACCGTTTACATCAAAGGGAAAAAGACGGGATTCCTTCTGAAGTGACCTTTCCTCCTCTACCATATTTACGGCATAAGCAAAGTCTGGTGTAACGCTCTTCACTCTTTCATCTGAAACGAGCATCGAATATACCTTGCCTGCAACGGCTTCACTGCTGTCACGGGTCTTAACCTCATACATAATTCCCTCACTGTCATTTTCAGACAAAACGGGAATTTTTGTAATATTTGTGATTTCATCAATCTCAAGAGTTTTTTCAAAATCCTCCGCCTGTGAGCAGTATTCGTCCTTCAGCATTACAAGAAAACAGTCGATATCGTTTTCTCTTACTGCAAAAGACACAACGGTAAACGAAAAACATAATAAAACCGCCGTAAGAATCAGACTTATAATTTTGGTTTTCATAGTATTTTCCTCCTTAAACAGCTTTCGGAATTTCTCTTTCCGTATATTATGTAACGAAAAAAACACTTTTGTTTGAAGAAAACTACGATTTTTTACAAAAAATATCAAAACACCGGATACAAAAAGTATCCGGTGCTTCAGTTTTAGTCATTCTGTTTATCAGAGACTTTGTTCAAGACCTACGGAATATCTTAAGATAAGGCGGGCATCAGCGGCTGAAACACCTGTTACACCGTCAACATCAGCAATAGCCTTTACCTCTTTTGTTACGGTTTCAAGACCTACGGAAATTCTTAAAGCAAGTCTTGCATCGGATGCATCAACATCGCCGTCGATATCAACATCGCCCTTTTTGATCACATCCTCACCGTCAACGGCGTCTGCGGTAAGCTTGCCGTATCTGTTATATTTAAGATACTGTGTATAATCGGAGCTTTCTCTGATGTGGCGCTGTGAGAAGCCGAAGAGAAGCCATACAATAAAGTCAGCTACTGCCTCATTTGTCATATCACCGTGAGGAAGACCCTTTATAAACCATGTGTTCTCGGGAAGAGCGCAGTATGATGCATCAATTTCGCCTGAGGGAGCAACATGGTTATGATTATCATAGAAGCAGTTTGCGAAATGTCCGTTTTCAGTGCTGTTGTCGGAGGTCACTGCACCGACGGAAGCATACTTTGTGGATTCGATGCTGTCTGAAACATCATCAAGGCTTATTGTTACGGGAAGAAGCTGAAGTCCGTAGCCTGCAACAACACAAACATTGATGCCGTTGTTCTTTGCAGTATTGAGAGTAGCGGCTGTTTCAACCTGTACTCTGCGGTAGGAGGTTACGGTATCTCTCAGCTGTGCATTCATACTGAAAACATCACCGAATAAGAATTCTATTGCTTCGTCATAATCCTTCTGGGGAACCATTGCCCAGAGACCGGGCATATTGCGGAGATACTCTTTAAGGAAATCCTCAAAAATAGCATCGGCAGAAGCACTGAGAGCGAAATTATTATAGCCCTTGCCGATAGTCTTATGAAGGTCTTCTCCCTTGGCTATCATTTCAAAAACCTCCCAGAAGAGAACACCGATGAGGTTTGAAAGGCTTCCCTCTCCTAAAAGGTTTGAGGTAACGCCTGAAATAATTTTGAGAGAATCCTCGCTTACAAAATCAAAGAAGGCATTACCGCGGGTCTCACCGCTTATTTCCTTGATTCCGTCAATAATATTATCATTATCTGTTGCAAGTCTTGCAACTCTGCCCTTCATAAAATCACCGACAATGGCATTTCCGAGAAGAGAGCTGTTGAAGAATACACAGGAGGCTATGTTGTTTCTTGCATGCTCTTCATTTTCGTGAAGATAAGTGTTTACAACGATTCCGCCCGTTCCCACTGCAAGAAGAGATACCTTTTTGCTTGAGGTAAGGGATTTTACATGGTCGATATAATCATATAAATAATCTGCGTTATCGAGAGGATCAAGACGCCAGTCATAGGAAAAAACAAATATTTCATTTTCGGATACATAGGGAGAAGCAGCCTCAATAAGAGCCTTCATATTATCCGAATAAACAGAGTCTGCCTTATAATCGGCAATTGAGGTCGTATACTCCCAGGGACCGATATCGGATGAAAAGGATGTTCCGTTGGGGGCACAGAGAATGGGCTCCATAATACCCTTGATACCGCTGATTACGGGTGTTGCTGCCTGCTTGGTATCTGAAAGAAGCATACCTGCAAGTATCTTTGTAACATCACCTGTAAAATCGGATGAATTTATATCAAAAACGACCTCGGATGAATTCTTGTTCGGATTCTTATAAAGCGCATTGTCTGATATTCCGCCGACATAAATTACGGGAACCGCGCTGATTTCAGCGGCAACTGCAGAAAGGGGCATTGAAAGCACCATAACAGCAATAAGTATGCAGCTGATGATTTTAGTAAAGGTTTTGTTTTTCATTAAAATTTGACCTCCGTTTACCGAAAAAGGCATTTCTTATGCTGATTATACATTATTTTTGAGTTTAATTCAAGTCTTTTTATTAAATACTATAAATTGGAGAGCGCAGGACAAAAAAAGATTGTTAAACTATTGACAATATTGTATTTTTCTGCTATATTTGTTCCATAAGGAACAGTTTTTGAGGATTTTTATATAATCGGAGAATGATAAAATATGAAACAGACCGACATCAGCGCACTCAGAAAATGCAGGCTGTTCACAAATTGCAGTGACGAAGCGGTAAATGAGCTTTTAGGCTCAAAAAAATATGAGATCAGATCATATCTTAAGGGTGAAAAGGTCTTTTCTCCCGATTACTTTGAAAAAAGCATTGCCGTTATTCTGAAGGGCTCGGCGGATGTACTGAAGCATACCGAAAAGGGAGCTCTTTATATGAACACTCTCTGCGCGGGAAATATTTTCGGAATGTCGGGAATATTTTATGAAGGCGACTCCTTTCCCACCACGGTGACAGCAAAGGAAAATTCCCGTATTCTTCTCATTACAAAGGAACAGCTCACACAGCTTTTTATGACTTATCCGCTGATGCTTACTAATTATCTTGAAATCCTCAGCAGTAAGATTCATTTTCTGAATAAAAAAATTGAAAGACTCAATTCTTCAGATGCTAAAACTGCCCTGAAAAACTATCTTACCGAGCTTTCGGATAAGAACAACTCAAGTGAATTTATACTTCCCGTTTCATATCAGAAGCTGTCTTCAATGCTTTCCATCGGAAGGACCTCTGTTTACAGAGCCTTTGAAGAGCTTATTAAAGAGGGCTTTATTGAAAAAAACGGTAAAGTAATAATTATAACCGAAAGGAAAGAAAACCAATGAAAAAGATCTTATCAGTAATGGCAGTGCTTCTCTGCCTCTCACTCGTATTTGCCTCTTGCGGAAATACCGCAGAGGAAACAACGCTTCCCGAAACCACTGCAGAAGAAACGACCCTTCCCGCCGAAAAGGCAGTTATAAATATCGGTCTTCTCAAGGGCCCCACAGGTATGGGTGCGGCACAGCTTCTTGAAAATAACAAGAACGGCACTGCAAACGCAGATTACAACCTTACACTTGCAGGTGCTCCCGATGTGCTTCAGAGTGCTCTTATAAACGGCTCTCTTGATATGGCTGCTCTTCCCACAAATGTTGCGGCTGTTCTTCACGGCAAGACCGAGGGCAAGGTGCAGCTCCTTGCCGTAAATACTCTCGGCGTTATTTATCTTATGACAAATAATGAGAATATCAAAACAATAAGCGACCTTCAGGGCAAGACAATTCTCTCCGCAGGTCAGGGCACAACGACCGAATATGTTCTCAACTACATTCTTTCAGAAAACGGACTCACTGATGTTACCGTTGAATATGCCGCAGAGCACGCTGAGGTCATCACAAAGGCGGTTTCAGACGGATATGAGGTAATTCTTCTTCCCGAGCCCTTTGTTACACAGATGAAAGCTCAGGACGCAGGCTACAGCGTTGCAATTGACCTTACAAAGGAATGGAACGCTCTCGGCGGTAAGGAGCTCACAATGGGCTGTATTGCAGTAAGAAAAGAATTTGCCGAGAAGAATCCCGAGGCTGTAAAAGCATTCCTCAAGGACTATGAAGCATCAGTAAATGCAGTAAATGCCGATCCCGCAGCAGCCGGCACAATTATCGAAAGCTTTGAAATTGCAAAGGCCGCCGTTGCCTCAAAGGCTATTCCCAACTGCAACATTGTATTTATGACCGGTGATGAAATGATCTCTAATGTCAGCGATTACCTCAATGTTCTCTTTACATCAAATCCCAAGGCAGTAGGCGGAGCTGTTCCCGCAGCTGATTTCTACTGCACGGTCAAGTAATGTCCGGTCTGAAAAAACTAAAAAATTCAGTCTTACGGCATACCGCACTTCCTGTTTTACTCGTTTGGCTGGCGGTGTGGTATGCCGTCTCCGAACTTATAGGGCTGGAGCTTCTTATTCCGTCCCCATCGGCAGTTTTTGATTCATTCATCACCCTCATAAAAGAAAAAGAATTCTATATTTCCTGCCTGAACTCCCTATATAAAGTTATAGCCGGCTGGTCGGCGGGAATAATATCGGGCACTCTCATTGCAATTATAACGGGCATAAGCCCCGTTCTCCGCGAATTTTTTAAGCCTGTTCTTCATATTATAAAGGCTACCCCCGTGGCTTCCTTTATAATTCTCGCCCTTGTTCTTATGTCCTCCGGACAGGTACCTTTCTTCACCTGTGCTCTTATAACAGTACCCGTCGTATGGGCAAATATTTCCGAGGGACTGCTCTCCCCGGACAAAAAGATTCTCGAAATGGCAGATTTTTTTAAAATGCCTTTAAAAAAGAGGATCACGGACATATATATCCCCGCAGTTCTCCCCTATTTTTCCGCAGCAGCAACCACTACCATGGGGCTTTCCTGGAAAGCGGGAATTGCGGCAGAGGTAATATGTACACCCGCCGATACCATAGGCGCGGGAATTCAGAATGCAAAGATATATCTTGAAACTCCCTCCCTTTTTGCCTGGACCATTACTGTCATTATTCTCAGTATGCTTCTTGAAAAGCTTCTTACCTTTATTCTTAAAAAGCACGGAGGCAAGCTATGATAGAGATTAAGAATATTTCTAAATCCTTTGACGGAAAACAGATTCTGGACAATGTTTCTTTTTCGGTAAAAAAAGGCGAATGTGTTGCAATAATGGGCAGATCAGGTGTGGGGAAAACAACTCTTCTGAGAATTATTGCAGGGCTTGAAGTACCTGACGGCGGTGAAATAATTTTTTCGGAAAATGCAAGAAAAACCTTTGTTTTTCAGGAAAACAGACTCCTCGAAAACAAGAGCGTAACGGAAAACATTCTTGCAGTTGCCCCCGACAGAAAAAGAGCGGAATATTTCCTTGAAAGATGCGGTCTTTCCGATTCCAAGGATAAAAAAGCGGGAACTTTGAGCGGCGGTATGAAGAGAAGGCTTTCCATCGCAAGGGCACTGAGCTTCGGCGGAGATGTTTACTTTCTCGATGAGCCTCTCAGAGAGCTTGACGAAGATACACTAAATGATATCGCCTGTCTTATCAAGGAGGAGATCACGGGAAAAACCGCAATTCTCATAACCCACGATGAGGATTCGGCAAAAATGCTGTCCGACAGAATAGTATATATAGAAAATTGATTTATTCATAAATTATTCACATATTAAGCCTGTGAACTTTGGTAAAAAGTTCACAGGCTTTTTTTAGTCAAATAACTTGCTTAATATTGCAAAATGTTATATAATTCAGTATAAGTATATTTATGCTTAAAAAATCTTGGTTTTCAGTAAAAAACCGGATTCGGAGGAAAATTTATGTCAAAGAAAATTCTTTCAGTTTTATTGGCAGTATTAATGCTCCTCACCGTGATCCCCATGGCATTTGTTTCGGCAAATACACCGGGTGATGTTGACGGTGACGGAGAGATCAAAGCGGCAGACGCCAGACTTGTGCTTCGTGCCTCTGTCGATCTTGAAGATCTGAATGAGATTCAGATTGCTGCCGCCGATGTTGACGGTATTCCCGGAATTAAAGCTTCCGATGCCCGTCTTATTCTTCGTGCATCAGTAGGTCTTGAAACTCTTCATACTCACGATTATAAGGAAGAAAGCATCATTACCGCCGCAACCTGTGATAAGGACGGGGAAAAGAAGCTCTCCTGCGAATGCGGAGATTTTATAACAGAAGCTATCCCCGCTGCAGGTCATAAAGAAGAAAAGCTTCCCGAGACTCCCGCCACCTGTACAGAAACAGGTCTTACAGAAGGTAAAAAATGCTCTGTTTGTAATAAAATAATTGTTGCACAGAAAGAAATCGCTGCAAAGGGTCATACCGAAATCACTCTCAAGGCAGCTGAAGCAACCTGCACCGAAGCAGGTCTTACAGAGGGCAAAAAGTGTTCCGTCTGCGGTGAGATTACAAAGGCTCAGGCAACGGTTCCCGCAAAGGGCCATACAGAAATCATTCTTCCCGCTGTCCCCGCCACCTGCACAAAGACAGGTCTTACAGAGGGTAAGAAATGCTCCGTCTGCGGCGAAATCACAGTCGCACAGGCAACGGTTCCCGTAAAGGCTCATGCAATGGGAAGCTGGACCGTTTCAGCTCCCGCCTCCTGCACTGCTTCCGGCACCGAAAAGAGAGTATGCTCCGATTGCGGATATGAAGAAACAAGAGAAATTGCGGCTCTCACTCATACATTAATTACTCTTCCCGCCGTAGAAGCTACCTGTACCGAAACAGGCCTTACAGAGGGTAAGAAGTGTTCAGTATGCGGAGAAATTACAGTCGCTCAGACAACAGCTCCCGCAAAGGGCCATACAGAAACCGTTCTTCCCGCTGTTCCCGCTACCTGTACCGAAACAGGCCTTACAGAGGGTAAGAAATGCTCCGTATGCGGAGAAATCACAGTTGCTCAGACAACAGCTCCCGCAAAGGGCCATACCGAGACCGTTCTTCCCGCTGTTCCCGCTACCTGTACCGAAACAGGTCTTACAGAGGGTAAGAAATGCTCCGTATGCGGTGAAATACTCGTCGCACAGACAGCAGTTCCCGTAACAGCACACACTGAAATTCTCGATGAAGCATCGGTTATTGAGGTAACCTGTAAGGAAAACGGTTACACCGGAAATACGGTATGCTCCGTCTGCGGAACCGTTCTCAGTCAGGGTGAAGAAATCATTTCCACAGGCGAAGAGCACGACTGGACAGAGGTTACTGTTCCCGCAACCTGCGGTCAGCCCGGCTATAAGATCACACAGTGCAGTGTCTGCGAGCTCAATGACAACGACACTTATGTGGAAACAGAACCCGCAAAGGACCATGTATGGGGCGAAGCAGTTGTAACAGCTCCCACCTGTACAGAGGAGGGCTTCTCGGAAAGCACCTGTACCGTCTGCGGTGCCGTTGAAAAGACGGATTTCACCGAGGCTTCAGGCCACTCCTTCAAATGGGATGACAGCAAGACTGTCAAAGCAACCTGTATAACTGAAGGCTCAAAGACAGGCACCTGTACCGTCTGCGGCGAAGAAACAACAGAAATTCTTCCCCTTACAGGCCATACAGAAGGTGCTCCCGTTTACGAAACAGATCCCTGCTTTAAGGTTGTTTCCTGTTCCGTTTGTAACGAAGAGCTTTCAAGAACAGAATTCCACAAAATCAAACAGGACAGATATTCAAAAAAATCAGCCACCTGCACAACTCCCGCAACATATGACAACTACTGTGAAAACTGTACCGCTTACGGTGATCACATCAATGAACGCGGATATTCAGTAAAAACAATCTTCAGTTCGGATGCTCTCGGACATCTTGCAACAAAGGACTTAACAAAGTCATACGATGCAACCTGTGAAAAGGACGGCAAATGGGTATATTCAGGCACCTGTTCAAGAGAGGGCTGCGGTGCTGTTCTTGACAATACAGAAATAATTATCAAGGCAAAGGGACATAATCTTTTAGGTGAACAGACCTGTACAACAGATGTTGTCTGCTCCAATTCCTACTGCGATTTTGAAAACGGTGTTGTTCTTGAAAGATTCGGTCACGACAATAAGCTCACCACAGACGCATACGGCAAGACCGTTTCGACCTTCTACTGTGCACGCTGCGGTGAAGAAACAGATGATAAGCTTGCTGTATTCAATGAGATTGCAAACAGCATCAAAACACCTCAGTTCTACAGCACATATACAGGAAATAAGAACCTCACCTATTTCAGAAAGACAAGCGTAAAGACATCCTACTCACGCTTCGACTTCGGTATGTTTACATCCGCTATCAAGGATATGTATGAGCAGGAAATGGCAAATACTCCCGACGAATACACCCGTATTTATGACACCGGCACTATCCGCCTTACTCTCCCCATTGAATCAACATACCCCAACTATGTTACATCTGCTCTTACATCAAGTGATATTGACAGCATCAGCGTTGAAAGACTTTCAGGCGCAAAGATGGCACAGATACTTGCAGATTATAATCCTCCCTACACAAATGAGGCACAGATAGCAAGACTTGCCGCGATCAAGGCTGTTAATGTAAACGAGCCCGTAATCAAGGTTACGGTTGATGTAAAGAATGAAAAGTATTCACAGATAAAAGCTCTTCCCGATACCGAAAAGACCTCACTTGAAAAGATTTTTGATCTCAACATAAGAAACGATGCAAACGATTTCAAGAATGAAAACGGCGAGCTCAAGCAGACCGTTACGGAATCCGGAGACGGCTTTAACATCACTATGACCATGAATCTCAGAGAAATTGCTTCCGACGGTCAGGTAACCTACTATTTCCGTGAAAGCACCTATGAACCCATCGTAGCTATTTATAATGCAACTATCACAATGGAACAGGCCATCGATATGACCTTCAAGATCGGTGTATTCTCGCTTAACGGTAAGATGGATCCCATTGTTGATTCAACTTATTCCTATGTATACCTTTTCCCCAACTATTCCGCTAAATAATCATCTGAAAGGAAACTTTTAATGAAAAAACGCATTTTAAGTATAGTTTTAACTGCTGTTATTTTAATTTCAACCCTCTTTGTGAGTGCCGTTTCGGCACTCGCACTCGGGGATATGGACGGTGACGGCAAGATCCTTGCAACTGATGCCCGTTTTGTGCTTCGTGCTGCCGTTGACCTTGAAAAGCTCACTGACGAGCAGAAAAAGGCCGCCGATGTTGACTATAACGGGTCTGTTACTGCCGCTGATGCGCGTCTTATTCTCCGTGCTTCCGTCGGACTTGAAGAGCTTAAAAGCAACGAGCACCCCGAACAGCACATTTTTGAAACAATAAGCACAGAAAAAGCAACAAAATGCTCATATGAGGGCTGTGACGCAGAGCTTCCCGCTTTCAATGACATTGTAAATGTTCTCAAGTCTACGGAAAACGGTGTAAATTATCATACAGGCTTTGTTGAAAGCATCACCCATAACGATAAAATGGACATCAGCGGACCTTTCGCCTCTATGATGGATGACGAAACAAATGTAGCTTCAACTGAAACCTCCTACAGCGCTCTTCTGGTTGACCGTCTTCTGACACCCGCAAATTTCCCCGCAAACGGCGCTACATATGTAAGCACTCTTTCGGATAAGGATATAAAGAGCATAAAAATAGAAAAGGCTGATACGGTTGACTTTGTAAGCTCTCTTCCCGATTCCTATACTGCAGGAAGAACTGTTTATGATCTTACTCCCATAAAAACAGCTGAATTTCCCGCTGTTTATAAGGTAACCGTTGTTCTTCCCTCTCACTCCTTTGACATCAAAAAGCCCGTATCGGGAGCATCCGTATATGACAAGATCTATATGGATAATTACAACAAGAAGCTTGAGGAGATGAGAAGCGGAATCAGCAATAATCTCGACAGTATGAGTAAGGAAATGGAGTCAATAGGAATTTCCATTTCAACCTCGGGAACAATAATGTCCTCGCTTACTGTTGAGTATTTCATCAATGCAGAAACTCTTGAGCCCGTTGCGGCTAAATACTTAAGCAGATTTGATGTTGATTTCACCGCAAAGGTACCTCTTATGGTAACTATGAAGCAGACTATGTATATGACATCAAATTCCTACTATTTCTTCAATAACAATTTCGGTATTGAAGCATAAAAAATCGTAAAAACGGCATCGGGTATAAACCGATGCCGTTTTTTGTATCAACAGACAATAAATGATTTTGCATTTGACTTATATGTTGATATTGTATATAATAAGTTATATATAAACATTTTTGACTGTTGAGGTGAGGGGTATTTTTTGTGTTGTAGGAGCTGACGGATTTTTAGGCTCATATTTTATCCGTCATATATTGCAAAACAGCGATGAAAAAATTATAGCCCTTAACCACAAGGAGGCGGCATTTCCGGATTCAAAGCAGCTTACTAATATGATTTTTGAGCTTTCCGATGAAGAGAGCATAAAAAAGGCAGCTGCCCTGCTTTCAGGCTTCAGAGATATAAGAATTCTCTTTCTTGCATCAGTACATAATCCGGATATCATAAAGAAAGATCCCGATAATGCACTCTATATAAATACAGTGTGCTATAACAGATTTCTTGAAAGCATAAAAGACCTTGATATAAAAAAGCTTTATTATGCCTCCTCTGACACGGTTTACGGAGAAAGCATAGACGGCTACAGCTTTACGGAAAATGACACTCCCGCTCCCGTGAACATTTACGGCGAGCAGAAGCTCGGCGCAGAAAAAATCACGCTGAAGCACGGATTTTCAGTAATAAGATATTCCGCATTATGCGGGGTTTCTCTTACCTCAAGAAAAAACCATTTCTGCGATATGGTCGTAAATTCCGTTTCCGAGGGAAAGGAATTCTTTTTACTTACCGACTGGAGAAGACCTGCACTTTCCTATAAGGATGCGGCTGACATAACATACCGCCTTTTCGGTACGGATATAGAAGAAAAAATCATAAACATATGCTCTGACAGGATATATTCAAAATACGAAATAGGAATAAAGCTCTGCGAGCACGGAAATTTCAACAAACAGCTTCTTATTCCCGCAACAAAAGAGGAGCTGGGAGTTTTCACCGAAAAAAGAGCAGACGATATTTATATGGATAATTCTCTCATTAAGAGCTTACTCAGAATAGATTCACTTGAGCTTAAATTTTAAGGATATATTATGGTTATATCAAAAACACCCTTCCGAATGTCATTTTTCGGAGGCGGAACAGACTTTTCCGAATATTTTGAGCATCACGGCGGCAGTGTTTTATCTGCCACCTTTGATAAGTATTGCTTTGTTACTGTAAGAGATTTTCCGCCCTTTTTTGACCATAAAAACCAGCTGACATATTCAAAAATAGAGCGTTTTGATTCCCCCGATGAGCTGTCCCACCCTCTTGTAAGGGAAGCTCTTAAATATCTGCACGAAAACGGGATTCAGATAAGCTATGATGCTGACCTTCCCGCAAGAACGGGCATCGGCTCAAGCTCCTCCTTTGCGGTCGGACTTCTTAACAGTATCCATACACTGAGAGGAAAATATACGGACAAAAAACAGCTTGCAACAGAGGCAATTTATCTTGAAAGAGTGCTTTGCAACGAGCACGGCGGAATTCAGGATCAGATAGCGGCGGCATACGGCGGTCTCAACCGTATTGATTTTTCTAAAGACGGCTTTCAGGTAAGACCGATAGAAATAAGTGAGGACCGTCTTGAAAAACTCAATTCAAATCTTCTTCTTTTTTTCTCGGGTCAAAGCCGTTTTTCGAGCGAGATCGCGAAAGAGCAGACAAGCCGCACGGCTGAAAATACCGAAACGCTTCACAAGATGAAGGAGCTGGTTTCAGAGGGGGAAAATATCCTTTGCTCAGACCGCTCTCTTGATGAATTCGGTGAGCTTCTCGGATATTCCTGGAAAATGAAGACTACGCTTGCAAATAACATAACAAATGATGAAATAAATACATTTTATGAAACGGCCTTAAAAAACGGTGCATCAGGAGGTAAGCTTCTCGGTGCGGGAGGCGGCGGCTTTATACTTTTGTATGTGCCCGAAAAATATCAGAGCAAGGTAAAAACGGCACTTGAGAAATATATGTATGTTCCGTTTCGTTTTGAAAATGACGGAAGCCGTATTCTTTATTCAAAAAGCTGAGGAAGTGTGCATATGTCAGATATTCTTATAACAGGCGGTGCGGGCTATATAGGCTCGGTACTCACACCCGAGCTCCTGAAGTTAGGACACCGCGTTACGGTAATTGATAATTTCCTTTACAAGCAGTCCTCTCTTCTGGATTGCTGTATGAACAAAAACTTCACTATAGTAAACGGTGATGCAAGGGATGAGGAGCTTATAAAAAAGCACATAAAGGGAAAGGATTATATCTTCCCTCTTGCGGCTCTTGTGGGCTTCCCTCTCTGCGACAAGGATAAAACAGCCGCGGTAACGACCAATCTTGATGCGGTGAAGCTTATAATAAAGCTCCGTGCCCCCGAGCAGAGAATTATTTTCCCCTGTACCAACAGCGGCTACGGCCTCGGTCAGGGACAGAGCTTCTGCACGGAGGATTCGCCCATTGACCCTATTTCCCTTTACGGAAAAACAAAAATGGCGGCAGAAAAGGCTGTTCTTGAAGCCGGAAATTCTCTTACCTTCCGTTTTGCAACTCTTTTCGGAGCATCTCCCAGAATGAGAACAGACCTTCTTGTAAACGATTTTACCTACAGAGCGGTATTTGACCGTTCTCTCATAGTTTTCGAGGGCTCATTTATGAGAAATTATCTCCATGTAAGGGATGCGGCAGGCGCATTCATTTTTGCTATGGATAATTTTGAAAAAATGAAGGGCAGACAGTATAACTGCGGACTCTCCAATGCTAACCTTTCAAAGCTTGAGCTTTGCGAAAAGATAAAAAAGCATCTCCCCTCCTTTATGTATATTGAAGCTCCCGTGGGTACAGACCCCGACAAGAGAAACTATCTTGTTTCAAACGAAAGAATTGAAAGCATGGGCTGGCGTCCCCGCTATACTCTTGATGACGGAATTGAAGAGCTTATAAAGGCATATTCTATAATCAAGAACAACATTTACGGAAATGTGTGATAATATGAAGCTTATTGAAATACTCTCACCCGATTTTACCTTCAGAGATGACAGAGGCACTCTCACGCAGATAGTACACGGCGGCTTTTCTCAGGTCAATGCGGTTTTTACAAAGGCGGGAAAGATCAGAGGAAATTTTCATTATCACGAGCATACAAAAGAGCTTTTCTTCGTAATCAGTGGTAAAATTCAGTTTACAGCTGAATACGAAGGAAGAAAAGAAGAATATATATTTTCAGACGGAGATATGTTCCTTGTAAATGAGAATGTAAGACATCATTTTCTTTATCTTGAGGACACATATCTTGTAGGGCTTTATACAGAACCTGTTGAAAGGGCAGACGGAACAAAGGATATTGTTCCCGTATAAAAATGAGAGAAGCAATTATTCTTGCAGGAGGTCTTGGAACAAGACTCTCAAAAACAGTTTCAGACAGACAAAAAGTGATGGCACCCGTGGGCGGCCGTCCTTTTTTGGCATATATACTTAAAGGTCTTAAGGACTGCGGCTTCAGAAAAGTAATCCTTGCTGTTTCTTATTTATATGAGCAGATAGAAGAGTATTTCGGTTCCTCTTTTGAGGGAATCGATATCTCCTATTCCGTCGAAAAAGAGCCTCTCGGAACGGGAGGCGCCATAAAGCAGGCATTATCCTGCTGCAGTGAAAAAACGGTTGCTGTTATAAACGGCGACACATATTTCAGTATTGATTTTGACCGTCTTTATAAAGTAAAGGAACAGCAGAATGCAAAAATCGTTCTTGCGGCAAAAAAAATGCCCGACTGTACAAGACATTCTACTCTTAATATATCCGACAGCGGAAAAATTATTGAGTTCTCCGAAAAGAAGAAGCAGAAAGAGGGCTATATAAACGGCGGTGTGTATGTAATCGACCGCTCCGTATTCCTGAATACCCCCGAGGGAAAATTCTCATTTGAAAAAGAGATCCTTGAAAAAATCACAGACGGACTTTTTGCCGTCAGAGAAGACGGATATTTTATTGATATGGGTGTACCCGAGGCATATTTCAGGGCAAATACGGAAATACCTCTGATTTTCGGAGAAAATACTTTCAAAGCGGCTTTTCTTGACCGTGACGGTGTTATCTGCAAGGAAAAGCACCACCTTTATAAAGCAGAGGATTTTGAATTTATTGAGGGTGTTCCCGAGGCTATAGAGAAGCTTCGTGAAGATGGATACCTTATTTTTGTAATAACAAATCAGGCAGGTGTTGCCAAAGGACTATATACGGAAGAGGATGTTGATGCTCTTCACTCCTTTATGCTGAATAAGCTATCCGATATAACGCATATTGACGGAATTTACTATTGCCCCTTTCACGAGGATGCTCTTATTCCCGCATATAAAAAATATTCTCCCGACAGAAAGCCCGATGACGGAATGATTCAAAGGGCTTTAAGGGATATGAAAGAAAAAGGCATTGAAATTGACCTCAAAAGCAGTATTCTTTTCGGGGATAAGCTTTCTGATATTGAAGCGGGAAAGAAAGCGGGAATCGGAACAACGGTTCTTGTGAGAAGCGGACATAAAATTGACGAAAGCACCTCTCTTCCCGATTTCATATCGGACAGTCTTACGGAATTTGTTAATAATAAAGGTGGTATTTAAGTGGCAAAGGCTGATAATTCTTATTATATTCCCCGTCTTCGCAGAATGGTCGGATGTGAAACGGTTTCTGTAAGAGATTCCTTTGCTCCCGATGAATTTATGAAGCTCAGAGCCGTTATGGCGGAGCTTTTTCCCGAGGTTCACAAAAGGGCTGATATCAGATATTTTTCCGAGGACTGCTGGGTTTATAAATTCGAGGGTAAGGACAGCAAGAGAAATATACTTCTGATGAGTCATCACGATGTTGTTGCAGCGGGTGAGGGCTGGACATATCCGCCCTTTGGCCTTGAGGAGCACGGCGGAAAGCTTTACGGAAGAGGTGTTTTTGACACCAAGGCTTCTCTTTTTTCTTTCTTTCAGGCAACGGAAGAATTACTTGAAGACGGCTTTGTTCCGGAATGCAATCTCTGGCTTGCATCCTCTCACAATGAAGAGCTCTTCGGTGACGGAATCCCCGAAGCCGTGAAATACTTCAAGGAAAACGGTATCGGTTTTGAAATCGTAATAGACGAGGGCGGAGCCATAACCGAGCCTCCCGTTGACGGTGTAAAAGCGGGTAAATGCGCTATGGTGGGAGTTCACGAAAAAGGAAGATTCACCTATACCTGTACCGCAAGCACCGACAGCATATATCAGGATATAATGAAAGCGAGAAAAAAGAATCCCGTTGAGCAGATGACTGCTTTCATTGAAGCCGTAGGGAAAAAGGACATTTTTATAAGAAGACTCAACAAAGAGGTGGAAAATATGTTCACCTTTATTGCTCCCCACCTCGGTTTTCCTTTAAGCTTCGTTTTTTCAAGGCTTAAGGTATTCGGTCCGCTTATAAAAAAAATTATGCCCCGTCTGAATCCTCAGGCAAAGGGACTTATCGGAACTACCTGTAATTTTACAAAAATTGAGGGCAGCAGTGCTTCAAAAAAATGCACCGCTACCGTATATTTTCAGCCCGTTTCTCTCGAGGATTTCAAAAAGGATCTTGAAAGCTTCCGTTCACTTGCAAAAGAATACGGGATTACGGTTGAAGAGGGTCAGACCGCCGATTTCCACGAGCCCGCAGATATAACCGTTCCTGCCTTTTCCTATGCAAAAAAATGCATTGAGGATATTTTCCCCGACTGCCCCGTTGTACCCTTTATTCTACCGTCAGGCGGAACGGATGTAAGAAATTTAAGGGAAATATGCCCCTGCAATCTCCGTTTTACTCCTCTTAAGGTCTCAAACAAGCAGGTAGGGCTCGTTCATATGGCAGACGAAAACCTCGATGCAGACACATTAAAGGATGCAGTACGCTTCTATAAGCATTTTATAAAAAACTACAGATAAGAAAAATTCTTACAGCTTGTCAACCATATACCCCCAATCCTGGGGCTGTAGGTGTTCTAAATTGCTCACAATGCGAGTAATTTCCTACATAATAAAATTTCATCCCCTGTCAACATTCGACAGAGGATGATTTTTAATTAAAGCCGATATTAAAGAAATGCGACGAGAGCGGCGGAGAGTACGCTGCCTGCCATAAGGACCGCAAGACCTATGGCAACAAATTTAGCAAAATTTTTATTCATATTATTCACCTATTCCGAGAACTGACATAATGTCCTTTTTGTATTCTTCTGTCTGTGCCTTGGCTGCGGCTTCATTTTCGCCCTGAACCATAGCATATATCTTAATTTTAGGCTCTGTGCCCGAAGGACGGATAATAACCTTGTCCTTATTTTCCATAACAAAGATAATAACATTTGATGAGGGGAAATCAAGAGCCTTGGTTTCTCCTGTTTTTACATCAAGTGCCTTACCTGTTTTATAGTCTTCAACACCGGCAATTACTTTTCCGCCCAGCTTTTCGGGAGCACCGTTTCTGAGTGAATCCATCATTGAGAGCATCTTTTTCATACCGTCAGCACCCTCAAAGCCGAAATTAAAGAGAGCATTGTTCCAGAAGCCGAAGCGCTCATAAAGCTCATTCATCACATCAACGAGAGTCTTGCACTGCTGCTTATAGAAAGCCGCCATTTCACAGATAAGCATTGAAGCGTTGACAGCATCCTTATCCTTTGTATGCATACCTGAAAGGTAGCCGTAGCTTTCCTCAAAGCCCAGTTCAAAGCGGTTTTCCTCGCCCTTTTCCTGAAGAGCAGTCATAAGCTCACCTATATACTTGAAGCCTGTAAGAACATTTCTTACCTCAGCACCGTGGCTTTCGGCAACTGCAGTTGCCATATCAGAGGAAACTATTGACTTGATTATTACGGGTGACTCACAGAGAGTACCTTTTTTCTTCTTTTCGGAGAGAATATAATCCACAAGAAGACAGCCTACATCATTACCTGTGAGAAGCTTGTATTCACCGTTAGTGAGAACGGCAATACCCACACGGTCACAGTCGGGGTCGGTTGCAAGAAGAAGGTCTGCCTTTTTATTCTCGGTAAGCTTAAGTGCTTCATTGAAGGCATCCCTGATCTCGGGATTTGGGAATGAGCAGGTGGGGAAACGGCCGTCGGGATTCTCCTGAACGGGCACTACGGTAACATCCTTGATTCCCATCATTGAAAGAATCTTTCTTACGGGCTTATTGCCTGTACCGTTAAGAGGAGTATATATAACCGAAAGGTCGGTGTTCTTTGCGGTTTCGGGATTGATGCTTCTTGAAAGAACAAGGGAGAAATACTTATCGAGGAAGCTATCCTCAATAAATTCAATAATACCGTCTTCTACGCCCTTTTCAAAATCCATAGTCTTAACATCATCGAATATGTCACACTTATTTATATACTGAAGAGTTCTTTCTGCGGCTTCATCAGTCATCTGATAGCCTCTTTCATCATAACACTTATAGCCGTTATATTTTGAGGGGTTATGGCTTGCGGTTATAACGATACCCGAGGAACAGCCGAGCTCCTTTACGGCATAGGCTACAATGGGAGTCGGCATAAGCTCCTTAAAGATATATACCTTGATACCGTTTGCGGCAAGAACAGAGGCTGCCGCTCTTGCAAATTTATCTGAATTGATTCTTGAATCGTAGCCTACTGCTACAGACGGGGATGAGAATGCTTCATTGAGATAATCGGCAAGGCCCTGTGTTGCCTGTGAAACGGTGTAAACATTCATTCTGTTTGTACCTGCTCCGAGAACACCTCTGAGTCCGCCCGTTCCGAAGGTAAGATTCTGCCAGAAGCGGTCAAGAATCTCCTTTTCGTTTCCTTCCACTGATTTAAGCTCATCAAGAACTTCTTTTTCTGTTGCCTTTTCGCACCAGAGAGAATAAAGCTTATTTATGTCATTCATCTGCTTTTCCGCCTTTCATAAATATTAAGTCATTTTAATTATATATCTTTTTATTTCAAATTACAATAGAAAAAAGTCGGCGGAAAATCCGCCGACCGTATATTTCAGGAAATTTATCAGATTTTAATAATGATCTTCTTTTTATTGCAGATATATGCAATAGCGGTAAGAAGAATTGCCATTGCCGCAACTATGATGATTGCCACGGGAGCGGATGCGGTTTCAAAAAAGCTTTCACCCGCAACGGTAATTCCGCCCACAAGCCCGAATTCAAGACAATACATAAGAATAGGATTCTTGCCCCACCACATAAAGGGATCGAAGGAAAGCTTATAGAATGAGAACAGCTCTACTATTGTAAAGGCAAGCAGAGAAATAAACACCGTAACGATTACGAATGAGGGGCTTACAGAGGGCTTATTGATTGCCATAAAGGTTGAATTAGCACCGATCCAGCCTGCTCCCTCGGGAAGAGTCATAAAAACTCCCGCGAGAACGCCTGCGGTAAGAACAGCATAGATGCCCACAGCACCGAAGAACATCTTCTTATTCTTCATATAAATATCGGAGAATGCAAGATAGATTATAAGCATTGCGCCCCAAGAGAAGCCGCCTATAAATCCGCCGTCTGCTACACAGTCAAAAAGATCGCGGTTATTTGCAAAAAGGTCTCCCTGAATATCCCCCGAATGGAAAAGACCGAAAAGACCGAGAACGGCAAAGCCGCCGATAAGTCTTATGATATTCTCATACTTACCCTTTATAAGAGCAAAGGGCAGAGCAACAAGACCTGCAAAGCCTATATGATGGAGAACAAGCCAATGTCCGAAGCTGTCACCTGTTTTTCCCGTAACAAGCATAATGAAATTAACGAAAGCAACTCCGACACCGTAAACACCGAAGGCGGCAACAAACCACGAAAGGAATTTTCCGAGAGACCTGCTAATAAAAGTCAAGTAAAAAATCAAAAAAATTTAAGCAGATAAAAAAGACACAGAAAACCAGACCGACACGAGAAGAATTTTTTGAGTCAGTCTATAGGGATTAAGGCAAAAG
>SVOV01000018.1 GCA_015066205.1 Oscillospiraceae bacterium
GATTCTGCGTCACAGGGATGAATGACAATGAAATTATATCAGAAGGGGTACGATGTTAGCAATAAAAATCTACTGTGGGCGGAAAGAGAATAAAAATTGGAAACGGCCTGTGGACTGTGGAGAGGGTTCTTACGCAAGTGACATCGTACTTACATGTTCTACGTGTCCGCGAGAAACAGAGGGCTATGCCCGTAAAATGACAACCACCGGCTACGCCGGTGGATGTGTTTTTTATTATTCAAACATTGAATAATCTCTTTTGTACTCATTTACAAGAATACTATTCATTTCTTCAGGTGTTTCCTTGCAGCCGCCGCTGAGCCATTTCTTTACGACAGCGTTAAAGCCGTGCTTGAAAAACTCTATATGATAATCAAGGTATTTCATATCAAAAAACATTTTTGCAACCTCTTCATCGAAGCCGACAATTCCCACATCCATTGAGCCTAACTTGAAATATGTTTTATAGAGCATCTGATTTTCGCTTATGTGGGTGAAAATTCTTGTAAAGTCAAGGCGCTTTTTTACATCCTCCATATGAGGAATACTGATAGAGAGAAAATCCTCGTAAAGCCTTGCGATAATTTTTTCGGCAAGCTCATATATATCGGCATAATTTGCATAAAATGTGCTTCTGTTGATATCAGCTTTTTTGCAGATTTCGGATACGCTGATATCTTCGATTTCTTTTACCTGAATCAGTTCAACAAAAACCTTTTCGATTCTTTCCATACTTTCTCTGCGTCTTTTGTTATTCTTTGTGTTCATAAAAATCTCCCTTTTATTATCACAACAGATGTCCGATTATTGATGATTGAAAATTTCCTCTGCAAATTATATACTAAAATTACATTAACAATACAACTGTTGTGTTAATAATATGTTAAAGAGGTGTTAAAAATGAAAAAAAGCAGTTTTGTTGCAATGATTCTCGGTACAGTAAGCGGAGTTTTATTCTCGCTCGGAATGTGTATGGCTCTTCTTCCCGAATGGAATTCCTTTAAGCCCGGTATAATTTTCGGCGTTATAGGACTTGTTCTTGCGCTTATTACGGTAATAGTATGGCGCAAAATGGAAAATAAGGCTCCCGTAAAATTCAGCGGTAAGGCGGCGGGTGTCAGCGCTCTTGCTGTAATCGGCTCTCTTCTTCTTGGCGTGGGAATGTGCTTTGTTTTAGTATGGGAGAAGCTGATTGTCGGAATTACAGTCGGTCTTATCGGCATTATTGCTTTATTATCTCTTATTCCCGTAATAAAGGGGCTGAAATAAAAAAATGAGCGGAACAGGAATTTGTATTAATCCGTATAAAAGTGTTTTTTATGACAAAAACCGAAGAATATTTTTAATTGCGGCATCAAGCCTTTGTTTTAACGGTATATATGCGGCTATTAACATTTTTCTCGGTCTTTCTGAAAAATCCTATTGGTTTATTACGGTCGGTGCTTATTATCTGATTCTTGCGGTTATGCGCTTCGGAATAATACTTTCGGAAAAAAGAAACCATTCCGAAGAAAACGACAGCAGATTGAGCTTCATCAGAGTATTTACGGGAAGCTTACTCATTATAATGGGTATCATTCTGTGCGGTGTCGTTTATATCAGTATTTTTTATGATGTCACAAAGAGTCATCACGAAATATTTGTAATAACTATGGCGACATATGCATTCACAAAAATTACTCTTGCAATAATCAATTTTATAAAAAGACGGCATATCAGCTCCCCTGTTCTTTCTCTTATCAGAAACATAGGTCTTGCCGATGCGGCGGTTTCAGTCTTCTCTCTTCAAAGGGCAATGCTTGTATCCTTCCCGGGTATGAAAGAAAATGAAATTATGATTATGAATGCCTGTACGGGAACGGCTGTATGGATTCTGGTTATGCTTATAGGAACAGGCATAATATATACTGTAAAAAAAGAAAATGAGGTAAAAATATGGCAGCTTCAAAAATAGCTAAAGGTGCGGAAAAAATCGAAAAGGGAGTAACAGAAGGCTATAAAAAAATAGAAGATACCGTAGTAGGTGCCTATAAAAAGGTCGAGGATACGGTCATTGGCGGTTACACAAAAATCGAGGATAAGTTTGTCGATGCTTTTCTCACAAAAGACGGTGAGTCCGTAGAGGAAGCAAAGGAAAGATTAAAAAAAGAAACAGAAAATCCGTGATTTTTCCCGTAAAGGTTTCCTTTACGGGATTTTTCTTTTATGTTGAAAACTTCACATTTATACTGTATAATTAAATCAACTAAACAGGAGGTTATTTTTATGGCTAAGATAATAGGCGGCAATATTCCTAACATTCCCTGGGAGGACAAGCCCGAGGGGTACAAATACCCCGTATGGAGATATTCGGGAAATCCCGTTATCACAAGAGATAATTTATTCGGAGCGAACAGCATTTTCAATTCTGCAGTAGTCCCTTATAACGGCGGCTTCAAGGGTGTTTTCAGAGTTGATAATATTTCAAGAGATCATACTCTTGTTACGGGCTCAAGTAAGGACGGTATCAGCTGGGAGCTTGACAGCGAGGTTATTTTCAGAGGCTATGATCCCCGTCTTTGCGAAATTGACGGCAAATACTATCTTTCCTGGGTAAATCTCACACCTCACGGAACAACTATCGGAATTGCATATACCGAAGATTTCACAAAGTGGGTACAGCTCGAGGATGCCTGCTATCCCGTTGCAAGAAACGGTGTGCTTTTCCCGAGAAAAGTTAACGGCGAATATATGCTTCTTATTCGCCCCTGTGACAGAGGACATACGCCTTACGGCGATATTTTTATCCAGCAGAGCAAGGATCTCAACTATTGGGGAAAATACCGCTTTGTAATGAAGCCTGAAAAGAACTGGGAAATGACCAAGGTAGGCGCGGGCCCCACCCCTATTGAAACAGACGAAGGCTGGCTTATGTTCTATCACGGTGTCCTTACATCCTGTAACGGCTTTACATATGCTATGGGCGCGGCAATTCTTGATAAGGACGAGCCTTGGAAGGTGCTTCACCGCGCAGACTGCTTCCTTCTTGCGCCTCACGAAAATTATGAGCTTGTGGGTGATGTTCCCAATGTTGTATTCCCCTGTGCAGCTCTTACAGATGCCGAAAGCGGAAAAATCGCTATTTATTACGGCGGAGCAGATACTGTCGTGGGACTTGCTTTCACAACTGTTGAAGAAACGGTAAAATTCATAAAAGAACACGACCTTATAAAATAAACGGATTTCATATAACGGAATTCACAGTAAAATCTGATTTTCGGCTCCCTTGTAAAAAAGGGAGCTTTTTTTTGCTTCAGGTATTGACAAATTGGTTTACATATTGTAAACTGACATTGTAGTCTACAACCTGTAAACCATTTTTAAGGAGCTGATACTATGATTGAAGCAGGTCTCGGCGTTGTCGAAAGCAAATTTGCGGATATTATCTGGAGCAATGAGCCCGTAACTTCATCGGAAATCGTGAAGCTTGCCGAAAAGGAGCTTGACTGGAAAAAATCAACCACCTTTACGGTACTTCGCCGTCTTTGTGAAAAGGGTATTTTTGTCAATAATAAGGGGACCGTGACCTCTCTTATTTCAAAACAGGAGTTTTATTCACTACAGAGTGAAAAATTCGTTGACGATACCTTCGGCGGCTCTCTTCCCGCTTTTTTTGCGGCTTTTTCAAAAAGAAAAAAGCTTTCAAGGGCGGAAATTGAAGAGCTGAGAAAAATGATAAATGATTTTGAGGAGGAATGAATATGGAAAATGTTTTCATTACCGTACTCAATATGAGTATAACGGCATCTTATTTTGCCGCGGCGCTGATAGCACTGAGATTTATTTTCAGAAAGCTCCCCAAATGGATAAGCTGTGTTTTATGGGGACTTGTGGGGCTGAGACTTATTCTTCCCTTTTCATTTGAAAGCATATTGAGTCTTATTCCCAGTGCCCAAACCGTTCCCTCTGATATTATGTATCAGAAGACTCCTCATATAACAAGCGGAATTCCCGCCCTGAATTATACGGTAAATCCCGTGATAAATGAAGCCTTTGCCCCAAAGGAGCTTGCAGCAAGCGTAAATCCCTTACAGGTAGTTTTATTTATTCTGTCTGTTTTATGGATAGCGGGAACTGTACTTATGCTTATTTATACTCTGATAAGCTATCTTATACTGAAAAGAAAGACAAGAGAAAGAATCAGAACAGAAAAAGGCGTATATATCTGTGATAATATTGACAGTCCCTTTATTTTGGGAATAATAAAGCCTGAAATCTATCTTCCCTCCCGGGTTTCTGATTATGAAAAGGAATTTATAATCTCCCACGAAAAGGCACATATCAGAAGACTTGACCATTTATGGAAGCCTCTCGGCTTTGTTCTTCTTTCCGTTTATTGGTTCAATCCCGTTTTATGGGCGGCATATATTTTCCTTTGCCGTGATATTGAAGCCGCCTGTGACGAAAAGGTGCTTAAGGAAAAGGGAGAGGATATGAAGAAGGCTTATTCGGAAATCCTACTCAATTTCTCCGCTCCGAAAAAGCTTATTACAGCCTGTCCTCTCGCTTTCGGTGAAACGGGCATAAAAACAAGAATAAAGAACATTCTGAATTACAGAAAGCCCGCCTTCTGGGTCGTTGCAGGTGCACTGATTCTGAGCATCATTCTTTCGGCATTATTTATGACAAATCCGAATTCGGGAATTGACAGTATTGACGGCTGTAAGGACATATTCCGTGATGCTCAAAAGCTTCAGTTTTTCATAAGCACTGACAGCTTCGTATATACAACAGAGGATCCCTCTGATGAGCTTAAAGAAATCAAAAAAATACGGCTTGAAAGAACGGCTCTCGATGAAAGCAGAGAAGAAAACCGTGACAAGACCTACAGCATCGAAATCGATGATAAGATAACAATTTACTTTGATAACAGCTTTTCAAAGCTCTGGGTCGATGATAATGTCAAGCCGTCTTACACTTACGGAATCACAAATCCCGATGTCGTAAAGAATCTTTTCGTTTCAATAAGAACACCGGAGGACCCTGTTATCGGCACTGAAACCTCTCCCCTGTTCACGGATTTTGACGGTGTTTATCTCACCCTTAAAAGTATAGATACCAATCCCGGCGGATATAAGGTCTTTAATATCACATGGAATAACACAACCGAAAGAGATATAACCTACGGCGAATTCTATGATATAGAAAAGCTTAACGGAGAAAGCTGGGAAAGCGTTGCAAAGGAAGAGATTGTTTTCTTAACTATAGGCTATATGCTGAAAGCCGGTACAACAGCAGAAAAATCATATTCCGCACAGCGCTTTGATATTTCAAAAACAGGAAAATACCGTCTTATTGCAGATTTTTCGGCAGGTGACGGGAACAGCTACAAAACCTATATTACTTTCAGGATAAGTGACGGCAGTGTTACGGATATCGGCGGTCTTTCGGGACCTGTCACGGTCGTTACGACAAAACAGCTGACCCTTGATGATGTAATAAGACTTTCAAAAAAGGGCGATAAGCTCAGCTGGAAGGACTTCGAGGATTTCACCTATTATGAAACAGGCTCGGGGCTTTATATCAGAGAATATGTAATTGATGAAAGGTTTTCTCTTTCAATCGGCGGAACCACGACTGACACTGATGCCTGGTATTTCTATCTTCACGCACCGGGAACATATTCCGATGCAAAAATTGACATAAGAAGCGAAGACCCCGAAGAATTTATCGATTTACACAAAGATTTTTCTGTTGTGAAGTTTTTATCATATTCACAAAGAGGCTTCCCGGTTGATAACACAGGAGAGAATTTTCAGACCTTTATTGATTACGGCTGCTTTGTTCCTACGAATCAAAGCAGTATCCAGCATTTCCCCGTTATTATGATAGAAAGCCGCAAGGAACTTGATGATTTCGTTGAATATTTCAATAATAAGGCTGATCTTGACAAGGCTTTTCAGGATATGGGGCTGACCTTCAGAGAGCTTTCATATTTATATGATACGGAATATGAGAATTTCTTTGAAGACAATGTTCTCTTTATCACTTATATGGTAGCTACAAATGAAGATGCCTATTTTGAGATGGATTTTGCGGCTGTTGCAAATAAAACATTGACAATAGCGGCAAAAGAAGTAAACTGGACGGCATCAGTTGATAAGTATTCCGCAACAGGATGGTTTATCATATCGGAAATCAGTAAGGACCAGCTTGGTGAAATTGAAAGAGTCAGCGCATACAGAACCCCTGAAGAGCCGGATTACGGTGACGATCTTCATTCAGCGACCTATACCTTCAAGGCTTCTTCAAATGAAATTCTCAAGCCTAACTTCAAGCTTTACGAAAACGGAAAATTTGTATTCACATTCCATCCTTATACAAGCTACTTCGGTCAGGGAAATTATGAAATAAACGGCGATACCCTGACACTCACAACCGATGAAGGCTTTGTTTACAGCTTCAAGGAAAAAAACGGAGTATATGTTTTCGACGCTCAAAACTCCTCAGATGAACTCTGGATGTCAGATATAAAGGACGGCAGTGAATTCCGTTATTGACCGAAAAACGGTCCGTGCACGAAAAAGTGCACGGACCGTAATATTTATACCTCAAAATCAAGACAGCTTCTTTGCTTTGTAAAGGGTCTTATCCTCAAATTGGCTATTTCCTGATGAAGAGGGTGAGAAGCGTAGAATTTAAGAGCCTCTTCGCTTTCAAAGGTGCTGTCCAGCATCAGATCTGCCGTCGATGAAGAAAGACCGTTTATATTGACCTTTATATCAATGAGCCCCTCGATCTTTCCCTGTAAGGATTCGAGCCCCTCCTTAATACCGAGTCTGATATTTTCTTTCTCTTCGGGGGTAAATTCATCCTTAAGATTCCATAATATTATATGCTTGACCATTATATCTCCTCAATATCAACTATATTTATTCTTTCTATGCCGTAATACTTAAAGCATTCAATTGCTGCAGCATCAATAACCTCACCGCAAACAATAACGGGTACTGCAGGAGGACAGGTTATACTCACATCGGAAAGTATCTTTCCGAGAGAATCAGAAACATCAATGCTTTTTGACGGAGCAAAAAATGCATCCCGTATCGGCATTTTCTTTTCAGGAGCTTTCAGAACAGGAAAAGCTTCTTCTATTGGCCCGCGATAAACCATAAACATCAGAACTGCAAGAAGATGGTTTATTTCTGATTCGGTATTATAAGGTGACACCATAAGAACAGTAAAATCTTTATCGCAGAATTCACATTCAATGCTGTTTTTACGAAGAATTTCCGCAACCTCATAACCGCTGTAGCCGAAAAGCTTTGCTGACAGGGTTATTTTTAACGGCTCGTTTCCGATAAATCTTTTACCGTATGCCTCGAGCTGAGCTTTCATTTTGCTGATTTTTTCCGAAAGATCAGCAATTTTTTTACGAAAACCTCCCGCAAGAATCTCATTTGCCTTATCAAGAGAAGCCAGAATAAGATATGACGGACTTGTTGATGCAAAAAGTGCCATTGCCTTTTTTGCATTCTGTAAAATATATTCCGGAGCTTTTTCAGAAATATGAAGATAGGCACCGCCCGTCAGCACGGGAAGTGTTTTATGAGCCGAATCGCAACAGATGTCCGCACCGAGGCTTATCGGATGAATATCTTCAGGTAAAAACCTGAGATATGCACCGTGAGCATTATCCACGGCAAGAAGAACACCGTATTTACGGCAGACATCGGAAAGTCCCTTTATATCAGAAATATTACCGAGATAATCGGGACTTGTCACATAAACGGCAACAGGAAGCTCACTGCAATTTTTGAGATATGCTTCAAGCTCCGCTTCTGCTATAACACAGCTTACAAGAGGCATTTCTGACAACGGAAAAAGCCAGTCAACTTCAATATCAAGAAGAGCACAGGAGGTTATAAAAACCTTATGCGCATTTCTGGCAGCAGCAATAACAGGTTTTTTACCGTTTTTTTCGGCATACATTTTTATAAGTGCCGTCATTGCTCTTATAGCAAGAGAAGAACCCTCCGTCGAATAAAGAGTTTTTCCCGTACCGAAAATCAAAGAAGCATTTTTCTGACTTTCCTCAAGAATTCCTTCTTCATAATATAAGACATCAGCACCCTTGATCTCAGTTATATCAAGCGAGGAAAAATCCTCCTCACCTCTACCCTTGTGACCGGGAACATGAAATCTTTTCATTGTGCCTTGTGAATAATTCTTTATAAAATCAACTATGGGCGTGTTCATATCTACCCCTCAAGAGTTTTTGCGGCTTCAAGCATAATCGCACATTCCATTCTCTTTCTGAAAAGGTCGCATCCATAGGAATAAACGCCCTTTACAGAGCCTGTGGCATGGTAGGCATTTGCGGCACAGCCGCCCGAGCAATAAAGCTTTGCCCAGCAATCGGCACATTCGGGACGGGTATAAACATTACATTCCATAAATTCATCCTGAATTACGGTATTTGTAACACCGTCATAAATATTTCCGAGCTTATATTTATCATCGCCTACAAACTGATGACAGGGATAAAGATCGCCCCAGGGAGTAACTGCCATATATTCAGTTCCCGAACCGCAGCCCGAAACTCTCTTATATATACAAGGTCCGCCCTTAAGATCTATCATATAGTGATAGAAGGTAAAGGGCTTTCCCTCGCGGTGGCGCTTGAGCATTAATTCAGCGAGCTTTTCATACTGTTCCATAACAATGGCTTTGTCTTCTTCCGTGAGAGCAGACGGGTCATCAGCGGCGCACACAACGGGCTCCATACTAAGCTCGGTGAAGCCGAGCTCAAGCATTGTTTTGATATCCTCAAGGAAATCAGGGTTATTATGAGTAAAGGTTCCTCTCATATAATAGCTCTTGTTTCCTCTTTCTTTAACGAATTTCTGAAATTTCGGAACTATGTAATCCCAGGAGCCTCTGCCCTGATAGTCAACACGGAAGCGGTCGTGAACTTCCTTTCTTCCGTCAAGACTGAGAACGACATTGCTCATTTCACGGTTTGAAAATTCAATAACATCGTCATCAATAAGAACACCGTTTGTAGTGAGAGTAAAGCGGAAATTCTTGCCTTTTTCCTTTTCAATGCTTCTTGCATATTCAACAAGCTGTTTTACGACGGTAAAATTCATAAGAGGCTCACCGCCGAAAAAGTCAACCTCAAGGTTTCTTCTTGAGCCTGAATTTTCAACAAGAAAATCGAGAGCCCTTTTTCCCGTTTCAAAGCTCATAAGCGCTCTTTCTCCGTGGTATTTTCCCTGACTTGCAAAGCAATAAGAGCAGTTAAGATTACAGCTGTGGGCTATATGAAGACAAAGAGCCTTTACGACTCCCGAGGTTCTCCTTTTGAGCTCTCCTGCGATATTCCTGAAATTATCGGGAGTAAAAAGTTTTCCGGCTTTTTTCAGCTCTTCGATCTGCCTGAGGCAGTCTTCAATTTCTTCTTTATTTACCTCGGGACGGTCGGGATATCTTTCAAGAACAGTCGCAATTATATCTTCACGGCTTTCATTTTCATACATATTGATAATATCAAAAGCGACCTCATCAACAACATGCACAGAGCCTGAGCAGATATCAAGGACTATGTTCATTCCGCCGAGTTTATATGAATGTATCATTTCTTCTCCGTTCACAAAAAATGCCGCCTTTAAGGCGGCAAGATTTGTTTTATAATTAATTATTCTTCAACCTTGTTTTCGCACTGCTGATTAGCAATACCGCAGCTGGTCTTGCAAGCTGACTGACAGGATGTCTGGCATTCGCCACAGCCGCCGTTCTTTGCGCTTTCACAAAGGTTCTTTGTTTCGATTGTCTGGATTTTCATATATATATCCTCCGTTAGCATTATTTTTTTATAGTTTATCACATACTTCAGAATAAGTCAATTAACTTATTGAATTTTATTAAAATTTATGTATTTTGTCTTAATTGACAACGGAATAAAAAATTGATATAATCATAAAAAATTCAGAAATGAGGCAGCAATATGACTTTTGTTCTCAATAAGATAATAACCCTTATTCTTGTTCCCCTTTATCTTTGTCCATTCCTCCCGTTTATTCATATAGTAAAGATATTCAACCAGCCTCAGGAGCTTATTTCCTTAAGCGAAAACGGAATCGGCAGCGAAGAGGATCCTGTTTTTCTTACAGCTCACAGAGGAGTTCATGCCGAAGCTCCCGAAAACTCTCTTCCCGCTTATGAAAAGGCTGTGGAATACGGCTATTACACGGCAGAATGTGATATTCAGCTGACAAAAGACAATGAATGGGTGCTCAACCACAACAGTGACACCGGTGCACTGTTCTGTGAGATCGGTGAGATATCCGAATACACACTCGCCGAGCTTAAGACCTTCTCATATAAATGGGGGGCTAATTTCTGGGAATATGAAGGTCTCAGAATTGCCACTCTCGATGAATACCTTGATATTTTTGTCGGCACATCCACCCGTCCGCAGATAGAGATCAAGGGCGATAATCTTGATATGCTCTGCAAGGTAGTTGATGCCGTAAAGGCAAGAAACATGGAAGATCAGGCTATCATCATAAGCTTTGATATGGAGCAGCTCAAGGTAATAGATGCACTTGACAGCGGAATCGAATTGTGGTATCTCTGCGGTGAGATCACTCCCGAAATAATAAGCTCCGTGAAGGCACTTGATTCCGAATGCTGGCTTTCTCCGAATTTCGAGGATAACACAAAGGCTTCCATTCAGCTTGCTGTTGACGCGGGCGTCGGATGTTCATTCTGGACGGTAAACGAGCTTGAGGATGCAAAAATGCTTTACGATATGGGCATAAGATATATTGAAACAGACATCTTTATAAACTGAAAGTAAGCCGGTACCTGAGGGTATCGGCTCTTTTATACAAATAAAAATGTTGACTTATATAAGGAAAATATTGTATATTAGCTTTGTATAGTATTTTTTGAGAGGAGAATTCTTTTGAAGCACCCCGAAATAGTTAATAAAATGACACTTGAGCAGAAGGCCTCTTTTGTATCAGGCCTTGATTACTGGCATTCTGAGGGATGCGAGGAGCTCGGTCTTCCTTCCATCAATATCACAGACGGCCCTCACGGTCTGAGAAAAAAGAACGAAAACAAAAAGGCTACAGACGGAATCGGTCTCGGAAACTCTGTTCCCGCAACCTGCTTCCCTCCCGCAGCAACATCCTCCTGCTCCTGGGATCCCGAGCTTCTTACCGAAGCCGGAAAGGCTCTCGGCGAGGAATGTCTTAAGGAAAAGGTTTCCGTTGTTCTCGGCCCCGGTATGAATATCAAGCGAGCACCCACTTGCGGCAGAAACTTTGAGTATTTCAGCGAAGACCCCGTGCTTGCAGGTAAGCTTGCAGCAGGTCTTGTAAAGGGCGTTCAGTCAAAGGGCATCGGCACATCACTCAAGCATTTTGCCTGTAATTCACAGGAGGCTTACAGAATGATAGTTGATGAGGTCGTTGATGAAAGAGCCTTAAGAGAGCTTTATCTCACTGCCTTTGAAATTGCTGTCAAAGAAGCTGATCCCTGGACAATTATGAATTCCTATAACAGAATCAACGGCGAATATGCTTCACAGAATGAATATCTGCAGAAAAAGGTATTAAGAGATGAATGGGGCTTCAAGGGTCTTATAGTTACAGACTGGGGCTCATCAGTTGACAGAATTCCCGGACTTAAGGCAGGAACTGATCTTGAAATGCCGTCATCCGGCGACTATAACACAAAGAAGATTATTGAAGCCGTAAATTCAGGCGAGCTTCCCGTGGAAATTCTTGATGAAAGAGTTGACACTGTTGTTGATCTCATTATCAAATCAAAGCCCGCCCTTAAGGCAGAATGTAATTTCTCTTTCGACGACCATCACGCCGTTGCAAGAAAGGTTGCAGAGGGCTCAATGGTTCTCCTTAAGAATGATAATAAGGTCCTTCCTCTCAAAGAGGGTCAGAAGGTTGCGGTTATCGGTGAGCTTGCCGCTGCCCCCCGCTTCCAGGGCGCAGGATCATCAGTTATAAATCCCACAAGGCTTGACAATGCTCTCGAGGAGCTCAAAAAGCTCGGCGTTGATGTTACATATGCTAAAGGCTATGACAAGAAAAAGGATGTTATTGATACTGAGCTTACAGCAGAAGCAGTCAATGCGGCAAAAAATGCTGATGTAGCTCTTGTTTTTGTCGGTCTTACAGAAGAATTTGAGGGCGAAGGCTATGACAGAGTCGGTATTGATATGCCCTCCTGTCATAATGCTCTTGTTTCGGAAATTGCAAAGGTAAACGAAAATACAGTTGTTGTTCTTGCCGCAGGCTCTGTTGTCAATATGCCTTGGGTAAACGAGGTCAAGGCAATTCTTAATTCAGGTCTCGGCGGTCAGGCAACAGGCAGTGCAACAGCAAATATTCTTACAGGTAAGGTAAATCCCTCGGGTAAGACATCAGAAACCTATCCTCTTCAGTATTCCGACAACCCCACATACGGAAACTATCCCGGAGGCCCCGTAACAAGTGAGCACAGAGAATCAGTTTACATCGGCTACCGTTATTATGATACTGCTAAAAAGGAAGTTCTCTTCCCCTTCGGCTTCGGTCTTTCATATACCGAATTCCAATACAGCGACCTTGCTCTTTCACACGAGGAAATGAATGAAAACGATACTCTTACCGTTTCATTCAAGGTCAAGAACACAGGTGATGTTGACGGTGCAGAGGTTACCCAGCTTTATGTTGCAGACCGTGTTTCCACAATTTACCGTCCCGAAAAGGAGCTCAAGGCATTCAAGAAGATATTCCTCAAGGCAGGCGAAGAAAAAGAGGTTACATTCACTCTTTCAAAGAGAGATTTCGCTTTCTTTAATGTATATTCAGGCAGCTTCCAGGTTGAAAGCGGTGAATTTGCAATTCTTGTCGGCACATCCTCAAGAGATTTAAGACTCGGAAAGTCTGTTACCGTAAATTCCGATGATACGGCTGTTATCCCCGATTACAAGGCAAGCGCACCTGCTTATTATTCCGCTGATATCGGTGCCGTTACAGATGCTCAGTTTGAAGCAGTCCTCGGCAGAGCTCTTCCCTCAAAGGAAAGAGATACCTCAAAGCCCATTGATATATATTGCTGTCTTGATGATGCAAGACACACAAAATGGGGCGGCAGAATCTGCAATCTCATTGAAGGCATAATGGCAAAAATGGGCTCTGATGCCAACGGTGACGGAAAGATGATTGCTGCTATGGCAACTCAGATCCCCATCAGAAACTTTATTGCTATGAGTATGGGCGTTTTCAGTGTTGAAATGGCAGACGGACTTCTTATGATCCTCAACGATGACAAATCAAGTGCAAAGGGTCTCGGAAAGATCATTCTCAGAATCGGCCCCGCAATCACAAGACTTCCCGCTCTTCTGAAATCTATCTGATGAATATAAGCCTGCCTTTTAACGGCAGGCTTTATTTTTATGCTAACAATATTTTAACAAATATGTGTTATAATATTACTGATTTGCAAATTACATCAACATAACGGAGGTAAAAGGATGTTTAATATACTTGTTGTTGAAGATGATAAGGCTCTTAATAAATCTTTCTGCTCGTTTCTTAATCAGCACGGATATAACGCTGTAGGCTGTCTTAATGCAGAGGATGCTTTTGTAGCTCTATATGAAAAGGTTTTTGATATTATCATATCAGACATTATGATGCCTGATGTTGACGGCTTTGAATTTGCAAAAAATGTCAGAACCGTAAACGAAAACATCCCCATTCTTTTTGTTACCGCAAGAGATGACTTTGCCTCAAAGGAAAAGGGTTATAAAGCGGGAATTGACGATTATATGGTAAAGCCCATTGATCTGGATGAGCTTCTTCTTAAGATCGGCGCAATTTTAAGACGCGCGGGAATCAATAACAGCAAGGTGCTTACCATAGGCAATTTCACTATGAATATCAACGAATATACAGCATACCTCAACGGCGAGGAGATAAGCCTTACCGCAAGAGAATTCAGCCTTTTATATAAGCTTCTCTCCTATCCTAAAAAAGCTTTTACCCGTTCACAGCTTATGAATGAATTCTGGGAGGCAGACACGGAATCGGGAACAAGAACAGTTGATGTATATATGACAAAGCTTCGTGCAAAGCTTGCCGACTGCGACTCTTTTGAAATTGTAACGGTAAGAGGACTCGGCTATAAGGCGGTGCTTAAAAATGAAAAAGCATTCTAAAAGAAGACTATTTTTCAACTTTATTATTACTTTTGTCGGCTTCTTTATATTATCGGGAATCACCACAACGGTTTCAATGCTGATGTTTCTTCACTCCCTTGAGATATCCTTTGATTATATAATTGAATTTGCTCCCATAACCTTTATAAATCTTATTTTTATGTCCGCTATTTTTGCAATAATCGGCACGATCTGGAAGAGTCTCACGGTGGAAAGACCCGTTACTGCCATCAATGAAGCGTTGCTGAAAATAAGAAAGGGCGAGCTTTCAACAAAAATCAAAAGAAGACACTACCCATCTCGCTTCAGCACTATAGTAAATAACATAAATCTTATGACAACGGAGCTTTCAAGCATTGACAATCTTAAGGTTTCTCTTATGTCAAACATTTCTCACGAGCTGAAGACTCCCATAAGCGTTATTTCCAATTATGCGGCTCTTTTACAGGATGAAAGCATTGACGAAAGCAAAAAAACTGAATACGCAAAAGCAATTTCGGATTCATCCAAAAAGATGTCGGAGCTTATAACCAATATACTGAAGCTGAATCAGCTTGAAAATCAGAAGATTCCATCAGAAATAAAGGAATACAATGTCAGCGAACAGCTTTGCGAATGTCTTCTCAATTTCGAAGCTCAATGGGAAAAGAAGGGCATTGAAATTGAAACAGACATAGAAGAGGATGTTTTTGTTATATCCGATATAAAGCTTATGGATATTGTCTGGAACAATCTGTTTTCAAATGCAATAAAATTCACTCCCGACGGCGGAACGATTACGGTCTCTCTTACTAAAGGCAGACGCTTTGCAAAAATAAAAATAGCAGACACAGGCTGCGGAATTCCCGAAGATCAGAGAGAGCTGATATTTGATAAATTCTATCAGTGCGATACATCAAGAGGAACTGACGGAAACGGTCTGGGGCTGGCTCTTGTAAAAAGGATAATCAACATTACGAACGGCTATATTTCGGTTGACAGCACTGTCGGTGAGGGCACCGAATTTACCGTAAAGGTTCCTATAAGATAAAATATACACCGTGCTCTTACGAACACGGTGATTATTTATTGCATTCTGAATTTTACCGTAAAAACTGTTCCGTTTTCCTTATCGCTTGAAACACTGATATCGGCATTATGAAGCGAAGCTAAATTCTTACAGATAGAAAGACCGAGACCGTAACCGCTTCCCGAGGTTCTTGCTTTATCGGAACGGTAAAAGCGTTCAAACAGATGGGGGATATCCTCTTCGGGAATCGGCTCACCCGTATTTCTTGTGGAAAGGTAAATATAACCCGTATTTCTCTTAAGAGAATATGAATGTCTTTTTTTAAGAGAAAGGGTGACCTCCCCCTCATTTCCCGCATATTTTATCGCATTATCAAGAAGAATATGAATGATCTGATTAAGAGCTACGCTGTCGCCGTTAAGACGGATATTCTTATCGATATCGGTATAAAGCATAACGCCCTGCTCAAAGGCAACAGGCTCATACTGAAGAGCAAGCTGCATAGAAAGCTCCGAAAGATCAACATCGGTAAACATATTCTTCTTGCTCATATTTTCGGTTTTTGCAAGAAGAAGGAGTTTATCCACAAGCTCTTTCATATGAGTTGCCTCTTCATAGGTGCTGTCCACCCACTGAATTCTGTCATTTATAACATCATCCTTATGGGATTTCAGAATTCCGCTGTTTGTGAGAATAACGGTAAGCGGGGTTTTAAGCTCGTGTGAGGCATCAGCTATAAAGTTTTTCTGCTGTTCCCATGCCTTTTCAACGGGTTTCAGGCACATTGTCGCAAGAAAACGCATTATGCACCACAAGAAAAGAGATGCAAGAACGATCAGAATCGTTCCGTCTACAAGTATTACCTTAAGATATTCAAAATACTGAGTCGAATCAGCAAAGGCAATACGGCTTCCGTATGAAATATCTGTTTTACTGAAAAAGAGATTGAGTTCATTTATGTGCCCGAAATCATTACCCGTTTTCAGAACCTTTGTAACCGCCTCGGAGAGAATTGCTTCATCCATATTTGCACGGCTGAAATCAAGAATTGCTATTTTTCCGAGCTCCTTTACATCAACAACACAGACATTTCCCGAATGAAGAGCAAAAAGAGAATCATCAACATCGCCCTCACCTATCTGAGGCAGCATATCTATATCGGATGAGCTTGAGAATTTCATCAGAACAGACTGCATATCCATAGTCATTGTGACAAAAAGCACAGTACTTGCAAATACATAGAAGAAAACAAGTACAGCGCATATTATTGACATTGATATTGCGACAAAACGCCGTCTAAGCTTTATTAACATCCTCTTTCACCTCAAGGCGGTATCCGATTTTTCTGAGAGATACGATTTCAATTCCGCCGGAAATGAAATCAAGCTTTTTACGGAGGAATGAAACATATACCTCGACATTATTATCAACGGCATCCGAATCATAGCCCCAGACCTTAACAATAAGATCCTCTTTTGTTGTTACGATTCCGGCGTTCTGCATAAGTATCTTCATAATTTCAAATTCCTTGAAATTGAGATGAACACTCTTTACTCCGCAGGTAAGGTCACAAGTGGAAAGATTGAGCGTAACATCGGAAAAGGTGATCTCATCAATAATGACCTCTCCCTGACGGCGGGTAAGAGCTCTCACACGGGCAAGAAGCTCCTCGGGAGCAAAGGGCTTTGTCATATAATCATCAGCACCCGAATCCAGTCCCTTTACCTTGTCGGATATCTGATCCTTTGCGGTAAGCATAAGAATGGGGGTCTGAATCTTTTCCTTACGAAGCCTTGATGCCACCTCATATCCGTTCATTTTGGGAAGCATCACATCAAGAATTATTATATCATATATTCCGCTTACGGCATAGTCATAGCCGTCTTCGCCGTCAAAGGCAATATCAACCATATACTTCTGCTCTTCCAACACATGACCGAGAGCCTGAGCAAGACGCTTTTCATCTTCAACCACAAGAACCTGCATATTTTTCCCTCCGAAAACTTATGATAATATTATTGCATAAAATCTTTTCTTATTCAAGACTATATTAAAATGAACTTAAAACTGACTTAAACACTATTTACTTTATTAATTTTCGGTTATATAATAATTAACATCAAATACAGGACGGCGATAAAAAATGAATCTACCCGATTATAAAAAAGAGGCATCAATAACTCCTTATATAGCTTATAATTCCATTGAGCTTTCGGATTATAGAGAGGGCTTCTGTGAAGGAAGACTGAAGGTAAAAGACCATCACAAAAATCTTCTCGGAATAGTTCACGGAGGCTGTGTTTTCACACTTGCCGATACCGTAGCAGGCTATACTGCGATGACTCACGGAACAATTATTTCCACACTTAATGCATCAATAAACTATCTTCACCCTGTCACGGACACTGAGTATCTTTACTGTAAGGGTGAAACAGTCAAAAACGGAAAAACGATCTGTGTTGTAAGAACGGAGATTTTCGGTGATGACGGAAAGGTTTTTGCTGACGGCAGCTTTTCTCTTTATGTAATGGGAACAAGATAACAGGTATTTATTATAATTATTATATATAATAATATAAAATACCCACAGACTTATTGACTTGATACCTTAAAAATGATAAATTAATATATTATATTAAATAATACGACAGATTTCAGACTGTGTCAGACAGAAAGGATCCTCTTATGCCCATCACAGAAATACTGCAGAAAAATGCCGATTTTTATCCTAATGATACTGCTCTGGTTGAAATAAACCCGAAGCTTGACAATAAAACAAAAATGACATGGAGAGAATACTCTCTTATTGTAACAGACCCCTCCCAGGCATACAGAAGAGAAATGACCTGGGGAGAGTTCAACAAAACCGCAAACCGATTTGCAAATCTTCTTCGCACCAGAGGAATAAAAAAGGGCGACAAGGTTGCAATTCTTATGATGAACTGCATTGAGTGGCTCCCTGTTTATTTCGGAGTACTTAAAACCGGTGCGGTTGTGGTTCCTCTAAATTACAGATATACAGCTGAAGAAATCAAATACTGCATCAACAAGGCAGATGTTGATTTTATAGTATTCGGCCCTGAGTTTACGGGACGAATTGAAGAAATATGCCATAGAGTTCCCCGTGTCAGAATGTGGCTTTACTGCGGAGAGGACTGTCCGTCCTTTGCAGACAGCTTTGATGAGCTTATTTCTTATTGCTCCTCAAAAACTCCCAAAATACAAATTTCCGATACCGATGATGCGGCAATTTATTATTCATCGGGAACAACGGGCTTCCCTAAAGCCATTCTGCACTCCCATAAGGCGCTTATGCATTCGTGTATGGCTGAACAGGCACATCACTCACAGACAAAGGACGATGTATTTCTTCTCATTCCCCCGCTTTATCATACAGGGGCAAAAATGCATTGGTTCGGTTCGTTTTTAGTAGGAGCAAAATCTGTTATCCTCAAGGGCATAAAGCCCGAATGGATAATAAATACCGCAAGTGAAGAGAAATGCTCAATAGTCTGGCTTCTTGTACCTTGGGCACAGGATATTCTTGATGCCGTTGATTCGGGAGAGATCGATCTGTCGGATTATGATCTGTCAAAATGGAGGCTTATGCATATCGGTGCCCAGCCCGTACCGCCCTCACTTATCAAGAGATGGAAAAAGGTCTTCCCTCACCACGAATATGACACCAACTACGGACTCAGTGAATCAATAGGGCCCGGCTGTGTTCATCTCGGGGTTGAGAATATACATAAGGTCGGTGCTATCGGTAAGGCGGGCTACGGCTGGCAGGTCAAGATTTCAGACTCCGACGGAAACGAGGTAAAAAAAGGCGAGGTCGGTGAGCTTGCCGTAAAGGGCCCCGGAGTTATGAAATGCTATTACAAGGATGAAAAGGCTACCGAAGAGATCCTCAAGGGTGAATGGCTTTTCACAGGCGATATGGCTATGGAGGATGAAGACGGCTTTATTTACCTTGTAGACAGAAAAAAAGATGTTATTATTTCGGGCGGAGAAAATATTTATCCCGTTCAGATAGAGGATTTCATCAGACGCCACGAGGCTGTCAAGGATGTTGCCGTTATCGGCATTTCCCATCAGCGTCTCGGTGAAATAGCGGCGGCAATAATTGAAACAAAGGACGGCTTTACGCTGACAGAGGATGAAATAAACGATTTCTGTCTTGATCTTCCGAGATATAAAAGACCGCACAAAATTATTTTTGCAGATGTTCCGAGAAATCCCACGGGCAAGATAGAAAAGCCCGCACTGAGAAAAAAGTATCAGGGAGAGAATCTCGTTGCTGCGCAAAATGAAATAAAGTGAGAAAAGAGTAATAAAATGAAACAGTTAATGCTTGGAAACGCAGCCGTTGCACGAGGCTGTTATGAGGCCGGAGTAAAGGTAGTTTCATCTTATCCCGGCACACCCAGTACGGAAATTACCGAAAATGCAGTAAAATACGATGAGATATACTGCGAATGGGCACCCAATGAAAAGGTAGGCGCAGAGGTTGCTATAGGTGCCGCTATTGCGGGTGCAAGAGCTATGACCTGCTGTAAGCATGTCGGTCTTAATGTAATGGCTGACCCCGTTTTTACTGCATCCTATACAGGGGTCAACGGCGGTCTTGTTATTGCCGTTGCAGATGATCCCGGAATGCACTCATCACAGAATGAGCAGGATTCAAGACACTATGCAAAGGCCTCAAAGATCATGATGCTTGAGCCGTCGGATTCTTCGGAATGTAAGGAATTTACAAAGATAGCCTTCGAGCTCAGTGAAAAATTCGATACTCCCGTTTTTCTTCGTCTTACAACAAGGGTTTCTCATTCACAAAGTCTGGTCGAGCTCGGAGAAAGAGAAAATGATGAGCTGAAAGCTTATGAAAAGAATCCTGCCAAATATGTTATGATGCCCGGAAACGCCATCAAAAGACATGTTGATGTTGAAAACAGAATGAGAGCACTGGAAGAATATGCTGAAAGCGCTCCCGTCAATACGGTTGAATATAACGGCTCCGAGATCGGTATTATCACAGCGGGAATTACATATTCATATGCAAAAGAAGCTCTCGGAAAAGGTGCTAATTTCTTAAAGCTCGGTATGGCTTATCCCATGCCCGTAAAGCTTATCAAGGATTTTGCCGCAAAATGCAAAAAAGTGTATGTTCTTGAAGAGCTTGATCCCTTTATTGAGGAACACTGCAAAGCAAACGGCATTGAAGTTATCGGAAAAGAAGAGTTTACCCTTCTCGGTGAATACAGTGCAAATCTCATAAAAAAAGTAATTCTCGGAGAGGAAACGGAAGAACTGAAAACTGATCCTGTTCCCGTCCGTCCTCCCGTAATGTGTGCAGGCTGTCCTCACAGAGGTACATTCTATGTACTGAAAAAACTCGGTCTTACGGTATCGGGTGATATCGGTTGTTATACCCTCGGTGCCGCCGCTCCCCTTAACGCCATTGATACTACGATATGCATGGGCGCATCCGTCAGCGCCGCTCACGGTATGGCAAAAGCAAGAGGTGAGGAATGGGGCAAAAAGCTTGTTTCCGTTATTGGCGATTCAACCTTTATGCATTCGGGTATCACCGGACTTATTGATATAGTTTATAACAAAGGTGCCAATACCGTTATAATTCTTGACAACTCAATTACGGGAATGACAGGCCATCAGGATAATCCCACAACGGGTAAGACTATCAGAGGAGAAGCAACAAAGCAGGTCGATCTTGAGCTGCTTTGTAAGGCATTGGGTATTGACAGTGTCAGAATTGCCGATCCCTTTGATGTAAAGAATTTTGAAAAGACAGTTAAAGAGGAAACCGAAAAGAACGAACCCTCTGTTATTATTGCTCAGCGTCCCTGTGCTCTTCTTAAGACAGTTAAATATTCCGGAAGATGTATTATCACAGACAAATGTAAAAACTGCAAGATGTGTCTTAAGGCAGGCTGTCCCGCAATTACCGTAAAAGACGGGAAGCCTGTCATTGATGCTACCCAGTGTAACGGCTGTACGCTTTGTATGAACATCTGTCCTTTTGATGCTATCGAAAAGGAGGAAGCTTAAATGGAAACAAAAAGCATAATGATAGTCGGCGTAGGCGGTCAGGGAACTCTTCTTGCAAGCCGTATTCTCGGTAATACCGTAATCGGTGAGGGCTATGATGTTAAGGTATCGGAGGTTCACGGTATGAGCCAGAGAGGCGGCTCTGTTGTAACCTATGTCCGTTACGGAGAAAAGGTCCACTCCCCCATTATTGATAAGGGCGGTGCGGATATAATTCTTGCCTTTGAGCTTCTTGAAGCAAAAAGAGCCTTGCCTTATCTTAAAAAAGGCGGTAAAATCATAGTAAACTCACAGGAAATCGATCCGATGCCTGTAATTATCGGCGCTTGTGAATATCCCGAGAATATCGCAGAAGAATTAAAGAACACAGCTGACACTACCGTTGTTGATGCCCTTTCACTTGCAAAGGCGGCGGGCAATCAGAAGGCTGTAAATGTTGTTCTCATCGGTGTTATGGCAAAAAATACAGAAATCCCGTACGAAGTATGGGTTGAAACAATCAAAAACACAGTACCCGAAAAATTCCTTGAAATAAACCTTAAGGCATTCGATCTCGGATACAATTCCTAAGGAGAAATTAAAATGAAAGAATTAAACAGAAAAATCGAACATCTTTCCGATTCCGTTATCCGCAGAATGACAAGAATTTCAATGGAATGCGGTGCTATCAACCTTTCTCAGGGCTTCCCCGATTTCGATCCCCCTCAGTTCATTATGGATGCACTTAAGAATGTTGCAACAGCAGGCCCTCATCAGTACTCCCCTACCTGGGGTGCTTATAACTACCGTGCGGCTGTTGCAAAAAAGGTCGGCACATTTATGGGAATCGACCTTGACCCCGATAAGAATGTTATCGGAACAATAGGAAGCACAGAGGCTATGATGGCTACCATGATGGCTATTTCAAACCCCGGTGATAAGATAGTGATATTCTCCCCTTACTTTGAAAACTATGCCGCACAGAGCCTTTTCAACTCCATTGAGCCTATTTTCGTTCCCCTTGAGCCCCCTGCATTCACATTTGATGCAAATAAGCTTGAGGATGCATTCAAGGATCCCAAAACAAAGGCAATGCTCCTTTGTAATCCCTCAAACCCCTCAGGACGAGTATTCACAAAGGACGAGCTTCAGGTAATTGCGGATCTTGCTATAAAATATGATGTTATCGTTATCACGGACGAGGTATATGAGCATATCATTTTTGAGCCTCACAAGCACACCTATATTGCTTCTCTGCCCGGAATGTGGGAAAGAACAATATGCTGTTCATCGCTTTCAAAAACATACTCCATTACGGGCTGGCGACTTGGCTATATCGTAGCCTGTGAGGAGCTTATGGACCGTTGCAAGAAGATTCACGATTTCCTTACTGTATGTGCTCCCTCTCCCTTACAGGAGGCTGTTATTGCAGGTCTTACTGCTCCTATGTCCTACTATAAGGAGCTTCAGGATCATTATACACATATGAGAGATATTTTCGTAGGCGGACTCAGAGATCTCGGTTGGAAATTCTCAGAGCCCGAAGGCTCATACTTTATGATGGTTGATATATCAGAATTCCAGAAGGGCAAATCTGATATTGAATTCTGCGAGGAATTGGCTTATAAGGTAGGCGTTGCCGCCGTTCCCGGCTCATCCTTCTTCAAAGAAGATGTCAATCACCTTGCCCGTTTCCATTTCGCAAAGAAGGACGAAACCCTCTATGAAGCCCTTGAAAGACTTTCAAAAATCAAGGATTTAATGTAATAAATAAAAAGCTTCGTTTCTGCAGCAAAACAGAAACGAAGCTTTTTTAACTGTAAATCAATAACCGTAGTATTTCAGCCATTTGATATAAAGCGGCATCCACTGGTCGGCAAGGGGCTGATTTTCGGCTCTTCCGAGACCGTGTCCGCCGTAAGGGAAAATGTGAAGCTCACAGGGTATTCCCGCCTTTATAAGAGAGGAAGCAAAGCGCAGAGAACATTCGGGATTTACGGCTGTATCCTCTGCCGTATGCCATAAAAATACGGGCGGTGTATCATCACGGACAATATTTTCCGAAGACAAGGCTTCTATCATATTCTTATCGGCATTTTTGCCCAAAAGATTCTCCTGAGTGCCCATATGCGTGATTTCAGGGTCAAGAGAGGCTACTGCATAGCAGGGAGCGGATGTATCGGGACGGGAAGAAACAGCGTCAATTTCATCGCCGTTTTTTATGCCGTAATCAAAGCGAAGCGCTGTCATACAGGTTAAGTGTCCCCCTGCAGAAAAGCCCATTGTACCGATTTTATTTGCATCTATACCCCATTTATCCGCATTATACCTTATAAGACGGATAGCGCGTCTTGCATCGGTTTCCATTACGGGGTGCTTATATGGAGCAATTCTGTAATTAAGATATGCGGCACTTATTCCGTTTTCATTAAGATAACGGCAGATGGCATCTCCCTCGTGGTCGATACATACAAAGCCGTATCCGCCGCCGGGAATTACAAGCACACAGCCGTTCTTCTTGCCGTTATCAAGAAAGTATTCGGTTATTGACGGAGGCTCCTGAGAGAAATCAGGATTAAAATAAGGAACATCATTTTCCCAGAGATATATTTTTTTCTTCATAGCAGTACCACCTTTTTCATTATAATATGATATTACCATCTATGCTTTCCTGTGTCAAACAAAAAAAGAGAGAAGCCTGAGCCTCTCTCTCAAAAAGTTTATTTAACTTATTTAACCATGCTTGCGATTTCAGCTGCGAAATCATCAGCCTTCTTTTCAATTCCTTCGCCCTTTGCAAAACGGGTGAAGCTCTTAACTGAAAGCTCAGCACCGAGAGCCTTAGCTACTGATGCAACATAGCCCTTAACATCGCCGTCAAAGAGATCGGAACGAACAAAAGCCTGCTCAAGAAGACAAACTTCCTTGATCTGCTTTGCAAGACGACCCTGAACAAGACCGTTGAAGATCTTATTTTCTGCAATTTCAGCCTTCTTAGCAACTGCAAGAGCAGCAAGTTCAGCATAAGCTTCCTTGGAGATGAAATTGAAGAAGTTCTTTCTCTGCTGCTGATCAAGACCGTTGTAAATTGCTGTGTCTTCATCATTCCACTTCTTTGTATCAATAACTTCAGCAATAAGGCTGTTAAGAATCGGTACGGGAAGAGAATCGGGCTTATTGAGAGCGCTTTCAATTGTGATGTTTTCCATCTTTGCGAGTTCTTCAGCAGAAATATCGCTCTTGCTTAAGAATTCGGGGCTCATAGCTGCGATCTGCATTGCTACATTCTTACCCATTTCGCTGAATTCAGCCTTTGCTGCTGTAGCATCGTCAGTATCGAAAGCAACGATAACACCAACAGAACCGCCGGCGTGGATATATGTTGCTGTGTGACCTTCAACAACAGCAAATCTTCTGACCTTCATATTTTCACGAAGAGCAAGGAAAACCTCCTGAACCTCTTCTTCAACTGTCTTGTCTGAATCTACTGCCTTTGTAGCAAGGAGAGCTTCAACATCAGCGGGCTTTGCTGCAAGAACTGTCTTTGCAACCTTGTTTGAAAGCTCAACAAAGGGAGCACCCTTTGAAACGAAGTCTGTTTCGCAGTTAAGTTCAACAAGAACGCCTGCGTTTTCGTCTGAACATGCAGCAACGATACCTTCAGCTGCTACACGGCTTGCCTTCTTAGCTGCGGAAGCAAGACCCTTTTCTCTGAGAATATCAATAGCCTTGTCGATATCACCGTCTGTTTCAACAAGAGCCTTCTTACAATCCATCATACCAACGCCTGTCTTTTCACGAAGAGCCTGAACGTCTTTAGCTGTAAATGCCATTATTATTTCCTCCTAAATTACATTTTTTATCAAAACAAGCCCGCACACTGTACGGGCCTATTAAAATTATTCTTCAAAAGTTGCTTCTTCTGCTACTGCTTCTTCAGCTTCGGGAGCAGTTTCACCCTGACGGCCTGCGATAACAGCATCAGCCATAGCGCCTGCAATAAGCTTAACAGCTCTGATAGCGTCATCATTACCGGGGATTACATAGTCAACCTCGTCGGGATCGCAGTTTGTGTCTACGATAGCAACGATCGGAATACCGAGCTTCTTTGCTTCAAGAACAGCAATTCTTTCTTTTCTGGGGTCAACAATGAACATAGCAGCGGGCTGCTTCTTCATTTCTGTGATACCGCCCATGAACTTTTCGAGCTTTTCTCTTTCGAGCTTGAGCTTGATAACTTCCTTTTTGGGGAGAAGATCAAATGTTCCGTCTTCTTCCATCTTATTGAGCTGTTCAAGTCTCTTGATTCTTCTCTTGATCGTGCTGAAGTTTGTGAGCATACCGCCGAGCCAACGAGCGTTAACGAAGGGCATGTTGCAACGGATAGCTTCTTCCTTGATGGAATCCATAGCCTGCTTCTTTGTACCTACGAAAAGGATCTCGCCGCCCTCTGCAGCAACTTCGTGAATGAAGTTGTAAGCTTCTTCAAGCTTCTTAACTGTCTTCTGAAGGTCGATGATGTAAATTCCGTTTCTTTCTGTGAAGATATAGGGAGCCATTTTGGGGTTCCATCTTCTGGTCTGGTGACCGAAGTGCACACCTGCTTCAAGCAGCTGCTTCATTGATACTACTGACATATTTTTTTCCTCCTTTTATTAAACCTCCGCGAAAGCTTATTATCATACGGAACAAGGGCTATGTCGAACCCCTGCAGGGCCGTTATGATACCCTCGCGTGCGTTTTGCTGGTCAATTATATCACAGTCATTTTTAAATTGCAATAGTAATTTTCGTTTTTTGTGGACAATTTTTAAATTAATGTGTATATTTATTGACAATAATATATAAATAATATAATATATACGCAGGAGGTGATGTATATGGGCGAATATATGGTATGGGTATGGCTTGCACTTTTAGTCCTTTTCATCATCACTGAAGTTGCAACCGTACAGTTAACAACCATCTGGTTCGCAGGCGGCGCGCTTATCGCAATGCTCCTTTCGGCATTCGGAGTGAAAAGCATAGTGATTCAGGTCATAGCTTTTCTTGCAGTTTCAATAATTCTCCTGCTTGCAACCAGACCTCTTGTTAAGAAATATATCAATAAAAAGTCCCAGCCAACCAACGCTGACCGATGTATCGGTGAAAAGGCCGTGGTTACAGAGGAAATCAACAATCTTCTCGGAAAAGGCGCGGCAAAAATAAACGGCGTTGAATGGACTGCCCGTTCCGAAAACGATGAAAATATAGAACTCGGAACAACGGTTACCGTCGTAAAAATTGACGGTGTAAAGCTTATAGTAAAATAATTTAAGGAGGCCACTTTTATGTTAGAGGTAATTATCCCCATTGTTGCAATAATTGCACTTATTCTTATAGTTCTTATTCTTAACATCAAGATAGTCCCGCAGTCAAAGGCTTATGTCATTGAAAGACTGGGCGCTTACAATACCACCTGGCAGACAGGCTTTCATTTCAAGATTCCCGTAATCGAGAGAGTTGCAAAAATTGTTTCTCTCAAGGAGCAGGTCGCTGACTTTCCTCCCCAGCCTGTTATTACAATGGATAATGTTACAATGCAGATAGATACCGTTGTTTTCTATCAGATAACAGACCCCAAGCTCTACTGCTACGGTGTTGAAAGACCCATTGCGGCTATTGAAAATCTCACAGCTACCACTCTTCGTAATATCATAGGTGAGCTTGAATTGGACCATACTCTCACATCCCGTGACACCATCAATGCAAAGATCAGAGTAATTCTTGATGAAGCTACAGATGCATGGGGCATAAAGGTAAACAGAGTTGAGCTTAAGAACATTTTCCCGCCAAGAGAGATTCAGGAAGCTATGGAAAAGCAGATGAAGGCTGAGCGTGAAAGAAGAGAAGCAATTCTCAGAGCAGAGGGTGAAAAGGCCGCCGCTATCCTTGTTGCAGAGGGTGAAAAGGAATCAAAGATACTTTCTGCAGAGGGTGAAAAGGCATCTGCAATTCTCCGTGCCGAAGCTGTTAAGGAAGCTAAGATCAGAGAATCCGAGGGTGAAGCACAGGCAATTCTTGCTATTCAGGAAGCAACCGCAAAGGGTATTGAGCTTATCAACAATGCAAATCCCGCACAGGCTGTTATTACTCTCAAGAGCCTTGAGGCATTTGAAAAGGCAGCTGACGGCAAGGCAACAAAGATTATTATCCCCTCCGAAATTCAGGGAATCGCAGGTCTTGCAGCCGGTCTTAAGGAAATTATTTCGGAAAAATAATCATAAAAAAACGAATCCGCATCGGGAAACCGATGCGGATCTTTCATTCTATATATCTGACCTTACACAAGCGGTACTGCCGGCGGATAGCCGAAATCTGCTATCATCCAACCGGAAGAAGCATCCTTCATTACAAGATAATACGAATAATTCAGAGTAACCTTTTCATCCTTTTTACCTAAAGCACAGTCCTCTTTGCAAAGAATTACAGAGCTTGTCTGCACAACACAGCAGGAATATGCCTCCTTGTACCATATATCAGATTCAGTCGGCTTGTAATCTTCAACAATATAGCATTCATCAAGAGAAATAAGCTTTGTTCTTTCATCAAAAATGCTTTTATTCTTCAATGAAAATGCTCCCGTAGCTTCAATGTCGTTTTTCTCAAAAAGCTCATAGCATTTTTTTACGGCTTCATCGGCTGTAAGACCGTTTATATCCGTTCCGCCGTATTTCGGTACAGCTTGCTTATTACACGAAGCAAGAAGCAGAATAAAAAACACTGACAAAAATATCGCAACTGCTCTTTTCATAACAAGTCCTCCGTTCTGTTTTATTGATTATAAACTGATTATACAGGTCAAGTCAACGAAAAGCAATAATGTTGACGGTGAATTAAGGAAAACTTAAAATTAATATGAAATTAATTCATATAAATTCCGTAAAGTATTGACAATGTTTTCACAAAAGACTAAAATTATATAATAAAAATAAATAGGGTGGGATATTATGCTCAAATACATTTTATCACTCGATCAGGGCACAACAAGCTCAAGAACCATTGTATTCAACAAGCAGGGCGAAATTGTTTCAAAGGCTCAGTTTGAATATGAACAGATCTATCCCAAGGCAGGCTGGGTGGAACATAACCCCGAAGAGATTCTCAAAAGCCAGCTCAGATCTCTTGCAGAGGCACTTATCGACGGAGGAATCGAAGCCAAAGAAATTGCCGCCATCGGTATTACCAATCAGAGAGAAACCACGGTTTTATGGGATAAAAGAACAGGCAAGCCCGTTTATAACGCTATAGTATGGCAGTGCCGCAGAACTGCTTCAATGTGCGAGCAGCTGAAGGAAGACGGTCTCGGAGATTATATCAAGGAGCATACGGGGCTTATAATCGACGCTTATTTCTCCGCAACAAAAATCAAGTGGATACTTGATAATGTTGAGGGTGCAAGACAGCTTGCAGAAGAAGGAAATCTTCTCTTCGGTACAATAGATACCTGGCTTATATGGAATCTTACAGGCAAGCGTGTTCATGTAACAGACTATTCAAATGCATCAAGAACAATGCTTTTTGATGTTGATAAATTACAGTGGGATAAATATCTTTGCGAAAAGCTTGATATTCCTATGTCGATCCTTCCCCGTGTTGCTCCCTCAAGCGAGGTTTACGGTGCAGTGGCTCAGGGTATCCCCGGAATTGAAGCTCTCGCAGGTATTCCTATCTGCTCTGCCATCGGCGACCAGCAGGCTGCCTTATTCGGTCAGGCATGCTTCAAGCCCGGTCAGGCAAAGAACACCTACGGAACAGGCTGTTTCCTTCTTATGAACACAGGTAAGGAAAGAGTTCATTCCGAGAACAACCTTGTAACAGGTATTGCATGGGGCATCGGAAATACTGTTGAATACTGCATCGAGGGCTCAGCCTTCAACGCAGGAAGCGTTATACAGTGGCTCAGAGATGAGCTTCAGATCGTTGACAGTGCACAGAAATGCGACAAATACGCAGAACAGGTTCCCGACGCAAACGGCGTTTACCTCGTTCCCGCATTTACGGGTCTCGGTGCTCCCTACTGGGATATGTATGCAAGAGGCTGTATTGTGGGACTTACAAGAGGTGTTAACAAAAAGCATCTGTGCAGAGCGGTTCTTGAATCCATTACCTATCAGATGACAGATCTTCTTGAGGCTATGAAGGCTGACTCGGGAATTAAGCTTCAGGAGCTGAGAGTTGACGGCGGCGCCAGTGTAAGTAACATTATGATGCAGATTCAGGCAAATCTTATCAATACCCCCGTTAACCGTCCCAAATGCGTTGAAACGACTGCTCTCGGCGCAGCTTATCTTGCAGGTCTTGCAGTAGGCTTCTGGAACAATATGGATGAAATTGAAAACATCCGTGAGGTCTCAAAGGTATTTACGCCCGAAATGGATAAAGAAACAAGAGATAAGCTCTACGGAGGCTGGAAGAAAGCCGTTGAGCGCTCAATGAAATGGGAAGAAACTATAGAGGACAAATAAATTCTTATGGATATAAAAGCAAAATCTCTTGAGCTGCATAAATTATGGAGGGGAAAGCTCGAGATAGTGTCGAGAGTTCCCGTAAAAAACAAAGAGGATCTTTCCCTCGCATATACTCCGGGTGTTGCAGAGGCGTGTCTTGAAATAAAAAAAGACCCTGCTCTTTCTTATGAGCTCACCCGCCGCTGGAACACGGTTGCCGTAATAACGGACGGAACGGCTGTTCTCGGTCTCGGTGATATAGGTCCCGAGGCAGGAATGCCCGTTATGGAGGGAAAATGTATTCTTTTCAAGGAATTCGCTGATGTCGATGCAATTCCCATATGTATCGACTCAAAGGATACCGATGAAATAGTAAAAACGGTAAAGCTTATATCAAAGAGCTTCGGAGGAATCAATCTTGAGGATATTTCCGCTCCGAGATGCTTTGAAATTGAAGAAAGACTGAAAAAGGAATGTGACATTCCCGTTTTTCACGATGACCAGCACGGAACTGCAATTATTGTTACGGCGGGCATTATCAATGCTCTTAAGCTTATAAAAAAAGATAAAAAAGTCTGTCGCGCAGTTATATGCGGTGCAGGTGCCGCGGGTACGGCAATAGCAAAAATGCTTATCTCTTACGGCATCGGCGACATCACTGTCTGTGACAGGGAAGGAATTCTCGGTAAAGACAGAGAAAACCAGACAGCAGCACAGACAGCCTTAGCCGAAATCACAAACAGGCACGGGCTTAAAGGAAAGCTTTCGGATGCGCTTAAGGGTGCGGATATTTTTGTAGGAGTTTCCGCTCCCGGAATAGTAACAGAGGAAATGATTCGTTCAATGAACGAAAATGCCGTTGTCTTTGCTATGGCAAATCCTGTTCCCGAAATTATGCCCGAGCTTGCAAAAAAAGCAGGTGCCGCAGTAGTCGGCACGGGCAGAAGCGATTTTCCGAATCAGGTCAATAATGTTCTCGCTTTCCCGGGAATTTTCAGGGGTGCTCTCAGTGTCAGAGCCTCTGACATAAATGAGGAAATGAAGCTGGCAGCGGCAAATGCGATAGCTTCCCTTGTTCCCGAAGAACAGCTTTCTTCAGACTATATACTCCCCTATGCTTTTGATGAAAGAGTAGGCAAAGCGGTATCAGCAGCCGTAGCCGAAGCGGCAGTCAGAAGCGGGGTTTCAAGAATCAAATAACTTTCATCTTTAAAGGAGATAATAAATATGGCAAGAGTTTACAATTTTTCAGCAGGTCCCTCAATGCTTCCTCTCGAAGCACTCAAAAAGGCTCAGGCAGAGCTTCTTGATTATGAAGGCAGCGGTCAGTCCGTTATGGAAATGAGCCACCGTTCAAAGGTTTTTGACGGCATCATCAAGGATGCCGAAAAGCTTATGCGCGAAATTATGAACATCCCCGACAATTACAAGGTTCTTTTCCTTCAGGGCGGTGCTTCATCACAGTTTGCTGCAATCCCTATGAACTTTATGAACAAGAACAACAAGGCAGATTATATTGAAACAGGCGTATGGGCAAAAAAGGCATTCCAGGAAGCTAAAAGATACGGCAATGCAAGAGTAATTGCATCCTCCGCAGATAAGACCTATTCATACATTCCCAAGGTTACAAAAGAGGATATTGATCCCGAAGCAGACTATGTTTACTACTGTATGAACAATACCATTTACGGCACAAAATATCCTTACATCCCCGAAACAGGAAATGTACCCCTTATTGCTGACATTTCCTCCTGCTTCCTTTCAGAGCCTCTTGATGTCACAAAATTTGCTGTAGTTTACGGCGGTGCACAGAAGAATATTGCTCCCGCAGGACTTACCGTTGTTATTGTAAGAGAGGATATGCTCGGAAATGCTATGGATATCACTCCAACAATGTTCAACTATAAGATCCACGCCGATAATGATTCTCTTTATAACACACCTCCCTGCTTCACAATTTATATGTGTAAGCTTGTCCTCGAATGGATCAGGGATATGGGCGGTCTTGAGGCTATCAAGGAAAATAACATCAAAAAGGCAAAGCTTCTCTATGATTTCTTTGAGGAATCAAAGATGTTCAAGAGCGTTATTCCCGAAGAGGACCGTTCTCTTATGAACATTCCCTTTGTAACAGGAAATGAAGAGCTTGATGCAAAGTTTGTCAAGGAATCAACAGCAGCAGGCTTTATAAACCTTAAGGGCCACAGAACAACAGGCGGTATGAGAGCATCCGTTTATAACGCTATGCCCATTGAAGGCGTTGAAAAGCTTGTTGAATTTATGAAAAAATTTGAAGCAGAAAATTCCTAAAAGGAGTCCCCGATATGTATAACATTCTCACATTAAATAAAATATCCGCAAGCGGTCTTTCTAATTTTGATGCCGCTTCCTTTACCTGTGCCGATAATTTCGATTCTCCCGATGCTATTATCGTAAGAAGTGCCGCTATGCACGATATGGAATTAAAATCAAATCTTCTTGCAGTAGCAAGAGCCGGTGCAGGTGTCAACAATATTCCTATAGACAAATGCACCGAAAACGGAATCTGCGTTTTCAATACCCCCGGAGCCAATGCAAATGCAGTTAAGGAGCTTGTTATTTGCTCACTTTTCCTCGCCTCCCGTAAGATCGTTGCAGGCTCAAAGTGGTGCGATACGCTTAAGGGCAACGGCGACGGAGTTTCAAAGCTTGTTGAAAAAGGCAAGAGCAGTTTTGCCGGTCCCGAAATTCTCGGAAAGACTCTCGGTGTTGCAGGTCTCGGTGCTATAGGCATCAAGGTTGCAAATGCCGCAAAGGCTCTCGGAATGAAGGTTATCGGCTATGATCCTTTCATTTCAGATACAGCAAAAGCTATGCTCGATTCCGACATTACGGTTACGGCTGAGCTTGATGATATTTTTGCAGCAGCCGATTACATTACTCTTCACGCTCCCCTCAATGATTCCACAAGAGGAATGATAAATAAGGCTTCCCTCGCAAAATGCAAGGATGCTGTAAGAGTTCTCAATTTCTCAAGAGGAGAGCTTGTTGACAATAATGACATTATTGAAGCTCTTGCAAACGGAAAATGTGCCACATATGTAACAGACTTCCCCACAGATGAACAGCTTCTTACAGACGGAGTTATAGCTATCCCTCACCTCGGTGCATCAACTCCCGAAGCAGAAGAAAACTGTGCAGTTATGGCAGTTTGTCAGCTTTCCGATTATCTTCTTTACGGTAATGTCAAGAACTCCGTAAACTTCCCTGCTGTTTCTCTTGAAAAGAAGGCAAAAATAAGAATTACCGCCGTTTCAACAGGCGATGTCGCCTGTGACATTGAAAAGGTACTTAATTCACAGGGAGTAACCGTAACAGATAAGGCATCTGCCGTAAGAAAAGATGTAGGTTATGCAATTTTTGACACGGAAAATGATATCACCGATGATTGCATTGAAGAGCTCAAATCCGTTGCAGGCATGCTTGCGCTGAGAATAATATGACAAAGAAAAACATTTATTTTGTCGAAGCAAGCTTTTCCTTTGATAATGATATATACATCCCGTATGCCACGGGATGTATAGCTTCATTTATGAAAAAAAACGGCTGCTTCGACGGTGAATATAATCTTGCCGGATTCATATACAAGAAAGAACCGACCGACAGAATCATCGAAAAGCTCGATGAGCCCTGTATTGTCGGTTTTTCGTGTTGCATATGGAATCAGAATTTCAATCTTGAGCTTGCTGAAAAGATAAAAGAAAAATTCCCCCGCTGTACTGTTATTTTCGGAGGACATAATGTTACACGGGATAATAATTTTCTGAAACGCTACCCGTTTATTGATATTCTTGTTTTCGGCGAGGGCGAAAAGGCATTCTGTGAAACAGTGAAAAATCTTTCCGACGGCAATTTGAAGGAGGTTTCAAATATATCCTTCAGACGAAACGGAACTGTTTTTGTGACTGCCCAAGAGCCTCCCTGTGAACTTACCGATTTTCCGTCACCTTATCTCAACGGAATTTTTGATGATATTCTGAAAACAGAAGAGCCTTCTTCTCTTTTATGTGTTCTTGAAACAAACAGAGGCTGTCCGTATTCCTGCTCCTACTGCGACTGGTGTTCCGGAAAAAAGGTACGGCTTTTTCCGCTTGAAAAAGTAAAAAAAGAGCTCCAATGGATTGCAGAAAGCGGACTTGAATATTGCTTTTGCGCCGATTCCAATTTCGGCATGTTTGACAGAGATATAGAAATAACCCGGTATGCCGCTTCAATGAAAGAAAAATACGGCTATCCGAAGGTCTTCAGAACCTGCTTTGCAAAATACAGCAACGATACGGTTTTTGAAATATGCTCTATTCTCAACAACGCGGGAATGGACAAAGGGGCAACTCTTGCGTATCAGTCCCTTAATGAGGATGTGCTGAAAAATATCAACCGTCAGAATCTCACGCTTGAGCATTTCTCGGGGCTCCTCAAAAAGTATTACGAGGCGGGAATACCCGCTTATTCTGAACTTATCCTCGGACTTCCGGGAGAAACAAAGAAAAGCTTCTGCGAGGGGATCTGCAAGGTTATTGAATCAGGCCAGCATAATTCACTCAGTATATATTATCTTGAGCTTCTGCCGAATTCCGAAATGTCAAAAAAGACATATATGGCAAAGCATAAAATCAATCCCGTAAAAATCGGTTTTAACCATATGCACAGCTCCGGAAAAAGGGATGAGATCAAGGAATATTCAAATATAGTTCAGTCCACTGCAACACTTTCAAAAAACGATTGGATATACTGCAATTTATTTTCCGTATGTGTGCAGACCTTTCACGCGTTAGGACTTTTAAGGTATATTGCTATATATCTTAATAAAGAGCAAAATATAAGCTATTTTGATTTTTATTCGTCTTTACTTGAATTCATATTCAATGCAAAAAATTCAGTTTTATACGATATTTTTTCTTCATTCAAAGAGAAGCTCGGTTCTTCTCTTGAGGGAGAATGGAATTTCACTTCATCTGATTTCGGGGATATTTCCTGGGCTTTTGAAGAAGGTGCATATCTTACCTTTCTCAAGGAAATTGACAGCATCACTCCGCTTCTGATACAATTTTCAGAGCAATTTTTCAACAATAAGGAGCTGCTTGCCCAGCTGATGGATTATCAGCTTTCAGTATTAAGAAAACCCGGATATTACAACAGTGAAAAAGAATTTTCTTATGATTTTGCCGGATTCTTTGATTGTATTACCTCAGGAAAAGAAGCAGTACTGCACAATAAAAAAGTGACTTATTGCTTTACCGATAAAAAAAGCTTCGGAGATTGGAAGTCTTTTGCAAAGGAAACCGTCTGGTTCGGAAGAAGAAAAGGTGCTGCGATGTTCAGCACAAACCGTAATTCAGATGCAGTCATAAGTCTTAAATGAGTATAAAGCATCGGCACACCCGAAAGAGTGTGCCGACTTTTATTTTATCTTGCACCGTCGTGATTCAGAATGACACCGACAGTCATAAATAAGATCTTAATATCAAGAAAAATTGAACGCTTTTTAATATATTCGACATCATAAACGACCTTTTCCTCGGGTCTCAGATCATATCCTCCGCATACTTGGGCAAGACCTGTAAGCCCCGGCTTGACCTTAAGCCTTTCACTGAAGCCGTGAATATGCTTTTCAAATTCATCGTAAAATACGCCTCTTTCTGGTCTCGGTCCGACAAGAGAAAGCTTACCTGTAAGACAAAGCCAGAGCTGAGGAAGCTCATCAATACGGGTCTTTCTGAGAAAAGCTCCGATGGGAGTAATCCTGTCATCGGCCTTTCCCTTTGACCACTGTGCACCTGATTTTTCGGCATCGGTACGCATTGTTCTGAATTTTATGAGCATAAATTTTTCACCGTTAAGTCCGAGTCTTTCCTGCGAATAAAAGACCTTTCCGGGTGAGGTCAGCTTTATTGCCGCCGCAATAACGAGCATGGGTATAAAGCATATGATAAGACCGAAAACAGAACCGACAACATCAATACATCTTTTCAGGAAAGAATAAACGGGTTTTGCAGGAATTTCTCCGAGCTTCTCGACATAATAATGCTCGTCTTCCTCATATTCAAAAGGTAAAATCACCTTTGTTTCATTATTATCGTTCACCGAAATATCTCTTTTCTCTTTTCTTAAAAATACTTTCATTCAGCCAAAAGCAACACAAAACGATATAATCCGATATGTGTCTTATATATCTTACCATAAGTTACAGTATTTTTTCAAGATTAATTTAATCGGAGATCAAAGGCTTATTTACAGTTTTTATCAAAAGAGGGATTGCACTGATAGAAATTCTTGCTGTCAAGTCTGTCGGTTGCAAGTCTGAGGCCTTCACCGAAGCGCTGATAATGTACAATTTCTCTTTCACGGAGGAATTTAATAGGATCGGCAACATCGGGATCATCAACAAACCGAAGTATATTATCATAAGTTGTTCTTGCCTTCTGCTCCGGTGCGATCATATAAGAACAAACTTTTCAGAAATTCCAATGGATTTCTATGGGAACATCCCTTTTTCCGGGGATTCGCTTGCCGATAGATATGTAATCAATCAGCGCTTCCACGATTTCTCGGTCCAGGTGTTCCGGGTTTGTGTATTGTTCAATGAGTTCGCGGCGGTTATCACCAACCGCAATTTTGCCGTCGATCTCGGCTAACTGTTTTTCACCGTTTGCAACTACACGCTCGAGCCGTGCTTTTTGCGTTGTAAAGTCTTTCGACAGTTCCGCAAAGTCGTGCTCACATATCAAGCCCTTAACCTTATCCATATAAAGCTCACGAATACCTTTTGCATATTCTTCGGTTTTTTTGCGGTATACCTGAAGCTCGGAGAGTATGCAGTTTTTCTGTATCAGAAAGCTGCTACAAGGCTCGATATTTTTCACTAATTCATCTTTGTCAAGGTATTCTGCGGAAAGTCTGTTGATTTCAGCTATCACAAGCCGTTCCAAACGGTCAACAGAGATAAAAGCCCCCTCGCAAGCATCTTTTGCAATGTAACGGTTTGCACAGTGCAGATAATGCTTACCGCCTCTCTGCGGTGCTGATTTGGATGAACGCATCACATATCCGCAGTTAGCACAACGGGCCTTTCTTGCAAACAGACCGACGGCACCTGTATCCATAGGCTTTGTCCGTTCCTTGATCATCTTCTGCACCCTGTCCCAAAGCTCGCGGTCGATAATGGGTTCGTGAGTTCCTTCCACAATATACCATTCACTTTTGGGGCGGGGCTTGTTCTGCTTTGTCTTGTAGGAAACACTGCCGTATTTTCCTTGAACCATATTGCCGATGTATATCTCATTGACCAGCATATCGGAAATTGAAAAGTATTTCCAGAGAGTACTGTTCCGTTCTTTGGGCTGTTTATAACGCAATCCCTTAAGACGCTTGTATTCGGTAGGATTGGGAATACCTTTGTCATTGAGCATACGGGCAATAGCGGTCTTTCCGTAGCCTTGGGAAAAAAGTGAAAACACCTCACGGACAACTGCAGCAGCTTCCTCATCAATGATCAGGTGACCTTTTTGTTCGGGGTCTTTTTTGTACCCGTAGAGAGCAAATGCACCGATGTGAAGACCGTTTTCCCGTCTGTTTTTCAGAACACTGCGGATATTGTCGGACATATCCTCCAAGTACCATTCGTTTACAAGTCCGTTGATCTGGCGGGATTTCTTGTTGCCTTTGTTTGCAGTGTCGGCATTATCAACAATACTGATAAAACGAATTCCCCAAAGGGGGAACAACCCGTGTATAAACTTTTCCACAAGCTCCAATTCACGGGTAAAACGGGATTGAGTCTTACAAAGGATAATATCAAACTTTCTCGCTTTCGCGTCCTGCAGCAAACGGTTGAACTCAGGTCGGCTCCTGTCTGCACCGGTGTAATCATCGTCACTGTAGATACAGTAGATATCCCATCCCTGCTCAACAGCGTATTGCACCAGCATCGCCTTTTGATTACGGATACTGCCCGAGTCATCGGTTGACACCTGCTTGTTTCTGTCTTCTTCGGATAAGCGGCAATAAACAGCTACTTTCTTTTTGCTGTCTGATTTAGATACAGAACAATCTTTTTTCGCATCCGTTATACCATAAACAGGTCCTGCCGTCACGCTTTTTCACAAAAGCTTACACTTTTACCTTTTTCTATAGTATTAATAAGATCTATCCACTTATCAGTGAATTCACGCTCGGTGGTAGTGCTTTCGCCGCTTTTGAAAACACTTTTTACAATCGCTGATCTTTCGGTTTCTTCCATAAGCTTCTCCTTTCTTTCTTGTACTACACTATATGAAAAGTGACAAGCCCGCTATTCCGAGGGAATACACAAAAAAATAAAAGGGTCCATATGAACCGAAAAACAAAAAAGTCAAATTAATACCGAAGATTTTTCGATTGTTTATATATTGATTTTGAAAAAAAAGAGTAGTATAATCTTGAAAAATAAACAGGTTTGTAAATTATACCAATCAGCAATTTTTTGTCAATCAAGGTGATAGAATGAAAAAGACATATGTTACTTCAATGCCTGATCACATCGGTTCATTTCTGAAAGCAAGCAAATGCTTTTCCGCATTGGGAATCAACATTACCCGTGTAAGCTATAATAAGGCTGTTGATTCTCACACGCTGTTTATTGATGCCGAGGGTACTCAAGAACAATTGAAAAAGGCTGATACAGAGCTTGAAAAAATAGGGTATCTTCAAAACAATGCAGGCAAAACAAGTGTTGTATTGATCGAGTTTTGCCTTGAAGATGTTCCCGGAAGCGTAACAAATATTCTGACGCTTATCAATAATTTCAGTTTTAATATTTCCTATATCAGCTCACAAGAAAACGGCAGTGATCATCAATACTTTAAGATGGGACTTTATGTTGAAGATATTGATAAAATATCTGCTTTTCTCAAGGAAGCGGAAAAACTCTGCCGCGTGCGTGTGATCGATTACAACAGCTCCGAAAAGGTTTATGACAACAGTATTTTTTACAGCAATTATGTTATGGGACTTTCCAAAACAATGGGGCTTTCGGAGGATGTAAGTCAGGAGCTTCTGGTGCATGTTAATCTTGCTATGCAGACATTGGATGAACAAGGCTTATCACCATATAAAACATTTGATAGTATAAGCAGATTTGCTGAATTGCTCGGCGCTTCCAAAGACAGAGCATTTATACCGAGGATAAGCAACCATAAGATAACAGAAAACACCGAGATCACTTTAATTGAACCTCCCTGCGGAAGCAACACCATCATCATAAAAAGTGAGGACAATTATCTGTTTGTAGATAGCGGCTATGCTTGTTATCGTGATGAAATGACTGAAGTATTCAGACGGGTCGTCCCCGATTTTGATAACATAAGGAAAACCATTCTGGTTACCCATGCAGATGTTGACCATTGCGGTCTGCTGTCATTATTTGATGAAGTCATTACAAGTCATAAAACAGCTTTTTGCTTAAAAAATGAGTTTTTGGGAAACGACGGATACCGTGAAGAGAATCCGCTTCACAAGCCGTATATCAATATCTGCAAGATTCTTACATCTTACAAGGCAATTGACCCGAAAAAGCTCACAGTTCCTTGGACAGAGCATAATGATTTATCCGAACCGCTTACTCAGATCGGTTTCTTTGATTTCGGCGAAATGCATTTTGAAGTGTACGAAGGCAAAGGCGGTCATTTGCCGGGAGAGATCGTTCTGATCGATTATACCCATCATATTGCTTTTACCGGAGATATTTATATCAATGTCCACGGTTTAACAAAAGAACAGGCCGAATATAATCAGTATGCACCTATCCTGATGACCTCAGTAGATACAGATCCCAAGCTGTGTGCCGAGGAACGCAGGGCAGTAATGCAACGCCTCGGAGTCGGACAATGGCAAATTTTCGGAGCGCACGGCTTCAAAAAGGATTACTCTGTTAATTCTTGATATTTTGAACCAAAATCATAAACCGGCTGATCTGAAAGAAATTTGAATTGGCCGGTTTTTATTTCATTTGAAGTTCAGTCAATGATTTCTATTATCACAGAGATACCGAAAATAATTGAATTATTCTCAATTATGCGTTATAATTCTCTGATAACTGTATAACAAAAACTGCAAGGGATGATACAATGAACGACAATAAAGAGATGCTGGGCACTGCCCCCATCGGAAAGCTGCTGTTTAAGCTGGCTCTCCCCACGGTGGTGGCTCAGCTTATTAATATGCTTTACAACATCGTTGACCGCATTTACATCGGTCATATGCCCGGCGACGGCAGTCTGGCACTGACGGGTGTTGGCGTATGTATGCCTATCATTATGATAATATCCGCTTTTGCGGCACTTATCAGCTCCGGCGGTGCCCCGAGGGCATCTATCTGTATGGGCAAGGGTGATAACGAATCCGCCGAAAAGATATTGGGCGGCTGTTTTTCGCTTCAGCTCCTGATATCCGCAATTCTGACCGCTGTACTTCTGCTCTGGAACGAGGATCTGCTTTTGATGTTCGGTGCAAGCCAAAACACTATCGGCTATGCAACCGACTATATGAATATTTATGCTATCGGCACAATATTTGTTCAGCTTACCCTCGGCATGGGTGCTTTCATCACAGCCCAAGGCTTTGCCAAGATTGGTATGGTGACAGTCCTCATCGGTGCTGTCAGCAATATCATTCTTGATCCCGTATTTATCTTCGGTTTCAATATGGGAGTTCAAGGTGCAGCACTGGCTACCATCGTTTCACAGGCAATATCTTGTGTATGGGTGCTCAGCTTTCTGCGCGGAAAGAAGACCTACCTGAAGCTTCAAATAAAGAATATGCGCATTGACGCAAGGCTTGTCTTCCCGTGTGTTGCATTAGGGCTCTCTGCCTTCATTATGCAAAGCAGCGAAAGCGTGATCTCGGTATGCTTCAATTCCTCTCTTCTTAAATACGGCGGTGACATTGCCGTGGGAGCAATGACAATCCTCACCAGTGTAATGCAGTTTGCAATGCTACCCATGCAGGGCATTGCTCAAGGCGCACAGCCGATTTCCAGCTATAACTACGGCGCGAAGAAAACAGACAGAGTAAAGAAGACCTTCAGACTGCTTCTGATCTGCTGTCTTGTCTATTCCTTTGTTATATGGGGAGCTATTATGCTGTTCCCCAAAGTGTTTGCAGGTATCTTTACGCCTGATGCGGAGCTTATCGATTTTACCGCAAATGCCCTCAGGGTATATTGCGGCGTAATGTGTATTTTCGGAATTCAGATCGCTTGTCAGATGACCTTCGTTTCTACCGGCAATGCACCTTGCTCCATCATTGTTGCCATCGTGCGTAAGTTCGTCCTGCTCCTGCCTTTTATTTATCTGATTCCCAATTTTGTACCGGATAAGACAATGGGCGTTTACCTTGCCGAGCCGGCGGCAGATATCATAGCAGTAACCTTTACGGCGATCCTCTTTGCCGTTCAGTTCAAAAAATCACTGAAGAAATTAGAAAAGGAGACAGTATAATGAAAATTGCAGTAACTTATGAAAACGGTGAAGTTTTTCAGCACTTCGGTCATACCGCACAGTTTAAGCTCTATGAGGTAGAGGACGGCAAGATCGTAAATGCAGAAGTAGTTGATACCAACGGCAGCGGTCACGGCGCATTGGCGGGACTTCTTTCCGAATTAAATGTAAACATCCTCATCTGCGGCGGTATCGGCGGCGGTGCACAGATGGCACTGGCGCAGAGCGGAATCAAGCTCTTCGGCGGTGTTCACGGAAATGCCGATGAAGCAGTTGAGGCTTTCGTTGCAAACAGCCTCAGTTATGACCCCGAAGCCAAGTGTGACCACCACGACCGTCACCACGGTGAGGGACATACCTGCGGAGACCACGGCTGCGGCAGTAACTGCGGAGGCCACGGTTGCCATTAATTTACCAAAAGACGTTGCTTCATTGCAGCGTCTTTTACTTTATTAAGGGGGAAAGTTATTAATGCACCTAAAACTTGAAAAACTCAATTTTATATTGAAAAAATATTGAAAGAAGTATCGCTTTGTGGTATAATATATTTATTACTAACCTTCGGAGGTTTCCTATGGCTATCAGTTACAATAAATTGTGGAAATTACTTATTGATAGAGGACTTAAAAAGACCGAGCTTGTTAAGCTATCGGGCATCACTTCCAACGCTATGGCGAAGATGGGCAGGAATGAATCTGTTCAGGTGGACACCCTAGGCAAGGTCTGTGCTGCCCTTGGTTGCAATGTGGACGACATTATGGAGTTTGTCCCCGATGAAGCAAAGGGGGACAAATAAGATGGCACTTGAAAATAAACTTGGTATTACCAGCTCTCCCGAGCTTGCAGAAGCAGAGGAACGCATCAGCAAGAAGAAAGCTGTCGAGCTTTTCGAAAACGGCTTGCTGGACAGCTTGGAGCCCGGCACGACTGCTTCGCTGAAAGCTATTCATAAATATCTTTTTGACGAGATCTACGACTTTGCCGGTGAGCTTCGCACCGTGAATATTGCAAAGGGCAACTTCCGTTTTGCTCCGCTTATGTATCTTGAAGCGGCACTTGCCAACATCGACAAGATGCCCCAGTCCACTTTTGATGAAATCGTGGAGAAGTACGTGGAAATGAATATCGCCCATCCCTTCCGTGAGGGCAACGGCAGAAGCACGCGCATCTGGCTGGATTGCATATTCAAAAAGGAAATCGGCAAGGTGGTGGATTGGAGCAAGGTTGATAAAGAGGATTATCTGCTTGCGATGGAGCGTAGTCCTATAAAGGATATCGAGATTAAGCATATCCTGAAAGCCGCCCTGACCGATGATATCCATAGCCGAGAGGTCTATATGAAAGGCATCGACCACAGCTACTACTACGAGGGTTATACGACTTTCAAGACAGAGGAACTGTAAAGGGAATCATATGAAAAGAAAAAATATAATTACAATAGTCCTTGCTATACTTGGAGCAATAATTTTATTTATTGGTGTTCCGCTAATCATCAATGAGTGTTATAAAGCTAATCGCGGATATATCACAGTATGGGATGGAGCCGATGTGCTCGGATACTACGGAACTATTTTGGGTGCTGCGATTGCGGTGCTAACGCTTGTAGCCACTATCGCTTTTACTAAAAAGCAAATTCAAAGAGAAAGTTATCTTCGAGCAGAGACTGATAAGTTGTCTAAACTAGAGTCAATCTTTTTGGGAATCTTAGATAGCATCAATCCGATTGAAACATTGAAGAATGTCATGGATAATGGTTTTTCTGATCCTACTAAAGCGATTAACATTTTGCAAAAGTATCAATTGAATTGTAAAACGGCAAATGATCGGTTGAATGCTCACCTTAATATGTCCGATTATCCTAAGTTTAAAGTGATTATTGATTCTATTGCGAATATTGCAGAAGAGTTTGTGAATATAAGCCAAGGAGAAATAGACCAGTATTCTAATTTGCTGTTATGGACACACAGAGAAACAGCTATTAAAATGCTACGCAATGAAGAAATTCTGCCTGGTTCTTTTTCGTTCCAAGCAATTGCATTTAGCAAGGATGTACTTGAAAAAACAAAGGATATAGATTACGTTGATATTGAGAAGGCGATAGCACAACTTAACGAGGAATTTATTAAAGCTTACGAGACTAAGTTTCGGAGTTTATTGCAGCTTAACGGATCTACATTTGAAGAAGTTAATGCAGAAGTTCAGCAAAGAGCAGATGAAATTCTGCGCTTGAGGAGGAAATAACTATGCCAACGCTTGATTGGATTGGAAAAGATAAAGTTATCAACCATCATTTGGATGTTCCTTACCGTGTTTTGGAGCGTCAATATAGTTATGATGAAAATGGAAAACATACCGAGGATAATGGCAGTGAAAACATGATTATTCATGGTGATAATCTTTCTGCACTCAAATCGTTGTTGCCTCAATACGAAGGTCGTATTAAGTGTATCTACATAGATCCTCCGTACAATACTGGTAATGAAAACTGGGTGTATAATGATAATGTCAATGATCCCCGCATTAAAAAGTGGCTTGGAGAGGTCGTTGGCAAGGAGGGCGAAGATCTGTCTCGTCACGACAAGTGGCTTTGTATGATGTATCCTCGTTTAAAGCTCCTACACAGATTGCTCGCCGATGATGGTATCATTTTTATCAGCATTGACGATACAGAATTGTTCAATCTGAAAATGATTTGCGACGAGATTTTTTCTGCATCCAACTCTATTGCTAATTTAGTGTGGAAAAAACGTTATCAAGGAGCAAAGGAAAAACGAGTAGTAATACTACAAGAATATGTTCTTATGTATGCTAAAAATATAGACCTGGTCAATGCACTATTTATCCCTGCCAGTGATGAACTCATCAAAAGAAATTATAAGTATCGTGATGAAAATTTTGATACTAGAGGACCATATCGTACGCAACCTCTTGAAGCTGGAAACAGCATGGACGATAGATTGAATTTAAGAGATCCCATTCCTGCGCCTGATGGTAGTTTAATATATCCTCGAAGACAATGGGTATGGGGTAAGGAACATATTCAAGATGCATTAGCTCATGGAGAAATAGGATTCTCGCAAAAAGATGGAAAATGGAGTGCTTTCATAAAACAATATTTGATTGGTAGAGATGGCGTTCAAAGAATGACGAAACCTTTTTCAATAATTGATGACGTTTTTACTCAGGACGGAACAAGAGAAATGCAAGCATTGTTTGGAAATGGAAATACTTTTCCATTTCCAAAGCCTTCAAAATATATTAAAGAGTTGCTGACTATGGCTTATAAAGATAATGATGCAATTTTCCTAGATTCCTTTGCTGGATCAGGTACAACGGCACATGCAATCATGAATATGAATAAAGATGGTGGCAACCGAAAGTACATTCTTATAGAAATGATGGATTACGCAGATACCTTAACTGCAGAGCGTGTTAAGAAAGTCATTCACGGTTATGGTGAAGGAAAAAGCAAAGTAGAAGGCACCGGTGGCAACTTCAGTTATTATGAATTGGGCGATACCATCATGAATGGCGATGAACTGAATGAAACGGTTGGTGTCGAAAAAATCCGCGAGTATGTATATTTCACAGAAACAAAATCCCGCCTTGCGCCTTTCAAAGACGATGAGCCTTATTATCTCGGTACTCACATTACCACGTCGTACTATTTCTACTACGATAGAGAGAATGTCACCACTTTGAGTAGAGCATTTTTGCATACAATTAAGACAAAGTCGGATAGCTATGTTATTTATGCAGATCTGTGTACATTGTCTGATGCAGAACTTGAAAAATATCACATCACATTTAAAAAAATTCCGCGTGATATCACCAAACTGTAAGGAGGCGGAACTATGGAATTAAAGAACTATCAAAAAAGCGTTATGCGCAATCTATCTTCCTTTATGGATTGCGTAAACAATACGGCGAACCTCTTTGCTGCGTGGGAAGAATACTGGCGTCGTCAGGATATCGGCGTAGGTCTTGGCGGAGTGCCTACATATAATAATGCTATCAAGGGTGTGCCGCACGTTTGTATGAAAGTACCCACCGGCGGTGGAAAAACATTTATGGCGTGTTCTTCGGTTAAACGTATCTTTGATGAAATGCCGAAGGACAAGCCCAAGGTGGTCGTTTGGCTTGTTCCGTCTGATCCTATTCTTAATCAGACGATCAAGACTCTTTCGGATATCAATCATCCGTACCGCCAAAAATTAGAAGCGGATTTTGCAGGCCGTGTAGGTGTATATACGAAAGAACAATTGTTGAACGGACACAATTTTTCTCCCGATACCGTTAGAGAGATGCTTACGGTCTGCATTTTAAGTTATGGCTCTCTACGTATCGACAGTAAAAAGAAGGATGTCCGCAAGGTATATCAGGAAAACGGAAATCTTTTGCGTTTTGCCGAGTATTTCAACGACAAAGAAACTCTCTTAGCTGATACACCTGATACAGCACTTATTCAGGTGTTACGGCAGTTGTCGCCTGTTACTATCGTAGACGAAAGCCATAATGCCGGTTCTGATTTGAGTGTTGAAATGCTGAATAGGCT
>SVOV01000019.1 GCA_015066205.1 Oscillospiraceae bacterium
TTTAAGGGTAGCAAGTAACAATCTTACGCGGTTGGCAGTCGTAATTACGCGTTGACGCGTTCGGCGAGGAATAGAGGGCTATGCCCGTATGTGAAAAACCACCCGCTTGGCGGGTGGATGTTTATTATAGTGATAATATCACTAATATCATTCAGGAGGTTCATTATGAAACTTGTCTACGGTATCAAAGACAAACCCGGTATTCCCCAGTTGATTGTTTACGGTCTTCAGCAGTTGCTTGCCATTATGGCAGCTACTCTTGTAGTTCCGATCATTATCAACGGAAAGGCAAATCTCACAGGTGAAGATGCTATGAGCACAGCGGCCGCTCTTTTCGGCGCCGGTGTAGGTACACTTATCTATGTTTTATTCACAAGAGCAAAAAGCCCTGTTTTCCTCGGTTCATCATTCGCTTTCATCGGCTCAATGACATCAGCTTTTGCTGGTGCAGTTTCGGTTGCAGCAGGTTATGCAGGCCTTATTCTCGGTGCTGTACTCGCAGGTCTTGTTTATGTAATTATTGCAGTTATCGTTAAGTTTGCAGGCGTTAACTGGATCAATAAGCTTATGCCCGCAGTTGTTATCGGACCTACAGTTGCTATTATCGGTCTTTCTCTTGCAGGTAACGCTGTTGGTGATCTTCAGAAAGCAAATGCAGGCGGAGATTCAAGAATTGCCATTCTTTGCGGTATTGTAACACTTATTGTTACAATGCTTTGCTCTACATACGGCAAAAAAGGCGTCAAGCTCATTCCCTTTATTATCGGTATCCTTTCAGGTTATGCTCTTTCAGCTGTTCTTACTTTGATCGGCATGGCAACTGACAACACAGCAATTATGGTTACAGACTTCTCTCCCCTGACAAACCTTTTTGCTGACGGATTTTCAATTAACAGCATTTTTGCAGTTCCCGATTTCACATTTGTAACAGCATTCAAGGGTGTAAAGGAAATTGACTTTACATATGTAAGCACACTCATCGCAGCTTATGTTCCTGTTGCTTTTGTTGTTTTCGCTGAACACATTGCTGACCATAAGAACATTTCATCTATCATTGAAAAAGATCTTCTTGAGGATCCAGGTCTGAGCAACACTCTTCTCGGTGACGGAGTAGGCTCAATGGCAGGTGCTTTATTCGGCGGTTGTCCCAACACCACATACGGCGAATCTGTTGCCTGTGTTGCAATAACAAGAAATGCTTCTGTTGCAACAATTATCACAGCTGCTTTAATGTCAATTATCATATCCTTCTTCTCCCCCTTTGTTGCTTTTGTAAACTCTATCCCCTCTTGTGTAATGGGCGGCGTTTGTATGGCACTTTACGGCTTTATTGCTGTAAGCGGTCTTAAGATGGTGCAGAAGGTTGACCTCGAAAAGAACAGAAATCTTTTTGTTGTTTCGGCAATATTTATTGCAGGTATCGGCGGACTTTCAGTTTCTTTCGGTAAGGTTACCATCACTACTATCGCTTGTGCACTTATTCTCGGTATCGTTGTTAATCTCATCCTTTCAAAGGAAAAAGATAACTGATCATTCCGAATAGCCGGCAGCTTTTCAGCTGCCGGCTTTTTTACACCCAAAATTTGCGGGTGTGTGATGGAGCGGAAGGCTATTTTTTATATGCTGTTATTATTGAATTATAAATATAAATGTTATATAATAGTTACGGAGGCGATTAATCATGATTCACTATATCGAAAATGAATTTCTCAAGGTCGGCGTTAAAGAATACGGATGTGAGCTTACAAGTATATTATCCAAATCTACAGGCTATGAATATCTCTGGCAGGGCGATGAAAGCATCTGGTACGGGCAATCTCCCATTCTCTTTCCTATTGTCGGAAGACTCATTGAAGATAAATACACATTAAACGGAAAAGAATACACTATGCCAAAGCACGGCTTTGCAAGAAAAATGGACTGGACTTTAATTGATAATGAAGGAGACTCAATGTCATTCATTCTCACAGAAACCCCCGATACTTTAGCCTGTTATCCCTATGAATTCAATCTTGTTGTTACTTACACCCTTACAGAAAACAAGCTTCGAGTAAACCATGCTGTTCTTAATGCAAATGAAGATAAGATGTATTTTTCATTAGGAGCACATCCCGGTTTCAACTGCAATATCGGTGACAGTCTTATTTTTGATGTTGATGAGACTCTTTCTACTGAAAAAATTGATCTTGTTAATTCACTGAGATTACCTGATACCTATCCGGTTCTTGAGAATTCCCGTGAAATAATAATAACAAAGGATATTTTCAACGAGGATGCTCTGATTCTTCACGGAATCAAATCCGAATACATAACCCTTAAGCATCAGGACGGAAAGTTTAATGTCAGATTCAATCTCGGCGGAGCTCCTTACCTCGGCATCTGGGCAAAACCGGGCGCGCCTTATGTCTGCATTGAGCCCTGGTTCGGTGTAAATGACTCATTTGAAAAGAAGAATGATTTCTCTGAAAAAGATGCTATTAATGAGCTCGATTCAAATGAAATATTTACCTTCTCATGGGAAGCTGAATTTTCCGTATAAAATATTGACTAAAAGTCATATTTAAGATAAAATAGTTATATAATAATTAAGGAGTATTCAGTTATGGACAACGAATTCGATATAATTACCATTACAGATGATGACGGTAATGATTACAGCTTTGAAGAGCTCGACCGTATTGAAACGGAAGACGGAAAAAGATATGTTGCTGTAATTCCCTTAACAGATGATAATGAGGATGAAGCTTCTGATGATGAATCAGTTGAACTCATTTTTTTAAGAGTAGCCAGTGAAAATAACGAGGTTTTTCTTGAGCCAATTGACGATGATAATGAGTTTAATGAGGTTGCGGAAATATTTACGGAGCGCTTATCTGAATTTTATGATATTCAATAATTAACACCCTGCATTGTTCGTGTATAACAGTCAATATTAACCCAACACACTTTTTAAGGGATGCCTGATCACTCTGACAGAGGATTGCAGACCTCCCGCTTTTAGCGGACGAAGGGAGCGTGAGCCTGTCAGGAGGCGACCCACCTGCTTCGAGCAGGTTATTATTACTGTCTTACGGCAACGCGGGGACTTATAAAAATTCGGCTTTTACCTTTTCGGTAAAAGCCTGTTTTTATTATAGATTAAAAATTTGCTGTAAAAAATCCCGTTTTTACAGCAAATTTTTTACTTATTTATCTGATAATTTGCGGATATATCTCTTGAAGAATTTGATTCCGTCTTCCATGGAGCTTACAGGAATGCGCTCATTTGTACCGTGAGTTGTAAGAAGAAGTGATGTGCTTACAAGGAAAGGCGAATATCTGTAAATATTGTCACAGACCTCTTCATAATGACAGGCATCCGTTCCGCCCATTACAAGATAGGGAGCAACGATGTTGTTACTGTCAGTTCTCATACAGATATCCTCAATTGCTTTGAAGCATCTTGAATCTGTGGGAGATATCTTCGACGGATTCTTCCATCCCGGCTTAACAGTTATTTCAGCTTTTTTATTCTTAATAACTTTTCTGAGATGATTCTTTGCATCCTCAACCGTTTCACCGGGATAGATTCTGACATTAACATTTATACTTGCCTTCTGAGGAAGAACATTGGGAGCGGGACTGCCGGATGCCATAGTTACACCCTGAGTTGTTCTTATAAGGCTTGCAGCAGGCGGAATGAAGGTCATAACCTTGGTTAAAAGCGGTTTTAAAAGCTTTATGTTACAAGTTACAAGTCTTGCGGGATATGAGCAATTTCTGCCGATTTTGTCAAAAAGCTGCATCATCATAGGTGAAAGCTCAGCCTTGAATTGATTATTTTCAATATCCTTGATAACATCTGCGAGATAACCGAGTGCAGTATGATTTGGCGACTGAGATGAGTGGCCGCCCTTGGCAGTTACCGAAACCTCAAAATCTGCATATCCTTTTTCGGCAACACCGATACCGGCAAGATTCTTATTAAGAACACCTTTTACATTAACGGGAAGAATAGCACCGCCTTCATCAAGCACGCAGTCAAGTCTGATATTATTGTCAGCGAAATACTTACACATAGTAATTGCGCCTGAATGATCGGAAGACATAACCTCTTCATTATGTCCGAGACAAATATAGACATCGCGTACAGGTCTGAAGCCCTCTGAAAGCAGAGCTTCAACACTTTCCATAACAGCAATAAGATGATTTTTCATATCAAGAGCGCCTCTGCCCCAGATATATTCGCCGTCATCAAAGCCTTCAAAGGGCGGATGCTCCCAGTCATCATATGTTCCTTCAGAAATCGGAACAACATCCTGATGCGAAAGAAGAGCTATAGCATCAAGTGATGAATCGGATCCCTTCCATTTATAAAGAAGAGGTCCTTTACCGACATCGATCAATTCAAGCCCGGAATGAATCAGAGGATAGCGTTCTTCAAGGAACTTATGAAACTGCTCAAAGGTTGACCAGTCTGTAAGCTCGGGGTCTTTTGATGCAATTGTAGGTATTTTTATAGCATCGGATAAATTTTTACGGAATCTGTCAAGATCGACATTTTCATCAGGAAGCTCCTCAGCAGAGATCTTTTCAGGCTTAAAAAGATAAGCCTTTACCGGCACAGCAGCAAGAGCAGCACCGAGACCGATAAGCATTGAGTATTTGATACGATTATCCATTGTTATTCCTCTTTTCTGAATTTCTTTTATTAAGCTTTTTTATTCTTTCCTTTTTCTTTTTATTGTAATAAGCCAATATTGAGAGCGGCAAAACAACAATCAGAAGAACAAGCGCAATTATAATAAATACAGGTGATTTTATTATACTGAAAATTTTATCACCGATATATTTCGGAGTGCTGAGCTTTACATCAAAGGCAGCAGCAAGATCAACCTCAGCAACAGTAGTGCCTGCATATTTTATTGCGGCTCTGCCGAGAATATCACCCTTTTTGACGGGTGCATTTATGACCTCGGTTGTAAGCTCACTGATGGGTTCTATAAGAACGCTTCCCGCATTAACACCCGAGGGAACCAATGCACTGACATCTTCTATGGGTACAAGACTGACATAGTCATAATCAGAAGATAAACGGACCTTAACCTCACCTACATAGGTTGATGTATTGGCAACCACTCTCAGCCTGAGATTATCAAATGCCCAGGTAAGAAGAGCTTTTGAATCAATAAAAGACATATTTTCATTTGCTTCATCAGCGTCATTATTTTTCATTGAAGCATCCATAACAACGCAGATATAATTGTAACCGTCCTTTGAGGCAAACGAAACACAATTGCATCTGCCTGCTTGCGTATATCCTGATTTTCCGCATTTTACACTGCTCATATAATAATCGGAAATCGCATAGTTTATAAGATAATTTGTGTTTTTAAGATATCGGGTTGACGAATACTTATTAGTTGCAGGCATTTCGTAAAGAAATGTTGAAAGTATATCAACAAATGCAGAATTATCAAGACAGTATCTGAAAATCTTTGCTATATCTCTCGCTGTCGAATACTGATTATCGTGAATATAACCGCCGGGATTAGTAAAAGATGTAGACTTAAGTGCAAGCCGCTGTGCGAAACCGTTCATCATTTCAACAAATTTTGTTTCGGTTCCCGCGATAAATTCAGCAAGCACAGCCGCAGCATCATTAGCATTATAAACAAGCATACAGTAAAGTAATTCTTCAACCGTCATTGTCTCTCCGACAAGAATACCCGCTGTAGTTACCCTGAGAGCTTCAATTTGTCTGATTGCAGTTGATGAAGCAGTAACCTTCTGCGAAAGATCGCTGCAATTTTCTATAACAAGAATTCCTGTAACGAGCTTTACAAGCTCACCGGGATCGCACCTGAGCTCTGAATTTTTATCGTAAAGCACTCCCCCGTTTTCATCTGCACTGATAACATAGGCAATATTTCCGTCAACCTTAACTGTTTCCGTAAAAACAGCAAATGCACTGACAGATAAAATGTTTATCAGCATAAGAGAAGAAATAATAAAAATAATGATTTTTTTCATAGACAAACACCGACTTCTTGATGTATTATATAAAAAGGAAATTCAAAGGAGAAAAGTAATGATATATATTACCGGAGATATGCACGGAAATGCAGAAAAATTGAGTAAAACCGAATTAAGTATGCTGACCGCAAAAGATACACTTATTATATGCGGAGATTTTGGTTTCATCTGGAATAACGATGTTAAGGAAAACCAGTTTCTCAACCGCCTTGAAAAAAGAAAATATAACATTTGCTTTATTGACGGAACACATGAAAACTTTGATGTGCTGAATGAGCTTCCCGTTGCCGTGTGGAACGGCGGAAGAGTTCATAAGGTTAGATCAAATATCTTCCATCTTATGCGCGGTCAGGTTTATGAAATAGAGAATAAAAAGATTTTCACAATGGGCGGCGGAGAGGATCCTGATTTTGATCTGAATGAGTATGATGAAAACACCGTAAGAAAAGAGATCCCTACATCTCAGGAAATGCTGACGGGGGTAACAAACCTCGAAAAACACGGCTACAAGGTTGATTACATTATATCTCACGAACCTCCCGCAAAAATCAAGGATTTTCTTTCACTTTCAGAAAACAAGAGCATAAGAGCAACCGCGCTCGGTGCTTATCTTGATGAATTATCACAGCAGACTGAATTTGAGAAATGGTATTTCGGCAGTATGCATACAGATAAATTCATAACTGAAAAATATACGGCACTTTTCAACAAGATAATCTGCCCTCAGACGCCGATTGAAAGCAAGTCAGATTTTAAGAAAAAATTTCTCTTAAAGCCTTCTCAGCGTGAAGATAAGTAAAGCCTCCGGGAGTTCTGTCAAAATTTTTGACACCGCTTTCCCAACGGGAGCTGACACACTTAGCTTCCTCGGCAGAAATCTTAATATCAATATCTGTATAAGTATTAAGAGCGTTGATTAATTGCTCAACCGAATAATTTTTAAAAATTGCCTCGATCTTTTCGGGGCAGTATTTATTTGCCCTTTCAAGCAGAACAGGCATAAAAACTGCACAGGCAATTCCGTGAGGCACATTATAGCTTTCTGTAAGATAATAACCTACTGTATGCGGAAAACAAGTACCCGTTATATTTATAGCAAGCCCCGCAAAAATAGAAGCAATATAAAGATTCTCATAATCTTCTCGCGATAAATCGCTGAAACCTTTATCAATGACAAAGGGAAGAATAATACCTAAAGCTTTCAAAGCATACATTTCAGACAACTCATTCGACGTATTTGAAAGGTAGGATTCAACAGCGTGCGCCAGCGCGTCAAGACATGTCGATTTACAGGTAAGATTATTGACGGATTCAGTATATCTGTAATCACAAAAAGCAACATCTGCATAGCAATCTGCACCCGAGATACTCTTTTTAAGTCCGGAATCGGAATTGGTAAGAACACTTACACCCGTAACCTCACTGCCTGTTCCGGCAGTAGTACCTATAAGAAGCACGGGAATATGCGAAGACGGTACCTTTCTTTTATAAATATCAGAATGAGAAAGCTCGGGAGAAGAGCAAAATATCGCAACAGCTTTAGCAGCATCAAGAACAGATCCGCCGCCGATACCGAGAATATAATCCGCACCGAAATTTCTTGCCGACTCCCCTGCTCTTTTACAGGTCAATGTTTCGGGATTTGGTTCAATTTCATCAAAAAGCTCAAAAAGAATCTCTTTATCTTCAAATACAGACAGTACATCATACAAAGCGCCTGATGCTTTTGCAGAATTTTTACCCGTCACAACAAAACATCTTTTTCCGTAACGAGAAAAAATATCAGCATTATTAATAACACAGAATTCACCTGAAATAATTTTTACAGGCATATAGGAATCTATCTTCATTTCATCACCGTAAAATATATTTATTTAATTATAATAAATTTATTTTTATATGTAAAGACAAAACGAAAATTTAAATTAAAAGAAAGCCGATCAAGCTAAGCTGATCGGCTTTCTTATCAGTTTACTGAAATCTGTGAAATTTCAAAAAACGATCTGTATGTATTAAAAACAAACCTGATTTTTGAATATACTCCGGGCTTTATAGAAATTATACGCTTATAGCCTATTGTTTCTCCGTCATAAACCTTTTTCCATTTCTTCTTTTCACTGTCAAAACAATAAACTGTAAATTCCTCAATGTGCTGACCGTTTATAATATTTTCACCAATGGTAATCTTATCAAAGTATTCATTTTCAGGAATATTAAAAATTATTTCCGGTTTTTTATCATTATTTGACGGTCTCCAGCACTCCTCCATTTTATCAGTAAGAACATTTAATGCTGAATAATCATCGGAATAACAGCTTGAAGCACTGTCAAACAGCTCATTTTTAAGAAGATTATAACCAAAATAAAGCTTGAGCTCAACACCGAGCGAGATAAGAATCTGTGAATCAACATCATCGAACTCACCGCGTTTATTGGGAGAAAGACCGAGCATCAGACAAGAATTATTCCCTACTGTATTATAATAAAGCTTCATAAGCTTGTCTTTTGTTTTAATTGAGTACTTATCATCTTCTTCAAAGAACCAGTGATCACGCATAGGAACAGAAACTTCACAAGGATACCAAATGAATTCAGATTCCTTTCTGACAGCCTTGCGGCTTCCGATATCCCTGTCAAAAACATGAGAATGCTTTTTATTCTTTGCAACAGTTTCAGAGCCGTCAACATTTACACCGATATGAGCCGGAACAACACTCCATTCATTGAGTCTTGTTACACCTTTTTCATTACCGCACCAACGGACATCGGGGCCTCTGAAGGAAATTACGGCATCAGGCTGAAGAGAACGGATAAGCTTATAATATCGTCCCCAATCATAATCCTGTACCTTCTTTTCATCCTCACCGCATACAGCATCAAGCCAAACAGTAAAGATATCGCCGTAATTTGAAAGAAGCTCCTGTAACAAACCGCAGAAAAAGTCATCATAAGGCTTTCCGCTTCCGTAGGTCTTTTCGTGTCTGTCCCAAGGTGCAATATAAATACCGAATTTAAGTCCGTGCTTTCTGCAGGAGTCTGACAGCATTCTTACAAGATCGCCGTCACCGTCAAGCCAGTTAGAATTCTTTACGCTGTAATCAGTAAATTCAGTGGGCCATAAGCAGAAGCCGTCATAGTGCTTACAGGTAAGAACAAGACCCTTCATTCCTGCACTCTTTGCGAGAGCACACCAAGAATCAGTGTTCATATCCTCAGGCCAGAAAACTGACGGAGGCGTAAATCCGTCACCGTACTGCTTTCCTGTAAAAACAGGCATACCGTAATTTATAAGACCGTAAAACTCCGTTTTTTGCCATTCTATCTGTCTTTTTGAGGGCGTAATATTAATGGTTTTTAAATAACCTTTTTCCATTAAAATAAAACCTTTCAGTCTATATTTGTTGCAACAATATCTGCACCTGTATCAAGGATGTTTTCAATAATTACCTGACCGATTTTAACGGGAGCATCAACTGAAGCGGAATTGATGATCTTCATACACTCGAACATTTTATCTTTTGGAACCGGCTTATCGGATTTAACAGGAACGACAGGCAGAATACCTCCGTTTACCTTAACAGTGGAAGTCAATGAACGGGTAGGATTTGTAATTTCAGTTTTTGCATATGCTTCACCGCGCTTACAGGTGTTTCCTGTTACAGAAATGACTTCATTTTCGTTTAATTCAACTGTTATGGTACAGCCTAAAGGACAGGCAACACAAGTTAATTCTCTTTTCATAGTTTATTCCTCCACTCTGACAACAATTGAACTGTCTGATGTCATTGAAGCGAGAACATCAGCAGGGACAACAACATTTTCCATTTCACCGGGAGCAAGCTTGACCTTTTTCTTTGATGAAATAATTTTGCCGTCACATTCAAGAACTACCTTTGCATTCTTATAAATCTGACCGACTCTGAAATAAAGCTTTACATCATCTTTATTATTAATATTTACACGCTGAGGAACAAGATATCTTACACCGTTACCTGTAGTAGTATTAACATAAACAGGGGCATTATCAGCATTACCGAGAATATAATCAGCTGCTCCCTTACCGGCAAGCTGAGCTTCAAGCGTTACATAGTCGACAAGATCATGAACATGAAGCACATTACCGCAAGCAAAAATACCCGGATGATCAGTCTGGCGCATCTCATCAACAACAGCACCGTTTGTAATTCTGTCTATTCCGATACCGACATTCTTTGTAAGTTCATTTTCAGGAATAAGGCCGACAGAAAGCATAAGAGTGTCACATTCAATATATTCTTTTGTTGATTCGATAGGTTGTAATTTTTCATCAACCTGAGCAATGGTGACACCTTCAAGTCTATCCTTACCGTGAGTTTCTACTACGGTAGTGGAAAGTCTGAGCGGAATACCGAAATCATCAAGACACTGTACGATGTTTCTTGTAAGACCGCCAGAGTAAGGCATAAGCTCACATACAACCTTAACCTCTGCACCCTCAAGTGTCATTCTTCTTGCCATAATAAGACCGATATCACCTGAGCCGAGAATAACAACTTTTTTACCGGGCATAAAACCGTCAAGGTTAACATATTTCTGAGCAGTACCTGCTGTCATAATGCCCGAAGCTCTTGTACCCGAAATCTCAAGAGCTCCGCGGGGACGCTCTCTGCAACCCATAGCAAGAACTATAGCCTTAGCCTGAATCTTAAGAAGACCGTCTTCCTTATTAACTGCTGTTACAACATTTTCATCATTGATATCAAGCACCATTGTATCGGTTTTGACAACAATATCAGTCTTCTCGACCTGTTCAATAAACTTTGCCGCATACTCAGGACCTGAAAGCTCCTCACCGAAATAATGAAGACCAAAGCCTGTATGTATGCACTGTTCAAGAATACCGCCGAGAGTTTCGGCTCTTTCAAGAACAATAATATTTTTAACACCGCATTCATTTGCTTTGAGAGCAGCAGCCATGCCTGCAGGACCGCCGCCTACTACTACAAGATCATAATTTAACATGACAATCTACCCCCTGTTATTTTGTATTTTCAAATAAGATTTTGGAATCACTGCCGAATTTTGTAATATCATTGAGATTCATACCAAGCTCTCTTGCAAGAATCTCAACGACCTTTGAACCGCAGAAACCTCCCTGACAACGACCCATACCGGCTCGCGTTCTACGCTTTACGCCGTCTACATCACGGGCACCTGCCGGAGCCTTTATAGCATCAATAATTTCACCCTCGGTAATTGTTTCACATCTGCAGACGATTCTGCCGTATGCGGGATTCTTTGCTATAGCTTCAGCTCTTTCTTCATCTGTCGCATGTCTGAAACGGAAAACATCCTCTCTTGAACCGTCAAAGCTGTCATTTGTCTTAACATCACCGATAGAATCTATTATCATATCAACAAGATATTGGGCAATAGCCGGAGCTGATGTAAGGCCCGGAGATTCAATACCTGAAGCGTGAATAAAATGATCGCAAATCTTACTGGGTCCGAGAATAAAATCATCATTAACGGGATGTGCACGAAGACCGGTAAAGGATGTAATGGCATTTCTTGTGCTTACAGAAGGACAGCTCTTTACAGCATACTTTTTGATATTAGCAAGTCCTTCTGCTGTAGTTGCTGTATTCTCCTTATCATCAATGTCGTCTGCTGTGGGTCCGATAAGAAGATTACCGTCAACCGTAGGTGAAACAAGAATACCCTTGCCCATTTTTGTGGGACACTGGAAAATAGTATGTGAAACAGTGTTTCCGACAGCCTTATCAAGGATAAAATACTCACCTCTTCTGATAATAAGCTCTACACTGTTGTCGCCTATCATCTGTGAAATTTCATCGGAATGTGCGCCGGCTGCATTGACTACATATTTTGCATTGATGATATTATCACCGCATCTGATTTCAAACACACCGTCGTTGAATTCGAGAGATGAAACCTTGAAATTTCTTACAAACTCAACACCGTTAACAACAGCATTTTCAGTTGCAGCTATGGTGAGTTCATAGGGACAAACAATACCTGCACTTCTCGCATCAAGAGCACCGTAAACCTCATCAGAAAGATTAGGTTCAATACTCTTTAATTCTTCTTTATTGAGAATATATAAATCAGGAACTCCGTTGGCAATTCCTCTGTCATAAAGCTCCTTAATTGTATGCATCTCATCTTCTGAAAAAGCAACAACAAGTGAACCGTTCTTTTTATAAGGCACGGATAATTTCTTGCAAAGTCCTTCCATCATAGCACAGCCCTTAACATTAAGCTGAGCCTTTAATGTTCCGGGCTTTGCATCAAAGCCGGCGTGAACAATTCCGCTGTTTGCTTTACTTGCGCCCATTGCAACATCATTAGTTGCTTCAATAAGTACAGTCTTAAGATTATACTTAGAAAGCTCGCGGGCAGTAAGAGCACCGATTACACCTGCACCGATAACTGCAACATCATAACACATATCAACATCTCCTAGTTAAAATGAGTATTATACAAACAAATATATTATATTACTTTATAAATGATAAATCAACAACAAAGTTCTCATAAGTTATTAAAATCAGTAAGAACAGCAGTTAATTTCTTAAGAAAATCAACATACTCAATGTTGCTCTCCATTAGTTTAGCAGAAATTCTGAGTGCTCTCAGAAAATCTTTACTTATACTGAATTCTTCAGTTAAAAGCGGACAGAAATCAGAAGCTCTCAAATCAGGTGCCACAGAAAGATTATCAGAGGAGCTTGCATATATAAAATACGGAAAGATTCTGCATGATAACGGCCGTTGGGATCTGTTACACACTCCGCTGCAGCTGACGACATTATAACCATAACGGGAATCATAAAAAACCTTAAATCCGTCTTTTTCTTTAAATAAATTTTCTTCTCCGGGAAACAGAAGCATACCGTCAGTATCATTTCCCTTGCAGCATTTATTATTACAAATCATTCCGCAGTCAGCTTTAATAGGAGTTATATTATCAAAATATCCGTATATCTTTTTAATTATTCTTTCATTTTCAGTCATAAATACACCCGCCTTCAAAAAAAACAGATGTCCCGAAGGACATCTGTTTTCATAACAAAAGTCAAACTTATGCAGCTGTTGTTTCTTCAGCAGCACCTGTTGTTTCTTCTGTGCCTGTTGCTTCTTCTTCGGGGAAAAGATCGCCGAGAATGCCTTCAAGATCAATTCCTAAAGCATCAAGAAGACCCATAACAACGAGAGCTTCAACAAGAACAACGATAAGCTTCTTTAAAATCCACTTCATTATAATACCCTCCATATTAAAATTTTCAATTATTTTATACCATATAATTATGAATTTTTCAATGGAAAACAATTAAATACACATTAATTTTACAAATGCGTAACATTTTTACATAATTGTTTCAGGTTCCTCGTAAACTATCTCACCGACATCGACTCTTATCTGCTTGATAACAACATCCTTTAACGGCTTATCATCGGCATCAGTTTTTACGGAAACTATCTTATCTACATTTTCCATTCCTTCAAAGCAATATCCGAAAACAGCATAGTCACCGTCAAGACCGTCGTTATCTTCGACCATAATAAAGAACTGAGAGCCCGCAGTGTTATACATAGAAGCAGGATTATAGGGATTACCCTTTCTTGCCATAGAAACATAACCTCTGAGATGCTTTCTGTTATTCTCAAAACCGTTATTCGAGAACTCACCGAAAATGTTATAACCGGGACCGCCTGTTCCGTTACCGTTGGGATCGCCGCCCTGAATCATAAACTGAGGAATAACCCTATGGAAGGTCAGACCGTCATAAAAGCCCTTATTGGCAAGCGAAATAAAATTCTTTACGGTGTTGGGCGCCGTATCATAAAAGAGTTCAATTCTCATAATACCGCCGTCTTCCATAAGAATGGTAGCTACAGGATTATCGGGATTTGTCAGCTTACCCTCAAAATCACCGTCAGGAACCGTCACCTCATCAGCTGTATTAACGCAGGCAGAAAAAACTAAAGTCAAAGAAAAAAGCACAAGAATAACTGATAATATTTTTTTCAAGAAAAACACCTCTTCTTATTCATTCTCATCAGAAGAATCGGATGTATCACAGTATAATTCAACAGGTTTTACATCTTCACCATTCATAAGTTTGAGGAAATCATCGCCGTCAATTTTTTCGTTTTCGATGAGATATTCTGCAAGAACATGAAGCTTATCCATATTTTCTTTGAGAATTTCCTCACAACGCTTATATCCGTCAGTGACAATTTTCTTGATCTCCTGATCAATTTCCTTTGCAATTTCCTCACTGTAGTTACGGACTGTACCGTAATCCTTGCCAAGGAATACTTCCTGTTCACCGGAACCGAAGGTAATAGGTCCGAGATTATCACTCATACCGTATTTTGTTACCATTCCGCGGGCAATTTCCGTAGCTCTCTGAATATCATTGGAAGCGCCTGTGGAAATATCATTAAGAACAAGACTTTCAGCAACACGGCCGCCGAGAAGAGTAACAATTTCCTCTTCCATCTTCTTCTTTGAACGGTACATTTTATCCTCAAGCGGCATATGCATTGTAAAACCGCCTGCCATACCTGTCGGAATGATGGAAACCTGCTGTACGGGATCCTGACCTCCAAGAAAATGTGCAGAAACAGCATGACCTGCTTCGTGATATGCAGTAAGCTTTTTATCCTGCTCGGAAACCTTATGGGATTTCTTTTCCGTTCCTACGACAACCTTGATCATAGCCTCATCCATTTCAACAGATGTAATAGCCTTCATATTCTTTCTTGCCGTAAGAAGAGCTGCCTCATTAAGAAGATTTTCAAGATCGGCACCCGTAAAGCCTACTGTTGTTTTTGCAATGTTTTCAAGATTTACATCAGGCGCGATCGATTTATTTCTTGCATGAATATTAAGAATATCAAATCTGCCCTTTATATCGGGATATCCCATTGTAACCTGTCTGTCAAAGCGACCGGGACGAAGAAGAGCAGGATCGAGTATATCAAGTCTGTTTGTAGCAGCAAGAACAATAACGCTCTCTGTGCCTACAAAACCGTCCATTTCGACGAGCATCTGGTTAAGTGTCTGCTCTCTTTCATCATGTCCGCCGCCCATACCGGCACCTCTGTGTCTGCCGACAGCATCTATCTCATCAATAAATATGATTGCAGGAGCGTTTTTCTTTGCCTGTTCAAAGAGATCTCTAACTCTTGAAGCACCGACACCGACATACATTTCAAGGAAATCAGAACCGGAAATAGAAAGGAAAGGCGCATTTGCTTCGCCTGCAACTGCACGGGCAAGAAGTGTTTTACCTGTACCGGGAGGGCCAACAAGAAGAACACCCTTGGGAATTCGTGCACCAAGCTCAGTATATTTCTGAGGATTCTTGAGGAAATCAACTATTTCTGCAAGCTCAGCCTTCTCTTCATCAGCTCCTGCAACATCGGCAAAGGTAGTTCTCTTCGCTCCGTCCTTCGGCATTTTAATTCGAGCCTTACCAAAGGATATTGTTCGGTTGTTTTCGCTCATAAAGCTCTGATTCATTTTTCTCATCATAACAATTATGATAAGAGCGAGAACTCCGAGAAGAGAAAAGGACGGAAGAAGGCTTGTAAGCCAGGAATTTGCATTTCCGCGTTCATAATCATAGTTGATCTTATCTTCGTGAGTTTTATTATATTCCACAACATAAGCGTGTATGTCCTGATTGAACATATTGATATTCGGCACGGTATACTTATATTTTTTATCATCGTCACGCTTCTTATATTCAAGAACACCGCTTCCGAGATTAAGATTATACTCCTGAATCTCGTTTTCGGTAAACATCTGTACGATATCATAATACTTAAGCTTCTTATTTTCAGCTTTATCAGTAACAAACATAGATATCATAAGAATCATAACAAGAGGCAGAATTATAAAAGGTAAAAACTGCTTGAGCTTATCAAGTATTTTTGAGTTATTATTAGACAATTTATTATTTCCTCCGAAAAATTAGTGTTTCTCTTCCTTGAGAACTCCGATATAAGGCAGATTTCTGTACTTTTCAGCAAAATCAAGACCGTAACCGACAATAAACTCATCAGGTACAAGAAGTCCCTTATAGTCTGCATAAATATCAACTTCTCTTCTGTCGGGCTTATCAAAAAGAGTACAGATCCTGATGCTTGCCGGATTTCTTGCATAAAGAACATCCATAAGATAATTTAGTGTCTTTCCGCTGTCGAGAATATCCTCTACAAGAAGAACATCATAACCGCTGATATCTCTGTCAAGGTCCTTGAGAATTCTTACGGTACCGCTTGATTTGGTCTTATCGCCGTAGCTTGAAACAGCCATAAAATCGATCTCACAGGGAATAGTGACAGCACGCATCAGATCGCTCATAAATACAACAGAACCCTTTAATACACTTACCATCAGAAGATTTTTATCTTTATAATCCTCCGAAATCTTAGTGCCGAGTTCTTTAACTATCTCAGCAATATGTTCTTCACTGTAAAGAACTTTTGAAATATCATTATTCATTGTTGCCACACTCCGTTTTTATAATCAAAAAATGTTTTGTCTGAGAAGAAACAGCTCTTTTCGCATCGATACCGACACCGTCAACAAAAATCACACCGTTCTCATCAGCGATAACACATATTTTATTCCTTTTTTCTTTAGGAATCTTTAACTCATTAAAAAGTTTTTTCAATGTTTTTGAACAATGTCTGTCTGCAAAATGGAAGACATCACCGTTTCTACGGCTTCTTACTGTCAGAATATCACATATTTTTTCTGCATCAGCAGAAAAAACAGTATTCCCGTCCGCACAGTCAGTGTCGGAAATTCCGATAGTCAGACCGTTAATGCAAACAGTTTCATTTTTACAGTCTGCTTTAGTAAACGCTCTTTCGGGAAGTATCTCTTCGGGAATATTTTGCCGTTCCGCAAAAAGAAATCTTCCGTCAGAACTTATTTTCTTATTTCCGGGTAAAACGATTGAAAATCTGCTGCCGCAGTTACTTAATATAAAATCAATATGCTTTGCTTCGTAATCACAGCAATTGTTCTTCAGAAATACCGTAAGGATTCTTCGTAATAATGCTTTATCAAGGAATTTAACAGCAGATATATCCAGCTTATCATCATTGATTCTGTCTTGTATCTCTTTGTCTGAAAGATCTGTAATATAGTCATTTTCATCATTAAGAAGCCTAATACATCTTAATGCACTTTGTTCAAATGACGGATTAATACTCTTGAGCTCGGGAATAACCTTCAGTCTGTATTTATTCCTTGTATATTCTTCCGTAAAATTCGTACTGTCATTAACATACAAAATTGCCTGATCTTCACAAAAGCGTTCAATCTCCTCTCTCGTAACATCTATAAGAGGCCTTATAATGTTATCTCTTACGGGAGGAATTGAGCAAAGACCGCTGAGTCCGGAGCCTCTTGAGAGATTAATAAGAAAGGTTTCAATTCTGTCGCTTCCGGTGTGAGCAGTTGCTATTTTGTCAGCACCGAGAGAGTCAAAAAACTCATACCGCTTTTTTCTTGCGCAAAGCTCAATGCTCTCCCCTGACAGCTTTGCAATTTGCGGAATATCAAGTCTCAGAACCCTGATAGGTATATTGTGAGATTCACAGAAATCTACAGCAAAGCTTTCATCACGGTCAGCCTCAGCTCCGCGGATGCAATGATTCAGATGAGCGGCTATTAGAGAAATACCGAGTTCATCTTTAAGTTCATTGAGAATATAAAGAAGCGATACAGAATCTGCGCCGCCGGAAAGACCGACAGCAACAGTTTCTCCGCTATTCAGCATATTGAATTGCTTGATTGTTGATAATACTTTAGCCTTCATCTGTCTTGTTCTCTTCGTAACAAGTATATAATGTAAACTGTGGATTCCAGACCATCTTAACAGAGCCTGTGGGGCCGTGTCTGTTTTTCTGAACAAGAAGCTCAGCAATATTTACCTCAACATCAGAGGGAGCATCATTTTGCTGCTGCTCCTGAGGTTTCTTTTCATCCTCTTTTTCACCTTTATAGTAGTCTTTTCTGTAAAGCATAACAACTATATCGGCATCCTGTTCAATAGAGCCCGATTCACGAAGATCGGCAAGCTGAGGCTTGTGAGATGTACCTCTGGCTTCAGTTCCTCGGGAAAGCTGTGCACAAACAACTACAGGAATCATAAGGTCTTTTGCCATAAGCTTAAGACTTCTCGTAATTTCAGTAACCTCCTGAACACGGTTTTCGGACTTTTTTGCAGACTGCATAAGCTGAAGATAATCAATAAAGACGGCATCTACATTCTTAAGTCTCCTGCACCTTGCCTTCATTTCAGGAACGGTAATATTAGATGTATCGTCAAAATAAAGCTGAACATCAGCAAGAAATACACAGGCGGAGCTCAACCTCTCCCATTCCTTGGGAGTAAGATCTCCCTTTCTCATTTTCTGGGTGGGAATAAGTGCTTCTGTAGAAATTATTCTCTGAGCAAGCTGTTCCTTTGACATTTCAAGGGAAAAGAACAAAACCTTCTTTTTGGAGTAAACAGCTACATTTCTTGCCATTCTTAAAGTAAAGCTTGTCTTACCCATAGCAGGTCTTGCACCGACAATAACAAGGTCAGATCTGTTAAGACCGTTACTCATTTTGTCAAAATCAGGGAAACCTGTGGGAAGCCCTTTGAACTGATCCTTGTCTTCAGAATTCAGCTTATAAAGTGTATCGTAAACATCAGCAATAACATCACTGAGCTTTGACGGACCCGAAACAGTTTTTCCTTGTCTTATTTCATAAATCCTCTGCTCGGCGTTATCAAGTATCTTATCAGCTTCGTTACCGGAATTCTCGGCAAGATCAATAATATCATTTGCAACACCAATAAGCGTTCTTATGTAAAACTTGTCCTTGAGAATCTTGCAATAAGACTCAACATTTGAGGTTGACGGGACTATCTGAGCTAACTGAAAAAGATATACCTTGCCGTCTTCATCACCTGAAAAAACTTTTTCAGTTTTAAGCATTTCAAGAATAAGCAAAGGATCAATAATACCTGATCCCGCTGCATCTATCGACAGCATTGCCATGTAAATGGCTTTATGCTGAGGAAGATAAAAATATTCTGGTCTGACGAGCATCGAAACTGTAGGAAAACACCCGGGATCTATAAGAATACTGCCGAGTATCGCCTGTTCGGCTTCAAGCGAAAAAACCTTTCTTGAGCCGTTTTCGACGCTGAGAGCATCTTTCTCTTTCATTTTTACACCCTTATTGATTATTCACCGACAACAATATAAATTTTTGCGGAAATGCCGGTATAGACCTTTACGGTACATTCAAATGTACCAAAGCTTCTGATATCCTCTACAACAATCTTCTTTTTATCAATATCAATATCAAAGGTCTTTTTGATCTGTTCTGCAATTTCCTTTGATGTAACAGAACCGAAAAGTCTGCCGTTTGCTCCGGCTTTAGCTGATATACGGAGACTCTTGCCTTCAAGAGTCTTTGCAGCAGCTTCGGCATTTGCCTTTTCAACAGCAAGATGGTGAGCCTTTGACATTTCTCTGTTTTTGAGCTCATTCATAGCTGCAGCATCTGCAATAACTGCAATTTTTCTTGGTAAAAGGAAATTTTTTGCATAGCCGTCAGAAACATTGACAAGCTCGCCTTTCTTACCGAGGTCCTTTACATCCTGATTCAATATAACTTTCATATTTATACCTCCGTGGAAAATTTACTGTATATAGGTTTTGGCATATTCATCCATATACCGATGAAGATCATTCAGCACATCTTCTAATTTGCCGTCTTTGATCTGACAGGCAGCCATACTCTGATGTCCGCCGCCGCCGAATTTTTCCATAATAAGCTGAACATTTATCTTGCCGAGAGAACGGGCAGAAATATAAACGGTATCAGCCCCCTCGGACACAACAAAGGATGCATCGACTCCGGCAATGGAAAGAAGCTCATCAGCAGTTTTTGAGGAAATAAGCCGTGATACATTACTGCCGTTTTCTGCAACAGCGACAGCGTATCTGTCATAAAATTTAGCAGTAGAAATCATTTTGCTGACAAGAATATTCTCTTCAACAGAAGCAGAGAAAAGCTTTTTGACTGTAACGGTATCAGCTTTACAATCCTTAAGATAAGCCGCAGCCTCAAAGGTCCTGACACCGACTCTCAATGTATAATTCTTTGTATCGAGAATTATTCCTGAAAGAAGAGCCTCCGCTTCAACGGGAAGAAGCTTTGTTTTAGAGGGAGAATACTGTACGAGCTCCGCAACCATTTCACAGGCAGAAGAAGCATAGGGCTCAAGGAACTCCAGAACAGAATCCTCAATAAAATCGGGAGTTTTTCTGTGATGGTCAATAAGAATCTTATTTTTACACATAGAAAGTATTCCCTGCGCTTCAACCAGCATTTTTCTCATAGTATCGGTAACAATAAGAAGAGAAGCTTCAGTAAATAATTCTTCCGATCTTTCGGGAGAAATGAATTCAATTTTAGCTTCGGATTTTTCCACAAGCTCTATAAGGGGCAACGCAAGGCTTGTTTTGCGATTAACAACTATGTAAGGCTTTTTACCGCAGGAATTAACTATAGCCGCAAGTCCGACAGCCGCACCTATTGCATCAAAATCGGAATAAGAATGTCCGCAAATAAATACATTTTCAGAATTATCAATATATTCAAAGAGAGCAGAAGAAACATTTCGTGACTTTATCTTTCCTCTTTTTTCCTTTCTGCTTGTAGCACCGCCGAAGAATTCATATTTATCTCCTATCTTTACGGCAGCCTGATCACCGCCACGGCCCCGAGCCATGTCAAGAGCTTGTTTTGCACTGAGCTCACATTCTGTAAAGTCTTTTTCTTTACCTACGCCTATAGAAAGTGTTATATCCATTTCCGTGTCATTGAACCTGAAGGCTCTGATCCTGTCAAGAATACTGAACTTATCGTCGATCAGGCCGTCAAGATTTTTAGCTTCTGTCAGGGCAAAGAATTTACCGTCGGAGAACTTACGAAAAACACATTTATTATCAAAAAGCCATTTTGTAATCTCTGTTTCGATTCCTGTAACAACGGCATAATAATCTGCATGATCAAGAACATCTTCCGTCTGATCCAGAGAATCGATATTTATAATAAGAACAGCAGGTCTTGAAATGTTATATTCTTCTCTGATTTCCTTAAGTGCGGTATCCTCGGTGAAATACAGAGCAACCGTTTCGTCATTGAGTCTTGTTGAATAAACGGTATACTGTCTGCTTCCTGCCTTAAATTCGAAGGGGGCAACAGCTGAATCTGTGAGGAATTTCTGTGCATCAGGGAAAAGCTCTTTTATATCACTGCTTCCCTTTGACTCCATATCATCAATAATTCTGTTATAAGCACGGTTAAACCATTCTATAACGCCGCTGTTGTTAACAATAACAAGAGGAAACGGGAATGAAGCAGTTCCCTCACCGAGCTCTCCGCTTTCAATGAGGAAGGCTTCAAAATTTTTCAGATACTCTTTTTTTCTGCTTGCAATTTTTGACAACCATTTAAGAGCAAATACGGCAACAGAAACAATAACAAGCAACTCGATAAAAGCAAGAAGCGGTGAAAATACAAAGGTAATAGCACTGATAAAAGTAGCAAGAAGTATCATTGCTACTGTAAAAGGATTATTTCTTAAAATATCTTTGTAATTCACAACAACACCTCCAAAAAAATGATTTATGAAACGGGAAGAATGGTAACAAGAACAATGGGGGAACGGCGGGTCTTATCAAAAATTGCCTTTGAAACTGTTTCCTTGAGCTTGATTTTCAAAGTATACATATCCATATTTACGCTTCTGACATAATCATATAACACCTTATGGCAATTTTTCTCAACAAGAGAAAGCAATTCATTATCGGTGCTTTCAAAAACGAAGCCTTTCGACTGAAAATCAAACTCACCTATAAGCTCACCCGTATAAGCATCAACAGCGGCAGATACAACAAAAACACCGTCTGTTGAAAGATTTTTTCTGTCGCGCAGAATAGATTTTGCGACATCACATACACCTGTACCGTCAACAAAGACTCGGCCGACAGGCACACTTGAGTTGGCATTTATATAAGATGATGTCATTTCAATTACTGAACCGAGCTCGGGAACAATAATGTTTTCGGGAGCAATTCCGACACTGAGGGCTGTAAGCTCATGTCTTCTCAGGTGCTTCTGTTCTCCGTGAACGGGGATAAAATACTGTGGCTTGACAAGATTCAGAATTAGTTTTTGCTCTTCTTGCGCGGCATGACCCGACACATGGATTCCGAGACTCTTTTCGTAAATTACCTCAGCACCGAGCTTCATCAGCTCATTGATCGTATTTGCCACAGTCTTCTCGTTACCGGGAATGGGCGTCGCTGAAATAATAACAAAGTCATTACTGTCTATAGAAACCTTTTTATGGTCTCCCAATGCCATTCTTGACAATGCAGACATCGGTTCTCCCTGACTGCCTGTAGTAATGATAACGACATCCTCATCACGGTAATTGCGAAGCTTATCAATGGGAAGAATAGTATTTTCCGAAACATGCATATAACCGAGATCGGTGCTTATTGCCGTAGCATTTTCAAGACTTCTTCCGGAAAGGAATATCTTTCTGCCTGATTTTTCAGAAGCGTCAATAATCTGCTGAATTCTATGAATGTTTGAAGAGAAAGAAGCTACTATTATTCTCTTTCCCTGTGCCTTTCTGAAAAGGTTTTCAAGAGTTTCACCGACATTTTTTTCACTTGGAGTATATCCGCTTCTTTCGGAATTGGTTGAATCTGAAAGAAGACAAAGAACTCCCTCGTTACCGAGCTGTGCAAACCTTGCAAGGTCAATAACGCCTCCGTCAATGGGAGTATTATCGATCTTAAAGTCTCCGGTATGAATAATCACACCTGCTTCACATTTTACAGCAAAAGCAATAGCATCGGGAATCGAATGATTCACATGAATTGCTTCAACACTGAATTCGCCGACTTCAACAACAGAGCCGGGCTTGATAACCTCAATGTGACACTTATTGTAAATTCTGTGTTCCTTTAACTTACCTGCAATAAGACCTGCTGTAAGACAAGTGCAGTATACAGGAATATTTACAGATTTCAGAAGATAAGGCAAACCGCCGATATGGTCTTCGTGAGCATGGGTTATAAAGATTCCCTTCACACGGTCTTTGTTGCGTTCAATAAAAGTGATATCGGGAAGGACATAATCAATACCCGGCATATCAGCATCAGGGAAAGACATACCGCAGTCAATAATGATTATTTCATCATTATATTCAAAAAGAGTAAGATTCTTTCCGATCTCATTGATACCGCCTAAAAACATTATTTTTACGGCAGCTTTTTTCTTATTGTATTTTCCGGGCTTTATGGATTCATAGCGGTTGAGAGACGATGTCATACCTGCTAAACTCTTCGGCGATTTTGTTTGTTTTTTATTCTTATTCTTAACCTGCTTTTCGTTTTTTGCTTTATAAGCTTCCTTTTCCTTAATAACTGTCTTTTCTTCCTTAATACTATGCTTTTTATCAGTTTTCTTACTTACTGACTTCTTCTTATCTGATGTGTTCTTTTTGGTTGCAGACTGCGTATTTTTGCTGTTTTTATCAGCACTCTTTTTATTATTCTGCATATTTACTCCTTTAATATATGTAACATCCGCAATTATTGCGGATAAATGACGATTTTCCTGTAAAAGATATCACTTTATAATACTACTTTTACCCCTCTTTGTCAATATTGGCATCCTTTAATTTTTTAATGGTCATACCTGCAAGCTCCTTTGCTGTTTCACTATCATAAGACTGTGCAAGAATTCGTATTTTTGCCGAGTTTCCGAGTCGTCTGAGTCTTACACTTCCCTTTCTGCTTTCGATTGTATAATAATAAGGATCCGTTTCTTTTTTTGCTCCTGTGCTTTGAATCAGATGATTTATTTCAGAGGATTCAAAATCAATTTCAATTGTCTTTTTGCTGATTTCAAATCTTCTTTGACTTTCAAACAGTTCTGCAATTGTACTGTCGCTATCTTTAATAATACTGAGAAGCTTTGCAAACATAAGAACACAGTCAAAAGTCCAGACCGTCTGCAGAATATCATTACCGCTAAAACAGTGCTCATCACAGGAATTCTCATATACTCTTAACAGCTCCCCCGTAAATAACCCTGCTTCGGATTCGAGAAAATCTGCTGCTTCCTCAGGGATGATTATTTTTCGCCCCTGAGCAAGTTCAAATGAGCAGATAAGAGCAAGAATTCTGTCTGACGAATAGTATTTCCCGTTTTCAATAACATACATTTCATTTCCGTCTTTGTTAAATAGAACCGTCAATGATTTTTTATACTTATTTTCATTGAATAATTCTGAGAGAAGTTCAGATAAAACCTTGTTTTCACATTCAGCATAAATACTGTATTCCAATTCCTTTGTATTAACGAGCTTTTTAAAAAATGATTTATACACAACGCCGAAAAGCTTCATATTGAACACATCTTTAATATCATTGTCTTCTGCAAATCTGAATGACTTATATTTAAGACTGTCCGAGATACTTTTTGAAAGCCTCTGACCTGCAGGAAGGCCGTTTTTGCCGAAAAATGAAATATTAATATATTCCCCGTCAGAAGAAAAAAATACGAAAAAATCAAGTGAACAATATGCTGAATAAAAATATACCTGATTTCTGAACATTTCACCGAAATCATAACATATCTTACCCGATGATCGGATGCCGCATAAACAAGCGTTCATAAAATTTTCACTGATTTTCTTTCCGTCAAAGCCGACACCTATCTTCTGAAGCTTTTCTACAGAACCTACGGCTGCTCCCAATTGTACCGCATCAGATATATCAAATTGAAGATTAATTTTTCGATGCATTCCGAATATATCAAATCTCCTGTTTTCACTTACCGAAAAGCCTACATCCTCACTTATGAGTGAACCTGACGGAATTCTGTTTCCCGGCCATATTTTTACATTTTCCGCTATTCTTGAGAACCTATTGATACAAACACTGTCGCCTATTACAGTATTTTTGTCGATAATGCAGTTATCTCCGATCATTACATTATCGGAAAATATTGAATCAATTATTTCGGTTGAACATCCGATAGCACAGTTTTCACCGATAATACTCCCTGAGATCACCGTTTTATCAGATATATTACAATTATCTCCGCATACAGTAAAAGGGCCAATTACAGAACTTTTTCCTATTTCCGTCTTTTTTCCTATAAGACACGGTGCTTTAATTACAGCTCCGTTTTTAAGTATGGTATCGCTGCCGTAATATACTCCCTTAAAACTTATTTCGGAGACTTTTTTTTCAAGTAAAAACCTGTTCAGAGAAAGTAAAAAATCAAATTCTCCGATGTCACCCCAAAAGCCGTTCATTTTACAGCACATAAACCGAAGCTCTTTATTAAATACGAAGGGAAAAAGGTCATTCGAAAAATCATAGCTTACATCGGTAGGTATAAGCTCCATCACAGACCCTTTAATAAGATATATGCCTGTATTTATATCAAAGCTTTCAGCCAGCTCCCATGATGGTTTTTCAATAAAAGATATAATGCTTCCGTCGTCATCTGAAACAATAACTCCGTATTCTCTGGGATCTTCAACCTGCACTGATAAAACTGTTATATCCGCATCGGAAATCTTATGATAATCAAAAAATAAATTCAAATCAAAATCAAAAACATTATCTCCGCTGAGTACCAGAACATCTTCATCAGTTGAATCTATACAGTACTTTACTCCTCCTGCTGTTCCGAGAGGCTTTCTTTCGGTAAAATATTTTAATGCTGCCTTGTAATTCTGTGCTTCACAGAATTCTATTATATCATCAGCTTTATATCCCAACGATAGACTTATGTCATCAATACCGCTATCTATCAGTTTTTCAATAATAATATCAATTACAGGACGGTTCATAAGCCTTACTAAGGGCTTCGGAACTGATTCTGTCAACGGTTTAAGTCTTGAGCCGACTCCCCCGCAAAGAATTACTGCTTTCATACAACTCTCCCTTTCTTAATACAGAAATATTATGAACTAATAACAGAAAAATTAGTCATTATGAATTGCAATATCTGAAAAAAAATGATATTATATCAAAAAACATTCGGAGAAATTTTATGGATAAAGTCTTTTTATATACAGACGGCGCGTGCTCGGGAAATCCCGGTCCGGGAGGATATTGCGCCATTCTTAAATTCGGTGAACACGAAAAAGTGATTTCGGGCGCGGAAAAAGAAACGACCAATAACCGCATGGAGCTTTCGGCAGTTATTGAGGGATTAAAAGCCCTGACCCGTCCCTGTGAGGTCACAGTTGTGTCAGACTCAAAATATGTCTGCGATGCCATTAATCAGGGTTGGCTTCGAAGCTGGGAAAAGAAAAACTGGAAAAAAGCAGACGGAAAGCCTGTTCTTAATCCTCTTTTATGGCAGGAACTTAACAGTCTTCTCAAAATTCATAAGGTTTCTTTTGAATGGATCAAAGGACACGCGGGTCATCCTTTTAATGAAAGATGCGACAGGATCGCAGTTGATGAATATAAAAAGCTCATATAACATTTATGCCGTCATTACTTAATGACGGCATTTATTCATATAATAATACAGATAAGACCGTTACAGCCTTCATTGATAACTCTCTCAAGTGTCTGCTGAAGCTTCATTCTTGCCTCATTCGGCATATGCATAAGCTTTGTTTTAAGTCCCTCGTTTACAAGATCATTCAGAGATTTTCCGAATATATTTGATTCCCAGATTTTTGAAGGATCGTCTTCAAAGCCGTCAAGCAGATATTTTATAAGATCCTCGCTTTGCTTTTCGCTTCCGACTATAGGAGCTACTTCTGTCTTTATATCTGCCTTCAGCAGATGAATTGAGGGAGCACTTGCCTTGAGTCTGACTCCGTATCGGCTTCCCTGTTTCATAATTTCAGGTTCTTCAAGACTGAGTTCATCAATTGAGGGCATCACGATTCCGTAGCCTGTAGAATTTACCTGTTCAATTGCGGATTCAATTTTACTGTACTTTTTCTTTATTTCCGAATAGCTTTTAAGAAGCTCAAGCAGAGAACTGTCATCAATGATTTTTTCCTGTGCAATATCAGAACAGATATTATAAAAAATATTGCTATCAAGCTCTGCTCTGACTAAAGCAGTACCGTTTCCCGGAGTAATTGAGTCTACTGAACAAAAAGAAATATATTCTTTTTCCCCCAAAGAAGAGGAAAAAGCATCTGTATCTGATAGCTTATAAACATTTTCTGCCGAATCTTTAACGGATAACAGTAACGATCTTCTTATGTCACTTTCCGAATCAAGTCCTTTGATCCAAGAGGGCATTTTAATTACAATTTTCTTAAGAGGAAATTCATACAAAACCGTGCTGATTATATTTCTGAGCTCTTCCTCATTTAAGTTAAGACAGTTTACGGGGACAACGGGAACTTTATGTTTTTTATACAAATCCTCGGCGAGAAATTTTGAAGCATCACTTTCGGGATACATACAGTTAAGTATCACAACAAAAGGCTTATTTATTTCTTTTAATTCGGATATTACCCTTTCCTCTGCCTCTTCGTATTCTGCTCTCGGAATATCACTGATACTGCCGTCTGTTGTTACAACAATACCTATGGTCGTATGCTCTGTAATGACCTTTTTTGTTCCGATCTCAGCTGCCATATTAAAAGGTATCTCATCATCGAACCAAGGGGTCTTTACCATTCTCGGTTCTTCATTCTCAAAATATCCGAGCGACGACGGTACAATATAACCGACACAGTCAACAAGACGGACATTCATTTTTACATTTTGTTCAACAGTTATTTCAACCCCTCTTTCGGGAATAAACTTGGGTTCAGTTGTCATAATCGTTCTGCCTGCAGATGACTGAGGCAATTCATCTATCAATCTTTCACGGTAAAAATCAGCGGGAATATTCGGAATAACCATCATTTCACAGAATCTCTTGATAAAGGTAGATTTACCGCTTCTTACGGGCCCTACAACACCTATGTAGATATCACCGCCTGTTCTTTGCGCAATATCCTTATAAATAGTTGAACTTGACATATTCATTCCTCCGAAATTTTTCATTCTGGTCAATTTTATGAACTTCGGACTTGTTTTATACATATAATAGAAAATATTCTGTGTGTTTTCATAATAATAAAACCCGAAGAAGATGATCTTCCTCGGGAATCATTACATTTTATTAGGTGCAGGTCTGTGCTTGGCGGTATATTCTGAAACAGTAATTTTAATTACACTTACCACACTTACCATTTTTTCTTCAAAAGTAAAATCTTTTCCTGTCTGTGTTTTCATCAGAACACTCAGTCCGTGGCATTTTTCCTGCGGATCTTCAAGTATTTCCGCCACACCTCTGCCCATTACCGAAGCATAAGTGATTCCGTATTTACAGGCAATTTCTCCCTCAAAGGGAGTTATATCACATTCAAGCTCAAAGAAAACCTTGGGATTTGATCTCATTACATCTATCTTTCTTCCTCTTCTTGCACCGTGAAGATATACGATGAGCTTATCATCAACAAATTCATATCCGTAGTTCATCGGCACAACATAAGGCTCATCACCGTCAACCATTCCGAGATGGAGCACCTTTGATTTGTCGAGAATCTCGATGATGCTGTCTGCATCAAAAATCTGCCTCTCTCTTCTTGTCATTCCATTCATTTTCAACTCTCCTTTTAAATTAATACAATCAAACGCAAAAAGCAGTAAAATCCGTCATTTGGATAACAACACAACCGTCTCAATATGCTTTGTATGCGGAAACATATCTACGGGTTGAATCTTCTTCACCTTATACCCGTTTCTTGAAAAATACAAAAGATCTCTGGCGAGAGTTTCGGGGTTGCATGAAATATAAACAACCTTTTTAGGTGAAAGCTTACAAACGCTTTTCATAAAAGCAACTGTACTTCCGGCTCTCGGAGGGTCCATCATTACTACATCGATTTTTTCATTCTCTTCTGCTGCCGCCAACAAAAACTCCGTTGCATCTGCACAGAAAAATCGGATATTCTTTAATTTATTGAGATCAGCGTTTATCTTTGCATCCTTAACGGCATCCTTGTTAAGCTCAACACTTATTACGCTTTTAGCTTTTCCCGAAGCTATAATTCCGATAGTGCCGACACCGGAATAAGCATCAATAACAACATCATTTTCAGAAATGTCGGCAAATTCAAGAGCCTTTCCGTAAAGAATTTCAGTGCCCTTATAATTTACCTGATAAAAAGCTTTTGGAGAAATCCTGAATTTATATCCGAGAAGCTCATCAACGATATAACCGTCACCGTATAAAACGATCTGCCTGTCACCGAGTACAAGGCTCGTAAAATTGTTATTGATATTCTGAACAATGGTTGTAATTTCAGGATGCTCCTTCAAAAGAGCTTTGCAAAAATTATTTTTAGATTTGAATTCGGCAGTTCCCGTTACAAGAACAACCATTATCTCCCCGGTTCCGAATGCTCTTTTGATAAGCACATGGCGAAGAAAGCCTGTTCCCGTTCTGTCATTATAAACCGTCAGCTTGAAGGATTTCAGAAGCTCTCTTATTGTTACAATAATTCTATCGGCTTTTTCGTCTTCGATAAGACAGGAATCAACCTTTACTATATTATGAGTACTCGACTGATACACACCCGAAATTATCATACCGCCTTTTGTTTTTCCGAATGCCGCCTGAACCTTATTTCTGTAATGAAAGGGAGATTCTATCCCGATAATTTCATCAACATGACCAAAGCTTCCGAGAAGCTTGATTTCGGTAGTCTGTTTATACTTTAATTGCTGTTCATACGGCATATTCGTAAGCTGACAGCCGCCGCATTTTTTCGCAACAGGACAGGGAAATTTATACTCTTTCATCTGATTACTCCATAAAAAATTGCGGTGAAAAGCTCACCGCAATAATTATATTATTTTTTATGTATAATGTCAAACTGAATTATTCGCCCTTCATCTCAAGAAGCTTTGCAGTTCCGTCATAAACTGCCTGACTAACCTTGATAGAATCGGTAATAGCGGCTTCAATATCATCTTCAGTTGCACCAAGTTCAACACTGTACTTTCTGTCAATGAAAAGATTGATATCCATAATATCTGCAAGACCGTCTACATCAATACCGCTTTCGATACCCTTTTCGGCATATTCTTTCTTGACACCGCCAAGTCCCATACGCATCATCCAAGGGGGGATGCTGATGATCTTTCTGTTTTTGCCCATACCTCTTGCGGCATAAACGATCTTAAGGAATTTCTTCCAATCCATATTATACATACTGATAGGCCAAGCCTTTGCACCCTTTGACTTTTCAGCAGCACCGACAATAACCTCACCAACCTGACGAACAGTAAGCATAGCTGTACCTCCGCCGGGATACATTGTACAGGGAAGCTTATCCATCATCTTGATCTGCTCAATAAGAATAACCCAAACGGGCTTTCTTCCGGGCTGAGTACCGAAAATATAAGGAAGCTCAAGAACAGCAACATCAAAATCATCATCTGCAAATGAGAAAGCAACATTCTCCTGATCAATTCTGCTTCTGATATAAGGATGCTTCTCGGTAAGCTTCATTTCGGGGAACTGCTTTGCAGCATAAGAGAAATATGAGCCAAGAATAACGGAATTCTTCATTCCTACTTCCTTACAAAGGGGAAGAATTCTCTTGAGAGGAGCAATATTATACTTGTAATAAGCATCATAAACGGGTGCGGGGAATTCAACTCTTTCGTCAATACCTGCAGCAAAAACAAAGCAGTCAAAGCCATCCATCATAGCTTTGATTTCTTCATCGGACTTTTCGTAGATATTGCAGAATTCGAGTTCCATTTCCGGAGGAATGGGAGCTCCTTCGGGCAGAGGAGGAAGAGCAACACTCTTGACCTGATGTCCTCTTTCGATAAAGATTCTTGCAGCCTCGCAGCCAAGAAGTCCTGTACCGCCAATCATAAATACTTTCATTTAAACAACCCTTTCTCTTCAAATTATCTAATATATTTTATAATAAGACATTAGATTATACAAGCATTAAATATAAACATTCTGTAAAATATCACTCAAGATATTGTAAATTATTCTGATGCTCGGCATCTGTGCTTGCAAGATAGATCTTGCCTTCCTTATCGTGACAGAAATAATAATAATCGGTTGACTCGGGATGAAGAGCCGCATGAATGGCATCTGCACCGGGACAGCAGATGGGGCCTATAGGAAGACCGGTCTTCTGATAGGTATCATAAACCTTCATAAGGTCAACATACTGACCTGAAGCCTCAAGAGACTCCTTGAAATTATCAATATACTGAGCAGTAGAATCACAGTTTATAAAGGGGAAGGATGAGGATTCAAGTCGGTTATAGATAACGGATGCTATAATCGGCATCTGTTCGGCATCAAAGGCTTCTTTTTCAAGAATAGATGCAACTGTAAGAATCTCATCAACGGTATAACCGAGCTCTGTTGCTTTAGTAGAATATGCATCGCTCCATTTTGCTTCAAAGTTATTTAAGAATCTCTCAATAACACTCGTGGGAGCTTCACCGATATAGAATTCATAGGTATCAGGATAAAGATATCCTTCAAGTACTCTGTATCTTAAGGATTTTTCTGTGACAGATGACAGGAATGTAAACTTAGAAAAGAACTCATCGCTGTCCATAACCTTATGAAGCGACTGAGCAGAGCATACTCCGCTTTCATCAAGCTTCTCGAAAATCTGTTCAATATTGAAGCCCTCGGGGAAAGTAACCTTAACGGTATTTGATTCCATACCGTTTGTTCGGATTTCATTGAGCATTCCTTCAACACCCATTGATGAATTCAAAAAATAAGTTCCTGCGGGGAAAACAATAGTTTTCTTATTTCCCTCTCTGTCAGTTTTTGTATCAAGACTCATAATTTTTGCAAAAAGCTTACAGAACATAGGATTATTGATAAGCTTCTTTTCTGCCAATTCATCAATGACCTCAAATGCATCCATATCCTTATCAAGAACAACTCTGAAATCCGTATCGGATACATCAATAGCAAGAATATCATTAATGCATCCCATAAGAGGAATTCTTATAAGAAAAGCAGAAATAAATACAACTACAACAACAATAACTGCAAGAATTGAATTCTGCATATTATTATTCTTCTTTTTCATTCTTCTCTTCTGAGGAACAGCTTTTTTAGGAGAATTAGATGCAGCTTCTCTTACGGGTCTTTGAGTCTGCTGTCTTCTCTGGGGCTGAGCAGTTTTCTTATGACCTGTATTAGATGAAAAATACACCTCTCCCCTGTTTTTGACCTCGTCCTTTATTTCATTATCATTTTTTGACGAATAAAAGCTGCTGAGCAATTCATCATATGCATCGCCGCCGTTTATACGCTTATCACTCATTTTGGCACCTCCTGAAATTAAACAATATCACCAAAGTGCTGAATTGTTCTTATTACACTTTCAGCAACAAATTCACCTTTGATATAATGAATTATCTGATGAGAAAACTCAAATACACAGCCTGCACCCTTAGCAGTTATAATATTGTCATCTCTTACACAAGGACAGCTGACAACATAAGCTCCATCCAATTCATCTTCAAATCCCGGAAAACAAACTGCCTTCTTATCTTTAAGAAGACCTTTTCTTCCGAGGATTATGGGCGCTGCACAAATAGCTGCAATAAGAAGCTTTTTATCGGCACAATGTTTCAAGGAAGAGATAACCGTTTCGTTGCTGTAAAGATTCTCAGTACCGGGCATACCGCCGGGAAGAATAATACCCTCACAACACTCAACAGAAATATCACAGTCCGACAAATCAGCCTTAACGCAAATATTATGAGTCCCCGTAATCTCATTTTTACCGATACCAACGGTCTTAACTTCAATATCAGCTCTTCTCATCATATCAAGCGTTACAAGAGCTTCCGTTTCTTCAAAACCGTCAGCTAAAAACATATAATACAAAGAAACACATCCCCTAAAATTGTCTGGAATCTGAATTTACAATATCACACAATTTATTGTTCGTCAATAGAACATAAAGATATAATGATTATATCAAATAAAATTAAGAAATACAAGTTAATATTAAAAAAATTAAAGGCTTGATGAACTGCGTCAAGCCTTAAGTAAAAATAGTAATAGTGTTTTTCAGCTTATCCGATGTTACTAATAAAAAAGTTTGTTTTTTTGCCCAAATCATCATACGCTTCTTCTAACCACTGATGCGGCATAACTAATAGATTGTTATCAAACTGGTATTTTATATAAAGATAACAGGCTTCATTTAATGATCCGACATTCGCACTTTTTAACAAATCATCATATGAAGGCACACCTTTTTGGTCCCACGATATTTTGTCTGCAATAAAAATTATTTTATCATACATACCTGCATTTTTTCTTAAGGTTGTATGGCATTCAATCGCATTCAGAATATCCGAGTCTGTAATACCATACTCTTCCTGTGCAATAATTTTTGAAACTCTTTGATGTAACAGAGCATGATATTTTTCTTCTGCCGGGTCTATTTCTAATCCACGGGCAATGGCAAAGTCATACATTTCCTGCGGTGTCATTATTCCGCTTATATCGTGAAGCAATGCAGCAAGCTTTGTCTTTGCAGTATCGAGGTCATACGCATTAGCTAAACCTACAGCTAATTCCGCAACATTTTCCGCATGCTTCAAAACATCTTCTTTATTGCTGTTAAGATACTTATTTTTGATTGAGGCAATCAAATCAAAGTTTTCCATATTGTCACCTCCATATGTCAGATTATTTCTTCTGATTAACCGTTCCGAGATAAGCCACTGTCAAATTTTCGATTTTCACAATACCGTCGGTTTCAAACTCATCAAAAATATTTTCTATTTCTTCTATGTACAAGTCAAAATTACTGTCGCATTTTTTCAAAGAATATGAGCCTGAAAGACTACGGATTATAAATTTTTCTCTGTCAAAATATAACGGATTGTCAAAAGTTATATATTCATAATTATTATCAAAGAAATATTTAATTCGGTCATCATGGGGCTTTGTGCCACCGCTAAAACCTTTAAAGTCAGGACAATACTTAGAATAAACACTATGTAATTTCTGATTAATCAATGCTTCAGTATCTCTGGTATTCCAAATTAGAAATGCTTTTCCGTTAGGCTTGATTATCCGGGAACATTCTTCTTTAAAATTTTTTGTATCAAACCAATGAAATGCTTGTGCAGTAGTTATGAAATCAACAGAACTATTAGGGAGCTTTGTATTTTCTGCACTGCCTGCAACAGATTTGAAATTAGGATATTCACATAATTCTTTTTCAGCCACAAGCCGCATATCAGTGTTTGGCTCAACACAAAAAACATTACAGCATTTATCAAGAAGCTGCTTTGCAAACTTGCCTGTGCCTGAACCGATATCGGCAACAACAGATGAAGCAGAAAAGCCGTATTTACCAAATAAGCACTCAATAAATTCTTTCGCATAACTTGGTCTGCTTTTTGTGTATTCATTTGCTATACCATCGAATTTTTTAGTAGCATCCATGCATTCATCCCCTACTCTAAATAATTGATATGTTAAGCATGCTATTATAAGAGTTTTTCCAATTCAGAAAGAAGTTTAGCTTTCATAGCTTCCAGCTCATCGGGAGAAGGCTTGTTATCTTCTGACCACATTATCTCTTTGGGTAACCACCAAACAGGACCTTTTCCTTTGTTTCCATAGTCCAATAAGTCACCGTTTTTTCTCGGGAAGATATGCCAATGCAAATGAATATCTCCGTTCCCGAGGCATTCGTAGTTTATCTTTTCGGCACCGAAAGCATTTTTAACAGCTTCAGCAACAATAGTCATTTCAAGTAAATATTTTGTTCTGAAATCAATATCTAAATCGAAAAGCTCCACAACATGCTGTTTGCAAATGAATAATGAGTAGCCGTAAAAATGATGATTCCAACCTAAGATAACATATCCTGTTTCAAGTTCTTTTACAAACCACGGATTTTCACCTTTTTTGATTTGCTCAATAACATTGCACATATCACATTTTACTTTGTTAAAAGGATTGAGTTTAAGCTCCATACTGCAATTCCTCCGAAAAATCTCATTTCGTTTCTGCATTCAACAATTTCTTTTGCTTATATTTTGGAAGTTTACCTACTACAGTCATATAACTATGGTCTGCCATTTCAAAAATCAGTTCATCAGGAATTTCCTCAATAGGAAAGGAGTTGAAATATGGCTGTTGAACTGCAGGACAATGATATCCTCTGACAATAACACCAGGAAACAATTGTCTGTAAAAATCTCCCGTCATACGCTCGCAATTAAAAGTTGCCGTTTCTTTTCCCTTGAGAATAAACAACTGTGCAAAAATTTTACCTTCAACTTTAATTATATCGCTTTCAGGACCAAACGGATGGTCGATATATGCTCCGTTTTTTGAAAGGCAATAATTGAGCAATTCTGAATATATCATTAGAAATCACCTTTGAAATTATAACATCTTTCGCATAATAGCCTGTCCGTTTTCTCTTGCAACTTCAATAAAACCTGCTTTTTTATACAGTTGCACAGGACCTTGGAAATCAAAATCATCTCTGTTTTCGGAAAGTTTTGCATAACCTTCAACAGCTGCATAGCCGTTTTCTTTTGCATCACTGCATACTCTTTCGATAAAGGCAGAGGCAATTCCTTTACCTCTGTATTCAGGTGCAATTTCAAAGCAAACAATAGAAACAGTTTTTCCGCAAGTATTTTCTTTTGCAAATTGCGGGATAAACCCTGAATAGCTTTCAATATCTGCAGCATTGCACCAACCGATAGAGATATCACCGTCAAAAGCTAAATAGCCGTGTATCTTATTTTCGTTAAGCATTTTTACCGCATACTTGCGGAGTGTTTTCTTAACACCAAAGATTTTGAACTTTTTAACCATCTTTTTAATTGTTTCTTCATCCTGATTCGGAGAAGTGCAATAGCATGGTCCATTAGGGTTGCCATCGGTAAATGCTCGATTATCAAAAAAATCGAGATAAGCTTTGTTCAATTCAGAGGTTAAAGGTTTAATTGTGATTTTATTCATCAGAGATTCTCCCTGTATTCATTGTAATTCAATGTTTTCAATCATCAGTTCTTTACATTTCCATTCTTCTCCTAAAACGGAATATGTTTCTGTTTTATCAAGCGTAACATCTTCAAAACCAACGACCTTATAGCAATAATAGGCAGATTCATTGTTTTCAAAAACACCGAGCGATACTTTTTTTGCACCGTAAATCTCAAATGCAAATTTTAACCCTAACTGTAGTATTGTTTTCCCGTATCCACAACCTCTCTTTTCAGGATCTACAATGACAAATCCAAATCTCAACTCGTCAAAGCTCTCTGAGGGTCTTCTCATTGTAAAAAAGCCTACAGTCTCATCATCTTCAATAGCAGTGAAAGCCATAAGGTTATCAACAAAGCTGAATTGCTCTTTTGTTATGGGGTATTCACCCAAAATACCTGCAGACCATTTATAAAAAGCTCTTTCATCATTACTCCACGAAAGAATTATATCTGCATCATTCTTATTATAAGGTCGTAATCTTATCATTTTAATTTACCTCCGAATAATAGGCTTATCGTTCTGATTCTGTTAGAGTGTAATCCAAAATCTTTTTAGATTCCGTTTTCTGTCTGGCTCATTTACAGTGGATTCATAGACACCACCATTGTTCAGTATTGTCTTTTCGCTTCCGATATTGCTATCAATACAAGATATAAGAATTTTTTCAAGACCGATTTCTTTGCAAAATGGAAGAACAGCTTTCAACATTGATGTTGCATAACCTTTTCTTCTTTCGTCAGGTTTTATTGAATACCCGATATGACCGCCAAACTTTGAAAGCCAATCATTGAAAAAATGGCGCACCTGTATCATTCCCACAAGACGATTATCAGCCTTGCGGATGTAGAAAAACTGCGTTGACAAAACCCACCCGTCAGGAAGTGTTTCGGGTGATGTGTATTTTCTGCACTCCGAAATATATGTAAGCGAATCCTCACATCTGCGAAGAGGACCGCAACCATCCATTGAGGAGTTCGCATCCAGGAAAGCCTGCTTATATTCAGCAATTTGTTCTGCATATTCCTCACTTGGCTCAACCAAGAAGAAATCTCCAGCATCTATTTTTATCATATTTCGTCACCTGTTTATCACTTATAATATTGATTTTATATCTTCTAACATTTCTTCATGCTGTTTGCAAAACAATTCAGGAGTGTAATTTATGGGAAAGTATTTAAGCTCAAGTGTTTCACTATTATCGCAATAAAGCTCTCCACCGATAACTGAAAGCTCATATGCAATACAAACGCTTTGATATTTATCACCATTGGGACAAATTGCATCAGTATCTGTATAAACACCGATAAGTTTACCGACTTTAACATCCAGGCCTGTTTCCTCTTTAACTTCTCTGACCGCAGCCATTTCGGGTGTTTCACCTAATTCAAGAGCACCGCCGGGAAATCCCCACATATTGCAATCCCCTCGTCGTTGCAATAGTATTTCGCCCTGATCATTGAATATACAACCGCCTGCGTGAACTAAGATTATTTTTTCGTGACCGACTTTTTTGCGAATCCATTGTATGTAATTTTTTTGACTTTTATTTTTATTAAACACAACAAAACATCCTTTTATCTCTCTGACTTTAACAAAGCATAATAACAAGCATCGCAGATGCCCTGATTATTCCAATCAGAACTACGCAAAGTTCCTTCATATTTCATGCCGCATTTTTTCATTACCCCACCGGAGTTTGGATTTCTTGGGTCGTGTCTTGATTCTATACGGTTTACATCTACGACATCAAATAAATAATCAATAACTGCATTAAGTGCTTCTGATGTAATTCCTTGATGCCACCAGTTTCTACCGATACAATATCCGATATGCATCATAGAAACTTCTTCGTTCATATGTACTACAGCAATATCACCGATTGGCTCATTACCATTTTCTTTTAATAAGATAGCCCAATGATAATAATTATCGTTAGAATATTCATTTAACCATTCTTTTATAATGCTATGGCTTACTGTCACACTTGAGTGAGGCTGCCACATTAAGTATTTAGTGACCTCTGAATCGGATGCCCAATTCTTATACATCGCGGCAGCATCACCAATTTCATATCTTCTTAAAATAAGTCTGTCCGTTTCCAATACTCGGGTTCCGCAATGCTTCATAAATACACCGTCCATTTCACTATCATAATAATTATTATACAACCAAATCAGCAATAACACAAGCGCAACAATTTGAGCGGATATACAACTATAAACCAAGCCTTGTAAACAAAATGTCTACAAGGCTGATGAAATCTTCGGTTATTATCGGATGGAATTAGATCCACCCACTTGTCGTCAAGGCGAATTTCACACGCCACAGGCGTATTTCATATTGTGTAGCAATATATCACCCACCCTAAAAGGTGGATTTAGTTAAAAACAGCACTTGCTTTCGCAAGTGCTGTTTTCTGGCAGGGGCTACAAAAAAGATATTTTTGCTGTTTTTTTGCGTATGAATTCGAACTCTTACACAAATCACGGCGAAAGCCGTGTATATCATCAATTCCGCAGGAATTGCATATCATCAAAACGAAGTTTTGTATATCATCATTGCGAAAAGAAATGCAGCCTGCGGCTGATGATATACACCTTCGGTGATGAGATGCACGCTTGCGCGTGATGATATACCATTGCTTTCGCAATGGATAAAAAATCGACAGGTCGAAACCTGTCGATTTTTGGCAGGGGCAGAAGGGCTCGAACCCTCGGCACGCGGTTTTGGAGACCGCTGCTCTACCAACTGAGCTATACCCCTATAAAGCAGTTACAATATGGTGGGCCATCAGGGACTCGAACCCCGGACCAACCGGTTATGAGCCGGTTGCTCTAACCAACTGAGCTAATGGCCCGTTGCGAACTGCTTGACTATTATATAGTTAATAATTGAAAATGTCAAGCATTTTTTTGATTATTTACTTAATTTTTTGAAAAATCAGGCGGATCACATATAAATGCAACCCGCCGACAAAATTACATTAATTCACTGATAAGTGCGGAAAACTCTGTAGGATCTTCTATTGAAAGACCGCCGATAAGTCTTGCCTGATTATAAAGAAGCTTTGCGTATTTTGTGAGCTTGTCTTTATCAGATTCAAAAAGAACCTTAAGCTTTTCGGCAACAGGATGAGAAATATTGATTTCAAGCACGAATTCAGCCTTAACACCTGAATTTCCGGGCATAGAATTGAGTACCTTTTCCATTTCAGCTGAAATTGCTCCTTCGTTTGTAAGACATACGGGATGATTCTTAAGCTTATTTGTGTAGCGCACCTCAGTACTTCCGCCGAGAGCTTCACTCATAAATGAGAACATTTCATTGTTCTTTTCATTTTCAGCTTTAATAGCATCCTTTTCTTCTTCGCTATCAATATCTATTTCATCTGCACATATGTTGATAAATGCCTTATCGCCGAATGTCATTATGGTTTTAACAGCAAATTCATCAACATAATCGGTAAGATAGAGAATCTCAAAGCCCTTATCCTTCACTGCATCAACCTGAGGAAGCATTTCAATTCTGTCTATTGTTTCACCGGCTGCATAATATATACTCTTCTGAGTCGAGGGCATAGCATCAACATATTCCTGCAGAGTAACATATTTCTTTTCCTTTGAGCTCTTGAAAATGAGCAAATCAACGAGCTCATCCTTATGCATTCCGTAATCACTGTAAACGCCGAATTTAAGCGATGTTCCGAAGGCATCAAAGAAAGCTTCGTACTTTTCTCTGTCAGTAGTAAGCATCTTTTTAAGTTCAGACTTTATCTTCTTTTCGAGAGTTCTTGCTATGAGCTTAAGCTGATGATCGTGCTGAAGCATTTCTCTCGATATATTAAGAGAAATATCCTCGCTGTCTACAAGTCCTTTTATAAAATTGAAATGCTCGGGAAGAAGCTCACCGCATTTATCTGAAATAAGAACACCCTTGGAATACAGCTGAAGTCCCTTTTCAAAGCTCTTTGAATAATAATCATAGGGTGCGTGAGAAGGCACAAACAAAAGAGCATTGAAGGTTGCATTTCCCTCCGTTTTTGAATGGATAACTCTTAAAGGTGCTTCATAATCATAGAAAACCTCACGGTAGAATGTGTTATATTCATCCACTGTGATCTCATTTTTCTGTTTTTTCCATAAAGGAAGCATTGAATTGAGGGTTCTTATTTCCTTTACCTTTTTGTATTCACCCTCATTTTCTTCATCAGGAACAGTATTTTCCATTTCCATTCTGATGGGATATCTTATATAATTGGAATACTTTTTAATTAATGCGGAAATTCTGTAGGAATCAAGGAATTCATCATAAGATACATCATCGGTATTATCGGAAATATAAAGAGTGATTTCCGTTCCGGCTGTTTCTTTTTCGCAGGGAGTAACAGTATAACCTGATGCACCCGAAGATTCCCAGCAGTTTGCCTCATCACTTCCGAAAGCCTTTGAAACTACGGTAACCTTTTTACTTACCATAAATGCAGAATAGAAGCCTACGCCGAACTGACCGATGATATCAATATTTTCATCAGTATTTTCAGCTTTGAATTTCTGTGAGCCGCTCTTTGCGATAACACCGAGATTATTATCAAGCTCTTCTGCAGTCATACCGATACCGTTATCAGAGATTTTCAGGATTCTGCTTTCTTTGTCGGCTTCAATTCTGATTTCAAAATCATCCTTATTAAGACCAACAGCATCATCTGTAAGAGATCTGAAATAAAGCTTATCAATAGCATCGCTTGCATTTGAGATAAGCTCTCTTAAAAAGATCTCTTTATGTGTGTAAATTGAGTTAATCATTAAATCCAATAACTTTTTGGATTCAGCCTTGAATTGTTTCATTTTATTTGCTCCTTTATCAAGACAATAAGCTTCGGAAACGATTCCCGAAGCTTCTGCCTGTAATTACTTACAAAATCGGATTAAGAGAAAGGGGGTTGTAAAAAACTTCCGTTTTCTACACCGTTATGATATTGTGATTTACTTAAATAACTCTTAAAAATCAGTCTTCTATTGCAGCTTTACGGCTGTTTACATTAAAGAAGAATTCCGAGGGGAATTTCTCTTTTCTGTCATAAGTAAACACACCGTTCTGTTCCTGTTCGACATCGGTAAGCTGTGTGTAACAGAAGCCGAAAATACAAGGGTTATCAAGAAGTGCGTCCGTGAGTCCCTTATATCTTTCCTTGAATTCCTCTTCGCTTTTCGGTGCATCTCCGTAGCCCCAGGAAACAACATGGGAGTTTCCTTCAACGGGACTCCATTTAATTCCGCCGTATTCACTGATAAATACAGGCTGACCCTTAGTATAGGTCTGTCTGTCGGAAAAACGGTCATACGGAACACCTGTTTTCAGGATCTCATCGTTCTGAGCCTTGAAGCTTTCTACATCCTGATTATAATCGTGAAGATCAAAAATATCGGTTTCAACATGGAAATTTCCGCTTGTATCAATGCAAGGACGGGTCTTATCAGCAGTTTTTGTAACCCTGTAGATCATTCTGAGAAGATCGTCATACTGCTCTCTTCCGTACATATTCCATGTTTCATTAAAAGGACACCAGCCGATAATGGCAGGATGGTTAAAATCTCTGTCGATTTCAGCAAGCCACTCGGGAAGTAATGAATATATACCTTCAGCTCTTGTGTGATCAAGTCCCCAGTTAGCATATTCACCCCAGACAAGATATCCCTCTTTATCGCAATGATAAAGAAATCTCTCTTCAAAAACCTTTTCGTGAAGTCTTGCACCGTTAAATCCGCAAGCCATTGAGCGTCTGATATCATTAAGAAGCTCTTCATCAGAGGGAGCTGTATAAATACCGTCAGGATAAAAGCCCTGATCGAGAATAAGACGCTGGAAAACGGATTTTCCGTTCATCATAAACTTAAAACCGTCAAACCATATGTTGCGAAGACCGAAATAACTCTTTACAGAGTCCTCACCAAAGGTAATTTCAAGGTCATAAAGCCTTCCCTTGCCGACTTCCCATAAATGAGTTTCCGAAAGGTTAAGATTCAGAGAAAATGTTCCTGCACAATTATCGATCTCAGAATGACCGACTTCCCTGCCCTCATAGAATGCTTTTACTTTAAGATTCTCACAGCCCGTAAGCTCACCGGTGATATTTACCGTTGCTGTTCTGTAGTCAGGATAAAATCTGAAGCTTTTTACGAAGGAAAAAGGAGTAAACTCAAGCCATACAGTCTGCCAGATTCCTGTTGTTCTTGTATAATCGCAGTCGTGTGAATAATAAAGCTCACTCTGCTTTCCTCTCGGAACCATAGGATCTCTTGTATCATCCTCACAGTAAATTACTATTTCATTTTCACCGCATTTAACAAATTCGGTTATATCAAATGAAAATGATACATAACCGCCGATGTGGCAACCGGCATTTTTACCGTTTATATAAACAGTAGTTTTATAGTCAGCGGCTCCGATATGAAGCACTGTTCTGCCTGAAAGCTGCGAATCTTCAAGACTTACAACTCTCTTATACCAGACACCGTACATAAAATCCTTATTTCCGATACCCGAAAGCGAGGATTCAACACAGAAAGGAACTGTAATTTTCAGATTGAAGTCACCGTTTTCATAAAACTTTCTGGCAATACCGCTTCTTCCGTTGTCGTAACAAAAGTCCCACTGTCCGTTGAGGTTAAGCCAGTTTTTTCTTTCAAACTGCGGCTTCGGATGTTCGCATCTGGGAATACTCATTTTTTATCTCCTCCAAATTAATAAAATGTCGCAACCGGGTCTTCAGGTGCTTCTGCAGGAACAGCATTTTTAACATCGAATATCGGTCCTTTTTTTGCGTAAAGACGCGAGAATCTGATGTCAATTTCAGCGGTTACTATATACCAGCCCTCATTCTGAATTCCGTCAATTCCCTTGATTTTCGACACAAGACCGCAATATTGAATATCATCAGCGCAGCAGGTCATAATATGTCTTCCGAGAGCACAGGTATTTTCAGGGAATTTCGGGTCAGTGGCTGCCATAGCCTTAAAGCGGACTGTTTTTCCCTTGTATTTTTTCATATCTTCCGTGAGATCTCTGTAAAAAAGAGCAAAATCTCTGTCTTCAATATTTATAACAGGTGCTTCAATATCGAAGGGCAAGGGATCTTCAATTTCATCGGGTATAAGAGTTCCGTCTGCATATTCATAAAGAATGTTCGCTCTTCTCGAAATTCCTCTAACTATCTTATGAAGCTCCATCGTATCAAAGCCCTGAGGAATTCTGTTGAATACAACAACATCACAGTCAGAGAGCTTGTCTACAACAAGACTTCTCATATTGGCATTATAAGTTAAAAATGTGTTTGTGTCAAAGAAAAGCATATTCTGATATGGTACCCAATCCTCGGGCATATTATCATAAAAATCCTGAATCATCCACATACCGTTGTATTCAACTATTACTCTTTCAGAGTTAAAGGATTCAGCCAGATTCTGAAGATTCTTTTCATTAAGATCTTCTTCTGAATCGATACCGCAGATTTTAACATTCTTTCCGCTGAATTTAGACGAATCATATTCCTCTTCGCCTTCTTCGAACACAAGAACAAGAGTTCTTTCGCCCGAGTTGAATCTTTTATCCTCAAGAGTATCCTGAATAAAGGTAGTTTTTCCCGACTCAAGAAATCCGGTAAAAACATAAACAGGAATAGACATAATTAACGCTCCTTATTATAGTCCGAATGCTTCTTCTATAGCTGATTCATTGAGTTTAGAACCGATTACGCAGATTCTTCCGATAATACCTGCACTGCCGTGTCTTACATCAGCTTCACCCGGAGTATAGTCAAAATGAATCCATTTATCCTCTGAAGAATCAACAATACCCTTAGCTCGGAGGACTATACCGAATCTTTCTTCATCGCAAAGCATATCAAGTATTTCCTTGATTTCATCGGAGTTGAATTTCTTTGCAGTTTCTCGTCCGATGCTGACAAATACTTCATCTGCGTGATGATGGTGGCCGTGATGATGGTCGTGGCATCCGCAGTCACAGTCCTCGTCGTGCTCGTGATGATGCTCGTGGTGATGCTCATGGCATCCGCAGTCACAGTCCTCATCGTGCTCGTGATGATGGTGCTCATGATGATGGTCGTGGCATCCGCAGTCACAGTCTTCATCATGCTCGTGATGATGGTGCTCATGATGATGCTCATGGCATCCGCAGTCACAGTCTTCATCGTGCTCGTGATGGTGATGCTCGTGATGAT
>SVOV01000069.1 GCA_015066205.1 Oscillospiraceae bacterium
GACACCAAAAATCAATATGAATTTCCTGTAATTATGCGGTTAATGAATATCTGTATTTGTAAACCATGTGCTCGGACAATCTGTAAACCATGTCCCCCTTGACAGAAACCCCTCCCCTACGGGTGAGTCTGATTCCCTATTGTAGGGGAGCGGTCCCCGCTCCCGTATCCTAATCATATGTAACTTCAAGCAAAGGCTGTACACTCCGCCGTGCGGAGTGTACATGCAGAATGGTAAATTACAAATCCTGATGTCTGTAATCTCAGCAATGTGCCGAAGGCACGAGCGCAAAACCGAGAGTCAGAGTAGCCTTTCCGTTTGACGGAAAATGTTCAGAGTTTGTTCAGCTGTGCCGATTTGCCGAAGAAAAATACTCACCAAATCCCGAGAAAAAGTTACATCCGCAATGTGCCGAAGGCACGAGCGAAAAACCTACCCTCTGTACAGATTTTCCCGTTTGACGAGAAATGTTCAGATTTTGCGGAAGTGCGCCGTTTTTCCGCAGAAAAGCGGATGCAATTCCGTGAAATATGGGCATTTATCGGAAATAGCAGACCCTACCCTCACGCGTCGGGTAAAACTAACTTAACAAAGTCTGCACACAGTCGGTTAACGGCACGGGAAAGTTCGGAGAAATTGCCGTAGTTGTTGTTTTCGGCGGTGGCAAGCCGTACACAGGTACTGCGAACCGCCGAAAACAAAGCGCCTTATAACTTCAACAAAGGTATATCATTTAAAGTCAGCACAAAATACAAAAATACATCTACACCCTTTAATTGCCGCGCGACAAATACGGTGATTTGTGCGGACTTTCGGGAAAGTTCGGAGAAATTGCCCTATTTGTTGTTTGCGGCATCGGAAGCTGTACATCGGTACTGCGAGATGCCGCAAACAAAGCGCCTTTTTAACCCCGACAGAGGCAGATTTTTTCGTTTCTGTCATAACTCAAATACAGGCACATTCCCTTAACATTTTTGCGCGGCAAATAGGGTGATTTATGCGAATCTTTCCCATTTATCTTTCCCAAGCTCTGAGGGTGTTTTTCATCAGCATGGTTATGGTCATGGGACCTACACCGCCGGGAACGGGAGTAATATAAGAAGCCTTTTCCTTTACAGCCTCAAAATCAACATCACCCGTAATTTTACCGTTCTCGAGGCGGTTGATACCGACATCCACCACAACGGCGCCCTCTTTGACCATATCCGCCGTAATAAAGCCTGCTTTACCTATAGCGGCAATAATTATATCAGCTCTTCTGACCTCTTCGGGAAGATTCTTTGTTCTCGAATGGCAGACGGTGACCGTAGCATTTTCCTGAAGCATTAAAAGGGCGGCGGGCTTTCCGACGATGTTGCTTCTTCCCACGATAACACAGTGCTTACCCGAAATTTCAATACCCTCGTGCTTTAACATCTCCACAACACCGGCGGGAGTACAGGGGGCAAAGCAGGGCTTTCCCGCAAGAAGATTTCCCGTATTGACGGGAGAAAAGCCGTCTACATCCTTTTCGGGGCAGATGGCATCAATTACCTTGTTTTCATCAATATGAGAGGGGAGAGGGAGCTGACAGAGAATACCGTCGGTATTTTCGTCCTTGTTGAGCCTTTCTATGAGCCGGAGAAGCTCCTTTTCGGTTGCATCCTCGGGGAGCGCATATTCAAAGGAATTGAAGCCGCAGCTTTCACAGGCCTTTTTCTTGTTGTTTACATATATTCTTGAGGCGGGGTTATCTCCCACGATAATTACCGCAAGACCGGGGGCTCTTTTATTATCAGCCCTGTTTTTTACAGTCTCGGCAATTTTACGGCGAAGCTCCTCGGAAATTTTTTTGCCGTCAATGATTTTGGCAGACATATCATCACATCCCGTAAATATTTATTAAATACATTATAAAAACACACTTTCACGCTGTCAACAAAAACGGCGATTATTAAAAAAAATAATGATATATTTCAAAAACGGGAATCCCGCTGATTAAAAAAGTTATTTTAAATCCTTGACATTTGAGCTCATATATAATATTATTCTAAATGTTATTAAGGACATATTTCCCGTAATATGTCCGAAACATAATCTAAACGGAGGAAAACAAAATGAAAAAGTTCACAAAAGTTATGGCACTTCTTCTCAGCCTTTCAATGGTTCTTGCATTTGCTGCTTGCGGCGGCAATACAGAAGAAACCACTGCAGCTGGCGGTGAAGAAACAACAGCTGCTGATGTTTCCTATGACCTTACAAAGGAAGGCGACTACACAGCTGACAACACCGAATATGTAATCGGTGCAACAGGTCCCCTTACAGGCGATGCTGCTTCCTACGGTATTTCCGTACAGCAGGGTGCACAGCTTGCTATTGATGAGATCAATGCTGCAGGCGGTCTTAATGGCGTTAACTTCAAGCTCGATATGAAGGACGACAAGGCTACTGCTGCTGATGCATCAACAGGCTACGATGCTCTCTTTGAAGCAGGTATGCAGGCTTCTCTCGGCTCAGTTACATCAGGTTCTGCTGAATCCTTTGCAACAAGAGCTGCTGAAGACGATGTATTCTCTCTCACTCCCTCAGCTTCCGCTGACAATGTTATCAACGCAAGCAACAACTCCTTCAGAGTTTGCTTCGGTGACCCCGATAACGGCATTATGTCTGCTGAAAAGCTCGCTAAGGAATATGAAAACATCGGTGTTATCTACGATTCATCCGACGCTTATTCCTCAGGTATCTATGATGCTTTCAAGACAAAGATGGCTGAACTTAATGTAACATACATTGAACAGTCCTTCGACGCTGAAAACAACCGTGACTTCTCAACACAGGTTGAAGCTCTCAAGGATTGCGATGTTATCTTCCTTCCCATCTACTACACAGAAGCAGGTCTTATCGCTAAGGCTTGTGTAGCAAAGGGCTGCGATGCATTCCTTTTCGGCTGCGACGGTCTTGACGGTGTTGCTTCTCAGATCGACGACACAGTTACAAACAAGATCAGCTACCTCACTCCCTTCGATGTAAACAGCGAGGATGCTAAGGTTTCTGCTTTTGTAACAGCTTATGAAACAAAGTACGGTGCAAAGCCCGACCAGTTCGCTGCTGACGGTTATGACGCTGTATATGTAATCTTTGAGGCTATGAAGGCTCTCGGAGTAAACAATGTTAAGGTTGATCCCGCTGAACTCGGAAAGGCTCTTACAGCTACTCTCACATCCGCTGATTTCTCCTATGACGGAGTTACAGGCGGTATGGTATGGGATGCTTCCGGTGCTTGCGTAAAGGAACCCATCATCGTTGAACTCAACTGATTAATTTCAGAAATTTAAGTATATGCCTGACGGGATTTTTCCCCTCGGGCATATACCCGCCTTTAGGGACTTTTTCATAGCGGCTCTTTTTTGCCGTTTTTTCATTTTTTTCCCGCGTTCAGACAATTCCAATGTAAAGGAAAATTAAAAATTATGAGTATTTTATTTGACGGGCTCAGTCTCGGTGCTATATATGCTCTTATAGCCCTCGGCTATACGATGGTTTACGGTATCGCAAAAATGCTGAACTTTGCACACGGCGATATCATTATGGTCGGTGCATATGCAGTTTTTGTAACCCTTATGGGCGGCGGACATATCGCGCTCGCTATCGGTATTTCCGTAATTATATGCGTAGTTATGGGCGTTGTTGTTGAAAAATTCGCTTATAAGCCCCTCAGAGGTGCTTCGCCCCTTGCCGTTCTTATTACGGCTATCGGTGTCAGCTATCTTCTTCAGAGCGTATCCCAGCTTATTTTCGGCGCCGCTCCCAAGCAGGTAACAATAGCATCGATGGGAACTGTTACTCTTTTCGGTGCAAAAATAAGCCTTTCATCCATACTCACTCTCGTTATCGGTGCAATTATTATGGCCTGTCTTACCGTTTTTGTTAAGAAGACAAAAACAGGCCGTGCAATGGTTGCCGTTTCCGAGGACAAGGGTGCCGCAATGCTTATGGGCATCAATGTAAACAGAATAATCACCGTAACCTTTGCAATAGGTTCGGCTCTTGCCGCCGCCGCCAGTCTTTTCTATCTTATGCAGATACCCTCCGTTGAGCCCACTCTCGGCTCAATGCCCGGTATCAAGGCATTTACCGCAGCCGTTATCGGCGGTATCGGTTCAATTCCCGGTGCTATGATAGGCGGAGTGCTTCTCGGTGTTATCGAGAAGATATGCCTGAGTATCCCCGTGCTTGCTCCCTATACAACTGCGGTTGAATTCGGTCTGCTTATCGTTATTCTTCTTGTAAGACCTATCGGTCTTCTCGGCAAGAAGAGAAGAGAGAAGGTGTAATTTATGATAAAAAGTATATTAAAATCTGATGATTTCAAGCTTAAAAACTGCATAAATTACATTGCTGTTATTGCAGTTCTCGTTCTTCTTACTGTTCTCAATTCCATGGGTGAGCTCAAGGCATCCTCTATGAACCTTTTTGTTCAGATAGGCTACAGCATCATCCTTGCAGTTTCTCTTAACCTTGTTGTAGGCTTCCTCGGAGAGCTTTCCCTCGGTCACGCGGGCTTTATGTGTGTAGGTGCATACCTCGGTACATTTATTTCGATGCAGCTGTCAACTGTTATTGAAAGCAAGGTCATCTGTCTTCTTATCAGTATGCTCTGCGGCGGTATCCTTGCTGCCTTCTTCGGCTTCCTTGTAGGTCTTCCCGCTCTTCGTCTTAAGGGTGACTATCTTGCTATAGTTACTCTCGCCTTCGGTGAAATTGTAAGAACCGTATTCAAGAATCTCCCCTGGTTCGGTAAGGCTATGGGTCTTTCAACAAATGCCGTAAAGTTCAACAAGAAGGATTTCCCCCTCTTTATAATCGTATTTATTACCGTGATCGTAGTTCTCTTCCTTGTGCAGAATCTCGTCAGAAGTAAGCACGGCAGAGCGATTACGGCTATCCGTGATAATGAAATTGCCGCAAAGGCTATGGGTATCAATGTTACCTATTATAAGCTTTTCGTTTTCGTTATTGCCGCCTTCTTTGCAGGTGTTGCAGGTGTATTCTACGGACATTATACAACTCCCGTTATGTATACCTTCTTCTCCTACAACTATTCAATAGAAATTCTCGTTATGGTCGTTCTCGGCGGTATGGGCTCAATAAACGGCTCCATAATTGCCGCAACCCTCATTCCCATTATAAACTTCAAGCTTCAGGAAAAGCTCCCCGGCGACCTTGCCGCTCTTAAGTTCCTTATCTATGCACTCATTCTTATCGGAATCGTTATTTTCAATAACGCTCCCAAGCTTAATGCCTTCAAGGAAAAGTTTTCTGTCAAGGCTCTTATAGCAAGGCTTACGGCAAAGAACCGCAAGCCCGAGGATATTCTCAACGATCCCGCTCACTGGGATAAGATACCCACAAAGATAGCAATGGACGAGGTTCTTTCTACAGATATTCAGGCAGGAAGCGAATATGTTCCCGATAAACCCGGAAAAGGAGGAAAATAAAGATGTCAGACACAGTATTAAAGACCGATGACCTCGGCATTTCCTTCGGCGGACTCAAGGCGGTTCAGGGTGTTAATCTTGAGATCAAGAAAAAACAGCTCTACGGACTTGTAGGCCCCAACGGTGCGGGTAAAACCACGATATTTAATCTTCTCACAGGCGTTTATCAGCCCACAACAGGTACATTTTACCTTAACGGCGAGGAGCTCAAGGGTAAAACACAGGAGCAGATAAACCGCAAGGGAATAGCAAGAACCTTCCAGAACATCCGTCTTTTCAATAATATGAGCGTTATAAGAAATGTTCTTGTAGGTCTTCATAATCAGCCCGAATTCAAGTGTAATCCCTTTATAAGCTTACTCCGTCTTCCCGCTCATTATAAGAATGAGGAGAAAATGAGAGCAAGGGCAAAGGAGATACTTCGTATCGTAGACCTTGAGGACGAGAGAAATAATCTTGCCTGCAATCTTCCCTACGGTAAGCAGAGAAAGCTTGAAATTGCCCGTGCGCTTGCAACAAATCCCACGCTTCTTCTTCTTGACGAGCCCGCAGCGGGTATGAATCCCCACGAAACAGAGGATCTTATGAGAATAGTAAGAAAGATCCGTGATGATTTTGATATGACCATTCTTCTCATTGAGCACGATATGAAATTCGTATCGGGCCTTTGCGATGAGGTTACCGTTCTTAATTTCGGTACTGTTTTAGCACAGGGCACGGCTCAGGAGGCTCTCAACGATCCCGAAGTTATCAAGGCATATATCGGTGAATAAGGAGGAACTGTTATGGCATTGCTTGAAGTTAAAGACCTGCAGGTAAACTACGGTGTTATTACTGCTCTCAAGGGCATCAGCTTTGAGGTCAACGAGGGTGAAATAGTTTCTCTTATCGGTGCAAACGGTGCGGGTAAGACCACCACCATGCAGAGCATTATGGGACTTATCCCCATCAAGGACGGAACTGTTACCTATGACGGCAAGGTAATAAACAAGATTCCCGGACACAAGCTCATTTCTATGGGAATGAGTCAGGTTCCCGAGGGAAGAAGAGTTTTTCAGGAGCTCACCGTTTATGAGAACCTTGTAATGGGTGCATACACCCAGAAGGACAAAAAGAAGATAAAGGAAGACATTGAAGAGATCTGCACACGCTTTCCGAGACTGGGTGAAAGAAGAAATCAGATAGCAGGTACTCTTTCAGGCGGTGAACAGCAGATGCTTGCTATGGGCAGAGCTATGATGAGCCATCCAAAGCTTCTTATGCTGGACGAGCCCTCAATGGGTCTTTCACCTCTTCTTGTTGATCAGGTATTTGATATTATCAAGGATTATCACAAGATGGGAACAACAGTTCTTCTCGTTGAGCAGAACGCAAAAAAAGCCCTCTCTATTTCCGACAGAGCCTATGTTCTCGAAACAGGCTCCATCACCTATCAGGGCAAGGGCGACGAGCTTCTTAATAACGAAGAGGTCAAAAAAGCCTACCTCGGTGAATAATTCCCGATACTTTGCGGAGTGTTCGTATGAACACTCCGCAGTTTTATTCGCCTTGCGGCGAGTGATATTGCTTCGTAAGTTTTTTGTGCTACGCATTGTGATATTGTCCTTCGGACAGTTTTATGCGAATATAAGAACCTGCTTTGCAGAACCTTGTTACTCGCTATGCTCGTAATAAGAACCTGCTTTGCAGAACCTTGTTACTCGCTATGCTCGTAATAAGAACCTGCTTTGCAGAACCTTGTTACT
>SVOV01000070.1 GCA_015066205.1 Oscillospiraceae bacterium
ACAGAGAGGTTTTCAATTCTTGCTCCGATATAACGGGGACATCTTTCGCTGTCAAGAATTCTTACATCATAAGCAGCTTCTGTTTCGGGAGCATACTTTTCAATTTTCTTGAGAGGAAGATCATAAAGAGCGGCAAGCTCTCTTGCAATACCGTAATGGCCCCAGAGGTCGGGACGGTTTGTCATTGACTTGTTGTCAATTTCAAGAATCTTATCGTCAAGTCCGAGTACATCAGCAAGATTCTGACCGGCAGAGGCATCAAGCTCGGAAATATCCATAATTGCGTGGTCATCGTCAGTGGGGAACAAATCTGCAAGACCGACCTCAACTGCGGCACATATCATACCGAAGGAGGCTACCCCTCTGAGCTTTGTATTCTTGATTTCAACAGGCTCTCCTTCTCCGTGCCAACGAACCATAGCACCGGGACAGGCAACAACTACCTTCATACCTGCTTCAAGGTTACTGCCGCCGCAGACGATTTCCTTGATTTCATCAGCACCGATATCGACCTTGCATACGCGGAGCTTATCAGCGTTGGGATGAGGAAGAACCTCATTTATAATTCCGACAACAATACCGTCGAACTGCTTTTTGAGATCGTGAACGCCTTCAACCTCAACGGTTGACATTGTAAGATCGAAGCTAAGCTGTTCCATTGTAAGCTCGTCGGGAAGATCTACAAAATCCTTGATCCAGTTAAGTGATAATTTCATCTTTTTTCTCCTCCTTATTTGAACTGTGTGAGGAATCTTAAGTCTGTGCTGTGGAACATACGGACATCGTCAACACCGTAGCGCATCATAACAAGACGGTCAAGACCGATGTTTACATAGAAGCCTGTATATTCGTCAGGATCAACACCTGCCGCACGAAGAACATTGGGATGGGGTGTGCCGCCGGGCATAATTTCTATCCAGCCGACATGCTTACAAACGCTGCAGCCCTTACCGCCGCAGACAAGACAGCCCATATCAATTTCAAATCCGGGTTCAACAAAGGGGAAGAAGCCCGCTCTCATTCTTACGGGAACATCCTGTCCGAATACCTTGGAAAGAATGCTCTTTATCATAACCTTACCTGCTGTATAGGTAAAATCCTTATCAACAATAAGTGCCTCATACTGGAAAAAAGCTCTTTCGTGACGGGCATCTGTTGTTTCGTTTCTGTAAACTCTTCCGGGATATACAAAGCGGTAAGGAGGCTTATGAGTCTGCATATAACGGACGGAGTCACCTGTAAGATGAGGACGAAGACAGAGCTTTTCGTTAGCCTCACCCGAATCGTGGTTTTCGAGCCAGTATGTATCCATGCTTTCACGGGCAGGATGGTTGGGCGGGAAATTAAGATTATCGAACGCAAAATATTCACTTGTGATCTCAGGACCGCCGAATACCTCAAAGCCCATTGAACGGAATGCATCATTAAGGTCATAACACATCTGGGTTATGGGATGAAGACCTCCGATAGCAGGCTTAAGTCCCGGCACAGTCACATCGAAATCGGGAGAAATGGCAAAAGCCTTGTTCTTGATCTCTTCTCTTCTTGCATCAATAAGCTCGCTGAGAGCATTTTTCACCTGATTAACAGCCTTACCCATCTCGGGACGAAGGCTTACATCAAGCTTCGGTATTTCCTTCATAAGAACGGTTACAAGACCTTCCTTGCCGAGGTACTTACCCTTGACAACCTGAAGCTCGTTTTCGGAGGCTGCAGCATTTATTTCAGCTGTGCCCTCACACAATAAAGCATCTAATTTTTCTTTCATTTTTTATTCCTCATTCCTTTTTAGGATTAGAATGCATTAATAAAGGAATTATAACATAATAAAATAAGTAATGCAATAATGATTTTCGCTGAAAATAACACAAAAAATAAACGGACACATAAAAATGTATCCGTTAAATGCAGTTTAATCGTATAAGCCTTTGCTGACCATCTCTTCAATGGCGGCAACGACAAGAGGCTTATCCTCTTTATATGTAACGCCGTACCATTTATCCTCAGCGGGAATGACCTTTACTCTTTTTATGTCATTTTCAATAAGCTCTGTTACGACAGAGGGAAGATAATACTCTTTTTTTGCTTCATTTATATTATCCTTAAGAAACTCTGCAAAGCCTTTTTCAATATAGCTGAAAATATCGGGTCTGAAGCCCCAGAGATTCATTGATACGAGAGTATCGGGAGAAAGTGAAGTCCAGGTCTTTCCGTCATCCTCGGTAAACTGACATTCCTTGTTTATCTTTGTTCTCTCCGTTACACTTTCGAGGATACCGTCCTTTGTAACACATACGCCTCTTGCAACGGTTCCGTTTTCGGTAAGTGTATTTTTAAGACGGAAGCCCGCCATACAGTAATCATCCGAATCATTTGTAAGCTCGTCATATATTGCCTTGAAAGCAGTTCTTCCGTAAAAGTCATCTGCATTTACAACAGCAAAGGGCTCTTTTACAGCATCCTTACAGCAAAGAATTGCGTGTGCCGTACCCCAAGGCTTTTCTCGGGTTTCGGGACAGCTGAAGCCCTCGGGAAGCTTATAAAGCTCCTGATATACATATTCCACATCGATAAGCTTTTCAATTCTTTTTCCGACAATATTTATAAAATCATCTTTTATTGCTTCTTTTATAACAAATACTATTTTATTGAAGCCTGCTTTTTTTGCATCATAAACGGAAAAATCAAGAAGCACTCTTCCGTCACGGGCGATAGGCTCCATCTGCTTAAGTCCGCCGAAACGGCTGCCCATTCCCGCCGCCATAACTACAAGTGTTGCATTTTTCGACATAATACTCTACCTTCTTTTATTTGTTATTAACAGTATATTATATTATCATTTTTTTAGCAAGGGGAAATTTATTTTTAAGAATTTTTCTGTTTTTTGCACCGTTTTGTTTTTTTATCTTCTGATATTTATAAAACTATATCTTAACACTGTTCAGAAAATCAATGGCCTCGGGTGTTGTTTTAAGTGTTTCTGTATATTTATGCCGTTTCAGCAAGTCGTAAAGTCTTCCCTTATAGTCTGCTTTACACATCCTCTTTGCTTTTTCGAGAGAGCTTTTCGCCTCATCCGTTCTGCCGTAATGCAGTGAGATAATTATATTCACAACAGCCATTCTGAATTCACTGCTCAGAAACGCTTTTGAAAATTCATCTGACAGAGAAAAGCACAAAAAGTATTCCTCAAGCTCTTTCGAATAACAAAAGGCATCGATGTGAAGCTTCATCCACATAAGCTCTTTGGATAATTCCTGAAGATATGAGCTTTTATCCTCTCCGAGAGCTTCTTTTGCAAGAAGAAATGCTTCATAAGCCTTCCCGTACTCCCCTGTTCTTTCATATATCTGTCCTATATAATGATAGGAGCTGTATGTGGAAAACCAGCCGTCGGGAAAGCTTTCAAGTCCGTAATTTATAAGTCTTACAGCCTGCTCGGAGTATTTATCGGGAAGCTGTATTGCCGTTGTATAGCAATGCTGACGCTTCAGGAAATTGCTATGAACACGCTTCAGAAGCTTTTCATATTCGGAAATATCCGCATCACTCATACCCTGCAGGATTATCCTTTTTTCAAAATCGTCGATCTTACCCATACGGCAGACTCCTTTATTTGAAATTGCAGAATAATTTTAACATAAGCTTTACGGAATTACAAGCGGGAAGACTTGTAAGCAATGCGGCAAAGTGTATTTAATAAAATTAAGCCTTCGGGAGAAAAACTCCCGAAGGCTTAATATAAGAGATATTCATTTTATGTAAATATTCTGTGAAGATTTTGGGATGACTCTGTTAAGAAACAAAGCAGAATTTAATTGATATAATATTTTTACTCTCCGACATTAATAAGTATCCACTCTGTATTTTCCAAATAAATCTCTCCTGCTGTTTTTGAAAAAATGTATTCCCTGATTCTTCCGCCGTCAGTTGTTATATCGGGATTCTTACCTATTTTATTTATTATTCCGGAAAACCGTTCATTTATAATATCCTTGAACTCATATTCAATACAGTATTGTTTAGGCAGCTTCCAGTACTGTTCAATTCTTGTATTTTTCAAGGCAACCACACTGTTTGAAATAATGCTTTCAAAATTGTTTGAGTATATCAATGCTTCTTCTTTACTGTCAGCTTTCACAAAAATTCTTATAAACATATTTTCTCCTTACAGACTAATACTCAGATTCTTATTGAAATGATCATCTGCCGATAATTATGATTTTTTCTGCCATCGCAGAAAGTGAAATATTTCATAGCGAAGCTATTTCACTCGTTCAGGAAGGAATAAACTCCATAAAAAAAGCACTTGCATTCGTAAGTGCTTTTTTCCGAAAACCATATCTGATTTTGATATAAAGATTATCCGTTGTACAGAATCATTCTATGGGCTGTGCATCAGTTCAATTCAAGTAATCCTTTTGATTCCGGACAGATTTCCGCGGGTAAAATTCATTTAACCGTTAAAAAGTATTATTCAGACCTCGCATTTATATCCCTCGGAAATTGTTTGTTAAAATCTGTAGCCTTGCTCAAGAGCCGGTTGGCGTACAAAACCTTGCTTCAGATTTTTTTCCTTGCCCTCTTGTGCTGATTCATGAAACGCACACATAAGGTCAAGCACATGAAATGTCTGTTCATAGTTTGCGCGGGGCATTCTGCCCTCACGAAGTGCTGTGCACATATCTGCAACGCCTATTCCGCGGCTGTTTTCGCAGTAATCATATTCAATGGGAATTTCCTCAAAACGATCGGATGAAGCCTTCAACAGCTTAACCGGTCCGCCGAAGCCGTTGGGATCGGGAACGATTATGCTGCCCTTGGAGCCGAAAACCTCAACACAAGCCTGATGATCGTCATATACATCAAAGGTTGTGGTAAGTGTGCCGATTGCGCCATTTTCAAACTTAAGAAGACCGGCAATGTGCGTTGGTACCTCAACATCAATGATAGTGCCGTTAAGCGGTTCGGATGTAATAAGTCTTTGGGGGAAAGTAATACGGGTATATGCCATAACACTTTTTACGGCCCCTGCAAGATTTATCATACAGGTAAGGTAATATGGTCCCATATCAAACATAGGACCGCCGCCCTCTTTATAATAAAAAGCAGGACCTGGGTGCCAGGACTCGTGACCGTGACAGCGCATAGAAGCATTGATTGCCACCACATCACCTATTACACCTTCATCAATAAGCTTTCTGCAGGTTGCAATACCGCCGCCGAGAAATGTATCGGGAGCGCCGCCCAATAAAAGTCCCTTCTCCTTGGCAAGCTTTACCTGCCTTTCACCGTCCTCACGGTTTATTGCAAGAGGCTTTTCACAGTAAGCGTGTTTACCTGCTTCCAGTGCCATCATATTGACAAGACAGTGCTGATCAGGAGTTGTGATATTGACTATTAGTTCAATTTCACTGTCAGCCATAATTTCTTCATCTGTAAAATATACTTTGGGAATATTGTATTTTTTCTGTGCTTCAAGTGCCTTTTCGGGAATTAAATCACATACAGCTACAACATTTACCTTATCAGCAAACATTCCTGTGAGATTTGTAAGATAAATACCGCTGATATTTCCGCAACCGACGATTCCAACATTAACCTTCTGCATAATAGATCACCTTTTTAATACATTTTTGCTGTGTTGGTATATTGCTCGGGATTCGGCTTTGTGCTACGGAAAATTTCTTTTCCTTCTGCCGCCCATAGCATTCCTCTTCGCATCATTTCCTGTGCTTCGGGAATATCAAAAACATCATTGTGATGTCCGAGGGAATTATAATAAACTCTGCCGTGCCCCCATCGTTGGTCCAAGCAACGGGTACATCAACTTCACCGTTGGCTGCGTGATAGTAATTAACAACAGGATATCGGGTAGTGGCAAGCACCTCGTTGGCAGGGTCAATATGCACATAATATTGCTCTGAAGAAACTTCAAAATCCTGAATACCCTCTACCAGTGGAGAAGATCCTCTGCATATATTGACTTTGTAAGGAGTGTTATCTCCGCCGGGATGAGATACCCATTGTCCGCCTGTCATAAACTGCCATTCAGTGTCATTCCTGAAAGCATCGCACATACCGCCGTGACATCCTGCAAGCCCAACACCGTATTTTCCTACAGCTTCAGCGGCTGCAACAGACTGCTCGCGTGTTATTTCTCCCATAGTCCATACGGGAACAAGTAAATCAATTTCATTCAATTCTTCCCGATTGTCAGCAAGAACCTGCAATGTATCAAAAATCCTGACATCAAAACCTTCTTTTCTGAGTATTCCGGCAAAACGCTCCGAAACCAAGTCCGGCTCATGTCCGTCCCAGCCGCCTTTGATGATCCATGCAACTTTCATTTTTATTTCTCCTTTATATGTTGCAGGCTAAAGCTGCACCTTCTTTTTCGGATTCAAACATCATATCTACCACCTTCATAACACGAAGTGCCTGTTCGGGTGTTACGATCAGAGATTCTTTACCGTAAATAACATTTACAATATTTTTGTAATAGTCTGCCCAATCGGTATTGACTTGAGGAAGAGGTATTTCTGTCATGGTGTATTCAGGTCGCGGTGCCATAGTTCTTGTAGGGCCTGCTTCCGTGTAAACAATATCATCGGACCATTTCATTTCAGCATTTTCTTTAAGCTTCAGAAAACGTCCGTTTCCGTTCCAATCGTCTATCTGAATTGTGCCCTCTGTACCCTGAACGTGCCAACGAGGAAGATTGATAAGACAGTTTGTGCTCATTTCCATCATATATGAGCAACCGCTTTCAAAACGCAGGAAAAGATGAATGTTATCATCTACTCCGGGAGAAAACATACTGAGCAGATGAGCATTTACACCGACAACCTTTTCATTGAACATATTCATTGCCTGATCGATAAGATGAATACCCCAGTCGAGAAGCATTCCGCCGCCGTTCTCCTTGTAGCCTCTCCAACCGTGCATTGAACCGCGGGAGCCCTGAACAATGCTCTTTACCATATAAACCTGACCAAGTAAGCCCTCGTCCTTTGCATATTTAACCATACAGTAATCTTTATCCCAACGGCGGTTCTGATGAATTGAAAAAACCTTGCCGGTCTCATCACGAA
>SVOV01000020.1 GCA_015066205.1 Oscillospiraceae bacterium
TTGTAGGAGAAATCCTATGAGGTCTTTTTTTACACTGAAAACCCTTGAAAAAGCTTATAAAACACGAATTTTATAATCATTTTTTAAGTGAATTATGAAATAGTAGTTTTATAATCAGAATTGCCCTTAAAATTATAAAAGGGGTTGCCCCATAACATGAGCCCAGTAATATCAAGGCTTCCGATTGCTCAGGTTGTTCATAAAAAGAACTGCTAAACTAGCAATCAGCTCCCCGTATTCGAAAGAATATGGGGAGTTATTGTATTAAATTGGTTGTTTATTGCAAATGTTTATTCAGTATGCTACAATTTAATAAAGTGGTGATAAAAAATGAGTAGATTTTGCATCGGAATTATTAATTTGCAATCCTTGAAAGAATGTAAAAATATAATTATAAATATTTTGGAAGAAAATAATTTGGCGTGTTTTTTTGAATTCGATTATATTGAACCATTTCTGAAAAAATATATTAATGAAGAAAAACAGTTTTTTAGTATTTCAGATAATAAAGACTTTGATAATTGTGAGATTTTTCTCTTGCCTGATAATTGTTATTTCAATGGAATTCAAAATCATATTCCTTTTGATAAAAGAATGGGTGTACTTGTAGATATATCAAACGAAATACTCAAGTCAGCAGAAGAAATAGAATTTTTTATTGGCGACAGTGGTGCGTCTTTTGATGAATTTGAGCATCTTGATGTGAACATAAATTCCTTTAAAAGCAATCTCTTGCAAAAAGTTAACGACTATAACTGCAAGGATTTGCATTTTATTGTTAGAACTGATTGTTAAAAAGAACTAATAATCTCCTACATTTCTTCGTTGTCCCACAGGCAACTATCAAAGGCTAATTCGTAACCGAATTACAGGATAGTGAAAAACTAATAAGATCCCCATCGGATAACCGGTGGGGATTTTTGCATAGTGATTACAAATGAGTTGAATTAATGTATATAGGTATGGTATAGTAAACTAAGAGGTGATATGTATGTCACAAGAATACATATTTGAGTTTTTGGGAACAAAAGAAGATTTTTTGAATAAGATCGGCTGTTTTAATAATAATGATGACCAGTTCTATTTCTTTGATAGTTATATTATAAAAATAGTTGATGATGAAATACATTTTGGTGTTGAAAGAGCCGGACATTCGGGTGGTCATTGGTTTATTTCGAAAATAACCGAACACGAAGATAGAATTGAACTTAAAGGAACAATTCAATATATCGGACCTCAAAATAATTCGTTTTTAGATGAAAAAGAAGAATCTGTTTTCAAAAAGTGCATCGGGAAATTCTTTGAATATCTGTTGTATGTTGTAGTAGCACCGCTTGTACTGATAGTTTATGTGTTTTTATTTTTTAAAAAATTATACAATAAAATGCGTCATCGCCCTACGATTGAATTAAAAACAAAGGAGGATAAACTCTTTGATTTGATGGAAAATCAATTGGGCTGCATAAGGAAATAAACGAGTAGCAATTCCTACATTCTTGCGTTGTTGTACAGGCAAAATCAAAGGCTAATCTGTAACCAAATTGCAAGATAGTAAATAAATGAACGAATCCCCTCGGAGAGATCCGAGGGGATTTTTGCATAACGGCAAACAACAACCCCACAGGCAGCTATTGCCGATGGCAGGAAATAAGTTATACTCAATTCGCCGAGTTCACTCTGACGATTGGGGATGCACAGGAATATGTCTATTCCATATCCCCAACAAAGCGTGTAAGAGGCTGGCGAGATATTGAAGTTAACCTCTATATTTAAAATGAACTCCCTTTGTCAGAAATGACAGAGGGAGTTTTGTGTCTACATAGTTTAACCCTTCAATATTGTTTCTTGAAAGAAGCAAACCTGCAATTTATTGCTTTTTAAGTTGGAGACATTTCTTAAGAGAGTTACTCTTCTAAAGAGCAACGACGTTATTACATTGAAGTATTATTTTTCTTGATCATTTTCAATTTCTTTGATGAGTTCCTGAGGATCCCCGTCAGAAAAAAGAAGTGAAAGTATACCACTACCATAACGTTTAAACATAACACAAGGAAGAAGAATACATTTATCTAATGTTTGATTAGGTATATTGTTTGCATTTTCAATTTCGATGGAATATTTATATCTAATTTCACCATCCGAAAAATCCATTTCAAAATTGCCAAAAATCAAGCCTAGATTTGCCCTATGCAGGTATTCAGAAATATTGCAAAATTTATCGGGAGCCGCTTTGTTGTTCAAAGAAGCATAACAAACATAAGCGTTATCTAAAACGTGTATTTCTATTCTTAATACACCTACTGCTTCTCCGATATCCACATTTAAGGAAATAATATTATTGTTGGTTGCATAACGAAATTCTTTGCTTGTTAATCGTTGCTGCATTTTATCTAATAGCATTTTATTCATAATGCACTCACCTTTCTTTATTATAATATATGCGCCATTGAAACCAGTTTACCAAAGCAATAACAATATTATCACTAAGAACAGCTGTTGACAAGGAGATAATTGATAGAATATCGTTACCAAGAGAAAAATCTACAAGCTGGTTTACAAGTAGCAAAATTACTATGGGAACAATAATAAAGAGAACCACAAACCTCCATGTTTTTTTAACAACGGGACTTATCAGTTTATCGCTAATACTTCTTGGTACTCCGTTGGCATCAGTCCACTTATAGAGCTTGTCTCGAACAACATTCGGCCAAGCTACGGTAGTGAAAATTATTGCACAGATATTGATTGCATACATTAACACTATGTTAGTATCTTTATTTCCACAACATCGTATGATAATGGCAACCAAAGTAATAAAAAAGCCAATTACTGCAGTTGGATTAACACAAGAAAGAGAAGGTTTCGTCTTGAAAAAATGTTTGTACGTTCTATGGCTCAATGTATAAAGTTCTTGAATATCGTTATATTCCATTGAACCTGTTTTTATCTTATTCTTTAAAGTTTCAAATTTCCCTTTTTCAGCATCAGAACCACACGCATCAGTATACGTAGATAAAGAATTGATGGTTTCTTTAAAATCGGGATTATCTATCACTTTGTCTACTAATTGTTTTTGAATTTTTATAATTTCCTCACTTTCTACTTTAACCGTATTTGTAGAGAGCTTGTTAATCTTTTTTTTCATATTAGCAGTTTCTTTATCTAAAAATAATCCATCAGAGAATTTCACGGCTTTTCCATCACCTCTTTTCATAAATGCAATATTATTATATTTGTTGTATTATAACATATTGCGACAAATTATGCAATATTTTAAAGTAATGGCTAAAAATGACTTATAACGAAATTGATATAGATTTTTGATTCCACACACCCGACAAACCACAAACCTCCTTGTAAAATGGTGTTACCAAATACAAGGAGGTCGTTTTTGTGTTTAATTAAATTTTACGGATTTTGAACACAATTTGTTAATCGATGGAATAAACTATTTTAGCGAAGCAATATAACTTGCCGGAAGGCGAATAAAACCGGCATTGTGTCCTTATGAACCGCCTATCGGGGCGGTATTTTTTTTGAAAAGCGGACTAAACCGGTGATTTTTTTCGATTATAAGAAAAAAATAACAGTGAGGTGCTGTATGAAAAATAACAGAATTGATTTAGGACATACTACGGTCCGTCGGATGCTGTCGGGGTATTATCCCGACAATAAGCTCGGCGGTTTTGATACTCTTGTCTGCTGTGAATTCGGACATATGAGATATCTTCCGGAATTTGTTTTGAGGTGCATAAGGCTTGGAATAAGACCGCTTTGCGGAGTCGGCTTTTCACTTGAAACACCGCCTGAGTGCAAGACTGACAGTATAATTATCAAGTGCTACCCAAAGGATGAAGAGGGCTGCAGGGACTTAGAGCTTCTCAGTGCATATAGCGGCGGTAATGTCAGTTATGAGGATTTCTTAAGACATTCGGAGCATTTACTTGTGGGGTTTGACCTCTCGGATAATGAAGCGGCAATGCTTATAATTGATAATATTCTCGAAACAATGCGTCTGCCCGATTTTGTACTTATTGATGCGATGCAGGCCTTATTCAGAAGCTGGGGATATTGCAGAGATTTTCTGAATGATTATAATATCCCTATATGCGGCAGTTTTTTGAAGTCAAAGAAGCTTTCGGACAGTGACATGGCGGCTCGCTTTAATGTTCCGTTTTCCTCCGGCTTACAGTATATAACAGACAATCCGAGAAAAATAGCAGACAGGATAACACAGAATTATAAATTCAGCATCGGCTTTTCCGAAAAAAGCACCTCATCCGATTCTTCCGAAAGGGAAAAGCAGTTTGATCTTAGTAAAATTAAAGCGGAAATCTCCGATTTGCCCTTTTAAGAGACTGTCGGTATTTCACTATACAAAAATCAAGAGTCAGGTCATAGAATAAGACCTTAATTTATGGGGCGGGGTGTGTTATAATTTGAACAGAAGAACGGAAAAATATGAAAAGGGTGAAATGTATGAATAAAATATTCAGTTATAATCTGAAAAAATTCCGTCTTGCCAAGGGACTGACACAGGAGCAGGCGGCTGAAAGGCTTAATGTCAATGCTCAGACGGTCTCCCGTTGGGAGTGCGGGAATACCTTGCCCGATGCTCTGACTCTTCCCGTTATCGCTTCTCTTTATGAGGTGACGGTGGATGATCTTTACAGAAAAAGCAATACGGCTTATGACAATTTTGCACAGAGGCTCGCGTCCGTCTATGAAAAATCCCGCGATCCCGAGGATTTTATGCGCTGCCGTGCGGAATATGAAAAGCTCATAAAAAACGGGGAGCTTTCAACCGAGGACAAGTGGCTTTACGCATGGATACATATGTATATGATGAATTACTGCAGGGACATTGCTCTCGAGTGGTACGATAAGGCGGTAAGTGATGACCCGAATGATGATCCCGAGAATTATCAGTTAGCCACAATGCAAAGAATGTGGATGTATTTTCTGCTGAAAAGAGAGGATGAAATTATTTCGGAGCTTGAAGAAAAGATAAAAGCTGCCCCCGATAACCCGAGAAATGCGGATAATCTCATAATTGCCCTGATATGGCAGGAAAAATATGATGAGGCATACAGCCTTTTCAGGGAATCCGTTGAAAAATTCCCCGAGGACTGGCGTATGTATATTCACGGCGGTGACATCTGCAAGGCTCTTAAAAAATATGACGAGGCTCTAGGTTTCTATGATAAGGCGGGGGAGATCGGCACATTTTTCTGTGACGAATTTGACGGCAGAGCGAATCTCTATAAGGATATGGGCGAATTCGGAAAGGCATATGACGAATATATGAAAATGGCAGAAATCTACCGTCAGCGCGGCTTTGATGTTGAGGCGGAAATGATTGAGAAAAGTGCACTCGAGCTCGAAGATAAGCTTTGATTTGTAAAAGAATAGCTCCTCTCTTTTAAGAGGGGAGCTGTCTGTTGAGTTTTTGACCCGCGTATGTTATAATTAAGAAAAAAAGCGGGGTGGTTTCTTGATTCGGATTTTTGAGCGGTTTGAATTTTTGTTCTGTATGGTGCTGATAGCTCTTTATATTGCCGTGAATTCCGTGATTTCTGCCGTCTTCGGGCAGACGGGAGCAGTCAGCTTTATTGTGAATACTGTTTTTTCTCTCGGTCTTATTGCTCTTATGTCGGGACTTAAAAGAACGGCGTATTACGGACTGAAAAGAGTACGGAACTCAAAGCAGTATTTATACTTTTTACCTCTTCTTCTGCTGATATCCGTAAATCTTTGGAACGGCTTCAATACCGACAAGGGTGCTTCTGAAATTATTTTTCATATACTTACAATGATAAACATCGGCTTTATTGAGGAGATCATTTTCCGTGGCTTCCTGTTCAAGATGATGGCACGGGATAATGTTAAGACCGCAATTATCGTGAGCTCCCTTACCTTCGGAATCGGGCACATCATAAATCTTCTGAACGGCGCCGAGCTTATCCCCACGCTTCTTCAGGTGGTCTATGCCACTGCAACAGGGTATCTGTTTGTTATAATCTTTCATAAAAGCGGTTCTCTTCTGCCCTGTATCATTACCCATTCTTTAGTAAATGCCCTTTCCGTTTTCAGTATTGAAAACACGCTTTCAATGTACATTGCCCCCCTTATTCTTACGGCAGTCCCTCTTCTTTATGCCGTATATATAAACCGAAGGGTCAGAAAATGCTGAAAAAAACTCCGTTTACCGATTTAAGGTAAACGGAGCTTTATTTGTGTTTGATGTAAAAATTAGTGATTTAAGGTAAGATTTTTGCAACCTTTTACCTTTTTCTATAATAGAATTGTACTTTTATTTGTTTTTATTCGGGATTTAATTATATTTTGTTATGAAGTCCTTGTAGAAGCAGACGCATTCTCCGAGGTTTTTGATTTTTATGTGTTCATTTTCGCTGTGGATGGATGCGTATTGCTTTTTGTCAAGGTCAATGGGTGCAAAGCGAAGAATTGAGTCTGCCACATCCGTGAATCTTCTCGCATCCGTACCCGCCGTGAGAAGAAAGGGAGCTACTATGACATCGGGGAAGTTTTCGTTCATTATTCTTTCGAGATGTAAGAAGGGCTTACTGTCAGATGATGAGGGCTTACAGTAATCTCTTTCAATTTCCTCTATTTCCACTGAATATTTTTTTGCAATTTTCTTGATTTTTTCAAGTCCCTCGAGAAGGTCGTCCTCTCTTATACAGCGTAAAAACATAGTTGCCTCTGCCGTTTTTGCTCTTATCTGCGGGTCTTCCTTTGTTCCCGCAAAAATATTGGTAAAGCTGATGCTTGTTGAAAGCATTGCCTTTGTCTGGGGGATATTCAGCATAATTTTTTTGATAAGAGGGGAGAAGAGAGTGAGATTTGAGAATAATACACTTAAGGGAAATGCCATATAGGGGGCGTGGGTCTCGAATGTACCTCTGACCTCCTCGTGGAATTTTCCCTTGTATATCTTCTTATTTGTGACCTCATCTATGAATTTCGTGAGCCTTACTATGGCGCAGTCATCGGAGGGGTTGAGCCCGCCGTGTCCCGCCGTGCTTCTTTCGGTCCGACAGCGGTAAAGGTGACGGCTTTTTTCGTGGACTGCCACCATAGCGCTTTTAGCGCTGACGCCCGGAATCATTCCCTCGGTTATGGCGCCGCCCTCGTCGAGAACTGCTTCAAAGTGAATGCCGTTTTCCTTGAAATACTTAGTGGTGAGTACCATTCCGTCGCCCGCGACCTCTTCATTGTTTGATGAACCTATATAGACATTAAGCCCCTCGAAATCATAGCCCTCGCCCAGAAGCTCCTCTACGGCTTCAAGCTCTGCGAAAAGGGGAGTTTTGGTGTCAATGGTGCCTCTGCCGTAGAGAGCGCCGTCCTTTTCCACGGCACAGAAAGGATCTGTATCCCATTTTTCGTCGCCCTCTACCACATCGTGATGGGACATCAGCATAATATTTTTTACTGCATTCTTACCCTTTAAAACAAAACAGAAGCAGCCGCTTCCGAAAGTCAGCCTTTCAGCCCTTTCTCTGATATTCGGAAAGCTCTCTTCAATTACACTGTAGAATTTTTCGAATTCCTCTTTGTTTTCGCCCTCACGGGTGAATACGGTCTTACAGTCGGTCATTTTTTTGAGAATTTTTGCATATTCCTGATTTTTTTCGGGGGAAACATTCTTTCTTTCGTTTTCCGTTTTAAGAATTCTCTTACTCATTGTTATTCTCTTTTCTTAATTCATCTATTGTTTTATTTACCTTTTTATCGTCATATAAAAGGAAGATCACGAGAGAAAGCAGGCTGAATACACCTGCACACACGCCTGTAAGCTTTACGCCCTCAAGACCTACGGATTCACCTGCGGCGGCGCCTACGGCAAGAATACTTGATACGCCCATCATAGCTATTGCGGAACAGCATTTTTCAATAAAGGTCTTTACTGCAGAGAATATGCCTTCACGGTTGACTCCGTTTACAAGGCAGTCGCACTGAATGATATCTGATACCACAGATTGGGGTAGAATATTTATGGCTGCAAAGGGGAAGGCAACAATAACGCCCATTCCGAGTCCTATGAAAAGCTCATTTCCGGGAGCGAGGGCGGCAATTTTATCACCGAAATAAATAAGTCCGAAAACTACGGTGAATATCACGCTTGCAATAATGAGGGGAACTTTTTTATTGTACTTACGGCTGATCTTTATTATCAGCGGGAACAGGCATATTGCAACGGCAATGGCGGCAAGCATAACGAGGAAGGACTGGGACTCGGGGACATTGAGAAGCATTGTAATGTAATAGAGCATTGCAGTCTGGAAGAATGCCATTGAAACACCGCTGAAAAGGTCGCCGATGCTGAAAATAACGAAATTTTTGTTTCTGAAAACAAGAGAAAAGGACTTTAACATAGATTCCTTGGGTCTTGTGTTCTTCTGAACATAGTCCTTCTCCTCGAATGCGAAGGCACTTAAAAGAAGACAGACTATACCGATAGCGGCAAAGACGGTGAATACCGTTCTCCACGCCCATAAGGGGGAAAGTCCCGCGTTTTTGAGCATATCAACAAAAAGAGTTGCGGCATACATAAAGGAGCTTGAGCCCATAAAAAATACGGTGCTGATTCCGTAATAACCGACTCTTACCTTGGCATCGGGGATTATCTCAGGCACGAGAGCATTTCTCGGAATAAAGAAGAAGGTATAAGCGGTATAATATGCAATAAGGAAGAAGCCTACCCAGAGGGCATTGAGGGGAGAGCCTTCATTGAAGGGGGCATAGAAAATAAGAATTACGGACAGAGCATAGGGAAGAGCCGCATAGCGTAAAAAGGGCATTCTTCTGCCCGCCTTGTGGGTGCATTTATCGGAAAGAGATGCCACGATGGGGTCGGTGACGGCATCAACTATTTTTCCGAGAGCAGTAATGAACGCCATTATTGTAATAAAGCCTAAAAACTTATTCTCGGGAAGAAGAAGCGGCAGTCCGCTTTTTACGGTGGGCTGGAAAAAATAGAGAAGATAATTACTTATCATACCCGTAAACAAGCCCTTTGCAATATCCGCAAGACAGTAGCGGTACATTTTTCTTTTAGGTAAAGCCTTTGTCATTTATATCAACCTTTCTGAGTCGTATTACTGAAAGATTATACCACCGCAGGCTTTGTTTTTCAACCGCAACATAAAATAATAACGGCTTTAAGACAATATAAAAAGCTCCGCGGTATGGACAAGGGCTACTAAGGACAAAAAAATATCGGGAGACACTTTAGGCTTGAAAGTGTCATAGCGGGATATATACATTGAAAGCAATTATGTCAATCTAAAAACAATTTTTTCGGTGAGTATTAAGTGATATTGCAAATTAAAATTTGCAGTGATATTTTTGATAAATCAAAAGTGATATTGAAGCCTTACGGCTTCAGTGTTATTTTATTCGCATAAAACTGTCCGAAGGACAATAACACTGTGCAAAGCACAATACCACTGCGAAGCAATAAAACTCGCCGCAAGGCGAATAAAACTGCCGAGTGTCCTTAGGAACACTCGGCTTATGGCGGAGACTTTGGTTACAGCTTTATTTTCATAAGCCCGTGGCGGTTGCAGTATATATAGAGGAAGCCTTTTCCTCTGAGGCTCATTCTCACCTGAGCGTTCATTTCGGGATAGAGCTTTCTGAAATCTGTTTTGTCGCAGGTGACATGGGCTATAAATGATATATAGTGGGTCTTTGTCATTTCGTGGTCTACGGTAATGAAATACTCGTCCTCAACCCTTTCGATTCTCACTGAGTGTTCGGTGTCTGCTTCCTCTGCTTCTTCTGAGGGGAGTGTGATTCCGCAGCAGCTGACAACAGCCGCTCCCGCAGAAAAAATTACATTCGAGCATACGGGGCAGATGTAAAATTTTGAACGGAGCATATTCCCCGATACATTTTTATTTATGACCGTTTCTCCTGACATCAGCTCCATAACGGATACCCCGAGGGCACGGCTTAAGGGCTCGATGAGGGATATATCGGGAAGTCCCTTTGCAGTTTCCCATTTTGAAACCGCCTTTCCCGTAACTCCGATAAGCTCTGCCAGCTGACTCTGGGTCAGTCCCTTTTCTTCGCGAAGCCTTTTAATAACAGCTCCCGTAATAAAATTTTCCATAGCTTTTCTCCTGTAGTGTATTTTCTACAGTATAAACCGTGAAAATGTACTTTTCAACCTACGCTCCGTGGAATACACAGGTTGATTTTTTGGTGAAATGTCTTTATAATCGGTTTGGGGAGAGTGGTTTTATGAATAAAAGACCAAATGTTTTATTTATCGTGACGGACGATCAGCGATGGGATACCATACACGCTCTCGGAAATGATGAAATTATCACGCCGAATCTTGACCGTCTTACATATGAGGGCTGTGCCTTTACCGGGGCTCATATTGCAGGGGGCACCTGCGGAGCGGTGTGTATGCCCAGCCGTGCTATGATTCTGTCGGGAAGAAATCCCTTTCATCTTGAGGAGCTTGGCGGGAATATCCCTCCCGAGCATAAAACGATGCCCGAGACCTTTAAGAATAACGGCTATGAGACTATAGGTCTCGGAAAATGGCATAACGGATGCCCCGCATATGCCAGAAGCTTTACTCAGGGTGAGAAGATATTCTTCGGCGGTATGTGGGATCATTGGAATGTGCCGACATCAAGGTTTGACCCCACGGGAGCTTATGACAATGTCATTAATTTCGTTGTGGATTTCTATAAGGACAACCACCCTCAGGAGGTTCACTGTGACGAGTTTTCACCGGGCAAGCATTCGAGCACACTTCTTACGGACAGTGCCATTGAGATGCTGAGAAAGAATGCGGGCGGGGACAAGCCCTTTTTTATGTATTTAGCCTATCTTGCGCCTCACGATCCGAGGACAATGCCCGATGAATTCAGAAAAATGTATGACCCCGAAAAGATCAAGCTTCCGCCCAATTTCAGAAAGACCATCGAAACAAATTATCCCCTTATGGTGCACCGTGACGAGCATCTTGCGGCGTATCCGAGAGATGAAAAGGAGATAAAACGCCATATTGCGGAGTATTTCGCAATGATAACCCATCTTGATTTTGAAATAGGACGGCTTCTTGATGCCCTTGACGAAACAGGCGAAAGGGACAACACGATTATCGTATTCACGGGGGACAACGGTCTTGCAACGGGTCAGCACGGGTGGCTGGGCAAGGAGGATATTTATGAACACTCAGTGAGAGTTCCGCTTATTATGTCAGGCCCCGGAATTGCAAAAAATGTGAGAAACGAGGCTTTCGTTTACCTCTTTGATATTTTCCCCACGCTATGTGAAAAAATCGGAATAGAAATTCCCGATTCCGTTGACGGAAGAAGCTTCTTGCCGCTTCTTGACGGCTGTCACGGCGAAAATTTCCGGGATGATCTCTATCTCATATTCGACGAATTTGTAAGAGGCGTGAAGGACGGCCAATATAAACTCATAGAATACCGCAACGGCGACAAAAAGGAGGATGCCTGGACCTTTCTTTATGACCTGAAAAACGACCCTTGGGAAACCGAAAACCTCGCAGAAAAAGAGGAGTATAAAGAAACACTAAAGCAATACCGCCAAGCGATCCTGACCCACCGCGACTCATGGGAAGAACAAAAACACCCCTGGGGCAAGGTTTTCTGGGAGAGGTTCTGAAAGATATATAGTAATTGATGTGCTTTCAGGCTGATATATGAAATATAAATAACAGTTAAGCATCCCCCATTCCGCATATTTTGTCGGAATGGGGGATTTTTATGCGCATATGCTGTCATATAATGAGGTTTTTCTTACTTTTATAAAAAATATTGAATTATAATCAGAATTATGATAAACTGAATAGTGCCAAACCAATTGAATATAAAAAGCAAGGGCAGTATTTTTCTATACAGGAATAATATACCCGATTTTTTTGCATACCTATTTTGTGAATTTGTTAAAAATACAAATTCCGTCAATTTAGGTGTGCTTATTGCCCTTTATATTGAATTGGTTTGGCGACTATCGGAGTTTGTGTTTTTTGTGCGACTGCTTCGGTAGTCGCACTTTTTTGTTTTACGCGTTTTTTTAGATTGGTAAGTATGCCGACAACTATCAGATTATTATTCAGTTTTGAGGTTTTTATGAAAAAGGTTTTGATTTATTATCCCCCTGAAAAATTAGGAATGAGTGATTTCAGAAAGACTGATTATACAAAGCTTGCCGAACGAGCAAGGACAGAACTGAACGGAAAAATTCCGAATTTCGGCAACAAAGTTTGGTTACAGGGCATTCTTTCAGAAATCAGCACGCCTGCAACAGAATATGAATTCGGATATGACGAACTTTCCGAGGATTATATAAATCAGACTTATGACTGTGTTCTTTTGCCTTTGGCAAATTGTTTTCATAAGGCATGGATTCCATATCTTGAAAAAAGGGCATCTCATGTAAGAAAGCTTAAGATTCCTGTTTATGTTATCGCCTGCGGAGTTCAGGCAGAGTCCTATGATGAGCTTGACTCACTTGCCGAGTGTGTAAAAGAGCCCGCGACGGAATTTATTAAGGCTGTTTATAATACAGGCGGTGAATTTGCATTAAGAGGTTACTTTACGCAGGAATTCTTTAATAAGCTCGGATTCTATGATGCTGTTGTTACAGGCTGTCCTTCAATTTATCAGATGGGCAGAAGTCTTACAATTTCAAATGACAAGGTTTCAAAGGAAGAGTTTATTGCGACAATAAACGGAACATTTAAGCTGCCGGTGACCGATAAAGACATAAAAAATGCCGAATTCATCTGTCAGGATGTTTACGGCAAGGTATTGTATGATCCCGAGTATTTTATGTCAAATCCTTTTACAATGAAGCGGATTCTTAAATACATCAAGAGAGGCGAGTATAATTTTGTCAGAGCCGTTGGCGACAGCAGAATCAGATTATTTGCCGATACTCAGCAGTGGCTGAGCTACTATGTGAAGAACAATATCAGCTTTTCTTTCGGAAGCAGAATTCACGGTTCAATAATGCCTATTCTTGCAGGTGTTCCGTCTTTATGCTTTACTATGGATGCAAGAACAAGAGAAATGACGGAATTTTTTGATATTCCTAATGTAAATCCGTCAGATGTATCCTGTAAAAAGGATTTGTATGAGTGGTATCTTGAAACAGATTACAGTAAATTCAATGAGGGATTTGCTAAACGGTTTGATGATTTTGAGAGCTTTCTCATAAAATGCGGGTTAGTTGACAGAATTAATCAGGATAATCCGTTTATGACAAAGGACGCAGATTTTGAAATGCCCGAAATCGTAAATGCAAAACATATTGAAGCCCTTCATAAAAAGCTCAGCTGTAGCGGTGTTGTGCTGAATTGCCTTGATGCTTATTACAGAAAATGACAACAGAATTTGCAGTTTCGGAATTACTCTATGAAAACCGAAAACCTCGCAGAAAAAGAAGAGTATAAAGAAACACTAAAGCAATACCGCCAAGCGATCCTGACCCACCGCGATTCATGGGAAGAACAAAATCACCCCTGGGGAAAGGTATTTTGGGAGAGGTTCTGAAATGAATCAAGGGCGTTGACACTTTGGTAAAGCAAGGGATTTAACTGTTTATTTTTAAAAGGTTTTGTTTTATAAATTTTTTGATATTCCCATTTACGATAAGACCAAATTGAGTGAAACAATTTTGCCTGTAATAGTGGTTACGGTTTTAAGTTTTTTGTTTGCATTGTTTTACAATAAAATGAAACTATTTATTAGAAACATTGTGTATCAAATAAAAATACTATATATTTAATTCATAATTTATTTGTTATATTTAAGTTGTTAATTTCAATGAAAAAATCATTCTCACTAATGCCTATGAGAATGATTTTTCTTTATTTTGTATATTTTGTGTAGTTATTGTTTATGTAATGATAGAAAGAGTGTGGCATCCGCCGTTTCTTTTTTCAGGAGGCGGAGGGGTCATGTAATCTCCGTATACAACGGTAAGATATTCATCCCATTTTTTGGGAACAGGCAGCATATAACCTTCAAATTCGACAGTTGTTATTTCATCAAATAAATCAGTTTTGAATCGTGCCGTAATTCTGGGGCTTGCCCAAAGATAATAACAATGAGTATATTCAAGTAAATTTAATGTGGACTTGTTGATAGAATTATGATAAAATCGAAAAAAAGAGTTTATAGGTGATATTATGATGCGTGGGTTTGTTACTTTGGCTACCGGGAATGTAAAGTATTATAATATGGCTCTTAATATGTTGAATTCTTTCAGAATTCATAATCCCGATGTGCCTTTTGCTATTGTTTGCGACAGAGAAAACGACCCCTGGGAAACCGAAAACCTCGCAGAAAAAGAGAAATATAAAGAAACAGTAAAGCAATACCGCCAAGCGATCCTAACCCACCGCGACACCTGGGAAGAACAAAAACACCCCTGGGGCAAGGTTTTTTGGGGAGAGGTTTTGAAGTGTTTATTTTTAGTTATTAACTCCCAATATTTTGTGAGTAGTTAAGCGAAAAACAATTAGTTTTCAGAAAAATTATGTTGAAAAATATGCTTATTTTTGCTATAGTGTTAACGGTAAAAAATATATTCAATAAAGGTGTTTTATATGAAAACGATAAAACTTCATTTTACAGGTTTCTGGAAGTCTTTTGATCCTTCAAATAATATGTTTATGTACATATTAAGGAAACGATATAATGTTGTGCTTGATTCAGCTTTCTCCTGACTTTGTTATTTGTTCTCCTTTGGGTGAGCCTTATGAGTATATAAAGTATGACTGTCCCAGGATAATGTATACCGGAGAATTTTTAAGTGCAGATTTTAATGCAATCGATTATTTTATCGGTTATGATAATATTGAATTTGGCGACAGAAGCTTCAGGTTTCCATTGTTCCTTTGGTCAGATAACGGACAGTTTGCGCCTTCCGAACCACTTTCTGAGGATGAGGCAAGAAAAGAATTACAACGCAAGGAATATTTCTGTAACTATATATTTGGTCACGATACAGCTATTGGAAAACGCGAAGAAATACTTAAGAAACTGTCAGCTTATAAAAGAGTGGAATGTGCCGGAAAGCAGTTTAATAATATGCCAAACGGAGAAAGATATACCATCAGAACTAAATTTGAATTAATGAAGAAATGTAAGTTTTCTATAACGGCTGAAAGTGTTTGTTATCCCGGTTTTACTTCGGAAAAATTGGTTGATGGATTCAGGTCGAAAACTATTCCTATTTATTACGGAGATCCTACTGTGAATAAAGATTTTAACCTGAATGCATTTGTTGACTGTTATCAGTATCCGACAATAGATGATGCTGTTGAGAGAATAATTGAAATAGATAAAAATGATGAGCTGTATATTCATATGTTATGTGAATACAGATATAAGGTTGCAGATTATGAAAATATAATGTTCAAAAAGCTTGAAGATTATCTTTATCACATTTTTGATCAGGATGTTGAAGAAGCATACCGCAGACCTCGTTTTTATAGATCCGGATGGCACGAAACATATCTCAAAGAGTATAACAAGTATATGTTATCTGTTCCCCACCGTATATTAAAAAAGTTTGGTATATAAATTTTAGATCAAAAAAACACAGCTGAAAAAACGGTTAGTTTTAACAGTTGTGTTTTTTTAATTGTTGTTTTTTGAGGGAAGGTTTTATTTTATTCATATGTTTATTTTTTAGCTTTTTTGTTTGTTGACATTGAATTAATATAGTGTTAAAGTATATTTTGAAATATTATGTTGTAATTAATATATATTTATATATTTCTGTAGTGTAATATGAGGTGTCTGATGAAGAGTGTTATAGAATATCTTGAGTTGTCAGAAAAGAGTTTCCCCGATAAAACAGCGGTTGTTGATGAGCATAAGAAGCTTACATATTCTGAACTGGCGGATTATAGCAGACGCGTAGGCGGAAGACTTGTAGGTCATATAAAAAAATCTGAGCCGGTTGCAGTTTATATGGAAAAATCTGCTGAAACGCTTTGTGCTTTCTTCGGTATAGTTTATGCCGGAGGTTGTTATTCACTATTGAATACAGAGCTGCCCGAAGGAAGAATAAGAAGCATAATTGAGGTTCTGTCACCCAATGTTATTATAACGAGTGAAGAGTTGTATCCCCGGGCTTTATGTTTGTTTAAGGGGAAAGTAATCTTAAGGATTGACGAATTGATGACGGCACCGTTGCCTGACAGCCTTTACTGCAGAAGATTTGATGTTGATCCGTTATATATTAATTTTACTTCCGGCTCGACCGGTGTGCCTAAAGGAATCGTTGTAGGCAACCGAAGTGTGTTGGATTTTATTGATTGTTTTACAGATACATTTTCAATTTGTTCTGATGATATTATTGCAAATCAGGCACCTTTTGATTTTGATGTTTCAGTTAAAGATATATATTCTGCATTAAAGGTCGGGGCAACACTTGTTATAGTTCCCCGACGGATGTTTACTGCTCCCGTTGAGCTTGTTGAGTTTTTGGTTGAACATAATGTTACAACTATGATATGGGCAGTTTCTGCTCTTTGTCTTCTCAGCACTTTTCACGCGTTTGATTATAAAACTCCTTCCACAATTAACAAGATACTTTTCAGCGGTGAGGTTATGCCTTTAAAACATCTGAATACTTTCAGAAAGCATTTACCTGAAGCAATGTTTGTAAATCTGTATGGACCGACGGAAATAACCTGTAATTGTACATATCATATTCTTGATAAAAATGTCGATTATGCGGACGGAATACCTATTGGAATTCCTTTTGAAAATGAGGATGTTTTTTTGTTGGATGAAAGTGATAAAAGAATAGAAGCTGTTGATTGTACCGGAGAAATCTGTGTGCGCGGAACAGCTCTTGCATTGGGCTATTATTCCGCACCCGAGCAGAATAAGAAGAGCTTTGTGCAGAATCCTCTCAATCCCCGATATCCGGAAATTATTTATCGTACAGGTGATCTCGGCAAATTTAACAAAGACGGAGAATTAGTATTCTGCGGCAGAAAGGATTTCCAGATAAAATATCTCGGACATCGAATTGAGCTTGAGGAAATAGAACGCGCAATTGCTGCTATTGACGGTGTTGAGCGTTGCTGTTGTATTTTTGATGAAAAACGGTCAAGACTTAAGGGATTTTATATGGGTGAAATTGACAAAGAAGAGCTTAATTCTGTTATGAAAAAAACATTTCCTTCATTTATGATCCCCGGAGTTATAAAAAAGGTTGATAATATGCCGTTAACCAAAAACGGAAAAATCGACAGAAAGGCATTGGCCGAAATATCCGGAGGAAGCAAAGCATGAACAATAAAGAAAAACTGCCGATAGGAAATAAGGCTTTTTATGTTTTTGATATACCTGAGTTAAAGAATCGCATAACTTATATCAGAAGCTTTTTTCCTGATTTTGTTGATCTTTGCTATGCTGTTAAGGCAAACACCTTTATTGTTAAGGAAATGATAGACAGTATTGGAAAGTTTGAGATTTGTTCACCCGGGGAATACTATATTTGCGAAAAACTGAATGTTCCGTTGTCCCGAATGGTTATTTCAGGGGTATACAAAACTCCCTCTTTTCTGGAATATTTATTTTTCCAGACCGAAACATCCTGTGTTTTGACAGTTGAATCAATGCTCCAGCTTTCGTTGATCAAAGAATTATCCGAAAAGACAGAAAAACAGGTTCGGATTTTATTGAGGCTGACAAACGGAAGTCAGTTCGGAATAAATGCAGCCGAAATAAAAAGTATTATATCAGAAAAAGAAAAGCTTCCTTTACTTGATATTATCGGAATTCAGTTTTTTTCCGGCACACAGAAGACATCGGTTAAAAAGATTAAGAGGGAACTTGAGAAGATTGATAATCTTATTAGTGAACTCAAAGAGGAATACGGTTTTTCTGTACAGGAGCTGGAATACGGAACGGGCTTTCCTGTTACATATTTTGACTGCGAGGATTTTGATGAAGAAGCTTTGTTCCGTGATGTTGCTGAAATGTTCTGCGGAATGCAGAATAAGACAAGAATTGTAATTGAGCTTGGGCGAAGCATTGCGGCTTCCTGCGGAAAATACTATACTCCGGTTGTTGATATGAAAACCAATAAAGATATGAACTATCTGCTTGTTGATGGCGGAATGCATCATATTTCTTATTTCGGACAATATATGGCAATGAAGCAACCGTTTGTTTCAGTTGTCGGAAAAGAAAATGAAGAAGCGGTCAAATCATGGAATATCTGTGGTTCACTATGCTCTATGAATGACATTCTTGTAAAAAATGCCGCTCTTCCTGAAATCGGACTGCTTGATTATCTTTGTTTTGAAAGAACAGGTGCATATTGTGCAACAGAAGGAATATCACTGTTTTTATCAAGAGATCTGCCCTTGATTTATGTCCTTGATGAAAACGGAAACTATATTTGCTTAAGAGAATCTTACGAAACAATGGCATTGAATATGCCAGAATATTGATAGGAGAATTATTATGGAAAAATTATACGAAATTTTAAGAGAAATCAATGATGAAATTGATTATGAAACCTGCACTGATCTTATTGACGGACATCAGCTGGAATCTCTGGCTATTCTTGCTCTTATTGCAGATCTTGAGGATGAATTTGATATAACGATTCCTGCCACTGAGATTATTCCCGAAAACTTTAATTCTGCTTCTGCAATGTATTCGATGATTACCCGTTTGCAGGAGGATGAATGATCTTGGAGCTTTTTGCTGAAATTATTCAGGACAGTGCAGTGAAGCTGACTTCGTTTTTTTCTTTTGAATATCTTGTCATTTTCCTGCCTGTTGTAATTATTTTATATGCATTATCACCGGGAAAGGCAAAGAAATATATTCTGCTTCTGTTCAGTTATGTTTTTTATGTGATTGTTAATGGAGGCTTGACTCTGTTTTTATTGTTTTCTACGGTTTGTGTTTTTGCTTTTTCAAAATTGCTTGAATCAATTAAGAGCAAAAGGGCAGAAGCTTTGAAATCCTGTGAGAAGGATAAGAAAAAAGAGATTAAAGCAGAATATCAGAAAAGAATGCGAAGTGTTTTGGTATTTGCCATAATTATTCATATAGGCATTCTGGTTGTTCTTAAGTATTCGGGTTTTTTTGCATATAATATCAATTCGATATTGAGTTTATGTAAGATTGAATTCAGTTTTATTATACCTGATTTTGCTTTACCGCTCGGTATATCATTTTTTTCATTACAGGCGGTTTCTTATCTTACAGATGTATACAGAGGAACAGAGAAGGCTGATAGCAACTTTTTCAGAGTTGCTTTGTTTCTCGGCTTTTTTCCTCAGATTATTGAAGGGCCGATATGCAGATATTCACAGACTGCACAGCAGCTCTGGGATGTAAAGCAGATTGAATTTGAGAATTTGACAAAAGGTCTTCAGCGTGTGCTTTACGGCATGATGAAGAAAGTGGTTATTGCAGACAGACTCAATCCCTTTATTCAGTCTGTTTTCAGTGATCATAAGGAATACGGCGGAATTATGGTTATTGCTGCCGCAGTATTTTATTCCGTTCAGTTATATATGGATTTTTCCGGTGCTATGGATGCAGTTTGCGGTATCGGTCAGATATTCGGTGTTGTTATGCCGGAGAACTTCAAAAGACCGTTTTTCTCAAAGAGTATTTCGGAATTCTGGACAAGATGGCATATTTCTCTCGGTACATGGTTCAAGGATTATATATTCTATCCTGTTTCAATGTCAAAAAGAATGAAAACTGTTACTTCTGCAGCCCGCAAAAAAATAGGCAGTTACTACGGTCCTTTGGTTGCCGGAAGCATAGCATTGTTTTGTGTTTGGCTTAACAACGGTTTGTGGCACGGTTCAGCATGGAGCTATATATTCTTCGGAATGTATCATTTTGCGTTAATTCTTTTAGGCAATATCACAGCTCCCTTATCAAAAAAAGTATTACATAAATTAAGGATTTCTTCTGAAAACAAAGTCTATCTGTTATTCAGAATTGCCCGAACATGTGGTTTGGTTGTTATCGGTGAATTATTTTTCAGGGCGGACGGACTGAAAAAGGGTCTTTCGATGTTTTTCAGTATATTCACAGATTTCAGATTGCCGGAAATGACAGATGGTTTTTTAGGTGATTTCAGATTAAGCTTTTTTGACCTGGGTATAGTTTTTGTTGTACTTGCTGTTATTCTGGTGATAAGTATTCTTAATGAAAAGGGATATATTATCAGAGATCTTTTGCAAGAAAAGAATGTTGTTGTAAGATGGACTGCAATTATTGCTATGATCGTTGTAATTATAGTCTTTGGTGCATATGGTGACGGATATGTACCGGTCGATCCTATATACGCAAATTTTTAGGAGACAGAATAAATGAAAATAAGATTAAAATACCTTTTTTCATCGTTGTTTTTTATAACAATAACTTTTGTTATTTTGGGATTTCTTACGGCAATAGTTGTTCCGAAAACAAACAAAAAGGAATCCGGGTTTTATCATGCATCAGCGTATGCGATCTGTAATGAGCCTGAAAACTCGATTGATATGCTTTTCCTCGGCACAAGTCAGGTGTACAGCACCTTTATACCGTTGCAGATCTGGAATCAGATAGGTATAACATCGTATGCCTGTTCAACTCCGAGTCAGGGCTTGTATTATACAGAGGAGCTTTTAATCAAAGCATTAAAAACTCAGTCTCCTGAATTGGTTGTTCTGGAAACGGACGCAGTTTTTGAGAATTTTTCTATGAATTCTGTTTTAGAGCATAAACTGTTTAATGCTGTTCCGTTGTTGAGATATCACAGCAGATGGAAATCTCTTACAGCTGATGATTTTTCGTTTAATTATGATTTTTCGTTTTCACATGAAGGAAAAGGCTTTGTGTGTGATTTCAGGTGTGAGCCGGTCAGAAATGAGAATTATATGATAAAGACTGATGATGTGAAAGCCATTTCTGAAAAATCAATAGAGTATCTGGAACGCATAATTAAGATTTGTAATGACAGGGATATTGATATTCTTTTCATCAGCGCACCGTCTGCATTGAACTGGGACTATACCCATTATAACGCAATATGCGAATTATCTGAAAAATACAATATTGAATATGTTGATATGAATATGTATATTGATGAAATCGGCATTGATTGGCAGAAGGACTCTATTGATGCGGGAAAGCATCTTAATTTTTTCGGTGCATATAAAGCAACCGGTTGGTTTGCAGACTATATAAGTAAATCAGGTTATGTATTTGAAGTAAAGGACGATGAAACTGTCAGCAACTGGGATTCTGCCGTGGTTGATTATAATAAAACACTTACAGAGCATAATGCAGAGATTTGAGAATAACAATTATGGACTTGTCCGGATAGCTGCTTTGTAAAAAGTTCTCCCTTTTGCTCCTTTGTAGTATTTGCTTAATTCTTGTTGAAAAACACCCTTCCGTAACTGAGGAAGGGTGTTTTTTTGGGTGGGGGGTTATTTATAGAATTTATTGATATAGTCTTCTATATCTGTTCGGGTGGCTTTCAGGGCGCCGGGGGTTTCCATTTTCAGGGAAACTGTTGCGGTGGCGGTGAGCAGGGCCTCGGGGATGGGGGAAGACAGTCTTTCGGTTATGTAGGCGGCGAAGGTGGTGTCGCCTCTTCCTGTTCTGCCGCTGAGATTTCTTGCCTTTATGGGGCAGGTGTAGATTTCTTTGCCGTCAAAGACCAGTACCTCGGTGTTGTGGGTTATGAGTATTTCTTTTGCTCCCATTGAATGAAGTATTCTTGCGGCTTCGGCACGGTCAGAGGTTCCCGTGAGTATTTCAGCCTCTGCGGCGTCGGTCTTAAGATAGGTGATAAAGGGAAGCATTTCCTTTTTGTTCTCCCAATCGAGGAAGAACATTTTTCCCGTTTCTCTGTCTACATGGCGAAGACAAGCCTGAACATCCACGGCGACCTTACCCCTTTTTGCGCACTCCTTTATCATTTCGTCGGGGAAATCCCCGTAGACGAGGCCTGCAAAGTGGTAGATGTCGCTTTCGATATCAGAGGGGATGTCATCCGCCGAAAAGGGAGTGCCCACTGAAAGGCAGGTGCTGTCCCTTTTTTCCTTATCGGGGGTGAAATACTTATTTCTCATGGTAGAGGAGCTGTCACAGGGGACGCAGTATATGTCCTCCTCGGGGAGAGTAAACTGTGAGAGCCTGTCCGAGTCCTTTTCGTTGAGCTTTGTTACAGCCAGAACCTTGTGTCCCAGAGAAAAAGCGGAGGCACTTGAAAAAAGCACCGCGCCGCCGCAAAGCTCCGTCTGTTTTCCCTCGTGGTCAATATTAAAGTCCTTTGTTATATGTCCGATTATAACCGATTCGTAATGCTTCATTTTCTTGTTCCTTAACTTATGTACTTTAAGGCTAATATATCACAGAAGCAGAAAAAACACAATGAAAAAAACGGCTGCCGTGAGCTAACGGCGGCCGTTTTTTGTATGATAGTTTATACTTTATCAGCTTTCGGGCAGAGCAAACCTGCAGCCGTCTACTGTCAGCAGAAAGCCCATTGAAAGCTCTTCAACCGAGCAATCGAACAAGCTTTGAAAAAGCCGTGACTGTTTTCTTGCTTCATCTCTGCTTGTTAAATAGTATCTGTGTGCAAATGATACATAAATATATTTCGGTATCTTATCAGGATTCTGCTCATAATATGATCTGAAGGTTTCCTCTTCAAGGGAGTACAGAGCTGCGCAATAAGCGGCAGAGGGTCTGTCTATATAAAGATGCATCCAGCCCATTCTTGAATTGATAAGCACGGGATCATTATCCGAGCTGCGTTCTTTTATTATATCGAGATCGCTTAATCCCTTGTTATATTTTTCATAATAATTACTGTCAAGATATAATCCTGCAAATGGTCCGTTTTCCACCTTTTGATAGCTTTCTTTGTCGGGTATTTTGTTATGCATATATAAACAGCAGTTAAATGCGGTCTGTATACAGAGAATTATACAGACGAGATTAAAAACGGCAGCAGAAAATGCTTTTTTGCGGTTTTTAAGAAGCGGCTTGTTTTCTGCTTTTACCTCGTTTTTTATTTCACTGTAAAAATCGCATACAAAAATCATTCCGGGGACAGCTGTGAGTGCAAGTACTGAAAAAGGTGCGGTTATGCCTGTGTTTGTGGCAATGTACTGAATAACTGCTCCGATAATAAAAGGTAAATATAACAGGAAAAAGACAGGCTTATTTTTATTTTTTGTCAGGATATAGCATACTGATGAAAAAATTAAAAAGGGCAGTGATATTGCAAAGGTATTTTCATCTAAATTGAAAAAGCTTATTGATATTGTGATGACATAAAGAATTGATAAAAAAAGGGACAGAATAACATATAAAATTTTATGCTTAGTGTCATATCGGCGCTTATCGGCTGCCAGGGCGATAAAAAGAGCCGGAAGAAGAAACGGCATATTAAGGCTGAGCTTATTGATTACATTTACGGATTCTCTCAGCTTCAGGGAGAGTGAATTGAAAATATCATATTCGGAAGAGGATAAAAGATTTCCGAAATTACCGATAAAGGAGGATAAGGTGCCTCCCGTGGAAAAATAATACAATATGCTTATTACAGCCATAACGGCGATGCCTGAGGATATTAAAAGAACAGCTTCTTTGCTGAAGAACATTGCAGAAGTATTCTTTTCTTCCGGTGTAACTTGCTTTTTTCTTGAAGCAGCTTTTGTGTCCGATGGCGGAGGTGTGTTTTTATTCTTTTTCACTTTCAGATTAAAGTATAGGTAAACGGCAATGTAAACCGGATAAAGCAAGCAATAAAACGGGTTGCAAACACAGCAAGCGCCGAAGAATATACCTGACATGATATAATACTGCTTTTTTTCGGTTTTATATGCATAAAAAAGCGAAATGCCCATGAGAAGCAAAAAAAACACGACCATTGATATATAGCTGATAGCAAGCATTCTGTAGGGCGTCTGGGTATAGAATAATACTGCGGCCATAACAGCCCAGTATTTATATTCACGGAAGCTTTTATAAATTATGACTGCGCCTGATGTATGAATCAGAAGATAGGCTATTCTGAGAAAAAGAATAAGCCCCTCGGTTGAGCCCTTTAAGGTGATCCATAAAAGCACTGGCAGATGTGAAAAAAGTGAAGAAAACTGTGACAAATGCCATTCATGCTGCATCATAATATCGCCGTTGATGAATCTGAGAGGACCTGTGGGGTACAAAGCCTCATCATCATAGGGCACAGGCGTGTACATACAGATTATATGAAATATCAGACATATTAAAATCGCTGCAATGAAGATATAATCGTTTTTTTGAATTCTTTTCAGCATTATAGTCTACCTTGTTTCTTTTTTTTGTTATGTCATATTTTTAAATTTTATCACAGAAAAAGTATCAAGTCAACAAAAACGCATACCGGCTGTTGAGAGAATGTTTTGTTTGACTTGACAAGAAATAAATGATATAATTAATATCTATTATTATATCTGTTTTAAGGGGTGGTGCAAATGACAAAAAAACGGCTTTATTTTTTTCAGGTAAACTATCCCTACGGTAAGTCTGCACATCTGCCTTATACTGCGGGACAGCTATTGGCTTATGCCTTCAGTGATGAGGATATAAAGACAAGCTTTTCAGCCGAGCGTATATTCTTTCTCAGAGAAAAAATACCTGATGTTCTTGAAAGAATCGATGAACCTGCAGTTGTTGCTTTTTCCTCTTATATATGGAATTACAATTATAATCTTCAGCTTGCAGAGAAAATAAAGAGCCTTTACCCCGATTGTATTATCATCTTCGGCGGACACCATGTTTCCCCGGGGGACAGGATGCTTGAAGAATATCCCTTTGTCGATTATCTCTTACACGGTGAGGGAGAAATTATTTTCAGACGCCTTTTAAGAAGCGTGCTGGGTCTTGAAAAAGCAGAGGATATTCCCGGTATTTCAATGAGAACCGAAAAGGGGATAATCACAAATCCCGAAATGATATCCTCGGAATGTAATTTTCCGTCGCCCTATCTTGAGGGATATTTTGATAAGATAATTGAAGAAAACCCCGATATTGAATTTATGGGACTGATCGAAACCTCAAGAGGCTGTCCCAATTCCTGTGCATATTGCGACTGGAGCAATATGAAATCAAAAATAAGAAAATTTCCCATGGAGCGTATTCTCGGCGAAATTGAATGGATGAGCAAGAACAGAATATGTGTTTTAGGCTCAGCCGATTCAAATTTCGGACTGTTTGAGAGAGATGAGGAAATAACCGATAAAATAGTTGAAGAGAAGCTAAAAACGGGACATCCCTTAAGATTTCAGACCTCTTATGCAAAAAACAGCACAAAAAGGGTCTTTGATATCGGAATGAAGCTTGAAAGGGCTGATATGAACCGCGGTATTACTCTTTCTTTTCAGTCAATGAACAAGGCCGTGCTTAAGAATATCGGAAGAGAAAACATCAGCACAGAATACTATTCCGAGCTTATGCGCCTTTATAATGAAGCGGGAGTTGCCACCTATACGGAGCTTATCTTAGGTCTTCCCGGTGAAACCTATGAATCTCTCACTGACGGTATGGACGAGCTTCTTTCTCTCGGTCAGCATAATTCGATTTATATACATAACTGCGAATGGCTTCCCTGTTCAATTATGGGAAGACCGGACTTCGTTGAAAAATACGGCATCAGAACGGCAAGAATTCCTCTTAATCAGCCCCACCGTGAGCCTGATGAGGACGATAATATCACGGAATACTCACAGGTCGTTATTTCAACCCTTTCAATGACGGCGGAGGAATGGAAAAAAATGAACCTCTTTTCATATGCGGTTCAGGCTTTTCATCATATGGGGCTTCTGCAGTTCTTTGCGCTTTATCTTTATAACGAAAAGATCTGCTCCTATAAAACCTTTTATACCTCGCTTCTCGATTTTTTCCTTTCTCATAAAAACACCGTCGGAGGAAGAATCTTCAGTAAAATTGATGAATATCTCAATGATGTTATTGAGGAAAAGGGAACTCTCAGCTGCTGTGATGAGTTGTTTGGTAAGGTACAATGGCCCTTTGAGGAATATGCATTTCTCAGGACTGTTTATGAGCTTGACGGGTTTTATGAGGAAATATCCGTTTTTCTTAAACGATTTGGTATAAGAGAGGATATTTTTGATGCCTTGCTTGATTTTCAGAAGAGAATGATAAAAACGCCGAAGGAAAGCACAGAAGGCTTTGAAACTGATTTTGATTTCCCGCAGTATTTCAATGCCGTGCTGAATTCGTACAGTGCTGTTCTTAATAAAGAAAAAACATCCGTAAGAATCAAGCCTGTTTCCTTTTCAGACTGGGAGGAATATGCAAAGGTCATAGCCTGGTACGGAAGAAAGAACGGAATTGCAACACATATGAAGGATTTCAGTTTCGGTGCGGGGAGATAGAAATGAAAAAGAAAAATGTTTATTTTGTGCAGGTGGATGTTTCCGCTTCTGCAAGCTCGCAGAATGCATACCTGCCTTATACGGCCGGAATACTTGTTGCTTCCGCTTTTACGAGTGAAGCAGTAAGAGAAAACTGCAGCTTTAAGGAGTTTATTTTCCTCAGAGAGGATCCCGATACGGTAACCGAAAGACTGGAGGAGCCTGCTTTTGTCGGTTTTTCCTGTTATTGCTGGAGTACTCAGTATAATAAGCTTCTCGCAAGTAAGATCAAAGAGAAATACCCCTCCTGCCTTATAGTTTTCGGCGGACATGATGTTCCCGATGACCCTCAGTTTCTTGAGGAGAATCCCTTTATAGATGTTTTGTGTCACGGGGAAGGGGAGGAGACCGTAAGAAGTCTTCTCGAAAATTATGTGACAGACACCGGCTTTTCCTCGGTGTGTAATATTTCTTACAGGGATGGCAGCGGGAATATTATCAGAACAAAGAGCCGTCCTCAGACCTGTCTTGACTATCCCTCTCCTTATCTTGAGGGGTGGTTTGACGGCATATTGGCTTCACATCCCGAAATTACCTTTAATGCCATTCTTGAAACCTCGAGAGGCTGTCCCAATCAGTGCGCCTACTGCGACTGGGGGCCTCTTAAAACAAGGACCCGTCTGTTCCCCATGGACAGAATAAAGGCTGAAATAAGATGGATGTGTGAGCATAAGATTGCCTTTGTGTGGGGTGCTGATGCCAATTTCGGAATTTATGACCGTGACCTTGAAATTGCCGATGAGTTGGTAAAGGCAAAAAAGGAAACGGGATATCCCGAAAGAATGAGAATGAACTATGCAAAAAACAGGGCTGATAATGTATTTGCCATAGTTAAAAAATTCAAAGAGTGTGAATTTGACAGGATCGGGGCGACCCTTTCTTTCCAGAGTATGTCCGAAGAGGTTCAGAAGAACATCGGCAGATCAAATCTTGATCTCGATTTTTATAAGGAGCTTCTTCTCTCTTATAAGAAAGAGGGAATGAGAACCTATTCCGAGCTTATTTTAGGTCTTCCCGGTGAGACCTATGAGAGCTTTATTGCGGGTATCGCAAAGCTTTTTGAAATAGGTCAGCATTTTGTTTTTGAAATATATAACTGTATTCTTCTTCCGAATTCCCTGATGGGGCAGAAGGCTTATCAGGAAAAGCACGGAATAAAAACCGTGAATGTTGAAATTATCCGCGCACACTTTAATGATACTTCCTTCAGTGTGCCCGAATATAATAATATCATCGTGGAAACTGATACCATGAGCCGTGAAATGTGGGTGCGTGCTTCTGTTTTCGGACATCTCGCAAAGGCTTTTCACGGAAACGGTCTTATAAGGATATTCTCCTTGTATCTGCGCTATGCTATGGATATTCCCTTTGACCGCTTCTATGATGAGGCTATAACTTATCTTGAAAATAATCCTCAGCTTTTTACTTCGGGACTTTATATGAAAATAAAAGAAAAGGCAGAAAAGCTGTCACGGGGTATTCAGAATGAGAAGCTATTATTTGAACCTACCGGTGGTATAGTATGGGAGGATCACGAGTATTTTGTTCTGAATTCACTTTCTGATACAGACCGTTTTTATGATGATATGATGCCGTTTCTTAAATTCTTCGGTATAGCGGATGATATTTTCTCTGATATTCTTACCTATCAGAGGGCTGTGCTCAGAAAACCCTTTGAAAGCGAGACTGAGATCAGGCTTTCTTATGATATCCATTCATTCGTATCGGATATATATCTTAATAATATGCACGGTCTTGAAAAGAGAGATAATACTCTTATTCTTAAGGACAGTAAGCCTCATAATAATTGGCAGGATTTTTCCAAATTCGTAATCTGGTATGAAAGAATCGGTTGGGCTTCATATAAAGATGATATAAAAGAAAAAAAGGAAGGATAAGAATGAAAAAGAATGTATATTTTGTTCAGATAGCATTGTCTTATTCATCTCCCTGCTTTCTGCCTTATTCCATCGGCTGTATTGCCGCTTATGTTATGAGGGATGAGGAAATAACAAAGGCTTATGACATAAAGCCCGTGATCGGGATGAGAGAAAGCATTCCCGAAATAATGAAGCGCTTCACTGATCCCGATTATGTTGCTTTTACAAATTTTGTATGGAATCTCGAATATAACAAGGCTCTTGCAAAAGAGCTTAAAAAGAAATATCCCGATGTTAAAATCATTTTCGGAGGACACAGTGTTCCCTCGGATGCATCCTTTCTCGATAAATATGAATTTATTGATTTTCTTATGCATAATGAGGGTGAAGAAACAACAGCGATGCTTCTGAAGGCTCTCGCCTCGGGAGGCCCGCTGAAAGAGGTTCCGAATCTCTCATACAGAACAAAGGACGGCAATGTGACAACAGAGGAATACCATCCTCAGGACATATCCTCTTATCCCTCTCCCTATACCGAGGGGCTGTTTGACCATTTCTTCAGTGAATTCCCCGATGTGGAGTTTCACGCAACCCTTGAAACAAACCGCGGCTGTCCTTATACCTGCTCATACTGCGAATGGTGCTTTACGAAGAAAATAAGAAAGTTTCCGATGGAAAAGATAAAGGCAGAGATACGCTGGCTTTCGGAGAAAAAAATCAGGTACTGCTATTGTGCGGATGCCAATTTCGGTATTTTTGAAAGAGATATTGGAATTGCACGGTATGTAGCCGAGTGCAGTAAAAAGTACGGCTACCCCGAGGTCTTCAAGCCCTGTTATGCAAAGGACAGCGATGATACCGTATTTGAGGCGGGGTATATTCTCAACAGCAACCATATAGATAAGGGCGTTACTCTCGCATATCAGACCCTTGATGAAAAAGCACTGGAAAATATCGGAAGAAAGAACCTTACCCTTGAGCATTTTTCAAGCCTTTATTCACGATACAGCGAAGCGGGAATTCCTACTTATACCGAGCTTATTATCGGTCTGCCCGGAGAAACATACGAAAGCTTCTGTAAGGGAATGTGCAATCTTCTTGAATCGGGGCAGAGCAATTCCATGACGGTCTATGAATGTCAGGTCTATGACAATGCTCAGATGGGCGACCCCGCATACAGAGAAAAATTCGGCATAAAGACCTCAAAAATTCCATCCTTCGGAATTCACTATAACCCCGATTTCAACGGAGTCAGGGAGTATATGGAGGTTATAACGGAAACCTCGGATATGCCGAAAGCGGACTGGGTCAGGGCATATATGTTCTCGGTAGTGCTTCAGACCTTCCATCATCTGGGGCTTCTTCGGTATTTTGCTGTCTATATGAACAGGGAAAGGTCCCTGTCCTTTTATGATTTCTACAGCCGTCTTTTTGATTTTATTTATTCGGAGCGTCAGGGCTTTCTTCATACTCTTTTCAAGGAGCTTTATAACAGAAAGCTTGATACCGAAAAAGCGGACTGGACTTATCAGCGAGATATTTTCGGCACAACCGGCTGGTATTTTGAAGAGGGCGCTTTTCTGGAGCTTGTTCTCAATTTCGATGAATACAAAGAGAACATAAGACCGTTTCTTGATTCTCTCGGAATTGAAAAGGATATTTATGAGGAGCTTCTCGTGTTCCAGCATTCTCTTATAAGAAGGCTTGATACCGAAGAGGTAACAATAAACAGCAGCTATAATTTCTACAGATATTTCAAGGCTTATGATGATAAGAGGTTTACTGCACTTGAAAAAACCGAAAATACTCTTCATATCAGGGCTCATAAAACCGTAAGCTCCTGGAGGGATTATGCAAGAGAATTTGTATGGTTCGGAAAGAGATACAGTGCCACTCTTATGATAAATCCCAGAGATATTATAACCTATACTGAATATTAAGGTGGTTTATGTTTGAAAAGGTAACAATTGTAATAGGTGCGACGGATGAAAGCAGTTCTCTTGTGAAGATAGTTGAAAGCATTGCAGATGCTTGCGATATTTCCGATATTGAGAGTGTACTTATCGTAATTCCCGCAAATGCAGAAAAGCAGTGTGTTGATACCATAGCACTCCTCGAAGAGAAATATCCTTCTCTGGTAAAGCATTTCGTGCAAAGAAATCCCTATATCGGCGGAGCGCTCAGAGATTCCGTTGAGGAAACGGTATCCTCTCATATAATGTTTTTCACCGCGGATATTCCTGTCGGACTTGAGAGTATTCCGACTATGATAAAACTGTCAAAAAGGTCGCCTGAAAAAATCATCAAGATCTCAAGATGGCTTGAAAAAGACAGCTTCTTCGGGTACAACAGGGTGCGTCTTGTTTTTAATTTCTTTGCACAGAAGCTGCTTAAGGTATTGTTTTTGTCGCCTCTTACGGATTTTACAAGTCCCGTGCTTATTGCACCGACTGATATATACAGGAACATAAGATTCAGAGAATGGAATTTTCCCTGTCTTCTTGAAGCGGTGCTGATTCCTGTAAGAATGAAGCTTGAAATCGAAGAGTTTCCCGCAAAATGCTATCCCAGAGAAGAGGGAAAATCGAAGAATTCCGTATGGCAGACTCTTTTATATCTTAAAACTGCATTCCGTATTCGTTTTACACCGAAAAAGAAGCTGTATAAAATTCATTAAAAAAAGGCTTATCCGCGGATTATTACGGATAAGCCTTGAGTTTTTACGGGGCTGTCAGCTTTTTCGGATCCTGATGCAGGTGACGGTTATGTCGTCATGTTTTCCTATGGGGGAGAGGGCGAGGGCTTTTTCTACTGCCGCTTCGGCGAGCTTTTTCGGGGCGGCGGTCTTATTTACTGTGAGAATTTCCTTATACATCGTGGGTGGTATTACGGCGGCGCCGTCTGAAATTATCATTACCGTATCGCCTGCCGACAGCTCAATTTCGCTTTTCTCGAAGAGGGTATCCGTGAGGATTCCGAGGGGCATTGAGCTTTTTTCTACTATGAGAGTTTTATCTCTCTTTTTTATTACGGAAAAGGCGGCTCCCGCCTTGAAAAACTCTGCCTTGCCGGAATTAATGTCAAATCTCATAATATCGAGGGTGGAGAGGGTCTCCTCGCCCGATTTCAGAAGAAGAGCGCAGTTTACCGTACCGAGGGCGGCTTCGGGGGAGAAGCCCGCTCTCATAAGGCGGGAAAGGAGAATGCAGGTCATAACGGAATCCACCGCCGCTCTTCCTCCCGAGCCCATACCGTCGCTGAGAACGGCGTAAAAATATCCCGTGCCGTCATAAAAGCATTTTGCCGTATCTCCCGAATATTTTTCACCCGCTCCCGTGTGGGAGGCTGTGTGGTATTCTACGGAGTATTCTCCCTCCTCGGTGAAGGACAGCACCGTGCCCTCTTTTGAGTATTCGTCAACGACGGGCGGAAGATAGAGTGTGCCCGTCAGCTCATATATTTCCTCCAAAAGTGTGTTCATATCGGAGATAAGGGGGACATTTCCCGCGTAAAGCTGAAAGGCTTTCTTTCCGCAGGAGTTAACCGCTGCATGGAGCCCGTGAAGAGAAAAGCCCTTTTTTTCAAAAAAAGGAGAAAGAAGCTCTTCAGTTTCAGTGTCCCTTTTGTCGGGGGAGTCAAGTGTCTTTATTGCATCCTCAATGAGGTCTCCCGCACATAAAAAGCTTTTTGCCGCTGTTTTTTTTGCATCGTTTATTTCGTTCAGAGCCAAAAGCTCTGCGATATGCATTGAATAGGCACGGCTGAAGGCTTCTCCCAGCCTTGCAGGGCTTTTGCATAAAAGGGTTATTCTTTCGGGAATATCGTCATATAAAAGCCTTTCGTTTTCACGGACCTTGTTTTCGGCCTCGGCAAATGCCTTTTTTGTCAGAGCCTCATTATTTATCCAGCAGAATTCATATTTGGGACAGGTACTGCAAAGCTCCTCTTTTACCGTAAGAGAGAGCTTTTCTTTTGTTTTGTCGGTGCTTTTTCCGAGAAAGGCTGTTACCGCTTCAACGGAGGATGCGATGTCCCTTACTGCCTTTGCGCTTCTTTTAAGGGCGAAGACGGCGGCGTTGTTTTCTGCAGTGCTGTTTTCGGGTGTTACGGTTTTTATGAGTGACAGCAGAGCTTTTTTAGGAACGGCGGCAAAAAGAAGAGCGGAAATTACGGCTTCCGAAATTGAGATCATTGCGGTATCCGCCTGACCGCGGAGAATTACCGCAAGAAGCGAGGACAGTACAATGCTTGCGGCAACGGGAATTTTGCCGTGAAGACTCAGAAGTCCCGAGGAGAGCCCCGAAATGAGGTAGGCGGTCATAGCCTCGGGTCTGTCTTCATTGAAGCCCAGTGCCAGTGCACAGCATATTCCCGCAAGTGCCGATGCCGTGCCTTTTTTCATAACGGCAAAGAGCATAATTGCAAAAAAGGCGGTAATTCTTGAAAGGGAAAAGCCGAAGATACCGAATCTGTCTCCGCCGAGAAGCACCGCGGCGGCAAAGAATACTGCGGCAAGGGTATCAGCGGTGTTTATGTGAAGTCCCGTCCGAAGCTTCTCGGGTACTGTTACGGCACGGACGGTAAAGCAGGCAAAGGCACAGCTTATAAGAGATTCGGACAGGCACATTATTATGAAGATTGCGCTTTCCCCGAGGGCAAGGGACACTCCGAGAGAGGAAATAAAGCTTACAATGAGTGCCGAAAGTCCCGCTGAAAGAAGAGTTTTTCCCTCGGCTTTTTGTTCAAGACCAAGTCTCAGCAAGCATATCACGAAAACTGCGGCAATGAATCTCAGGGAGTCGAGAAGCCCGAAAAAAAGAGCGTAGCCTCCCGCCGCTCCCACTGAGGCGGATATGAGATATGTAAAGGGGACGCCCGCAATAAAGCCCGTGCCGAAAGGGGAGAGCCCGCCCGCAAAGGATATCCCGCCGAAAATAAATCCCCCGAAAAGATACAGAGCCTGCAAAGCGAAGCTCTTCATAAGCTCGGTGTTAAAAATATTTGCCGTAATCAGCTTTTCTTTCAGTTTCTCCATTTTTTTCAATCCTTTTATTTCATATATTTAATAAGAATATACATCCCCCGCTGAAAGAAAACTGTCATAAGAGTGAAAAGAATAATGTCGCAAAACAAGGCTTTTATAATTATTTGTTTTTCTTTCGGAAAAAAAGAAAAAATGTCTTGACAAAGGGTGCTTTCATATGTATAATAGCTTTTGTTCGTTAGATATGCGGATGTAGCTCATCTGGTAGAGCGCCACCTTGCCAAGGTGGAGGTAGCGAGTTCGAGCCTCGTCATCCGCTCCAAAAAATCTCGTTCCTCGGAACGAGATTTTTTTATCCATCGCGAAGCGGTGGTATATCATCAGCCGTCAGGCTGTATATCATCGCCGAAGGCGTATATCATCACCGAAGGTGTATCAGGCTTCGCGCTGATGATATGCAAGGCTTCGCCTTGATGATATACAAGGCATCCGCCTTGATGATATACAATTCCTTCGGAATTGATATTGACAACAGCCGTCTTTCGTGATATAATGCAACAAGTTAAATATGAAGGCATAGCTCAGTTGGTTAGAGTACTTGCTTGACATGCAAGGGGTCGGTGGTTCAAGTCCACTTGTCTTCACCAAAAAAGAAGTAACTTTTGGTAGACAAAAGTTACTTCTTTTTTTATCCAAGCCGCAGGCTTGGCATATCATCACCGCGCGAAGCGTGGTGCATATCATCAGCCCCTTTGGGGCTGTATCTCATCACGCTTTAGCGTGCATTTATCTGCGGCTTGATGATATGCAATGCTTCGCATTGATGATATACCGCAACAAGTTGCGGATGATATACACGCCTTTGGCGTGATTTTGCGTTTAGGTTCGAATCCTTAATACAAACCACAAAAATATCTTTTTCGTAGCCTTTATACAAAAAATCTCGTTCTGCGGAACGAGATTTTTTTATCCATCGCGAAGCGGTGGCATCTCATCAGCCGACAGGCTGTATATCATCGCCGTAGGCGTATATCATCACCGAAGGTGTATCTGCTTCGCGCTGATGATATGCAAGGCATTCGCCTTGATGATATGCAATTCCTTGCGGAATTGATGATATACAATGCTGCGCATTGATTTTGTTGTGATTCTGTATTATAATTACAATAAGGGAAGTGATAATGTGTCTGAAAATTATTTGCATATATATTCCGAACAGCTTGCAACAGACATTGAACTGCTTTGTCAGAAGATTAAAGCCTCCTCAAATACATTGTTTCAGCTTCGCAAAAGCTCAAGCAGTGTTTATGCTAATATCAGAGAAGCCAATTACGGTCAAAGCAAAGCCGATATGCTTTCAAAATTTGAAATAGCCTTAAAAGAATGCAGCGAAACAGAAGGATGGCTGAAATTACTTTTTAATACCAAAGCTATTGATGAAGATGCCTATAAAAAACACAGAAACCTCTGCGGAAGAATAAGACGAATGTTGATTGCAAGCTGTAAAACCCTGAAAGAAAGCATCTCCTCTTCAAAAAAACAATCAGAATAAATAACAACCGCATCCGAATTGCATTATTGCATGGATGCGGTCTTTTTTTATTCTAACCCGAGAATATAATCTGCAGACACATTATAGTACTTGCAAAGAGCAATAATATGCCTTACAGGTATTTCGTTTTCTCCTTTTTCGTACCGTGAATATACCTGCTGTGTTGTGCCGAGATACTGTGCAATTTCCTTTTGGGTCTTGTCATGGTCTTCCCTTAGATCTCTGATAATTTCAACATAGCTTTTCATAACTATCTCCTTGAAAATTGATAGTTAAATTTTATAATACACTATATTTGATGTATTGACATTACACCAAATATGGTGTATTATTTTGTTGCAAATATTCTTTATAAAAACGGAATTCTGTTTTTAGTAAGTATTTTCGTTTTATATGCAATTATTTATTAACGGAGGTTACAAAATGGAAGTTAATCAGAAAAGTACACAAGCAGTTACACAGCAGACTGTTAATAACAAGAAAATGATGAGCTGTAAGACCTGCGGTGCACCTATGGCAAAGAGCGCAAAGAAATGTCAGGCCTGCGGAGCAAAGAACCCAAAAAAGAGAATTAAAAAATTAATTGCTTTGTTTATTATACTTGCAATTATAATAGGTTATCCCGCATTCTTCATAATCCGTGACCGTGCATCAGCAACAATAACAGCATTAAACGGCGAAAAGCTCTCTTATTCTGAATTAAGCTCAATTTATAATGAACATATTCGTAATGATGATTACAAAGAATTTGTCGAGGAATATTTACCTGCAAAGGTTGTTGTCAAGGGCAAAATTACCGAAATTGATACTTATTCTGTAGGAGTGTCAACCAACGGCTTCTCTGCTAATGTTGAGGCAGGCGCCTGTAATATTATAGAATTTGAAATAAACAACGAATATATCTATGCAATACCTTATGATCTTTATACTGAAGAAGAGGATTACAGCTTTGGAAAATTAAAGGTCGGTGATAAGGTTGAGGCTACGGGTATAATTACAAAGGCAATTACGCTTAAGGATGGTAATTATATCAAAGAAGGACTTGACAGCGTATTGGAAATTGTCGGCTCCGAGGATGGAATAATTAAAAAATAACAGCAAAACAGGGAACGGTGAGAGCCGTTCCCTTGGTTTTTGTATGTCGGTGGCAGAGAAAATGCTGATTTTCGGGCGGGATAATGAAAGCCTTCTGCATTTTCCGTGAATGGGAAAACCGAATTTGTGCGAAGAGTCAGCGTTTCTGAAGACGGAGCTTCCGTTTTCAGTCCGAATCTGTTTTTTCTTCTATAATGTATCTCGGTCTGCCTTTGGTTTCGAGGTATATTTTTCCAATGTATTCGCCGATTATTCCGAGGCTTATGAGCTGGACTCCGCCGAGGAAGCAGAGGATACTTGTAATTGATGCCCAGCCTGCTACGGAGTTTCCCGTCAGCTGAACTATAACCGACCAGAGGATTCCAACGAAGCTCAGCAGAGCCACAAGGCAGCCGAAAAGAGTTATTATTCTTATGGGCTTTACCGAGAGGCTCGTTATACCGTCGAGGGCAAGGGCTGTCATTTTTGCGGGGGAATATTTGCTTTTTCCCGCAATTCTTTTTTTTCTTTCATAATAAACACAGGTGCTTCTGAAGCCTACAAGGGGAAACATTCCTCTCAAGAATATGTTTACCTCCTTAAAGGAGCTGAAGCTTTTCAGCACCTTTGAGGAAACGAGGCGGAAATCCGCGTGGTCATATATGAGCTCTGCTCCCATAAATGACATCAGGCGGTAAAACAGCTTTGCGGTATTCTTTTTAAGGAAGGAATCGTTATCTCTGTTGCTTCTGACTCCGTAGACTATTTCACTGCCCGAAAGATATTCGTCTATCATTTTATCGACAGCGTTTATATCGTCCTGACCGTCACAGTCAAGGCTTATTGTGATGTCGCACTTATCCTGTGCTTCTTCAAGTCCCGCAATAAGAGCGTTCTGATGTCCGCGGTTTCGGCTGAGAGAGATTCCCTCAATATAAGCCTGTTTTTCGGACAGCTTTTTTATTATTTCCCAGGTACTGTCGGAGCTTCCGTCATTTACGAAAAGCAGACGGCTTTGTTCGGAAATTTTACCGCTTTCAATAAGTGCCCTGAGCTTTCCGAGAAATTCGGGCACGGTCACGGGAAGAACCTCCTCCTCGTTATAACAGGGAATTACCATATAAAGAACGGGCTTCATCTTAACACTTCCTTTTCCTTTGTAAATCATAACATTTTACAGGGAAAAAGTAAAGACAGGGCTTGATAAAAAGTATTGTCTGTAATATATTCCGACGCTAAAATACGATTGTATCGTATTTTAGCCTGAAAAACCGTCTGTTGAGAAGTTCATTGATTTATCAGTGAAGAACTCAACAGCAATTCATTTTATTCCGTGTCTTTTTGCTTGTTCGGTTACTATGTCGCGGAAGTGGCTGTGGCGGAAGCTTCTGTTTATGTCGGTCAGGTCTATATAGCAGCCTGAACGCAGTGCCGATATTACGGCTTCGGCTGTGAAGGCTTCAAATATACGCTCATCAGAGAAGGCCTGTTCTATGTCGGTGTTCATTCCCTTGTTTATTCCGTCTGCTGCGTGAAGATACAGTATATTATCCTTTCCGAGAAGCTCTCCCATTCTTCTGAGGCAGTTTATTCCCTCTATGATGTCGGATACCTGTTTTCTTCCTCTGTAGCAGGTGCTTTTTTTGTCCGAGAGAAGAAAGTCCGTTGTTGTGTCAAGCACATCGGCGAGGACGGGGAGAAGCGTTATGTCGGGGAGGGTCTCTCCTCTTTCCCATTTTGATACCGCCTGAAAGCTGACTCCCACCCTCTCTCCGAGAGCTGTCTGTGTAAGCCCCTTTGAGGCTCTTAAAAGTGCTATGTTTTTTCCTATTACGCTGTTATCCAATGAAATCATCCTTTCTTTTTCCTTTTCGGGGAAGCTTCGGCGGGATTCCCCGTGAAAAACAGCCCGCGGACTGTTTTCTTCTTTTGATAATATGATTATACAATATGATACACAGTATTCAATAACCTGAACGGTTAGTTTTTTCCGATTTATTTTTTCAGGATAAAAAAAGTATGTACAAAACGGAAAATATTTGTTAGAATATGTTTATATTAAATTGGCAGGAGAAAATTGTTATGAAAAAGTTATTGTGCTTGATACTTTCAGTTGTTTTAGCTTTGTCCGTAATGTCACTTACGGCATCGGCTTTAGTTACAGAGGATAATATGGAGCTGGGCTTTGCCGTGGCATCCGACCTTCATTATAATGTGCCCGAGGAGGAGCTGTCCGAGACTAACGATCACGAGATATTCTGGTATGCCAACCGCCGTGCATCTCTCGATAATGAAAGCGGTCTTATCATTGATGAATTTCTTCGTCAGTGTGCAGAGGATGAAAGTGTTCAGTATGTGCTTATCCCCGGAGACCTTGCTGATAACGGAAGAAGTATTTTTGAGGAGCATTATGCGGTTGCCGAAAAGCTTACCGCCTTTGAAAAGGAAACAGGCAAGCCTGTTTTTGTTATCCCCGGCAACCACGACTACGGTCAGGGCGAAAATGATTTCAAGATAGACGATTTCAAGTCCTGTTACGGTGACTTCGGCTATAATGACGCTCTTTCCGTTATGGAGGAAAACGGCTCATATACTGCTGACCTCGGGGACAGCTACCGCCTTATTGCTCTTGACAGTAATGATCCCTCAAAGTCCACCGAGGACGGAATGAGCATAAAGAAGATCATGTGGGTGCTTGATGAGGCAAAGAAGGCGAAGGAAGAGGGCAGATACCCTGTTCTTATGATGCATCATAATCTTCTTGACCATCTTCCCATGCAGAGAATAATAAGCCGTAACTTTATTGTCCGCTTCCATTATACCACCGCAACTCTTTTTGCGGATGCGGGTATAAAGCTTGTTTTCACGGGTCACGAGCATTGCTCCGATGCCACAAGCTATACAACGCCTATGGGCAATAAGATATATGATTTCGCAAATACCGCTCTTACAATGTATCCCTTACAGTATAAGGTATTTTATATAAACGATGCGGAAATTACCTACAGAACAAGAACCGTTGACACCATTGACACGAAGCCTCTTCGCAGTATCAAGGGCTATACGGAAGAACAGCTTTCTCTTATGGAAGAGGATATGAACGGTTTCGCAAAGGGCTACCTTAAGGCGGGTATTCAGTACAGGCTTGAGCTTTCTCTCTCAATGGAAAAGATGGGAATTGAAGAGGACTCCGTTTTCTATCCTCTTGTTTCAACAGCAGTGGGTGAGCTTGTAAAGCTTCTTCGTATGCCTCTTTACGGTGAAGGCTCCGTTCAGGAATTAGGTAAGGAATATAACATCGAAATTCCCGATTCCGACTACGAAACAGGCTGGGATCTTGCAACCGAGCTTGTAGGCTGGCATTATGCGGGTGAAGAGCCCTTTGAGGTTCAGAGCACCGAGGTAAAGATACTTCTTCGCACAGTTGCACTTATTCTCAAGGATGACCTTTCAACGGTAAATGACGAGATATTCTTTGCCGCCGCAAACGCTCTTATTGAAAAAATGGGCGGAAACGGCAATATGTCAAAGGAATTCACCAAGATAACATCGGAGATATTCGGCGGAGTTACCGCAGGTCAGTATTTTATTACTGCTCTCGTTTCTCCTCTTCTTTATCAGTTTGCCTTTGACGGCGACAGCGTTCCCGACAACAACGGCACTCTTCAGGGCTACGGCATTGAGATGAACGGCAGAAACATTCTCACTAATCTCTCAAACACAGCCAATACCCTTATGCTCTATATCGAAAACTTCTTTGTGATATTCATAAAGATATTCGGTATCGGAAGATAAATTAAAGGCATTAAAAAAACCGCGGACACTTCGCGTTGTGTCCGCGGTTCTTTTGTCAGTTTTTTGTATTAAAGTCCGAATAATCTCTGGAAGAGGTTTACTATTTTGAGGAAGAAATTTCTTATGGCGTCGAAGAAATTTGTCATAACGGAAACATTGGTATTGCCCGAGCCGTCGCCTGCATTTCCCGTGTAATCCGAACTGAGGGTGTTCATCCAGCTGATGATGCCCTCGGGGCTTACGAGAGATATTTCCTCTCCGATACCGTTTTCGTGGGTGACATCGGGATAGACCGCTCCGTTTAACATATGGAAATCATAGGTTACCACCTTTGCCATATGGTGGTTGTCGCTGGCACCCGAGCCTCCCGGCTCTCTTACATCCGAAAAACTTGAAAGACGGCAGGATGCGGGGTTATCGTTATAATTTTTGACATTGTTCCATAAGGGAGTGGTTGTGGCAGCATAGCTTACAACGGGGTCTTTTTTACTTGATATCATCCAAATGGCAACTGAGGAACATTCCTTTACATCGGAGGCACTGACGGTACCTGTTGAGGCAATGGGGAAGGCACCTGCAAAGTATTCGGGGAAGGCTATTATCATATCCCATGTCATTTCACCGCCCGCTGAAGAGCCGCCGATGAATATCTTTGAGGTATCAATGTTTTTGCCGTGCTTTTCTATCATATCGTCAATTACGGCACGAAGAGATTCTATAAGGGATTTGCTCCAGTAGACCAATTTGTCCTCGGGAGCGCGGGGGAGGAGAATGAAGGCTCCGCCCTCCGAAAATCTCGACTGAAGCTCACGGCTTGCCCAATAGGGGAAATCGCTGTCATCAAGCTGTGCGCCCTTGTAATCGGCGTGGCCTATTCCGTGAAGGAAGATGACGAGGGGATATTTTCCGCTGTCGTTTTTGCCTACGGGGGAATAATATGCATAGTCGAGAGCGTGTGAGCCCGCCTTGGGGGCGGTATCTATGGCAAATTCATTTCTCAAAGCCTTGATTCCCGCCGAGGTGGGAAGAGCTTCCTTTCTGCCTGCGGCTGCCACACTTACGGCAAGTGACGAGATCAGCATTATCAGGGTAAGTGTGAGAGATATCAGTCTTTTCAGTTTCATAAAAGCACATCCTTATCTTTATTTATAGACAGAATAACATACTTTTGTTAAAAAATCAATAAACAGATAATTAAACTATGGCGGAATATAAAAAAAAGAAGTTATATGAGCGGGGTTGCTAAGGACAGAAATAAATATTTATACAGTTGTGAGACACTTTTCATAAGGTGTCTCACAATTTTTTTGATGAAAAACAGATACTTTCGAGCGGAAAGTGTCATAGTGGGTTATATACTTCAAGGTAACTTTTCAGAAAAACAAATTCTTTTTTCGGTATGTATGAGTGATATTGCAAATTAAAATTTGCAGTGATATTTTTGATAAATCAAAAGTGATATTGAAGCCTTACGGCTTCAGTGTTATTTTATTCGCATAAAACTGTCCGAAGGACAATAAAACTGTGCAAAGCACAATAAAACTGCGAAGCAATATCACTCGCCGTATGGCGAATAAAACTGCCGAGTGTCCTTATGAACACTCGGCATATGTAAGCTGTTTTGTTTTATTGACTTGCCGAGCTGTTTTATGATATTATTTTTTTATCAAAGGAAAGGAGAGTTATTTTATGGAAACTCTTTCAAAGATCATCAGCTTATTTCTTCTTATTCCGGGGCTTTTGGGCCTTTACAAGAATGACAGCAAGGATACGGAAGAAAATTTCCGTGCCGTTGTTGATACAATAGGCTATGAAAACACTATTGAGACCGCAAAGGCTCAGACGGAAATTTACGATATTATAATTGACCACTATAACAGTGCTCTTCCCGAGGGAAAGACCGAGAAAAAGGCTATTGTCATAGGCTTTGACGGCTGCCGTGCGGATGCTCTTACCTTAAGCGACAACTGCACAAGCGGTGTGAAGAAAATGCTTGACGAGGGGGCTTCTCTCGAGCTTTATTACTGCGGCGGTGTGAATTATCCCGACGGAGAAAACACTCAGGCTACCTCCACCGCACCCGGCTGGTGCTCTCTTCTTACAGGTCAGTGGGCAGACAAGACCGGTGTTTACGGCAACGGTCAGCCCAAGAATCTTGAATACAAAACTCTTATGACAGAGCTTACGGAAAACGGCACTATCGATTCCGCCGCTTTTATCACAAAGTGGGGCGGTCATTTTACCGATGAAGACGGCACATATATCCACGAAAAGAAATACTGCGAGGACAAGGGGCTTGATGTTGATTTCATCAAGACCTCGGGCAATGTTGCAAGTGCATCAAAGACCATAAGCGATATCCGTCAGAAGGACTGCTCCGACTTTATCATTGCCATATATGAAGGCACGGACGGGGCGGGACATTCCTTCGGCTTCTCGCTCAATGACCCCTGCTATCAGGCGGGCTACCGTCTTCAGGACACACTCGCTCTTGCCACAATAAATGCCATTGAGGGCAGAGATACCTTTGACACCGAGGACTGGCTCATTATAATCTCCAGTGACCACGGCGGATTTTCAACAGGCCACGGCGGCCCTACGATTCAGGAAAGAATGGTATTTACCGTTATAAAATAAAAAAACGGGTTGCTCCCGTAATTCCGGTACAGGGATATAAGAGAATCCTGTGCCGGAATGCTTTTTTCAGGGCAGTAACAGAATACGGAGAAATTTTTGTTTACTGACGGAAGAAATTGTGATAAAATTTTTTCAGTACTTACAAAAGGGAGGAATTCTGATGAAAAAGACTGCAGCTGTTTTTACTGTTTTTTGCATTTTTATTTCAATTTTCTCTTTTACCGTTTCGGCAGAAGGTACTGTAAAGCCTGTTATTGTTGATACGGTGTATCCTACCGATGATATTGTTATTGCAGATATAATCGTGACGGAAGCTCCTTATTTTGCGGACAATACGGGTAAAACCGATGTTACTGCCGTGATACAAAGGGCTATAGACGATTGCAGTAAGGCGGGCGGGGGAACGGTATTTCTTCCCGTCGGCGAA
>SVOV01000071.1 GCA_015066205.1 Oscillospiraceae bacterium
CCGAAAACTGCCGAAGGCAATATCACTTGTCGCAAGACAAATATCACTGCGAAGCAATAAAACTCGCCGAAAGGCGAATAAAACTGCGGAGTGTCCTTACGAACACTCCGCTAACGGGAGGCTTTGTTTTTTTCTTGAACTGAACAGATGCTTATTGTATAATAAATTTATAATTTTGGGGAGGTATAGGTATGGCGAAGATAATTACAGAAAAAAACCATTCAAGCGGTATTGCTCTCGGCGGTATAGGGGCAGGAAGTATTGAGCTTTTTCCCGACGGTGAGTTTCACAGCTGGCTTATTGCAAATCAGCCGAGAATAACCAAGGTCTGCTTTGAAAGAAAGGAGGACGACGGTGAGGGGAGCACGGGTGCACTTTCATTCTATGTAAGAGAAAAGAGAGCGGACAAAAAGCCCGTTGTCAGAAAGCTCGGAATGAAGACAGATGCCGATGATTTTACCTACCGTATGTTTTCCTGGAATAAGCCCGTGGAAAAAATTGAATTTGACGGAAAATTCCCCGTCTGCGATATAAATTACATCGACAGTGCATTGTCCTGTCGGCTTTCTCTTAAGGCGGTGTCGCCATTTGTTCCTCATAACAGTGACATATCGGCAACGCCGGGCTTTTATATGGATTTTACCGTAGAAAATCCCACGGAAAATGAGCTTCAGATAAGCCTTCTCGGAACTCTCGTTCCCGATGTGGCAAATAAAAATGAGGGGAATAAAAACACTCTTCATCGGGTGGGAGAGGGAATAGGTGTTCTTATAGAGCCTATGGAGTCCTCCGATTCCCCATCCTCGGGTGAACTTTGCTTTTCTCTTAACGGTGCGGGTGAAAAGTCATATATTACAGCTTCTTACTACCGTTTTATGAAGGAATTCATAGCTGATTCCGATCTCGGAGTAACTCAGGAATCCGTTCTCTTCGGATTCAGAGAAAAAGGACGGCTTCCCGATACAAAAATCGGTACAAGACCTGAAAAATTACCCGAAAGCATAGAGCAGTTAAGTGACGGCGAATTGGATTCCTTGATTGAGGAATATATTAAATATCCCTTTATCTCATCAATTCTCAACCGTATTTTATACTGTAAGCCTGATTTTCTGTCAAAAAGAGAAAATAAGATATTCTTCCTTGATAACTGCATTAATCAGAATGACAGAAGAGGTGAGGACTTCGGCGCCTGTGCCCTTTGCTCCGAAATTATCTTAATGCCCGGTGAAAAGAAGAATATCCGCTTTATTCTCACCTGGTATTTCCCGAATCACTTTTCTTCGGACGGGGAGAGAATAGGGCATTATTATGAAAACCTTTATAAAAGCTCCCTTGAAGCGAATGAGGCATTGGAGGAGGGCTTCGACAGCATTTTTAAATCTGCCGTCAGCTTTTCTCAGCTTCTTTACAGCACCGACCTGCCGTCAGTTTATCCCGATGCCTGGTCTTCAAATCTTTCACAGCTCATAAAGGACTCCGTGTATCTGAAAAACGGAAAATTCGGTCTGTGGGAGGGTCTCGGCTACTGCGGTCTTCACACCACCGATATAACCTATCACGCATCCTTTTCTCTTATCAGTCTTTTTCCGGAGCTTCAGAAAAAGCAGATGAAAACGGGAGCAGAATTTCAGAGAGAGGACGGCAGGGTGCATCACAGCTTCAAGCCTGATATGAAATGCTCGGACAACGGCTTTGACAGGGTTGATATAAATATGCAGTTTGTGCTTATGGTGCTTCGCGATTACCTTTTTACCGGTGACAGGGAGTATCTTTCATCCCTGTGGAACAATGTAAAAAGAGCCATGGAGTCATCGGAGATGCTTGATGAAGACCGCGACGGTCTTCCCGATCACGGTACAAAGAGAAACACCTATGATGCGTGGAATTTCTCGGGAACTCCCGTATATATTTCGGTGCTGTGGTTAGCCTCTCTCAAGGCGGCTGCGATCATTGCCGAAAGACTGGGAGAAAGGAGATATCGGGAAAAATGGAACGCTGTTCTCCAAAAGGGAAAAACGGCACTTGAAGAAAAGCTCTGGAACGGTGAATATTATAATCTGTGGAAAAATCAGGATGAAACCGACGAATCTCTTATGACCGATCAGCTTGACGGCGAATGGTTCTTAAGAATGACGGGTCTTTCGGGCAATATCCCCGATGAAAGAGTCCGCAAGGTGCTTGAATTTATATTCCGAAATAATTTCGATGAGGAGCAGGGACTCGTCAACGCCACCGTGCCCGAGGGCAGGAAAACCACCGTTGATACCTATAAAAACTGTCAGACCGAGGCAGTGTGGACAGGCATAGGCTATGCCTTCTCCGCCCTCGCACTCTCGGTTGGTGAAATCGGAATATCCGACACCGTAATTTCTTCAATTCACAATAATCAGCTGAGATTCGGCGCCCTCTGGGATCACTGGGAATGCGGACATCATTATACCCGCCCCATGTCAAGCTGGAGCACACTTATTGCAGCTTCGGGAATGGCAGTAGACTACGAATACAAAAAGCTGTCCTTCGCTCCAAAAACCAAAAACATAACCCTCCCCCTCATCCTCCCCGACATCCTCGCCAAGGTAAGCTTCATAAACGGTGAAATGAATACAGAATGCATCAAGGGTGACCTGAGCGAGTGGGAGATATCCGTAAAAACAAACTGAATCCTGCTATAATTTGCTGTAAAAACAGCAATTAAAGAACTGATTTATTTGTAAATCAAAAAATTGATTATTAACAAAAAAACACACATCATTTTGAGTTTTTTCTCTATGATGTGTGTTAATTCTTTGATTATTTATAAGGTTTTATTTCGTTTGTCCGATTGAGGAGATAATCTACACTTGTTTCGTGAAAATCTGCAATTTTACAAAGTGTTTCTGGGGTCATTGAGTTAATACCGTTTTCGTAAGCAGAATATGTTCTGCGATTTATATGAAGTATATCAGCCATTTCCTGCTGTGTCATATCCTTGTCCTCTCTTAAATCTCGTATTCTTTTATAAATCATAATAATTCACCTCGGAATCATTATAAATGCCATAAATTCTGCCATTGACTTTTGGCAGAATTTATGGCATAATTTGCTATGTAAGATACAGATTCTATATTTAAGGAGGAAAATATAATGGGAAAAATGTTCAAAAAAATCTTATGTTCTCTGCTTGTTGTGGTTATTTGTTTGACAATGGTACCATGGCAGGGGTTGACTGAAATTGATTTAAATTGGAGAACAATTAATGCTCAAGCAAGCACACTTGCTGAATCTGGTCAATGTGGTGATGCCTCATATTGGACATTTGATAGAAATACAGGAAAATTGATTATAAGCGGAAGTGGAGCGTTATATAAAGCGGTATTTGCTCATGAAGCTGATATAAAAATTGTAATAATAGAAGAAGGCATAACTGAAATATCTTATGATTGCTTTTATTATTGTTATAACTTGAAAACAGTGTCTTTACCAAGCAGTTTATCCAAAATAGGAGGGTATGCTTTTGGTAAAACAGCAATAGAATCAATTTTGATTCCAAAGAATGTTACTACTATTGAGCCTGGTTTTGTATTGCATTGCAATTTATTGAAATCTATTGGAGTGCATCCACAGAATAATAATTTTGAAGTAAAAATCTGCGATCCAGGTGTTATGATATTGTTTTCTGAAGATTTGACAGAGCTTGTACAATATCCGATTGGTAATGATGCTGATAGTATCATAATACCTAATAGCGTTACTCACATAAGAGATTTAGCGTTTAATGACTCAGTCTTTTTGAAGAACATCGACCTACCCAAAAAGCTTAACTATATAGGCAGCAGTGCTTTTTCACTTTGTATTGGCATAAAAAGCATTGTAATTCCAGAAACTGTAAAAGAAATATCAAATAATGCCTTTGATGCGTGTTATAGATTAGATGATATATATGTGTTGTCCGATGATGCTATCTTGCGATCTGATTGCATGGGAGTATTGGAATACAAAATTATAGAAAAGGACAAAGATGAACTATATAATGAAACGACTATATTGTTTAAAAGTTTAACCCCCTATGAAATGCAATCATATCATGACAAGCATTTAAAGTATGTTGACTCATATGCTTTTGGCACTATTCATTGTGAAAAAGGAGCAACTGTTGAAACATATGCCAAAAACAATGGTATTGAGTTTGATAACAGTTTGAATTTGCTGGATGGTTATTGTTATGAAGAAGATAGTTATTCATTTTTAAATCTTGATGGCAGTGTTGAAGAAGAATACTGGCAAGAAATGTATGGTGCCGCATGGGGATATTTATTGTATCTTAAGAATAAAAATGACAATGGTCATTGTTTTGGAATGGCTTATTCCGTTGCATCAATTATAGATAATAAGCCAAAAGTTAATACTTTTTCAAGTTCTCAATGTATAGATATATTAAATAAAAATACATATAATGACGATATAAAAATGTCAGTAAAAGATTTTATTAAGTATTCCCAGATATATCAAGCTTCGTTTGATGTTAATGCAAACAGGTTGCTTGGGTTAGGAACGAAGAATGTTTATTCTGCAGTAAAAGAATCTAATAAGCCGTTGTTGATCGAGTTTGTGAAAGGCTTATCAGGTCATGCAGTATTAGCGGTTGGTGTTGCTGATTCTAGTATTATCATATATGACTCAAATATGAATAGCTTAAAAAACATACTTATAGAAGATAATAAATGGTCGTATTTGGGTACTAAATATAGTAGTGATAATGGATACATTATTCGGTATTTGGATGTTGATTCTGGTGTGTATGACTTTATCAATAACTCCAATAATTTTAATCTGTACAATTTGATTATTGCGGATGGTAATTACTCTGTATCAACAGGGACTGCAGAAGTTTATTCTATATATAATTTGGCTGAAGCATCTACCACAACAAACAATGAAATGAGTGCATATTGGACAACATCAGATTCAATACAAATTAGCAATGCAGATGGTGAAGATGGTTTTGTTGCAGTCAGCGATAATAAAGTGATAATTGAAACAAATCTTCCTGATGATTCAATGGCTGTGTTCTGTTTGTCTGAAAATAAGGTTGATATTGAGACTAAGAATAGTAATACATTTTCAGTTAAATATACAAGTTTTATAAATGATCATATGTTGAGTGTTGCCATTGACGCAGTTGCTCAAGAAACTGTAATAACTGTCTCACAGAATGAAACTGGAATTCTTGTTTCCGGTTTTTCGGACGGAACAGTTACCCTCTGTAAAGATAATAAAGTGATTACAACACAGACCGTCTGTAATGCAATCAGTGATGTTGAGGTATATTATGATAAAACCGGCAAAGATGAAAAACTTGCAGTTGATTACGAACAGCCGGAAATTCCCAGTGAGCCCGATGTTTCCATCGAACCGGATGCCCCCGACATTCCTGAAACACCAGAAGATCCCGCCAATACTTGCTCCCACATTTGCCATAAGTCGGGATTCTTGGGCTTTATTTGGAAGGTTATTAATTTCTTCCAGAAGCTTTTCGGGATTTCTCCCGTATGTGAATGCGGTGCGGCTCATTATTGATATGAGTATGCTGTAATAATTAATGTTAAATAAAGCTGCGAGACAGTTTTTACAGACTGCCCCGCAGCTTTTTCTGAATAAGGCTCAGTTGTAACAGCTTGCCGTTTGAAAATATAATTCTGTATTTTTGCGGTGTTGACTAATTCTTGTAATTGGAGTAATATTGTTTTATATGAAAGGAGAGAGGAAAAATGGAAAAGCTTTTCAGCGCTTTTATGGCTTTTATGATGGGGATAATCGGCGGGTGGTTTGCTCCTGTTACCGTGCTTCCCGAAGCTGAAATTGAAGATACTGCCGAGGTGCAGGAAATTACTGTTATGAATTTCAATGTTTATATCAAGGGAACGGGGGAGAAGAGTCCCGAAAACAGAACCGATGAGGTCGTGACGACCATCAGGAATTCTGATCCCGATTCCTTCGGTGTTGAAGAAGCCGACCCTGCGTGGCTCGAAAGACTGTCAGCTGCTCTTCCCGAATATTCTTATGCGGGACACGGCAGAGATAAGGACCTCGGGGGAGAGGCGAGTGCAGTATTTTATAAGAATGAAAAATATGAGCTTGTTTCAGAAGAGACCTTCTGGCTTTCCAAAACTCCCGAAAAGCCCTCAAAAGGCTGGGATGCCTGGATAAACAGAATCTGCACCGTCGCTGTTTTAAGAGATAAGGAAACAGGCTTCACATATGCCCATTTCAATGCCCACTTTGATAATTCAGGCTCGATTTCAAGAGTTGAAGCCATAAGAGTTGTGTCCGAAAAGGCGGCTCTTTACGATATGCCCATAGTTTTCTCGGGCGACCTTAATGCAAAAGAGGGAAATCTTATGTATTTAAGAGCCCTTGAAGCAGGCTTTCGTGATACAAAGTATTTAGCCGAAACCTCGGACACGGGTGCTACATACCACGGCTATGCAAATCTTCATAAAACAAATAACAAGCCCATTGACTACATCTTCGTAAACTCCTACTGCAAGGAGGTTGCCGTTTACGATGTCATAACAGAAAAGATCAACGGCATCTACCCCTCCGACCATTTTCCTGTAGTCGCAAGAGTAACCTTCTACAAATAAAAAGCTTACAGCAAAAAATTATTGAGGAATACAAACAGTATTCCTCAATATTTTTTAATATATAGGAAATATCCGCAATGTGCCGAAGGCACGAGCGGTACACTCCGCCGTGCGGAGTGTAAATGCAGAATGCAAAGGGCAAAATGCAAAATGAAAATTACAAATACAAAGTTCGGGAGGGGGAACTGTGTAGTGTGATAACATAGTTTACAAAATGTCCGAGGACATAGTTTACACTTTTAAGTATAATAAAGGCAATCACATCGAAAGGAAGATGGGTATGCCTTGGAAAGAAAAGAG
>SVOV01000021.1 GCA_015066205.1 Oscillospiraceae bacterium
AATTCATATGCAAAACCAGCAAAAATATCTTTTTTGTAGCCCATAGACATATTGAGTATTCATAAGGGATTCTCTTGTGAATACTCAATTTTTTTGCTTTAATAGAGTTTTGAATATAGTTTGATAAAATTTTTATGTATTGTCGCATTCCTTTCGGAGTGCGACTTTTTGTTTTGGCGGTTTTTATACGGGTTTTAGGGCTGTCCCTAACAAGTGGAATTTGTATGCACAAATTCAATGCTTGCTAAGACTTATAACACATTTTTTACTGCTTTTTCGGTTGGTTTGCTGAAGCATTTTTTCACTTCCTTTACTTAAAAATTTTGCATTTAAAAATCCTCGCACTTAAACTTAAAGTACGAGGATATGTATTCGGGTTGATTTGTTTGGTGGGTATGTGGTATATTTATCTTATATTGTTAAATTTATTGAGGTGCAAGTCAATGGATAATACAAAAGTGAAAAATATTCTAATACTCGTAATTGGTAGTACAGGAAATGAACCTGAAGCTTTGAGACAATCGCTCGAATATTTTGGTTATTTCGTCGCTGTTAAATATATAGGCAGGCCCAACGATTTGATTTCTGTTTTAAAAGGTGATTTGACATTCGATGCTGATTGTATCATTCTCTCTTGTCACGGGGAGAATGGAGAAATAATAATGCCTACTCTTGGTGATGATGTGTATGAAACTGATGAACCAAGAGGTAATATTTCTGCTTCGGATACTGATAAGTATCTTAATCTGAAAAATAAATTAATTCTGAATCTGGGTTGTACAACAGGAGAAAAGGCTTTAGCCAAAGCTTTTTCAAAGCAGAACACTTATATTGCATCCGATGACTATACAGAAGGAAATGCAGCATTATATTTTGCTATATCATTATTTTACGAAATATCTAAAGGTACAGAATTGGATAAATCATATAAGATAGCAAAAGCAACTGACAGTGAAACAAAATTATTTAAAATCTTTCGGTAAATATTTCATTTAAGAACCGATATTACTTAACACAGAATGTCGGGAAATCTTTTCAGCCTTCTGTTAGAATTAAGACAGACAAGGAGGGATAACAATGGATTGGATTATCGGAATACAACACGCTATTGATTACATTGAAGATAATCTGACTGAAACAATTGACTATGAAGAAGTTGCAAAGAAGTGCTATTCTTCAAGCTATCATTTTCAGCGTGTGTTCAGTATTCTTTGTGGCTTCACGTTAGGCGAATATATCCGTAACCGCAGATTGACTCTTGCCGGCAGAGAGCTTGCAACTACCAATGCTAAAGTCATTGATGTTGCAATGAAATACGGTTATGAAAGTCCTGATAGTTTTGCCAAGGCATTTCAAAAGTTTCACGGTATATTACCTTCGCAGGCTCGTAGTAATGGTAGCAATCTCAAATCATTTTCTCGTCTTGTTCTCAAATTTTCTTTGGAAGGCGGCACAACCATGAATTACAAAATTGAAACAAAACCAGCGATTACACTCATAGGTTATAAAAAACGATTCAAAGGAACACCGTATGATTCTTTAAGACAGCATCAAGAAGGTGATTTCTTTGCATCAACAAGAGCATCACAATGGATGCTTAAAGGAATGAGCAATGATAAGATGGCAGATTATTGTGTTCTTACTAATTTTGATGATGAGGGATACGATTTTTATATTTCAGTTACAATAGATGATTATGAAAGAAATAATTTGTACAACAAAGAAGTAACAGGTATTGATTTTATGGATAAATTCAATTTCGATGAAATTATAATACCTGAAAGAACCTATTTTGTTTTTGAAACCGAAAAAGGAAAAATGCCCATTCCTGAATATTTTGATTTGCGTAAGCAAATTGCAACAGAGTGGTTGTCTAATAATGAATATCAGATAACCGATTCACCTGAACTTGCTGTTTATCATTGGGGTGTTGTAGGTGGATATCCCGAAAGAACAATTGAAATTTGGATTCCAATTGAAAAGAAATAACGCTTTCTGCTCTCACTTTTGTGGGGGCAGTTTTTATATATCCACACCGCCCCTAATAGTTATGGTAATCAGCATTACAAAAATGTTCCTGATTCATATAAATATTTTTCCAGCTCACGCTGTAGTCTTTTTGCAAGTGGTATCGGAACTTGGTTACGCCGTACTGCAGAACGCAGTCTAACTACTCTATAAAGAATAACGGCCGCTTCAAACGAAGCAGCCGTTGTTTTTTATCTGAAAATTGATATTATCATACCGATAAACTTTATAAATATGGCAGATATTTTTTCAATGAAAGTATCTGCAGTGCTTATGTCGGGATCAAACTGCTTTCTTCCATCGGATGTATCGGGAGCAAAACGGATATTATCAATGCTGATATCAGTGTCGGTTTCGCTTGCAAAAGAAAAACGGATTTCCTCAACCTTATCGAGTTTGCCGCAAGGGTTTCCTGCGCCGCCCTCATTGCCGAAAAGATAAAGTCTGTTAAGGTCAACTGTTACAAGGTGCCACTGACCGTCGGCAGGGATTATTGCTTCAACACCCTTTGTGCCGTTAACCGCAGGTGAATACCATTCAAGTGAATTCTTTAAAATTCTGATTTCGCTCAATTCGACATCTGCACCGCCGTTGTTACGCACTAAAAAGCTCATCTTACCGTAATCGGAATAATCATTATCGGTATCTTCAAATTTTTTGCCGAATTTATAATTGAGTGAGGGACATAAGGTAAATTCCGTATTGCCTGTTACATTCATAACACCGTTTGCAAAGGTTATTTGCGCGCCGTCAGCCGACCAGGAAGAAAAATTCTTGTTTGCCTCCATTTCGCGCATAACGTGCCAGGTAAGCTCATCGTTGCAGTCCGTCCACGGTCTGTCAAACCAATAATGAGTGCCCACGGATTTATCTGTAACAAACTGACATACGGGCAAGGCAAGTTTGCCGTTTGCCGTTGAGTAAAGATTGGAGCGCATATTGCTCACGCAGTATGCATAGCTTGCGGATACGGGTGAGGTCACGTCATCGCTCCACACCTTTACCGTATCAGCCGAAACGATTTCGGCATTCGCCTGAACATAAACGCCGTCTGCACCGCAAACCGCAAAGCCGTAAAGTTCATCGCCGCCGCAGGCAAGTTCGTCACCTTCATTTATGAATGTAACATAAACTGCACCGTCACGGATTTCGGTTTTTTCAACGGTTGCGGCTGTGTAATCATTATCACCGCCGTAAACAAGACCCTTTGCGGCAAACGCCATTCTCTCACCTATTTCCTGTTTGCATTCGGGGTGGATTGACCCTGCATCGGGCAGAAACGTGAGAGGTACGTCATAAATCGTTACGGTTGCTCTCGACTCGGGCTGTGCCGCCTGAATATCACAGTAATTGATATTCCAATCCAGCATGATCAATCCGTCGTCGGAGTAAAGATAGGATGCAATCTGAGTGCAGATAAAGGGCATTCGCTCATTTTTATAGCCGAAAAGCTCCGAATAGGAACGCTGCATCAGATCATAGAAATCAGCATAGGCTTCCTCGCTGTATTCGAGCATCAAATCGGTTTCGCCCTGATACCAGATCATACCCGAGGGCCTGAAATTTCTGAGCGGATGAATCTTGTGATTATAGTTGGCGGTCATGTCCCGGTAAATGCTGGGATTTACCTTTTCCCAATCCGATTTTTCTATGTATTTATCGATGGAATCAAGATAATTTTTGACCTTGCTGTCGCTGTCAATGGCATCTCTTGAAAGCCAGCTTGCAATTGCAGAGCCGCCAAGCGAAGCGTTGAGAATGCCTACGGGCATATCAAGCTCTTCCATCATCTGCGCCGCAAAATAATAGGCAACGGCACTCATATTGTAAATGTGCCCGTTTTCACCCGTAGTCCATACTGCGCCGACTGCATCCTGCTGAGGATCAACAAAAGTATCGTTTTCGTTGTTGTTGCAATAAACAGGCATATGCAGAACACGAAGCCACTTGCTCAGCTTCTGCGAATTTTTAAACATATCTGCGCCGCCCTTTGCCTGAGAAAGGGGATACTGCATATTGCTCTGACCGCTTGCCAGCCACAGTTCACCGAAAACAACATTATCAAGCTGTGCAAATTCGGCTGAATTTTCTTTGAGAATTACTTTGTATTCTTCATAGCTTCCTGCAGGAGCCCGGAACGATACGGTAAAAGTGCCGTCAGGCAGGACTGATGAACTTCCGCTTGCAACAAGCTCATCTGCCGCATTATACATTTGGGCGGTTACTTTTGCACCTGCAGATGCCGTACCTGCAAAAACAGCTTCCTTGTTCTGTTGGAAAAGCATACCGTCTCCGTAGGTTGCGTAGAGCTTCGCAGCTGTTTCCTTAGCATAAGCCATACTCATCCCACAAATTGCAAATAAAAACGAAAGAATAACGGAAAGAATTTTTTTCAATGCAATCACCCTTTTTCAATAGTTTTATCCGTATATATAACCTGCGAGCCCTGCCAGGAAAGATAGTTTTTCTCTACACCGATTTCTTCAATCCATGCACGGACTTCAGGTGTCAGAAGAACAAGAGATTCGTGGGAGTTATTCCATACCCATGAAGGCGTAGGCCACAGACAGATTTCGGGAACGGCAGCTTCGTAAAATTCTTTCGATACACCTGCCTGACCGTGGTGTGACATTTTGCATATATCACAATCCAGAAGCTCCTTGTATTCGGGGTTTGCAAGCACCTTGTTGCCTGCGCTTACAGCGGCATCCCCTGTAAACAATATGCTTTTTTCGCCAAGTTCCATACGGAATATAAGAGAGGAGTCATTGACTATCGGATAAGCAGGGTCAAAGGTGTAAAGCACGGTTATTTTTGCCGCACCGATATCGAAAACATCGCCATCGTTAATAATCTGAACCTTTTCGGGGAAAGCCTTGCTTATTCTGTTAAACTCGGCTATCATTTCTGCGCCTTCCGCCGCGTCGGACGAATCGATGGCGGCATAGTATTCATAAGGCGCATAGTGGTGAATGACCTTGTCAAATTTTACCTGACTTGTGCGATTTTCAGCCACTTCATTAAAAACCTGAACATGGTCGGTGTGAGGATGTGTCAGAAACCAAACATCAATTTTCGGTACCGCCTGCCCCGTGACAGCCTTGAGGTACTGAATGAAGTAATCGGTTTCAAAATTATAACCGCCGTCAATAGCAATGACCTTGCCGTCCTCGGTTGTGATGATAAAGCTGTCGCCTATAGCATCTTCAACCGATTTAAGCATATGAATAGCATTTTTGTTCATAGTGTTGGGGACGCCCTCTTTTTTTATTACAAAATAATATTTGATACTGTTAAAAAACGCCCTGATTTTTGCAAACAGTTTATCGAAGAAGGCAATGAATGCACAGTCGCCGTCTTCTTCATTTGCAACAGATTCAGCTGTCTGCTCAGGCTCTGCCTGAACGGCAAAAGCCGGTGCTGAACATGCAAACATCATAACCGTTACAAGAATAATTGAAATAAATCTTTTCATATCGGCATCCGTTACATATTTGTTGGATTAACTATATGGTAAAAATATCGCCGCATATCAACAAAATTTTATTTCAAAAAACATAAAAGATTATTTGAAAAATTCTGCCATATCATTTTCTGCTTTTCAGCATATTTCAGCGTATTTTCACCAATAGCCATCTTGATTTTATCATTATGGTGCAGAGAAGTAAATGACACATTTTAGTTAAAATAGTGTCCTTATTTGCTGAATTGAAATATACCGCAAGCACAATAAAATTCTACAGTCAGATCATTATAATCAAAGTATAAAGCTGTGAATGCTCAACGATTCACGGTTTTATCTGTTATAATATTTACTTTACACAATAATCTTCTTAATTACAACCGCATTTTCTTATTTTGTAACCGTTTTGTCTCTGTATTTTTTTGGCGACATACAATGGAATTTACGAAAAACACGGTGGAAATAGCTGATGTTTTCATAACCTACAAGCTGCGAAATCTCCGAAATTCCGAGATTAGTGCTTTCAAGAAGAAAACAAGCGTGAGATATTCTTTTTTCCTGAACAAGATCTGTATAGGTTTTACCTGTCAATTTTTTTATCTGCTTTGACAGTGCATTAAAATCGTAAAAAAGCATCTGCGAAAGCTCTGTCAGACTTCCGCCCGCAAAATGTGCCTCAATATATTTCAGCACATGAAATATAAGACTGCTGTCGTCACCGTTATAATCAAGGTCATCAATATGACTGAGCAGCTGAAGCAAAATAAGCCCCATTGTTGTTTCGTTTATATTTCTTTGCTCCTGACTGTCATCAAGCAAGTTCCAGATGAGATTTTCAATAAGATTTTGTACAGGCAGCACATCTAAAACTTTAAAATGGAGATAGCTTGATTTGCCGTTGTCGCCCCGCAAGCATTGAATTATAAAACTGTGCAGCAATGATTCCTCACTGTTCAACATTTCAAGAGCTTTTTCAAAAAAATGAGGCAAAACAACGAAATTGACCGCGATATCCTGATCGGTTGAGGGCAGATTTTCCTGCCTGCAATTCTGGGTCATAAAAAGGATGTCTCCCTCATTAAGAACAACGGTTTCATCGTTTATAATATTGGTTTTTGTTCCTTTATACATATAAATAATCTCAACATAATCGTGGCTGTGTTCCGGAAAATGATTAGTATTTGTATCGGCTCTTACCGCAATAAGCTTTTCTTTTTTCATTAACTTGGAGCCCTCAATGATGATTTTCTCATCATCAGTTTTATTATTAAGCAAAAAAGAAGGATTCTTATATGTGTGCATGATAAGTCTTTCTATCAGCTCATCTCTCATAACAATCACCGCCTGTTACACACAGTATAACTTATTACAGATGGGATTTCAACTCTTTTTGTTGCAAATAAGGACACTTTTTCATCTAATAATGACCTTTATTTTTTTATACAAAATGATAAAATTTAAAATGCAAAGAGTGTATTCAGAATCATTAATATACTTCTGACAGATAAGAAAGAAGGAGAGACTCCATTTATGAAGCTTAACAAAAATGATGTAGTTCTGTTTTCAGGCGACTCCATAACCGACGGAAACCGAGGCAGGAATATGGACTGCAACCACATCATGGGGCACGGCTATCAGTACATCGTTGCATCTCAGCTTGCACTTGAAAATGCAGAAAATATGCCCAAATTCATAAACAAGGGCTATTCGGGCGAGAGATCAGAGGATCTTCTCAGAAAATGGCAGACGGATGTTATCGATAACAAGCCAACCGTTTTAAGCATTCTTGTGGGAGCAAATGACGGCGGACACGGTTATTGCACAGAACTCACTCTCGACGAAACTGCACAGCGTTATGAAACGAACCTCCGTGCAATTCTTGAAAAAACAAGAAATGAGCTCGGCGATATAATAATCTTGGTATGCGAGCCGTTTTATTTCCCGCTTGATACCTCGGACTGTTCCTATAAATTAACACCGCATCCCGACGGAGTGGAAGGACCCTTCAAAAGACCTGACAGTAAGGATACCGGAGAATCCTTTATATACCGTGAGGCGGCAAACGCAAGAATCAGAGCGGCGGCAAAAATAGCTGCAGAGGAATTCGGTTGCATTTTCGTTCCTCTTTATGATAAATTCAAAGAAAATGCCAAAAGATCAAGAATGGAATATTTTATCTGGGACGGCACTCATCCTACCATAGCTGGGCATATGATTATTGCCCGCGAATGGCTGAAAGCCTGTGAGGATATAACGCAGTCATAAAGATTCTTTTTAATCAGCGTAATTTCTATAATCATTTTTGAAATTACTTATTTTAAGAAAGTCGGGTGAAATTATGTCAACAGAAAGAGAAATTATTGAAATAGCTGACAACTCTGCATCTCTCAAAAACAGACGATTTGTCGGCACAAAAGAAACTGTTGCTTATGTTCTTGAGGATACTGCTCAAAGCCTGAATATCGACAGCTTCAAAGAGCGATACATATATGATGTTGTAAAAATCGATTTCAACTATCTTGCTATTCAGAACATTGTTGCAACCGTATGGGATACCATTAACGACACTTTTATCGGTGTTGTTGTTGAAAGGACCAGAACCCGCTGGGGTAAATTCAGACCATACCTTCTTCTCGGTCAGTTTCCGCTTACTATTCTTGGGTTATGGTATTGGCTGATTCCGTTTATCTTTCCCGACACTCCGGGAGATTACCTTCCGAAATGGATCTTCTATTTTGCAATGTCACTTATTACCGAAACCGCCGGTACTTTTACCGGTATTGCCCGTACGGGCTTCGGTTCAACGATAACTCCCGAGCCGTTGGAGCGTTCAAGACTTATTGCGACTGCAAACCTTATGTCGCATTTCCTTGAAGATATCCCATATCTGTTATTCGGTTTCCTCTATGACCTTGTAATCAGTAACAAGATTAAAATCAGGCTTCCGAAGCTTTTCGCAAGTTTCGGCGTTTCATTTGCACTTATCAGTGCTTCCTTTTGTCTGTTTTTCTTCCTTAACACAAAAGAAAGAGTTCCGCAGACCATTAAAAAACCAAGCGTAATTCAGGGGCTGAAGGCTATCGTCACAAACAAACCTATGCTTGTTTGCGTGCTTTCAAATTTCCTCGGAGGCTTCGCTGTCGGTACAGGCCGAACGAACTTCTATATTGATGTTATCGGCTCTATTACCTGGAAAACCATTGTCGGAATTCCCGCGTTCCCGATTAAGTTTATCAGCTACAGCTTTGTTGAACCGCTGAGAAAGAAATTTTCAACAAAAGCTCTGTGGATCTTTGAAGATGCCTGGACCGACTTCCTGTGGTTGGCTGTTTTCGGCATAGGTTCAATCAATAACAACTTCCAGAAAAAGCATATTATTTTGCCGCTTATGGCGATTGAAGAAATCTTCGAGATGTGCGTTTACGGATTAAGACGAGTTATTCCTGCAGAAATCAGCAATGAAACAATGGACTACTGCGAATGGAAAAACGGCTACCGTGCTGAGGCTATGATAGGCGTTGCACAGTTAACGATCGCAAAGCTTCAGATGGCTGTCATGGGCAGTATTAACAGCCTCATTCTCAAGGGTATCGGTTATGTTCAGGGCGCAACTGTTGGAACTCAGGCAGACAGAACAAAATGGTGGATTTTCGCTCTCGGCACAGGCATTCCCCGCATCACGGGCGCTCTCGGTATCATACCCAAGCTTTTCTATCCCATTTCAGCTGAAAACCGTGATCAGATGTACGCTGAACTCCGTGAAAGAAGAAGTAAGGTTGCAGAAAGAATGAAGTCTGCAACGACTGCCGAAGAGATTGATGAAATCGCAGACTCACAGTTCATCAAAAAATAACCGATATATACACTATAAATAAACTCCGCATATCAGATATTTTTTGATTCAGTTGTTTTTATTCGGTGTATTACAGCTTTTGAAAAAGGAGTTTTTGTTATGAAAACATTTTTGTTTCAAGGTGATTCAATAACAGATGCAAACAGAGATGATGAGGAGCTTATCAATTCCGGTTTAGGCTGCGGATATGCGTTTTTCATAGCTTCTGAATTTAGTAAGAACAACAAAGAAAATATCAGATTCATTAACCGCGGTAAAAGCGGAGACAGAATCACAGATGTTTACGCCCGAATCAAGGAAGATATCATAAACTTAAAACCCGACTGTATGTCTATCCTCATTGGTGTCAACGATGTTTCTCACGAGCTGACTATGAGCTGCGGCGTCAGCCCAAAAAAATTCAGAATGATTTATGAGATGCTTATTGATGAAATCAAGGAAAGCCTGCCGGAAATCAAAATTATAATATTAGAGCCCTTTATCTTAAAAGGAGCCTGCACAGAAAAATTATGGGATGATTTCACTTCCGAAGTAAGAAAAATGGCTGAAATATCAAAGCAGGTTGCAGAAAAATTTGATTTTGATTTTGTTCCGCTTCAGAACAGATTTGACAAATTATCTGCTGACGGCAACACGGGTTACTGGACAGCCGACGGCATTCATCCCACTATTGAAGGACATCATATTATTAAAGAAGAATTACAGAAAGTTATTAAAAAATACATATAAATCTGTACTTGTCGTTAAAAAAACTCAATATAAACACTGAAATAGTTTGAAACAGTGCTTTATTATCACCGGTAAGTCTTGCAGTAAGCTGTTCTTTTTTATCAGCGAGGTTACTCTGTTTCTTCTTGAGTTTAGGTGTTAATTCATAATTGACTTCTTGCGGCTCAATGTTGCCGTAATAGAAATCTTTTAATTAGCGGGTTGATATAAGTTTAATATTTTCTTTACATTTTATTGCTTCTGATATATACTTTTTTTGTATGAGGTGGTTTTATGAGGTTATTCAGACCTGTCGGGCAGGCGGAATTGGATTTAATTGCAAAAGCTGATTATAGGGAGTTTCCCCCGAGGCTTCCCGAACAACCTATTTTTTACCCTGTACTGAATGAAAAATACGCCCGTGAAATTGCAGAAAAATGGAATAAGAAATCTGCGGATTCGGGTTATGCGGGATATGTTACAAGCTTTGAAATTGACGATGCTTATATTTCTCAATTTGATGTTCAGACAGTAGGGGCGGCTTACCATAAGGAATTCTGGATTCCTGCGGAAGTTTTAGCGGAATTTAACCGTCATATAATCGGTAAGATAGAGGTAATCTGATTATTTTGTATACTTTGAAAATATTCAAAACCATTTTTTGTTGAATATCAGTTCTGGGGGCAACCGTAGCAGCATTATCAGGAGGCATCAGCGCATAGAAATCGGCATAATTACATTTTTCATTATCACAAGCGGTTTTTCTTTTGTATTCGTCATCATTCTGCTTATTATAAGCATAGTATTTCCATCTGCTCAATTTTATCACCTTACAAAGATGTAATATGTCTGAAAGTAATTGCTTGCTACAGAGAATAAAGAGCTGAACTATGTTAATGAAAACAATTACAAGCAGAGATATGAGTATAATTTGTTAAGGATTAATAACATGCAATGTAATCATGAATTTTGGAACGCATTAGACGAATTAGTGAATAATTCAGAGATAATAATCGACAGACCAAAAGGAACTTCACATCCCAAGTATCCTGATTTCATTTATCGGGTTGATTATGGATATTTGAAGAACACAACCTCTATGGATGGTGCAGGAATAGATGTGTGGGTTGGAAGCGACGAGAAAAAGGTTGATGCAATAATGTGCATAGTTGATTTGATGAAGAAAGATTCAGAAATTAAAATACTGATTGGATGCACAGAGGAAGAAAAGAAAAAAGTATACGAAACACATAATGAAACACAGTTTATGAAAGGTGTTTTGATACGGCGATAAAATCAATTTTGGAGAGGTGCTTTATGGTCGAGATGTGGGATGCATATGATAGGCAGTTTAATAGAATAGAGACTGCTGCATTAGAAAGGGGAAAAGCCGTTCCGGATGGTATGTATCATTTAGTGTGTGAAATAATTGTTAAGCATAATGACGGAACCTATCTGCTTATGCAAAGAGATTTTGAAAAACATTTAGGCGGAATGTGGGAATTAACGGCAGGCGGTTCTGCATTGAAGGGTGAAACACCAATAGAGTGTGCCGTCAGAGAATTGCGAGAAGAAACAGGCATCGTATCTTGCAATTTGCAAGAGCTTAAAAGAATTATACATGATGGACATCATTCTCTTTATGTGGAATATTTATGTATTACTGATTGGGATAAGAATGCCGTTATTTTACAAGCTGGAGAAACAGTTGACTATAAGTGGGTAGATAAAACTGCACTTTTAGAAATGGGAACAGATGCTTTGGCATCATCCAGAACATTAGAGATCGTTAAGGAATTAAGCATATAAGTTCCAATTTTTTGAGCTGAATATTTCTGCTGCTCTCACTTTTGTGGGGGCAGTTTTTTTGTCAGAACTTTATCTGAACAAACTGAAGAGTGTGTATTCAGGTTGATTTGTTTATGGGCGGTGTGATATAATTATTCTTAATAGTAAAGCTTCGGAGCGGATTTAATTATGTCTATGTGGAACCCCTGGCGGGGGTGTAAAAAATGCAGTGACGGGTGTCTTAATTGCTATATACATAAAGGCGATGCCAAACGCGGCATTGATACCGGTGAAATCGTTAAAACAAAAGATTTTTATAAACCTACCGAGAAATTGAAAAACGGCAACTACAAAATGAAAAGCGGAACGGTTTATATGTGCTTTTCGACCGATTTTCTTATTGAGGAAGCAGACGAATGGCGAAATGAATGTTGGTCTATGATAAAAGAGCGACAGGACTGTACCTTTCTTTTTCTCACAAAACGCATTGAAAGATTTGTTGATTGCATTCCTGATGATTGGGGCGACGGATACGAAAATGTTATTGTTTGCTGCACCGTCGAAAATCAAAAGAATGCAGATAAAAAGCTGTCGGTATTTAAAGATTTACCGATTAAACATAAATGTATCACCGCACAGCCCTTGCTTGAAAAAACAGATATTGAAAATTATCTTGACGGCATAGAGCTTGTTTTAGTCGGCGGCGAGTCAGACAAATATGCCAGACCTCTTGACTATGCCTGGGTGCTCAATATCCGTGATCAATGTATCAGAAAAAATGTCAGCTTCGAATTCAGACAGTGCGGGACACATTTTATCAAAGACGGAAAGAAGTATAAATTACAGACAAAAGACCTTTGTAATCAGGCAAGAAAAGCACAAATTGATTATAAAATACAAGAAAGGAATTTATGAGGAGGCGGTTTAATGTACTGTTTTATAATACTTATTTTTATATCAGTCGCAGTATCAGTCGTTTTGATCGCCAAAAATATTGCTTCGCATAAATTTAAGTGCAGGCATTGTTCTAATGAGTTTCATATAAATTGGGTCAGGGTATTGATAACTGAACATTCTGATAATGAATACAGATTATTGTGTCCGTTTTGCAAGACAAAAGATTGGTGTACGGAACAAAAATACAAGTAATTAAAATGGTATGGAATATGCTGAACAGAGAAGAATTAAACAAATTTATTTCGGAAACCTACGGCGCTGCTGCTGAATTCCCGTGGCATCAGTATCCTGACTTTGCTGTTTACCGTCACGAAGGCAACAAAAAATGGTTTGCGGTTGTGATGAATCTGCCTATGTCAAAATTCGGCTTACCGGATGATAAAACGGTTAATGTTGTAAATCTAAAATGTGATCCGCTCATGACAGATTCTCTCCAAAGGGAAAGCGGTATTTTCCCCGCTTATCATATGAATAAGCTCCATTGGATATCTGTGCTTCTTGACGGCACTGTTGATGATGAAAAACTGAAATGGCTTCTTGATATAAGCTTTGAATTGACGGAATAAAACCGAGAAATTTGTAATAGATTTCCTGCAAAAGTAAGATCAAAGCTTACATCACAGCCGCTTTTTTTTATATGGAAATTGTTAGCTTCGGTAAAAAAAGCTTCTTATATCAAGCCCCCCTGTTCCTGATAAAAGGGAACAGGGGGGATAAACATAAAAGTATTTCTTGGATTCAGCTGATAATTCTTTTATTATCCTTATAGCACAATTCCAATGAATTGCTTTTGCTTTTTACTGTTATTTTTTCAGCCTTTCGTTCAGCTGTGCAGAAAATATTTTCAAAATGGTCAAATTCTGTCTTCTGAGGAGTTCCACAGACAGAATATCCTTTTTTATAAACCGCGGTAATTTCACCGAAATAAGAAGAATAAGAGACAGCCGAGCCGTCCGAAAAATCATAGCGGTTCTTTCGTATTCTTGCTTTGAATTCATCATAGCTTTCTTTTGATATATCGGAAAGCTCAGTGATATAAGCGTGAAAAGCACCGCCCTGTCTTACAAGATCAAATTCATCGGTAATGTTACATTTTTCAAGAAAATTATAGCCCTTCTGGATTCCGTCAGCGCTGTTTTTATTGAACGGTCTGAAGTAGAGTTCACCGTTTGAAATAATTGCAATATATACATTGTTTTTTCTTGCAAAAACTATATTTCCGTAAAGCTGTGTTTCATCATACAGTTTTTTCGGCATAAATGCGTGGGTAATATCTGAAACTGCCGTTTCGCCGAATCTTTTTTTGTGAGGAATTTTATATATTGTTATGTTTACTGACTCATACTGAACACTCATCGGGCGTCTGCCGTTGCCTATCCAGTATCCGGGAGAAGCACCGAAGCGGCTGTTTCCGTCACCGGCAGGGTGGGTTGTGAAAAGTGACAGCTCCTCGCTGATATTTGCAGACCATTGATGGTCCTGTGCACCGCAAAGGTCGGTGTCCTTGCAAATATCGGTAGAGAGTGAATAATAAGGCGTTCTGTATGTATAAATATTACCTCTGCCGAGGGCAATCCCGTGAGGGAGCATATCAAATTTTTCCGTAAGCCATCTGAGATCAATAAGCCTTGCCGCCGATACGGTCAGAAACTTAAAGTTGCTTACAAAGGAATTTCCGAACATCTTATTGCTCTTAAGATATTTCAGCGTGTTATTGATCACTTGAGGATTTGTAAATGCTTCTGCCCCCATCTGTGCCATTATCTGATAAGGCTTCTGACCGATAAGTTTCTCCTTTTCCAAATCCGAGGGAGATAGACCGCAGCCTGTTTTTGACACAAAGCCGTCATTATAAAAAGCAATTTCTTTTATTACGGGCGGCAGTGTATAAAGCCCTTTTTTTACAATATCGGTAAAACATACCGTAATATGATTCGGAGCTTTGCTTAAAGAAATCTCCGATAATTCTTTTTCCGAAGGGGAGAGCGATGCATCATTATTAAATATTTCCGCCGCTTTATCTCCCCAAAGACAGTTCATTGCCGTCTGAATACTGTTTCCGTAAATATTACTTATCTTGTTATTTCCGTACATTCTTGAGCTTACTGCAACGAAACGGTTATTCACACTGTTCTGTGCCACATCAAGCCAGAGCAGATCCATAATGATCTTCATTTTATTGACAAGCTCTTCATCTTTACAGTAAGCGACAAAATTTCCCATGGGAGCTATATCCTCGGCAAGATAATTATTGCTGAGATACTCTGAAAAGCCGTAATAAAATCGCTGTTCCATCCAGGCGAGAATTCGTTCTTCCGCCTTTTTGCGGTGCATTTCACCTGTCATATTGTTATTTGTAAAGATTTCTTCTTTCCATTCCTGTCCTGCAAGATATTCACTTACAGCAAAAAGAATCTGATGATTCTCCGACCAGTAGCACATACTGTCTGTTCCCGGTTCATCCATAAAATATTTGAATCCGAGGAATGTGCTTTTTATCATTGCCTTTGTTTTTTCCGAAAGTACATCATAGCAGTCCTTATAAATCTTAAAAAGCAGCTGTGCCCTGAAATCTGCGCAGTCAAAACGCCGAAGCATATAATTGCATTGCTTTTTTATTAGCTCCTCTGCCTCGTCAGTTGAAAAAACGGGCGCATTCTTATCCCCGCATAAAAAAGAATAAAGTTCTTCGAATTTTTTTCCGTTAATTGATGTTGAAAAGCTATCCGCTTCCTCGGGGAGCGGTAATTCCTGTGCCGTTTTTTTTCTTATAAGAAGAAAGATTTCTGTGGCTGTTACCGTAAAAAACAAGAAAAGGACAAGAAGAATTGCATAAAAAATAATCATTTCTCTTCCTCCGAAAATTATGCCATTCTGTCAAGGGCCTCTGCCGTGATCTCATATTTTGTAGCTTTTCCAGAAAGATATGCTTTTGCCTCTTCTATCATATAATAAGCCATTCTCTGAGGCTCTTTTCCCGTGCTTCCTGCAATATGGGGAGTGAGAATTGCATTATGACACCAGAAAAGGGGATTTATGTAAGGGAAATATTCCGCTTTCAGAACATCGCCGATAAAGGTAACGGACGGATGCAAAAGGAGCTTCAGAGCAAGCTGATATTCACTTACCTGAGCACCTCTTCCCGTATTAATAAAAGTTGAGTGCTTTTTCATTTTCTTAAAAAGAGAATAATTGAAAACATTCTTAAGCTCGGGCTTATTTGCAAGGTGGTTGCTTATGACATCGCAGGTGCTGAAAATCTCTTCAAGAGAAACAAGTCTTACATTAAGCTCATCTGCTTTTTCACGGGATACAAAGGGATCGTACGCAAAAATCTCAACATCAAGCTCGCCGAGCTTTTTGGCAACTGCCTGTCCTATGGCTCCGAGACCTATGAGACCTACCTTACAGCCGAAATTTCCCACTGCTGTATTAGCAAATGCAAAGGATCTTAAGGGGAGGATACGGTAATTTTTAGCCGATTGAAAATAGCCCTTTGCAGCAAGAGAAATTAATGCAAATGTAAATTCAGCGACAGGCACTGCATTAGCTGCAAAGGCGCTGTATACTTTTATTCCGTTTTCAAGAAAAGGACGGGCAAAATACTGAACGGTTCCCGCTGAATAAAAAACAGCCTTAAGTGACGGCATATATTCTTTTATCTCTTCTTTTGTAAAAACGGGCATTCCCCAGGTTGCAAAAGCTATCTCACAATCCCTTACAGCATCCTTATAGCTTTCTATATTTTTTTTGCTGATTCTCGGAGTAAGCTCTCCGAGCTTCTTCAGCTGAACTAAAACTTCTTCTGTGTAAACCTTTGAAAACTGAAGCTGATTGGATCCGAAAAGAGCAATTTTCATTCTTATTTACCAATCCTTGTTTTTAATTTTGCAATGTCCTTTTTCATTGAAGAGGGAAGTCCGAAGCGTCCGAAAATATATGTATATTCAAGAAGAAGATTTCCGTCAAAGCCAACCTCGAGAAGTTTATCAAGAAGCTTGTCGATATAATCGGGATCATATTTCGGAAATTGTTCTCTTCTTTGCTCTGAATATGAAATATGAACGCTTTCAATAAACGGAACCGTTCTTTCTATTCTGTCAAGATCATAGCCGAGCTTTTTATATCTTGACTGAAAATAAGTCCTGAAATTATCCTTTCCCGAGTCTTCTCTTATGCGAAGAAATGCATCGGTATTGTTATTGAAGGTATTGTCGTGACATTCGGGAATTACAAGGATACCGTATTTTTCGGCTTCATCGCACATATCCCTGATATCCTGAAGTATGCTTTGGTATTCTTTTTCATCCGTTTTTTCGCTGTCAGCCTTGCCGAGCCAGATTCTGATGCCTCGGGCGCCCAGCGTATCTGCAATTTCAAGTATCCTTTGCCATTCCTGATTGTCTTTGCTGCCTGCCCTATAGTAGCTTGCATATGAGCTTATGCTGATTCCTGCCTTATCGCAGAGCTCCTTTGCTTTTTTTGCGTCGTCAATACATCTCACATGTAAATCTCCGCCCCATTCAATACAGTCAATTTCAGCTTCCTTTGCAAGTGTGACAATTCTTTCAAGGCTTCTTATCTGCCTGAATGTCGTTGTTGTAAATCCGATCTTCATATCTTTTCTCCGTTTGTTTCAGTTTACGGGGGAAAATCTCACGGGAGGGGTTGATTCATCAATAACCATAAATTCATAACCGTTTTTAAGTCCGAATTCAATTATGCTTTTCACTGCCTCAACCGTGGTATTCTTTATATCGTGCATAAGCACAATTGCTGTTTTGCGGTTTTTTAACTGATTAATTGTAGTGCTTGCTATCTTTGATGAGCTGTAGCCGAGGGTGTCACAGCAGTCAATATTCCAGTCATAATATCGGTAACCCTTTTCCGTCATGGTTTTTGAGAGAACAGACATAATTCCTCTTGAATAGCTTCGGCTTACCGTATTATTTGTTCCGCCGGGAAAACGGAAGATTTTTGTATCAATACCCGTTTCATCCTCAATGATCTTATGCATTGCATTAAAGTCTTTGAGATAGCTTTCTTTACTTGAATAAATTGACCATTGATGTGTAAGGGTATGAACACCGAGAGTGTGTCCGTCTTGGGCAATTTTTTTGATAAGGCTTTTATATCTCGGCATCTGATTTGTTACAAAGAAAGTTGCTTTGACATTGTACTCCTTAAGATATCCGAGAAGCTTTTCCGTATACGGTCCGGGACCGTCATCAAAGGTAAGATATATGCTTTTTGCTTTATCGGAGGTTATTTTGAAAGAGCATTTTTTACAGGTCTTTGATTTTGAATTATCATTGACCTCCCAATATGAAAAGCTGTGTCCCTGTGCTTTTTCGGTCGCTACGGGCTTTTCCTTATAAGAACAGACCGTGCAGTATATTGTTTCAGTTCCGTCCGTTGTGCAGGTTGCTTTCTTTATGCTCTTTTTGAGAGTATGTCCTTTTGCCTGCACTATATCGGTTTTCTCACCGCTTTTATAGGAGCAGTCTTTACAGCGTTTTTCGGTGTAGCCTTCTTTTGTGCAGGTTGCCTTTATTTTAATTGAGATGATCTCGTGTCCGCGGAGAATACATTTTATGCTGTCAAGACCGACAGAAATGCGAAGAACCGTTCTTGCATCATCAGAAGTAATTTCTTTGTCCGAATTCATATCTCCGTAAAGAAGAATATTTTCCGTTGTTTCTTCTAAACCGACACAGGCTCTTAGAATAACTCTTGCATCGGTTGCCGTAATTTTGCCGTTTTGGTCGATGTCACCGAAAGAATTTTCATTAAAAACATCAGTATTACCGTTTTCGCAGGACGGTTCTTCTGTTGCATCAGATATGTTTTCAGTACCGTAAGCAGAAAAAGAACAGCTGAAAATGAGAATAAGAACAAGCAGACTGCTTGAGAATTTTATCAATAAATTTTTCATATTTTTTTCCTTAAATCAGATATTTTTAAGACGAAGTCCCTTAGGATAATGGTTTTTGGCATTTCCGTTTACGACCTTTGCACCGCCTACGGCACAGCCGTTTACGGTAACAACTGCCCAGCCGTTTTTACAGTCGGCTTTTATTTCTTCCCCGTGAAGATATTTTCTGATTTCTTCGCTGTCCTCCGAAAGCTCTATTTTTCTGACAAAATCCTTGCCGTATGCCATAAAAAACTGATGGTGAGGCTGGACATAATTCTTTTTTATTTCTCCGATGGTAACACCGCAGCAAAACGCCGCGCCGTCGGGAATATAAAGGTCAGAGGAAAAGAATACGGGATTTCCGTTATATATCTTAATTGAAGACTCATCATAGCTTATGAGAGTATCATCCAGAAAATCAGTAAGAACTTTTTCGGTCTTCGTTTTTTTTCTGTCGGAAAAGGCTTTTTCAGAAGAAGAGGGGAGTGTGTTTTTCAGGACAGCCATAAACTGACCCTCACCCGGAGCTTTATGAGGATAGAAGCGCCTGCAGAGGGAAATGTTTTCTGTTTTACACCCTTCAAAATAAATTCCGTCACAGGTCATTTCCTTTACCTTATCATTGACCTCAACAAGAGTAAACTGCGGATGGGCATCAAGAAAGCTGTCGATAAGCTTCTCATTTTCCTCCAACGAAAAGGTGCAGGTGGCATATATTATATACCCGCCGTCCTTTAACAGCTCAACTGCATTTTCAAGGATCTCTTCCTGTCTTTTTGCACACATAAGAACATTTTCTTCGCTCCATTCACTGACGGCAATTTCTTCCTTTCGGAACATTCCTTCACCCGAGCAGGGAGCGTCGCACATAATAAGATCAAATGTTTTCGGGAAATAACGGATGAGCTTTTTTGTATCCATACAGGTCGTGACGGTGTTTTTAAGCCCCAGCCTTTCAATATTTCCCGTGAGGATCTTGCATCTTGAAGAAATGATTTCATTGGAAACAAGAACGCCGTCTTCACCAATCTTCGTTTTAAGCTGAGTGCTTTTTCCGCCGGGAGCGGCGCACATATCAAGTATTTTCCAATCGGGAGAAATATCAATGCATTCAGCAGGAGCCATAGCGGCAGGCTCCTGAATATAAATAAGCCCTGCGTGGTGGAATGGATGATTTCCGGCCTTATCGTATTTAAGATAAAAACCGTTTTCAACATAGGGAATTTTTTCTTTTCCGAAAATGGAGAGCTTATCATATTCCGACGGCGAAACCTTTTCTGTATTGATACGGAAGCCTTTTACGGGTTCGCGTTCAAGAGATGTCTTATATTCCGAAAACTCCTCACCTAAAATTGATTTCATCCGTTCTTCAAATTTTACTGGCAGTTTGATCATAGCTTTACTCCGATAAATTCATTTCTGCATGAAGCATTAACAGAGAAACAGCAGATATTGCCGCTGTTTCTGTTCTCAGTATTCTTTTTCCGAGGGATAATATTTTAGCTCCGAGCTTCTTTGCGGCTTCAATTTCTTTTTCGTCAAAACCGCCCTCAGGACCGATGAAAACCGCAATATCCATTCCTGCTCTGATTTCCTTTAAAGCGTTTTTTGTGCTTTCCATTCCGTTTTCCGATTCAAAGGGGACTAAGATCATATCATATGATGAGGCTTCACTAAGTGCTTCTCTGAATGATACTATATTTCTGATTTCGGGAATTATGTTTCTTTTGCTCTGCTTTGCCGCGCTTTCGGAAATAGCTTGCCAGCGTTCAAGCTTACTCTTTTTCTTTTTGTCTTCAATTTTTACAATACATCTGCTCATTTCTGTGGGGGTTATGCTGAAAACACCAAGCTCGGCGGTCTTCTGGATAATCAATTCAAGTTTGTCGCTTTTCGGAAGTCCCTGAAACAGATGAATGTTTACGGGAAGCTCCGTAGACTGATAGTTTTCTTCAATAATTCCCGCAATTACGCTGTCGTTTTCAAAGGACAGAAGCCTGCATAAGCTGCTGATGCCGTTTTCGCTCACAAGAAATGTATCGCCCTCATGCATCCGCAGCACATTTTTTATGTGGTTATAGTCCGTCCCGCTTATATAATACTTACCGTCCGCTCTGCAGTTTTCCGTAACAAAAAAATTGAACATTTTATTCACCGTTGTAATATTTATTATTATTTATATGATAAACTATTTTACAGCGGTGTGCAACAATATTTTTTATTGCCAATATGGTTAAGTTAATATATAATAAAACTATAAAACGGTTAAGTATGAATCGGTAGAATTGTGATCAGGAGATTAAATTATGGGACTTTTCAATAAAATCGGACAGCTGAAAGAGTATAAAGAGGGAATTCAGCATTGCACCTTTAATCCCGACGGACCGGGTGTTGTCAGAATTCATCTTATTCCCCCGAAATTCAGATGGTTTTCTTCCGATTCTTATATAGTGATTCTTAACGGATATTATCTTCTCCCCGTGGGCTTTTCCTGGGCAATAGTGCTTTCATCCTTTATAAAAGAAGTCAATAAGTTTGATTCAAAGGAAATAACGCCCGAGGACGAAGCACTTATTGAAAGAAATACGGTTAAAAGAGTACAGAAGATCTATCCTTTATTGGAGTCCTCTTTTATAAGAAGTGATCTTTATGAGATTCTTGATATCATATTTTCAGTTGCAAGAGGTGAAGCTCCCGAGTGTGCAATAGAAAAGCTTTCTATCCGTTCATATGCCGACAGTATGACGGCCCCTCACAGAATGGATCTTATGATAAGCGCAATGACGGATAAAAGGGGAAACTGGAACTGTAATCAGAAATGTAAATTCTGTTATGCGGCAGGACAGAGTAAAAGCTCTCTTCCCGAGCTTTCAACAGAAGACTGGAAAAAAATTATCGTAAATTTAAGAAAGGCACGGGTGCCGATGCTGACCTTTACAGGCGGTGAGCCTACAATGAGAGAGGATCTTCCGGAGCTTGTATCCTTTTCAAAATGGTTTGTTACAAGGCTTAATACAAACGGAGTTATGCTTACTAAGGAGCTTTGTGAAAATCTTAAGGCGGCAGGACTTGACAGTGTGCAGATAACGCTTTACAGCTGTGTTGAGGAAATACATAATGAACTGGTCGGTTCATCTCATTTCTTGGATACTGTTCAGGGAATAAAAAATGCAGTTGAGGCAGGACTTGATATCAGTATAAACACTCCTCTTTGCAAGCTTAATTCCGACTACGGCAGTACATTGCGGTTTATCCGCTCTCTCGGTGTCAGTTTTGTTACCGTAAGCGGTATTATATGTACGGGCTTTGCAAAAAACTCGTATGAAGAAGCTGATCTTACCGAAGAGGAGCTTTTCGGGATAATAAAAGATGCAAAGGATTTCTGCAATAAGAACGGAATGGAAATTGATTTCACTTCTCCCGGTCTTATATCAAAAGAAAAGCTTGAAGAAATTGGTATGAATGTTCCGATGTGCGGTGCAGCTCTCAGTAATATGGCTGTATGTCCCGACGGAACGGTTGTTCCCTGTCAAAGCTGGCTCGGGACAGAAAACGGACTCGGAAACATTCTTACAGACGATTTTTCGGTAATATGGAACAATGATAAATGTAAAAAACTGCGGAAGCTTTCCGAAACGGAAGCTCTCCTCTGTCCTTTCAGGTGTAAGGAGATGATAAAATAATGGGAAAAAGGAAAAGAAACAAAAAGAAGACTGAAGCCGCTGAAAAAATGACTTTTTCGGAAAAAGAGGTTTATCTGAAAAGAAGACTGCCCGTTAAAAACATAATCTTTCTTGTTATTCTTGTGCTTATTCAGGCTGTGCTTATAATATTTGCTCTCAATATTCCCGATGCATCTCCCAAGGATATTATAAATGATTACAGAATTACTGTTGAACCGAAATCAGACGGTACTCTCGACCTTGATTATTCATTTAACTGGACTGCAGTTGACAGCTCAGAGGAGCTTCAATGGGTCGAGATCGGAATGCCTAACGAAAACTATACTGTCGATGAGTATTCTTTAAGCGATAATATAAACGGCTTTGAAAAATATTCATACAACGGCAAGGTTACATTAAGGCTGTTTTTTGAAGAATCATACATAGACGGCGAAACCTTTGATTTCGGTTTTTCCGTAAATCAGAAGAGTATGCTTTGCCGTAATGACGGCGGATATTTCTACGAATTTATACCGTCCTGGTTTAATTCCGTTCCCGTAAAAAGCTTCTGTATTTCTTGGAAGAATTCGGAAAATATAAAATATTCAGAATATGATTTTCTGAAGGACGGATATATAAACTGGAGCGGAGAGCTTCCCTGCGGCGAATATATAAAAATAAATGTGTCCTATAATGATGCCTTCTTCGATGAAACGGCAGCTGTAACGGCATATACTCCGTTTGATCCGAGCGGAGTTTATAATGATCTTTCAGCAGAAAAGTGGGCTCCGACGGTTATTATGATAATGTTTGTTGTTTTACTGGGTGTTATAGAGCTTCACAGTATCGACAGTCTTGTGTCATATGTCAGAGGACGCGGCTTTCTCAGAAGCTACGGACAGTATGTGCATCTTTACGGCGGGCTTAATCCCGTGCAGAAGCACATCAGTATGGTAAATGCAAGAAGGACATTCGGCACAACGGGAAGGGGTGTCGGTCACCGAAGCGGAGTAGGATTTACCTCGGGCGGCTGTGCGTGTGCCTGTGCATGTGCTTGTGCCGGCGGCGGAAGAGCCGGTTGCAGTCAGAAGGATACCGCTTCTTTTTCCAGAATTTATTCAGAGAATGAATAAAAAAAACATTTTACAAAAGAAATTCATTATGATATAATGTAACAAATAAATAAGGTTGGTGAAAGAATGGCTTCAAAAAATGCTGTTGCTGATAAGCCCGCTGCCGGTATTTATGAGTCTTTCAGTGAAAGACGCTTTGTCAGCAGAAAAGAAACCGTAGCGTATGTGCTTAACGATGCTTCTTACAGTCTTAATATCAACGACTTTAAGGATCGTTATATATACGATGTTGTTAAAATCGATTTTAATTTTCTTGCAGCACAGAATCTCATAGCAACTGTCTGGGATACAATAAACGATACCTTTATCGGTGTTATTGTTGAAAAAACAAGAACCAGATGGGGTAAATTCAGACCATATCTTCTTCTCGGTGAATTTCCGCTTACCATTCTCGGTATGTGGTATTGGCTGATTCCCTTTATTTTCCCCGATACTCCTGATAATTATGTTCCGAAGCTTATTACATATTTTGTTCTTTCTATCGTAACGGAAACAGCGGGTACATTTACCGCTATTGCAAAATCAGGCTTCCTGTCAACTATCACTCCGTCACCGATGGAACGATCAAGGCTTATTGCACTTGCTAATGTAGTAACTCATATCTTTGAAGATATTCCCAAACAGGTATTCGGTATTATTTATGACCTTGTTATCAGCAAGAAAATAAATATTAAATTACCTTATCTCTTCTCTGTTTTCGGAATGGGCTGTGCACTGTTCTCTGCCTGTCTTGCGGTTTATTTCTTCTGGACATCAAAAGAACGAGTTGCTCAGACAATTTCAAGGCCCAAGGTCAAGCACAGCCTGAAATCTGTTCTTAACAATAAGCCTATGCTTATAAGTCTTATTTCATCATTCCTTTCAGGCTTCTCCATAGGACAGAGCAGAACCAATTTCTACATTGATGTTATCGGTTCAATTACCTGGAAGACCATCGTCGGTATTCCTGCTTTCCCCGTTAAGTTCATAAGCTACAGCTTCGTTAAGCCCTTAAGAAAGAGATTTTCCACGAAAGCTCTCTGGATTCTTGAGGATGCATGGACTGATATGCTGTGGCTGACGGTCTTCGGAATCGGCTCTATTAATAACAATTTCCAGAAAAAGCATATTATCCTGCCTATGATGGGAATTGAAGAAATTTTTGAAATGTGTGTTTACGGCTTAAGACGAGTTATTCCCGCTGAGATCAGCAACGAATCCATGGACTACTGCGAATGGAAAAACGGCTACCGTTCAGAGGCTATGACCGGTGTTACGGCATCTATCATTTCAAAGCTTCAGCAGGCTGTTATGGGCTCTATTAACAGCATCGTTATGAAGAAGATCGGCTATATTCAGGGTAAAGAGATCGGTACTCAGACTGATCTTACAAAGTGGTGGATATTCGCTCTCGGTACAGGTATTCCGATCATTTCATCAAGCCTTGGTATTATCCCGAAGTTCTTCTATCCCTTATCGGCAGAAACAAGAAATCAGATGTATTCCGAGCTTTATGAAAGAAGAAAGCAGAAGGCAGAGCTTATGACAAATGCAGACGAAGATACAATTGCAGAGGTTATAAGCAACGAATTCAAGGATTAAAATTTTTAAGGGAGGTACAAAAAGTACCTCCCGTTTTCTTTATGTAAAAAGGCACTTTCATCTGAAAGTGCCTTTAGTTATCAGAAGCTGAATAAAGCCTTGAACCAGTTTATGAGTGATCGGAAAAAAGCAATTATTCTGTCAATAAAGCCTGTTTTCTGGCCGTCCTTTACATCATCATACCAGTTTTCAGTATGGCAGTTATCCTCTGTCATCGGGGATACAACACCTGTTTCGTAATCGTGGACAACAAACTGTGTGCAGTCGAAATCATTGACTGTGTACTGCCTGTCCGCTGTGATAACATTGAACATCAATGCTGTTTCAAAGCTGTGCCAGTATGAATGTGAGATATTTTTTGTAAACCATGTATAATCCGGGAATCGGCAGGTTGAAGCATCAACGAGCTTGTCAGGTGAAATATATTTTCCCTTGCCCTCAGCTTCTCTTTGGGCAATATAATCATCGGATAAGGTTTCAAAAATGGAAGGTGCTGTCGTTGCTCCGAGAGAAGCCTTTGAAAGCGTTGCATACTGGTCAGATATCTGATCTGAGGATTTACATATAGGTGCTATCTGGAAGCCGTATTTTCCTATAACAGCGATTCTGGCTCCCGAAGCTTCAATTTCGTCATAAATATTATCGAGCTCAAGTCTTACATCCTTGTGATAGCCGTTGATCTTATCAATAAGCCCTGCATATTCCTCTCTTTTTACGGAGTCTTCTTCTCCGAAAACATATTCGAGAGCATCGTCAAAATCCTCTTCGCTGACACAAGCCCAGTATCCGGGCCAGGTAAAGAAGGTTGAAAGCGAAAGGGCAGAGGTAACACCTTTTACGACCTTTTGATAAATTGTAGCCTTTACGGTATCAGTGAGAGTTCCCACAACACCGCTCTTAATTGCAAGGTCAATGCTTGCCGTAACAAATTCACTGAGATTTGCAGAGCCCGTGGAGTTCATATCAAGTATGAGTCGGTTTATCCCTTCTCCGTCTAAAGTGAATTTTCCGCTGATTGCCTCGCTTATGATTTCAGCACCCTCAATAACACTTCCGTCAAGTGCAACACCGTAAATGGAATCAGTGCCGTATTTTGCAATATAAGAAACGGCAACTGTTGTTCCGAGACAGTGAGCAAGAAGAGCAACCTTGTCACATCCCGTGGCCTTCTTTATGTTTTCGATATAACTATGAAGCTCTTCTGCACTTTCTCTGGGGTCCTGCCGCCAGTCATACCAGAACTGATAGTCATATACATAATATGAGCCTCTTTGAGCCTTATAGTCTGTTTTTTCCTGCGTTGCCATGATCTCTCTTAAATTCTTTGAGATATCGGAATTATTGCAGTTTTCACCGTTTTTATCAAATCTTATCTCAGTGAAAAGCTCACCGATCTCTTTTTCGAGTGCGGCATAATAATTGTCCCATTCATCCCTTAAAATACCTTCAAGTAAAAAGGGCTGAAGAATTGAAATTACAGCATCCGCTACGGGATCTTCTCCGTTTTCGCCTTCTTCGGATGAACCTAAAACATTGAGAATCTCGGAAAACTTGAATATCTTGTTTCCCTCTTCATCATAAATTGCTTCACCGTCACCGAACATTGCTATAACGGGAACATCGCTTCCGATTGTTTCAGAAGGAGTTTCCATTGCAAGAGCGGGAACGACGGTAAGACAGATAAGTATAAAACTTAATAAAATTGCTGTGAATTTTTTCATTGATATTTACCTTTCAGTAGTTTATTTATATTTGAATCATACCATAAAAATGGTAAAGTAATGACAAATAAATATTAATGAAGAATTAACTTTTGCAAGAAAAATGTTGCAGAAATTTCAACATTGATTATAAATAACTGAAAGTGTTCATTTTTTTATTGACCCCCTTATTTAATTTTGGTATAACAAAATAAGGAGAGTGATCACAATGAAACTTAAAAATAAAATAGTCTTGACTGTCGGTGCCGTCGGTGCAGCAGTTGCTTCCTTTTTAGCCTTTGCCGATGATGTATATCTCGGCACTGTTGAGCTTCCCGAAAGCTTTACCTTAACCGCCCATACGGGTTGTTCGGGAACAAAGGACAATTCTCTTGATGCAATAACTCTTGGCTTCGGGTACGGCGCAGATATAGTTGAATTTGATCTTTTTTTTGATAAAAACGGAAAAGCTGTCATGTCCCACGATGAGCCTGCGGGTAATGTATTTACCGTTGAACAGGCATTTGAATTGATTTCAGGCTACAAGGGCCTTCGTGTTAATGTCGATGTAAAAAGAACAGACGATCTGAAGCAGGTCGTTCTTCTTGCTCAAAAGTACGGAATAGCTGACAGGATCTTCTATACGGGGATTACTGAAGATACTGTTGAAGCAGTAAAGGAGCAGACTCCCGAGATATTATATTATCTGAACACCGATATTGATTCCTCAAGAAAAGAGGATGATGCATATATCAATGAGCTTATAGAAAAGGTCAGCTCTCTCGGTGCCGCGGGGCTTAATATCCATCACAGCGGCTGCAGTGAGAAGATGGTAGAGCTGTTTCACAAGTCCGGACTTCAGGTGTCCGTGTGGACAGTAAACAAGAAAAAGGATATGTATAAGGCTCTTTCAATGAAATGTGATAATATTACAACAAGACACCCCGAAGTTCTGAAAGAGCTTATAGATAAAACCAAAAACAGATAATCTCGGAAGGGGATTTTATGAAATCAGTTTTTACCGCTGTTATTACCGCAGTATCCTTGTTCTTTTCCGGTGTTTCCGTGGGGGATTTATGCCCCTATCTTGATGTTATTCCCGATATGGTGCAGCTCGGAATTGATTATATTTCACTTGACCGAGCCAAAGACGCTCCGTCGGAAAAGGAAATTCTTACCTATAAAGACAAAGCTGAAAATGCACTCCATCCCTTTATTCTTGCGGACAGCACAGCTTTCAATAAAGTATGCGAAGAATATAAAAACGGTGAATCGGCAGAATACACCGATTCACTGATAAGCTTTGTTTTAAGCAATGCTGACGCTCTTCTCGATGAAAAAATATATCCGCCTATGGAATATATCCTTGATGAAGAGGACAGTATACTGCCGATTTCAAGAGAAACAGTAAACAGAATAATAATTCTCGGTTTTTCCTGGAGGATAACGGGTGAAGAAAAATATGCCCGAAGAGCTGTAAAGGAGCTCGAAAATGTCTGTTCGTATCCTGATTGGTGCAATTCTCATTTTCTTGCAACAGCAGAAATGGCACTTGCTGTTTCGATAGGCTACGACTGGTTTTTTGATTATTTGTCAGACGGACAAAAGAATCTTTTATGTGAAACTGCGTGGCAATATGCCATTGAGCCTGCATTATCAAAAAACTATCTTAAAAACTGGTTTACCTGGTCAAAAAATAACTGGAACAGCATATGCTACAGCGGGATCGGTATTGCCTGTATGGCGTTTTTCTCACATAATCCCGAAAAAGCTTCCGAGTTTCTTTCAATGTGTTATAAGAATATGCCCATAGCCTTCAGCAGCTTCACTCCGGACGGAGTATATGCCGAGGGGCCGGGCTACTGTCAGTCCGGTATGAATTCCATTGTGTATTTTATAGCTTCTTCCGATAATTTCTTCGGAACGGATTTCGGAATGTCAGAAACAGACGGCTTCAGTCAGCTCGGCTTTTTTCCGATGTATATAACGGGAAGCGCAGGGGTGTTTAATTTCGGAGATAACAAGGACAGAAAATGCTATTCTCCCGTGCTTCATTGGTATGCCGGTGAGTATAACAGCCCCTTATTGGCATCATATCAGAAGTCAGATCCTGTCGGTGAGTTTACTCCAGATAAGACAGACAATACGGAAAGAAACGGAAAAGGTAAGGAAAATGCATTATCAGCCTTATGGTATGAAGCTTCTTTCAATGAAAACAGTGATTTTCCTGATGAAAAGAAATCGCTGTATCTGAAATCTGATTCGGGACAGGAGCTTGTTATAATGCGAAGCTCTTATGAGAAAAATGATGCCGTTTATGCCGCAATAAAGGGCGGATATAATTACATAAACCACGGTGATCTTGATATCGGAACTTTTGTTTATGATGCCTTGGGTGAACGCTGGGCAGAGGAGCTGGGCCCCGGAAGCTATGACGCCGACGGGTATTTTTTCGGTCTGCCTGCAGGCGGAAGATGGAAGAATTACTGCAAAAGAGCAGAGGGACAGAATACTCTTGTTATAAATCCCGAGCTGACTGTTGATGATCAGTATGCCCTTGCGAGAGCATCGTTTTCATCATTTGAAGAAAGCATTGACGGAGGTAATGCAGCTCTTGATATGACAGATGCCTATTCTATGAGTATGGCTAAATCAGTCATCAGAGAATTTGAGCTGTTTGACAACCGAACATCACTTAAGATATCCGATAAGATTTCCTGTCGGATAAAAAGCGAAATATATTGGTTTATGCACACAAAGGCAGAAATTGAAATCAGTGAAGACGGCAGATCTGCAATCCTTTCAAAAAACGGCAAGCAGATAAAAGCCTCGCTGTCCGCCGACGGAGTGTTCTCGGTTATGAAAGCCGAGAAGCTTACGGGAAAATATGAATATGACACCGATTACGAGGATATTAAAAAGCTGACAGTTCATCTCGAAGATGTAACAAACGCCGAAATAACGGTAATTTTAGAGCCGACAGAATAAAAGAATACCGACTGCTTTTTTTGCAGTCGGTGCTTTTAGTTAAATTATGTTTTTGATATCCTCGAGCTTTGAAACATATTTATCGGTGAAATTGTAGCTGTCATATTCTTTATTATAATAGTTGAACCATATGCTTTTCAGACCGAAATTTTTAGCTCCTATTATATCGGCATCAACGGAATCACCTATCATAACAATTTCCTCTGCTTTTAAGGGATAAAGCTCACTGCAGCAGGCATAGAAGAATTCTTTTGAAGGCTTCTGAAAGCCGATATCCTCGGAAATGAACATTCCCGAAAAGTATTTCAGAAGTCCTGCTTTTTCAAGGCGGATCTCCTGTTGAGGCTTTGAAGCATTGCTTGCCGAGTATACAGGGTATTTTTCCGAGAGATATCTGAGAAGCTCCTCAGCCCCGTCAACGGGAACTGCAATACTTCTCAGCTCTTTTCTGAAATCCTCCTCAAATGCATCATGGTCTGCTGTGATACCGAGCTCATCAAATATTTCCTTCCAGCGTCTTTTATAGATATCGGATTTTGTAATTGCCGCCTCCTCAAGCTCGCTCCATAGCTTATTGTTGATTCTCTGAAAAACCTCAAAGAAGCCGTCAGGGAATATAACAGAGTATTTGTTTGCAACAATAAGCATTGCTTCAAGAGCACTCTTGTCAAAGTCCAGCAAGGTATTATCTATATCGATTAAAACAGCCTTTATATTCATTCTTTTACCTCATTTTATATCATAAGTCAGGGTGACTCTGTCACTTGAAATACTGCCTATTTTGCGAAAGCCGTATTTTTTGTAAAACTTATATCCCATTGATCTCTTGCTGACTGTCAGAACACTTACATTCTTAATGCCTTTTTCCTTAAGATGCTCAGTCAGTGCATCAATAAGTCTTGTGCCGAGGCCTTGTCTTTGGGCTTCGGGGAGAATGTCAATGTGAAGATGTGTACGGTAATCCTTTTTTGTGATAAAAACGGCAATTACAGACGCAAAATGCATAAAAAGGGAAGCGGGATATAGCTTCTGCACTCTTTTCCTGTAAACTGTCAGCATTTTTTTTCTGAAAAGAGAAATATCGGTCGAACAGATAACATAGCCGACAGGTATGTTTTTGTCGTTTACGGCAACAAAAATGTTTTCAGGCTCGTTTTCTGTGAAATAGTCATTGAAAATAACAGCAATGCTGTCAAGAAGAGCATCGCTTTTCTTGTTTTCCTCGCCCGTTGTTTCCTTACATATGTAACGAAGCTGCTCCTTGTCTGACGGAATATATTTTCTGATACTGTACATAATTTTCTCCGATAAGTTAAAGACCGCTGTGAAAAAACAACGGTCTTGATTTTTTTATGCTTTGGCGTTTTTGCCGTATTCTATACCCTTTGCAAGGGCAGCTTTATTGAGCTCAAGAACTTCCTTTTTCTTTGAACCGAATTTTGCTTCAAGAGAAGCGAGCATTGCTTCTTCTGTGATAATTCCGGCATCTGCACCGATAAGTGCACCTATGAGAATAATATTTGCACATTTGATGCTTCCGAGTTCAACAGCGATATCGTCAGCAGGTACTTTTACTGCAGTAATATCCTCTCTTGTGATTTCAGAAAGCACTCGGCTTGTGTTTGCAATAAGAATACCGCCTGATTTAAGAGAAGCTCCGAACTTCTTGTAGGACTGCTCATTCATTGTTATGAGGGTATCGCATTTTGCCATAAGAGGGGAGATGATTTCAGAGTCATTAACAACAACAGTACATTTTGCACTGCCGCCTCTCTGCTCGGGGCCGTATTCGGGAAGGAAGGTTGCATATTTACCTGCAGCTACAGCTGTCTGAGCTATCATAATACCTGCACTCATAACACCCTGTCCGCCGGAGCCTGATATAACCAATGATTTTTTCATTTTATTTCACCTCGTCCTTATATTTATCCTTGTAAACACCGGGTACGAAATAAGGAATGGTGTTGCTTTCCATATATTCGAGTGTCTGTAAGGGAGAAAGCCCCCAGTTTGTGGGACAGTTACCGAGAAGTTCGATAAATGAGAAGCCTTTTCCTGCCATCTGGATCTCAAAAGCCTTTCTGATAGCTTTTTTTGCATCCTTACAGCCCTTGGGAGTGTTGAGAGCATAACGGGCAACAAAAGCAGGAGCTTCAAGTGTGGAGATAAGCTCGCACATCTTCATGGGATAACCTGTGGTTTCGGGATCTCTTCCGTATCTTGTTGTGGTCGTCTTCTGACCGATAAGAGTGGTGGGAGCCATCTGACCGCCTGTCATACCGTAGGTCTGGTTATTGAAGAAAATAACAGTGAAGTTTTCACCTCTGTTTGCAGCACCCATAATTTCTGCAAGACCTATGGCAGCAAGGTCGCCGTCGCCCTGATAAGAGAAAACAAGTCTGTCGGGGTTAGTTCTCTTAAAGCCTGTTGCAACTGCGGGAGCACGGCCGTGGGCAGCACCGAGTACATCACCCTGCCAATATGCAAGATTGAGAGTGGAACAGCCTACGGGAACAATGTGTACAGCGTTTTCAACCTGACCCATTTCGCCTACAACCTCGGCGATAAGCTTTGTTGCAAGAGAGTGCATACAGCCGGGACAGAAGCCGCTGGGAGTTTTCTTTAAGGATTCGGGTCTTTTGTATTCAGCCATTATTTTGCACCTCCGTCAATAATCTTTTTGACAGCGGCATAAACACCGTCATCATCAAAGAGAAGTCCGCCTGAACGGCAGTATTCATAAATGGGAGCGCGTCCCTTTACTTCAAGCTCGATATCATCGTGCATCTGAGCGGGAATTGCGAGCTCAACATCAATAAAGCCTTTGACCTGCTCAAAGTTGAGCTTTCTGAAGCTTTCCTTGGGGAAGGGATATAGAGTAATAGGTCTTATCATACCTATCTTATGACCCTCTTCGCGGAGTCTTAAAATGGCTTCCTTTGAAACTCTTGCGGAGATACCGTAAGCTACAACGATATATTCGGCATCCTCAACCATAAATTCTTCAACCTGAACATCATTCTGAGCCCAGCGTTCAAGCATCTTCTTCTGTGATGTGTTTTTGAGCTCAAGAATAGCTTCGGGGAAATAGGGTGTAAGAAGACGGGCATTTCTGCTTTCGCCTTCCTTTCTGTTAAGGTCCCATGCCTTTGTACCTTTACGGTCGGTGTCCTTCATTTCGGGGAACTCAACAAGCTCCATAATAGCACCGAGACAGCCGTCCATAAGGATCATTACGGGATTACGGTCTCTTTCTGCATATTCCCATGCGTTATATGTAAGGTCAACTGCTTCCTGTAATGTAGCGGGAGCAAATACCATAGCTCTGAAACCGCCGTGGCCGAGAGCCTTTGTTGCCTGAAGATAGTCCTGCTGTGCGGGCTGAATTGAACCGAGTCCGGGACCTCCTCGGCTGATATTTACGATAACAGCGGGAAGACCTGTACCTGCAAGATATGAGATACCCTCTGCCTTGAGGCTGATGCCGGGGCCGGATGAGCTTGTCATAGCTCTGCAGCCTGATGCTGCAGCACCGTAAACCATATTGACGGAAGCAACCTCACTTTCGCCCTGTACAAATACACCTCCGACCTCGGGAAGACGCCAGGAGAGATATTCGGGAATTTCATTCTGAGGAGTAATGGGGTAGCCTGCAAAGAAACGGCAGCCTGCTCTTACTGCTGCCTCTGCAATAGCCTCGCAGCCCTTCATAAGCACTTTAGCCATTGTTTGTTTCCTCCTTCATTATTTCTATAGCACCCTCGGGACAAATAGTTGCACACATTGCACAGGCGATACAGGATGCTTCATCCGTAACAAGCGGATAAAAATGACCGTGGTTATTGCGTTCGTGTCCTAACTCAAGAATCTTCTTGGGGCAGAACTTAATGCAATAAGAACAACCCTTACAAAGAGAAGTGTTGATTTTAAGCATATTGATTCCTCCAACTTTTTTTTCACGGTAATATTAAAAATAATAATACAAAATATATAATAACACCCCGAAAATATCTTTGCAAGTCAAAAAGTGTTAAAAATTCTTGTTACGGTCAGTTAATTTTGAATCATTTGTCGGTTTTGAAACAATAATGCAATAAATGTCGGAAATAGTTGTTCTGATAATATGAACGCTTGTCGAATTTTCTTTTTTGTGATAGAATAATTAAAACCGAAGAAAGGGGGAGCTGTTACGGACAGAATAATTTTTCATTGCGATTGCAACTCGTTTTTTGCCTCCTGCGAAGAGCTTCTTGATCCGTCTCTCAAGGAAGTGCCGATGGCTGTAACTGGCGATCCCGAAAGCCGTCACGGAATAATTCTTGCAAAGAATCAGAAAGCAAAGAAATACGGAATTGTTACGGCAGAGCCTGTCATTCAGGCCTTAAGAAAATGTCCGAAGCTTGTGTGTGTTCTTTCTCATCACGATTTTTACAGGGAGATATGCGACAGGATAAATGCAATTTATCTTGAATATACAGACCTTGTGGAGAAGGCAAGTATAGATGAATCTTATCTTGATGTTACAAACTCTCTTCATCTTTTCGGCGGAGATGCCAAGATACTTGCAGATTCTTTGAGAGAGAGAATAAAAAATGATATCGGGATCACAATTTCCGTGGGAGTGAGCTTCTGTAAAACAGTGGCAAAATTCGGAAGCGATTATAAAAAGCCCGATGCCACAACCGTTATTATGCGGGAAAATATGGCTGAAATATTTCATAAGGCTGATGTTTCGGAGCTGTTTCTCGCGGGAAAGAAAACTACGGAGAGGCTACGCACACTCGGAATAAACACAATAGGTGAGCTTGCCGCCTATGACAGAGAAAAAATCGGAGAAGTATTCGGAAAGCAGGGCTTCTCTCTCTGGGACAATGCAAACGGCAGGGATGATTCCCCCGTAGCCTCCTTCTATGAAAAACAGGAGGTCAAATCAATAGGAAACTCTATTACCTTCCGTCGGGATCTTCTGGGGTATGATGAAATAAGATCGGGAATTGCTTTTTTATCGGATTCCGTAGCCTGCAGGCTCAGAAAGGATAAGAAAAAATGCACAGTTGTGCAGATAGGTATAAAGGATACCGATTTCAGGGTAATGCAAAGACAGATAACTCTGAAAAAGGCTACAAATCTTCAGAAAGAAATTTCAGAGGTCAGTATGAGTCTTATTAAAGGAAACTGGAGTATGACTCAGCCGGTGCGGCTTCTTTCCGTAACCGCCTCGGGACTTATTAATGAGGACGAGGAATGTGCACAGCTTAACCTTTTCGATATTACGGATAATAAAAGTCACGAAAAGCAGGAAAAAATTGAATCAGCCCTTGATGATATAAGAAAAAAATTTGGCTCATCTTCAATAAAATTCGGTTATTTCAAAAACGATGAAACAGGTATAAAATAATCGGAAATCTAAGAAATACAGAAAAACTCATGGGTGATATGTTTTTCTCAGAACAAAAAACAGGCATAAAACTGTTGTTATGATAGTTTTATGTCTGTTCTTTTATCTTAAATTGCACATTTTTCGAGAGTTTACAGGATACTGTCAGCCGTCGAGCATAAGTCCGGGGGATGAATCAATACCGTTACCGAATTGATTCTCGGTATTGTATTCAACCGAACGGGGAAATTCGGGTATATCATTTATTTTTAATTCGGTGCACAGCCACTCGTCAACTCCTTCATTCTTCGGGAAAATTATTATTCCGAGCTTATGAAAGTGTTCGAGAGGAACTAAGCCGTCGTCACCTTTATAATCATTAATAGAAAAGGGGCGGGAGGAGAAGAGATAATACTCTCTTGTTATCTTTGCACCTTTACCATAGTAAAAATCTACGGATACATGTGAAATATATAAAGGGTCAAATAAATTCAGCTTAATATCTTTTTTGTGCGGGATAGTGTTGGTTATACAGTGCTCTTTAATATTAAACTGCATTTCATTAATTGTTTTGTGACGGTAAAAATTGATAGTTAACGCAATATCCATTAAAAAAAACGCAGCAGCAAAATATCGGCGATATTCATCAGCCGGGTGTCTGAATGCGTCTATCCAGAAATACACTGATATCGCCAATGAAAACGGAATACAAAAGAAAGGTACAATATACCGTACTAAATCACGGTGATCCTTCGATAAAACGAAATTGTCAGTTTCGCATTTTTTGTTTTTCTTTTTCATAAAAAGCTCTCATTACGATAAATATAGTTTTTAATTCTGACACTTTGATAAATTTTTAAGAAAGTACAATCTGATAAAGCTGATATAGCATATACTTAAAATATATGACATAAATAAAAGGCAGGCGCTAATGATATAAAAGCTGAGCTCTTGGCTTGAAAAGACTGAACTAAATAATCTGCCGGCAGATATTCCCAGAAGACCTCCTGTAAACGGAGCTATGAAAGATTTTCCGCCTGCTCCGGCTTTTTTCTCGTTATAAATGTCTTTCCTTATATTTTTCAATACAAGCAGAAAGTACAATGCCGCACATAAAAGATATATAAGAATCAGAATAAAAAGTAAAAGGAAATTATATCCGTTCGGAAAACTCAATGCAATGAAGCCTGCAATAAGGCAAACGGCTGAATAATATGTGTATGCTATTCCTTCACTTAAAAATTTAGCTTCTTTTGTTGCTGCTTTGGTTATTACTAACCTGATAAAAAGCACGGAGCTGAATACATTTATGACAGAAAAAACAATTCCGGCTGTGACAGAGAATTTATCAAAAAAATAAAACGGTATATTAAACAACCAGAACAACAGTATTCTTGTTATATAAGTGCGTTTTTTGAGCGGAACGAATCTGAAATCAATAAAATTTTTAATCTTTTCTTTAGTCATTTCAGCTCCTCCTTTCAGAATAATTATATCATCTGATTCAAGGTGTGTCAATTTATGTTGCGTTTCATAAAACAGGGAGCAAAAAAGCCTTTAATTTTCAGAACTCCGGTTTTCTGTATAATGTAAAATCCCCTTTTCCCGAAAACGGGGAAAGGGGATAGGTAAATTTAAGGCTATTCTTATTTTACAACGATATTTACAAGTCTGCCCTTGACATAAAGCTCTTTTATAACAGTCTTTCCGTCAATAGCTGCTTTTACATCATCGTTTTCCTTTGCAGCTGCAACAGCCATATCCTGTGAAATTTCTGCAGCCACCATAATTCTTGCCTTGATCTTGCCGTTGACCTGAACAGCAATTTCAATTTCGTCATCAATGCACTTTGCTTCGTCATATGAGGGCCATTCGCTCACAGCAAGCATTGTGCCGAGCTTCTGCGCTTCATTGATTTCTTCAGTAACATGAGGAGCAAAGGGATTAAGAAGAGTAATGAATGTCTTAAGCTCCTTCTTTGTTATTGAGCCTGCTTCGTAAATCTCATTAATAAGAGTCATAAGAGCTGCAATAGCAGTATTGTACTTAAGATTTTCAATATCCTCGGAAACCTTTTTTATTGTCTTATGGAAGGAGGACTCAAGCTTTTTGGAATACTCGTCGCCGTCTGTAACGATTTCCTGAAGATTCCATACTCTGTCAATAAATCTCTTACAGCCCTTGAGAGAATTCTGTGACCAGGGAGCGGCCTTTTCATAGTCACCCATAAAGAGAACATAGCTTCTCAGAACATCGGCACCGTAAACATCTACAACATCGTTGGGGTCAACTACATTACCCTTTGATTTTGACATCTTGTCACCGTCAGGTCCTAAGATAAGTCCCTGTGCAGTTCTCTTTGCATAAGGCTCGTCGAAGGGAACCTCACCGAGATCATATAAGAATTTGTGCCAGAAACGGGAGTAGATCATATGGCGGGTTACATGCTCCATTCCGCCGTTATACCAGTCAACCTGTCCCCAATAAGCGAGCTTATCCTTATCTGCAAAGCATTTATCATTTTTGGGGTCAATGTATCTTAAGAAATACCATGATGAGCCTGCCCACTGAGGCATTGTATCGGTCTCTCTCTTTGCCTTGCCGCCGCACTTGGGACAGGTGCAGTTTACGAATTCCTCGATCTTTGCAAGGGGGCTTTCACCGTCTGTACCGGGTTCAAAGTTTTCAACTGTGGGAAGACGGAGAGGAAGCTCCTCGTAGGGAACTGCTACCATACCGCATTTTTCACAGTGAACTATCGGAATGGGCTCGCCCCAGTATCTCTGACGGTTGAATGCCCAGTCCTTCATCTTGAACTGTACGCCTGCTTCACCGATGCCCTTTTCCTTGAGCACCTCGAGCATCTTTGCAATGGAAGACTTCTTATCGGTAAGTCCGTTAAGGAAATCGGAATTTACCATTTCACCGTCGCCGGCATATGCCTCCTTAGTTATATCTCCGCCCTTGATAACTTCAATAATATCAATACCGAACTTTGTTGCAAATTCAAAGTCACGCTGATCGTGAGCGGGAACAGCCATAATTGCACCCGTACCGTAGCCCATCATAACATAGTCGGAAATGAAGATGGGAATTTCTTTGCCGTTTACGGGATTTATTGCAGAAAAGCCCGAAAGCTTAACGCCTGTCTTTTCCTTTACAAGCTGAGTTCTTTCAAATTCGGTCTTTTTTGCACATTCAGTTCTGTAGCTTTCAACCTCGCTGAAATTGGAGATTCTGTCCTGATACTTGTCAAGTAAGGGATGCTCGGGAGCCATTACCATAAAGGTAACACCGAAAAGAGTATCGGGACGGGTCGTGTATATTTTAAGTGTTTCTTCCGTATCCTTAATAGTGAAGTTGACAAAAGCACCTGTGGATTTGCCGATCCAGTTTTCCTGCTGAAGACGGACATTGGGAAGATAATCAACGCTGTCAAGCCCCTGAAGGAGCTTGTCGGCATATTCTGTGATACGAAGATACCATACATCCTTTGATTTCTGAACAATGTCGCTGTGGCAGATGTCACACTTACCGCCCTGTGAGTCTTCATTTGAAAGAACGACCTTGCAAGAGGGGCAGTAGTTAACAAGAGTCTTATCTCTGAAGGCAAGACCCTTTTCAAACATCTTGAGGAATATCCACTGTGTCCACTTATAATATCCCTCTTCTGTGGTGTCAATAACTCTGTTCCAGTCAAAGGAGAAGCCGACTCTCTTTAACTGTGATGAGAATTTTTCGATATTGATATCGGTTACCTTTCTCGGGTGAATACCGGTCTTGATAGCATAGTTTTCCGTGGGAAGACCGTATGCGTCAAAGCCGATGGGGAAGAGTACATTATAGCCTTCCATTCTTCTTTTACGGGATAAAACCTCAAGTCCCGAATAAGCCTTGATATGGCCTACATGCATACCCGCACCGCTGGGGTAGGGGAATTCTACAAGAGCATAGAATTTTTTCTTTTCCGAACCGTCAACAGCGTGGAAAACGCCTGCGTCTTCCCATTTCTGCTGCCATTTCAGCTCGGTATTCTTAAAATCGTAATTCATAATATCCTCCCTGAATATTAAAAATAAAAATACTGTGTTGTAGGGGAGGGGTTGCCCCTCCCGAAGGGTTAAAAACGAATAAAAAAGCATTCTGCTTCACCCCCCCCGGCCCTGGGTCTTGGGGGCGAAAAGGTGTTTTTTGATATAAGTGAAATCTCTCACAATGCGAGCAATTTCCTATATATTAAAAAATTCCCTGAGGAATTTGCCTTCCTCAGGGACGATAAAATTACCGCGGTACCACCCTGCTTGTCAGATAGATCTGACCGCTCAAACTCGATAACGGTGAGTATCCGTATTCTCCTATAAATCAAAGGATGTTGAGAGAATAAACTCAGGAGAGAGACCGATTGTTGCCGTACTGACAGTTCACACCACCCACTGCCTCTCTGAAAGCCGTCACAAAAACCGTAATTCCGTCACAGTTTTTAACTCAAACATTATACCATTTTCAAAAAAGTATGTCAATACACAAAATATTTGATTATCGGTATTCAAAGTGAGAATTAACATCAGGGGAGAAAAACTATCAAGTTTGTTAGTTGTAATGTTACTTTTCAACATGCTAAAATTATAGTATAAGAGTTACTGTTGAAATTATTTATGGTAAAAAAAGTTTATAATAATGTTATGTTACGGTAAACAAAAGGAGGAAAAATATGCATATTAAGCTTATACGGAATTTACTGATTGTTTTTACGGTTTTGTTGGTCTTTGTAAGTGCAGATATTGCAGTATCAGCGCAAGAAGTCAATACGGAACCTCTTGTTGCGGATTTAAGTGCATCAAGCAGCACGCGGTATGTGTTTGACCCCGTGAATAATGGCACAGACAGCTACATTGTAACGGGAAGTAATTCTGATGCGGAAATCATAGTGAAGGGTAGCTGTGATATTACCCTGCGAAACGCTACATTCCGACGGATTCAGGTGAATTATTCTGATAGTTACGATATAAACATAATACTTGAGGGAACAAATACTATTGATCAATATAACTGGGCAAGTCAGGCAGCGTTGGAGATTTACAGTTCAAATGTTGTCATATACGGTGGGGAAACTGACAGTCTTTATGCAAACTCAAAAGCCGTTACCGCATACAGCTCAAGCCATGATCTCGGTGTCTTAACAGTAGAGGGCGGAAATATAACATTCCGATCCTTCGGGGGCGGAGCACCGTTTCAGACAAATTATATTCAAAACGGAGGAAATGTTACGGTCATTGAAGAAGATTCTTCAGAATCCTTTTTGTATGATGTCCAGCTTAATGGCGGTAGTCTGGAAGTTATAAACAATAGAG
>SVOV01000072.1 GCA_015066205.1 Oscillospiraceae bacterium
ATAAAGGTCGCGGAGTATTTCGAGAAGCTTTACCGCAAGCTCCTCTATGTCAAGAATGTCATCCTTGATTCCGCCCGTAAATGCGAGCTTATAGCCCACATCGGGATCCTCAAATTTCGGCCAGAGAACGCCGGGAGTGTCAAGAAGCTCAATCCTGTCCTCGCAGACAAACCATTGATTGTGCCTTGTAACACCCGCTCTGTCCTCAACCTTTGCCTTCCCGCCCTTTGCCATGCGGTTTATAAATGATGATTTGCCGGTATTTGGTATACCCACCACCATAAGGCGGAGAGCCTTGCCTGCCATACCCTTTTCGGTATTGCTCCTGATCTTATCTGAAAGAACCTCATTTACGGTTGATCTGAAAAGATTAAGCCCCTTACCGCTTCTGCAGTCAACTGCTATAGCGGGAATTCCCTGACTTTTATAGTATGCTATCCACTGTGCGGTTGTTTTTTCATCCGCCAGATCTGATTTGTTGAGTAAAATGATTTTCGGCTTATTTTCAATAAGGTCGTTGAGCTCCGGATTTGTGCTTGAAACGGGAATTCTTGAATCTCTGAGCTCGATCACGCCGTCAACAAGAGAAAGACTCTCCTTGATCTTACGGCGTGTTTTGGCCATATGCCCCGGAAACCACTGAACTGTTTGTTTCTGATTATCTGCCATAACTCCTCCGGCAAAATGTATTCTTCAATGTACTGTATAATAAAACTGACAAAATGCCGTCGGTTATTCGCCTGTGCGGATTCTGACGGCATTTTACTGATTATTCGGAAAAATTGCTGTATATGTCCCACTGTCCCGAGAGTCTTATCTGTGCTTTACCGAGAAGAGCATCAACGGGAGCAAAGCCGACATATGAGTATCTTGAGTCTGATGAAGCGGGACGGTTGTCACCCATAAGCATAACATGTCCCTCGGGAATCGTTACAGGGTATGAAAGGTCTCCCTTTCGCATAAATGCGGGAACTGTATAAGTTTCATTAAGCTGTTTGTCGTTTACAAAAACAACACCGTCCGTATCTATATAGACCTTGTCACCCTCAGTTGCGATAACTCTTTTTACGATGGGACCCATAGTTTCGAGGCGGTGAGAGGAAATAACAATGTCACCGTATACGGGTTCATTGTAATAGGGAGTGACAATAAGCCATTCGCCGTCGTGAAGAGTGTCAACCATAGAGCTTCCGCTGACACCTACAAGTCTGAAGCCGAATGTGAAAACAAGAGCAATTATGAAAATTGCCGAAATAACAACAGAAAGCCCCTCATAAATGCTTGAAGCAAAGCTCACTGCTTCCTTTTCATTTTTTGTTTCGCTTGTGAGTATATCTTTATTGTTCATAAAATTCACCCTCAATATATATTGAATCTGCCGACAGGGAAAAGTCTTGTGAGAGCCTTTCCGCTTATTTCGTCAAATGTTATAAAGCCTATGCTTTCGGTTCTTGAATCAATAGAATTGTTTCTGTTATCTCCGAGGACAAAAACCGAATTCTCGGGAACTGTTACGGGACCCTTAAAGTCATATCTTTCGCTGATGGGCTCGGTTATCTCATAATCCTCAAAAAGCACCTTGCCGTTGACGGTGATAAGATGCGTATCGAAATCAATGGAAACACTGTCCCCCGGAAGAGCTATAACTCTTTTTATCATTGAGCTGTTTTCAATTCCGTTTTTGTTGACAGCGATGATGTCACCGTAATCGGGAGTGTAGGAAACATTTGAGATTATGAGCCTGTCACCTGTTTCAAGTGTCGGATTCATTGAATCACCCGTGACTTGAACTAACCTGAAAAAAAAGGAAAAAGCAATAAAAATAATCATCATACAAATGAGAAATGTCGAAAAGACGGAATAAATATATTCCGCCGCCTTCCCGTATGCTCTCTTGGTATTGCTTTTATCCATAGTTTCCCTCAAATCAAAAATGAGGAACACCTGATAGATGTTCCTCAAAAGCACATAGATTAATTACTTGATTAATTCCTTAACCTTAGCAGCTTTACCGACTCTGCCTCTGAGGTAATAAAGCTTAGCTCTGCGTACTTTACCTTTTCTTACGATAGCAACATTTGCTACGTTGGGGGAGTGAATGGGGAATACTCTTTCAACACCTACACCGTAGGAAAGTCTGCGTACTGTAAAGGTTTCAGCAACACCGCTGCCCTTACGAGCGATTACTGTGCCTTCGAATGCCTGAATTCTTTCTTTTTCACCTTCACGAATCTTGACATCAACTCTAACTGTGTCACCGATTTCGATTACGGGGGGCTGCTCTTTAAGCATGCCTTCTGTCATAAGCTTGATTGCGTCCATTATAAAGACCTCCGTTATTTTTTTCAGATGTTCATTCACTGCCAATAACAGCCAGAGGACCACCCGCCTTAGTATATTGCGTTACACTAATCGCGGTGAGGGGGATCCCACACCCACAAGAACGCTTGAGTATTATATCATAACATTTTTTAAATTGCAAGCCTTTTTTTGATATTTTGAAAAAAGACCGTAAAAACAGATTTTCAACCCGTAAATCAGAAAACAGCGGATAGAAAAAATACTCTTTTCATTGACAAAAATATTAAATATAATATACTATATTTAATAACAATTTTTATGCTTTGTCAACAGGAGATTTTATGGAATACGAAGGCTCTGTCAGGGAATTTGTAAATAGGGCATATGAAAGCGGAACTGATGTGTTTCTGCGAATGCCTGTTCCCGAGCTTTCAGCCTTTGCCTCTGACGGAATTAAAACTGTTGTTTTCACTCCGTCCTCCGTATTTATAAACACCGATTCTCCGTTTGCCGTTTATGACGGAAAAGCTTCTGCCGCGGCTTTTCTTTCGGCCCCTGATGTGCTTCTCTCTGATATACGCTTTATGGGGGATTCGGGCTTCAGAGAATTCCTGACAAGAAAGAAATACCGCCGTCTTGTGACACTATTTTCCGAATGCTCGCTTAAAGGGGAATACGGCTACAGAGAGTCCTTTAGATGGGTAGGTGAATACAGAGCAGAGATCACTCATTTCTGTCAGATTCTGGCATTCTTTTCTCCGCCTTGCGAGATTTCAGATGAGCTGCGGAGTATTTTTTCTTCAGACGATACCGTAGTTATAGGAGAAAGGAAATTGCCGTCCCTGTCTTTTTATGAAGCTCCGTCTTCGGCGGCAAAATTCTATTTTACTGCGGCAGAGGCGGAAAAATATGCTTATAAGAAAATTTGTATATACTTTAATTCCCGCACAGAGCAGAATCAGTTTGCAGGCTTTCTCCGGAAAAGGGGAACACCCTTTGTTGCCGTAAACGGAGAGCTTACTCCGGAAAAGTATAAAAGAGAGCTTATGCGCTTTGTTGACAGTGATATTACGATTCTTCTTGCAACAAGATCTCTTATCCCGTCGGCGCTGTTTTTACCTTTTTATAAGGTCTTATTGTGCGGCGCGCCCTTTTCTTTATCTCATTTATCAAGATGTGAAAATCCTTTTTCCTCTTCACCCGTTTTTACGATATTCTGTGAGGATGATTTTGAAAGAAACAGAAAGATACTCAGCTCATTTTCCGAAAGGGCGGAGGATAAAAATATATATTTGAAAGGCATTTCTTACCTTTCCGAAATAGAAAAATATTTACAAAACCCAACAAAGGAGAGTTTCAGATGAAAGAAAAAATCAAGGTTGCCGTTATCGGCTGCGGTAATATTGCAAACAGTGCACATATCCCCGCTTATATGGACAGTGAGAATGCAGAGATCAAGTATTTCTGTGACATTATTCCCGAAAGAGCGGATGCGGCTGTAGAAAAATACGGATGCGGTAAGGCTGTTTATGATTATCACGAGATTCTTGACGATCCCGAGCTTGATGCTGTTTCCGTCTGCACACATAACGATCACCACAGCATAATAGCTATTGATTTTATGCGTCACGGCAAGGATGTTCTCTGCGAAAAGCCCGCTGCAAGAATCCTTTCCGAGGCTCTTGAAATGGAAAAGGTTTCCTATGAAACAGGAAGAATTCTTTCCATCGGTGTTTGTAACCGTTATTCAAATTCCGTAAATAAGATCAAGGAAATGATCGAGAGAGGTGACCTCGGAGAGGTTTTCCATGTATATGCATCCTTCCGTGCACACCGTTCAATTCCCGGTCTCGGCGGTGACTTCACAAATTCAGCTTCATCAGGCGGCGGTGCTCTTATTGACTGGGGCGTACATTATATCGACCTTATTCTTTACTGTCTCGGCGATCCCAAGCCCCTTACTGCAAGCGGTGAGGCTTTCTCAAAGCTCGGTAAGGATATGAAGAATTATACCTACATTTCAATGTGGGCTGAAGACACCAAGAATGTTGACGGTGTTTATGATGTTGATGACTCCGTAACAGGTCTTGTAAGAACAGAGGGTGCTACTCTCAGCTTCAACGGTGCCTGGGCACAGAATATCGGTGTAAACGAAACATATATTGACTTTATGGGGGACAAGGGCGGTGTCAGACTTCAGTACTGCGGAAAGTATACATATTACACCGCAAAAGACGGTATGCTTATTGAAGAAAAGCCCGATTATAAGCTCAACGGTATGCACCACGATGAGGTTATTGACTTTGTTGAGTGTGTTCGACGGGGCGAAAGAAACCGTAATGATATCAAGCTTGCAGTCGGCACATCAAAAATCCTTCAGGCTATCTACGATTCCTCCGCTTGCCATAAGGAAATTGTTATTGATAACTGAAAATGATAACAGAAACAGCTTCAGAGCCGATGCTCTGAAGCTGTTTGTTTTATGATGATTATTTTGCGCTTTCGTAGGTTGCATATGCAAGGATTCTGTTATTCACAAAGTCAACACCGTAAAGAACGATTTCATCCTCGTAAACCTCGATAAGATAGCCCTCGCTCATTGTGGGGTCTGTGCCCTCCCATAAGACCTGATAATCGCCTGTTATACGGGGAGAGGAAACAGAGGAAACATGAACATAGGTTGCGCCGTCCTCACCGTTCTTTGAAATATTGAGGTCGGGATTAAGTGTCTGCATATGATATGCCCAGTGAGAATGTCCGTTGAAGAAGGTAACATTGTCATTCTCTCTTAAAAGCTTTCTGAGTCTTACCTCGTCAGAGGCACCGGGAGTATAGAAAAGAGGATAGCTCCAACCGAGCTCGTTCTGAAGATTACCCGTGCCGGTCATCGGATTTCCTTTAGCTTTAGTAAGGAAAGTATGGAAGAAAAGATAAACGCTCTTGTCCTTATGTGTTTCAAGCTGTGCTTCGAGCCAGTCAAGCTGGGAGCTTTCAAGAAGCGCATCGAAAAGCATACCGTAGCCGTTGCTTGTCTGATTAAGGAAAATGAAGATGTCTCCCGAAGAGGGCTCTTCATATACAAAATCAAGACCGTTGTCGGCAACATTGATTATGCCCTCGGCCTTTTCTTCGCCGTAAACTCCCGTATTCATATAGGCGAGCCAGTTTTCTTTTTCATATTTTGCGTGAAGATCGTGGTTGCCTGTGGTTGTGTAAACAGGGAAATCATAGTCTGATGAAATGCTGTTGAATGCCATAAAGGCTTCCTTTTCGCCGTCGGTTGAAATATCACCGGGCATTGCAACAAGGCTGACAGCCGCATTATCAAAGAATGTAAGAGCTCTCGCAAAGGTGGATTCGGCAACATCCTTACCGCCGTCAAGCTCATAGCGGTTGAAATGAAGGTCGCTTATAGAGCCGAATGAATAAATAAGCTCGCCGCGGTCTGCTCTCTTTTCCTCCGGAATATCGAAGATTTCAAGAGTTTCTCCGTTAAGAGTAACAAGGATATTTGAAGCTCCCTCGGGAATTGCCGTAAAATCGGGAAGATCAATACTGCCCTCACCGAAATAGGTTGTGACCGTTGCAAATTCGCTCAGCTCAATCTCTTCTTCCCCGAGAGTGAATGTAAGCTTGTTGAAATCCTCATCAGCCCAGAATAATTTATATTCACCGTCTGTTGTGGTTTTAACCGTTATCAGGGCATCCATTGAGCCCTCGTCTTCATTGAGATATGTAATTTCGGTTGCCGAAATCCTTTCGTCCGAAAAGCCGGGAATGTCAACTGAAATATTGAACAGTGCAAAAAGGGAAGCAAGAAATGTGGCAAGAATTCTTATAAGTAATGAATACATATATTTTCTCCTCCGTTTATTTATAACCTAATTATATAATAAAAGGAAAAGCCTGTCAATTTATTGTTTTGCTTTTTCGGTTTTTTATCTGTCCGCTGCTCTTGACAAGCTTCTCGGGAATCTTATGTCGAAACTTGTTGTTTTCTGACTATATCTGTATTTTCAGATTTGTCAATGAAGCACTCGCCTTCGGCTCGCATGAAGCGTTTGCTTCGCAAACATGAGGCATTGAACTGATGTTCAATATGAAGCAAAGCGTGTGTAACATTTCCGTACACCGAAGGTGTGCTTCATAGCCGAAGGCTGCTTCATTTTTCATGTGCCGTAAGGCACGCTTCGTTGCCAAAAA
>SVOV01000022.1 GCA_015066205.1 Oscillospiraceae bacterium
TGTAAAGCGGATCGGGCAAAACATCACGTTTTGCTATATTGCCTCTTCTTGGCACTTCGCTTCCCTCCTTCATAGTAATGATATCATAGGTACTCGAGTGACAAATTCCCGCGGCGCCAATGAAGTCACATACCGCTTTAAGCGTATATATATAAACTTACATTGGTGAATAAATTCAACCTGCAAGAAGATTTTGTCCTGATCGATCTTTTGAAAGCGGCTTATTTCTTAGCCTTTGCTTTCTTTGTTCCGTACTTGGAACGGCTCTGCATTCTGCCGTTAACGCCCTGAGCATCAAGGGTACCGCGGATGATGTGGTAACGCACACCGGGAAGGTCTTTAACTCTTCCGCCTCTTATAAGAACAACTGAGTGTTCCTGAAGATTGTGGCCGACACCGGGAATGTAAGCGGATACTTCGATACCGTTTGTAAGACGAACTCTGGCAAGCTTTCTCAGAGCAGAGTTAGGCTTCTTAGGTGTATCAGTTTTAACAACTGTACATACGCCACGCTTCTGGGGAGAGTTATGATCAGTCACAACATTCTTATGGGAGTTGAGACCCTTTCCGAGAGCGGGAGCCTTTGACTTCTTCTCAAGAGACTTTCTGCTGTTGCGAACAAGCTGGTTAAAGGTTGGCAAGTCTTCTGCACCTCCTTATGGATTTTATATATCAAAAGGGAAAAATCTTGCGACTTTTCCCTTTTTGACCAAAATAACATCGCACAGTTGTTAATTTTAACATCAACAGTACCCTTTTGTCAACACCTTTTACAAAGAAAATACCAAAAATTCGTTAAAATTACCAACAATTCCGATTATTCTTCTGTTTCTGTATAATTTTTTGTAATATCAACCTCAGAATAGCGCTTCATACCGGTTCCTGAGGGCAGGAGCTTACCGATAATTACATTTTCCTTAAGACCTACAAGAGGATCTATCTTGCCCTTGATAGCGGCATCGGTAAGAACTCTTGTTGTTTCCTGGAAGGAAGCTGCAGCAAGGAAGGATTCCGTTGCAAGAGAAGCCTTTGTAATACCGAGAAGTACGGGTGTGCAGGTTGCAGCAGAGAATACGGAGCCTTCTGCCTGGGCACGGGCCTTTGCGGCATTGTTAGCCTTCTTGAACTCAGTCTTTTCCATAGTTACACCGGGAAGAAGATCTGTTGTTCCGGGATCGTCAACCTTGACCTTTCTCATCATCTGACGGACGATAACCTCAATGTGCTTATCATTCAGATCAACACCCTGTCCGCGGTAAGGAGCCTGAACTTCACTGATAAGGTAATTATAAAGAGCATTTTCGCCGAGAATGTCAAGAACATCGTGGGGATTTGCGGAGCCTTCCGTTAAGGGATCGCCCTTTTCAACACGCTGGCCTTCGGTTACGCACTTTCTGTAGCCGTAAGGAATGTTCTTTTCAATATATGTGATACCGTCATCATCGGTAATAACAATGCTTTCTGTAGTCTTCTTGCTCTTTGTTGAGGGATTTACGAAGCTTACTACACCGCTTGCCTTTGCAAGGAATGCAACGGTCTTGGGCTTTCTTGCCTCGAAAAGCTCTTCAACTCGGGGAAGACCTCGTGTGATGTCAGCGGTTGTAGCAACACCGCCGGTATGGAAAGTTCTCATGGTAAGCTGTGTACCGGGTTCACCGATAGACTGGGCTGCAACAACACCTACTGCTTCACCGATGGAAACGGGACGGCCTGTTGCAAGGTTCTTACCGTAGCACTTTCTGCACACACCCTGCTCTGCTTCGCAGGTAAGAAGAGAACGGATAACTACCTTCTTGATGCCTGCATTTACGATCTTTTCTGCATCTGCATCAGTAAGGATATGCTGATTATCCATAAGAAGCTCACCGTTTTCATCGTACAGATTATTAAGAAGATATCTGCCGCTGAGTCTTTCGGTAAGGGGCTCACGAAGGTCGCCGTCTGCATAGATGTCGCTTACCTCGAAGCCTGATTCGCAGCCACAGTCATCCTCAAGAATGATAACCTCCTGAGAAATATCAACAAGACGGCGGGTAAGGTAACCTGAGTCAGCTGTACGAAGAGCTGTATCGGCAAGACCCTTACGGGCACCACGGGAAGCGATGAAGTATTCGAGCACATTAAGACCTTCACGGTAGTTAGCCTTGATGGGGATTTCGATGGTCTTACCTGCTGTATTGGAAATAGGACCACGCATACCTGCAAGCTGGTTAAGCTGTGACTTACTACCACGGGCGCCTGAGTCGATCATCATATGGATGGGGTTAGTCTTTGTATCAAGATTTGCACCGATCTCTTCTGAGATCTTGTTTGTGCAGGTTGACCAGATCTCGATAACCTTCTTATAACGCTCTTCCTCGCTTACATAACCTCTGCGGTAAAGATCCATTATTCTGTCGACCTGAGCCTGTGCTTCATCAAGGTAATACTGCTTCTTTTCGGGGATGATAGCATCGAAAACAGAAACGGTGATACCTGACTGAGTTGAATACTTATAACCCTGATTCTTTATCTTATCAAGAACATCGGCAGATTCGTTAGTGCCGTGAACCTCGATACATTTATCAATAATTTTTCCGAGCTGCTTCTTGTCAACAACACGGTCAACTTCCATAGCAACCATACTGTCGAGATCGGCAGGATCTCTCTTTACGATGCCGAGATTCTGGGGAACGGGTCTGTTGAAGATAACACGGCCGAGAGTGGTTGAACAGAAGCCAGTATATTCAACGCCGTCAACCTCTACCGTACGGCGGATCTTAACGGGAGCGTGAAGTCCGAGATAGCCTGCTTCATAAGCCATAATAGCCTCGTCCTCATCCTTGAAGACCTTACCTGCACCGGGTTCGTCTTCTCTTACGAGAGTAAGATAATAGGAACCGAGCACCATATCCTGAGAAGGAACTGTAACAGGCTTACCGTCTGAAGGCTTAAGAAGGTTATTTGAAGCGAGCATAAGGAAGCGTGCTTCAGCCTGAGCTTCAACAGAAAGCGGCACATGAACAGCCATCTGGTCACCGTCGAAGTCAGCATTGAAAGCGGTACAAACAAGGGGATGAAGCTTGATAGCTCTGCCTTCTACAAGCACGGGTTCAAAAGCCTGAATACCGAGTCTGTGAAGAGTGGGAGCACGGTTAAGCATAACAGGATGGTCCTTGATAACTGTTTCAAGAGCATCCCATACTACGGGCTGAACCTTTTCGATCATCTTCTTTGCAGCCTTGATATTCTTTGCTTCGCCGATATCGCAAAGGCGTTTCATAACAAAGGGCTTGAAGAGCTCGAGAGCCATTTCCTTGGGAAGGCCGCACTGATATATCTTAAGTGTGGGACCTACAACGATAACGGAACGGCCTGAATAGTCAACACGCTTACCGAGAAGGTTCTGACGGAAGCGTCCCTGCTTACCCTTAAGCATATCGGAAAGGGACTTGAAGGGTCTCTGGTTGGGGCCTACAACGGGTCTGCCGCGTCTGCCGTTATCTATAAGAGCGTCAACTGCTTCCTGAAGCATTCTCTTTTCATTTCTGACAATGATCTCGGGAGCATTTTCATTGATAAGCTTCTTAAGTCTTGTATTTCTGTTGATAACCTTTCTGTAAAGGTCATTAAGGTCGCTTGTTGCGAATCTGCCACCATCAAGCTGAACCATGGGGCGAAGATCGGGGGGAATAACGGGAAGAACATCAAGAATCATCCATTCGGGACGGTTGCCTGACTGTCTGAATGCCTCAACGACCTCAAGACGCTTAAGAACACGGAGCTTCTGCTGGCCCTCTGCCTTTTCAAGCTCAGCTCTCAGTTCATTTGCAAGCTCTTCCACATTAATTTCGGAAAGAAGGATCTTGATAGCCTCTGCACCCATCATTGCGGTGAATGAATCAGCATCATATTTTTCTTCCATATCCTTATAAACGTCATCGGAAATGATCTGATACTTTTTAAGAGTAGTCATACCGGGATCGATAACGATGTAGTGGCTGAAATAAAGTACCTTTTCAAGGTCACGGGGTCCGATGCCGAGCATAAGACCGATTCTTGAGGGAATGCCCTTGAAATACCAGATATGAGAAACGGGACTTGCAAGCTCAATGCTGCCCATTCTTTCACGGCGTACCTTTGATTTTGTAACCTTAACCTCGCACTTTTCACAGACAATGCCCTTATAGCGCTCTCTCTTATATCTTCCGCAGTGACATTCCCAGTCCTTTACAGGTCCGAATATCTTTTCGCAGAAAAGACCGTCTTTTTCAGGCTTGAGTGTTCTGTAGTTTATGGTTTCAGGCTGCTTGACCTCACCGAAAGACCATGCTCTGATCTTTTCGGGAGATGCGAGACCGATCTGAATTGATTCAAAATTCAGTTTGTTGTAATTGTCTTCGGTGTATTTTTTAACAGTTACTGCACCTTCGCTCATTAATCAGCAACTCCTTTTTATATTTATCTGAAAATTAATCTGTTTTCAAAACTCCGCGGCGAAATGCTATATATAAATATTTTATCATTATATAAGCATTCCGCACGGCTGCTAAATTACTTTTAGGCAAAGAGGGAAAATCATCCTCATTTTACCGTTTTCTTCTGAAGGAAACTCAGCTGAGATCGTCTTCGCTTAAAACGCTGACACCGTATGTGCTGTCACCGAAATCATTGACAACACCGGCAATATCGCTGTAGATATCAGCAACATCATCGTCTTCGTCATCATCCTCGGGAAGACCGATATCATCAATATCTTCATCAGAATCATCTGAAACGGGCATTACGGGAACTGCTACGGGAGTTTCGTCATCTCCGTAATCCTGCTGAAGATCGATCTCTGCACCGTCTTCGTCATAAACAACAACATCAAGAGCAAGTGACTGAAGCTCTCTGACGAGAACCTTGAAGCTTTCGGGGATACCGGGACGGGGAACATCCTCGCCCTTTACGATAGCTTCAAATGCCTTGGCTCTGCCGACGATATCGTCAGACTTGATAGTAAGAATTTCCTGAAGAGTATATGCTGCACCGTAAGCTTCAAGTGCCCAAACTTCCATTTCACCGAAACGCTGTCCGCCGAACTGAGCTTTACCGCCGAGGGGCTGCTGGGTAACAAGTGAGTAAGGACCTGTTGAACGCGCATGTATCTTATCATCTACGAGATGATGTAACTTCAGATAGTACATAACACCGACTGTTACGGGGTTATCAAACTGCTGACCTGTTCTTCCGTCATAAAGAATTGACTTACCGTCTTCACGAAGTCCTGCTTCTCTTAAACATTCCTGAATGTCACTTTCGTGAGCACCGTCAAATACGGGAGTCATAATCCTCCAGCCAAGCTCTCTGCAGGCTCTGCCGAGATGCATTTCGAGAACCTGACCGATATTCATTCGGGAGGGAACGCCGAGGGGATTAAGAACGATATCAAGAGGAGTACCGTCTGCAAGGAAGGGCATATCCTCCTGAGGAAGAATTCTTGAAACAACACCCTTGTTACCGTGACGGCCTGCCATCTTGTCGCCGACGGAGAGCTTTCTCTTCTGAGCGACATAGCAGCGTACGATCTTGTTTACTCCGGGGCTCAGGTCATCACAGTTGTCTTTGGTATATACTTCAACATTGACAACGATACCGTATGCACCGTGAGGAAGCTTAAGGGAGGTTTCTCTGCTTTCACCGGATTTTTCACCGAAGATAGCACGGAGAAGTCTTTCTTCTGCAGTAAGTTCTGTTTCTCCCTTGGGAGTGATCTTACCTACAAGGATATCACCTGCACGGACCTCTGCACCGATACGGATAATACCCTGTTCGTCAAGGTTTTTAAGAGCATCCTCGGAAACATTGGGGATATCTCTTGTTATCTGCTCTTCGCCGAGCTTTGTTTCTCTGGCCTCAATTTCGTACTTTTCAATATGAATTGAGGTATAAACATCATCACGGACGATCTTTTCATTAATGAGAACAGCGTCTTCATAGTTGTAGCCTTCCCAGGTCATAAAGCCGACAAGGGCATTCTTACCGAGGGAGATCTCACCGTCGCTTGTTGCGGGGCCGTCAGCAATAACATCTGACTTTGCAACAACATCACCGACATTTACGATGGGACGCTGGTTTATGCAGGTGCCCTGATTGGAGCGCATAAACTTGATAAGAGGATAGGATGTAACTGTTCCGTCATCGGAGGTGATCTCAACAAGGTCTGCACTTACCTTTGTAACAGTACCTGCCTTTTCGGCAAGAACACAGACACCTGAGTCGCAAGCGGATTTGTATTCCATACCTGTTCCGATGATGGGAGCTTCTGTCTTAAGAAGCGGAACTGCCTGACGCTGCATGTTTGCACCCATCAGAGCACGGTTTGCGTCGTCGTTTTCAAGGAAAGGAATCATTGCTGTAGCAACGGACACAACCATCTTGGGAGAGATATCCATAAAGTCAACTTCATTTGCGTTGATTTCACGGAACTGATCTCTGTAACGGACAATAACTCTTTTGTTTACGAAATGACCGTCTTCGGTAAGAGGCTCGTTAGCCTGAGCTACCTTGAAGTCATCCTCTCTGTCCGCTGTCATATAAACAACCTCATCAAGAACCTTTCCTGTTTCCTTATCGATTCTGCGGAAGGGAGCTTCAATGAAGCCGTACTTATTAATTTTAGCAAATGTTGCAAGAGATGAGATAAGACCGATATTGGGACCTTCGGGAGATTCGATGGGACACATACGGCCGTAGTGGCTGTAATGAACGTCACGGACTTCGAAGCCTGCACGGTCTCTGGAAAGACCGCCGGGGCCGAGGGCTGAAAGACGGCGCTTATGAGTAAGCTCTGCAAGGGGGTTGACCTGATCCATAAACTGCGACAAGGGAGAGGATCCGAAGAATTCTTTGATAACTGCAGTTACAGGCTTGATATTTATAAGTGAAGCAGCCGTTACGGTGTCCTTTCCGCCTGCACGGGTTGCCATCTTTTCACGGACTACTCTTTCAAGTCTTGAGAAGCCTATTCTGAACTGATTCTGGAGAAGCTCACCGACGGAACGGATCCTACGGTTGCCGAGGTGGTCGATATCATCAACGAAACCTACGCCGTGAGCGAGGCAGTTCAGATAGTTGATAGAAGCAAATATATCATCGAGAGTGATATGCTTGGGGATAAGCTCGTCACACTTATCGGAAAGAGCTGCAGCGAGAGCTTCTTTATCATCGCCGCATTCCTCAAGAACCTTCTGAAGCTCGCTGTAAACAACCTTTTCGTTGATACCGAGCTTATCAAGCTCTTCTACGGTGAACTGAGGAAGGAATTCGTAGGGCTCTGCCATACCGTTGGAGATGACCTTGACCTCTTCGCCGTTTGAATATACATAAACGATGCTGATACCTGCCTGTTCAAAGCTGTTGGCAAGCTCTCTTGTTACAAGAGTGTCTGCTGTTGCAAGAACCTCACCGTATTCACTGATAACATCCTGTGAAAGAACCTTGTCAGCGATTCTGTCCGCAAGAGCAAGCTTCTTATTGTACTTGTAACGGCCGACTCTTGAAAGGTCATAACGGCGGTCGTCAAAGAAGAGAGAAGAAAGATGGCTCTTTGCCGTGTCAATGTTGGGCGGATCTCCGGGACGGAGCTTCTTATAAACCTCAATAAGAGCATCTGCGGAATTCTTTGTGATGTCCTTGTCGAGGGTTGCAAGAATTCTTTCATCAGCACCGAAGAAATCTGTGATCTCTGTGTTGGAGCCGAGCTTGAGAGCTCTGATAAAGGTTGTTATGGGAAGCTTTCTGTTCTTGTCGATTCTGACACTGAAAACATTGTTGGGGTCAGTTTCATATTCAAGCCATGCACCGCGGTTGGGAATAACGGTTGCAGTATAAAGGTCACAGCCTGTTTTGTCCTTTGTTCTGTCGAAATATATTCCGGGAGAACGAACCAGCTGAGAGATGATAACACGCTCGGCACCGTTGATAACGAATGTACCGCTTTCGGTCATCTTGGGAAGATCGCCCATATATATCTCATCGTTGGTAAATACTCCTGTATCCTTGTCATAGAGTCTTACGGATACATATAAACTTTCGGCATATGTTGCGTCGCGCTCTTTACACTCTTTTACAGTATAGTTGCGGCCGTGTCTGAGAGGATCGTTTCCGAGGTGGGCATCAACGAACTCAAGCACCAGATTACCGTTGTTTGCATTGTCCGTTATACCGCCGATATCCTTGAAGACCTCTTTAAGACCGACATCAAGAAACCATTGATACGAGTTCTTCTGAACTTCGATAAGATTGGGCATCTCCATAACCTCATTGATCTTTGCGAAGCTCTTTCTTGTGTTTTTTCCGAGTTTGACAGATTTCACATTTGCCATTCGCTCTTCACTCCGTTCTTTTTTCTAAAGATAATCAAAAAGCAACAAAATGCAGAATGTACAAAATTCCTTGAAAACAGCTAAAAGATTTATTTATTATTATATATAAATCTCTTAAATTAAGGATATGCACATCCATATTTATGCATTTTAGTATATTATCACAAGCATTTTGCAATGTCAATACTTAAAATAAAAAAATTTTTATTTTTTATATTTTTATTATATAAACCCGTATTTTCAAGGGCATCACGGCATATAACTTAACAGACTGATATACAGGAAAGGAGCTATAGCCTTTTGGATACATTTTCAGACTCAAGAGCGATAAAGCTCGGAGAATACATAGTAAAAAACAAGGCTACGGTGCGGGCAGCCGCACAGGTATTCGGAATATCAAAATCGACGGTGCATACCGATGTCACTGGGAAGCTTAAAATAATTCAGCCTGCCCTTTATGTTCAGGTAAGACAGGTACTTGATGTCAACAAGGCACAGCGCCATATAAGAGGCGGTCTTGCAACAAAGGCAAAATACAAAAAGGAAGCCGTCAATTCGGGGAATTGACAGAAAAAGAAAAGAGAGGTATAATATCTTTATACTGAAAAAAAACGGAGTTCTGATATGTTCGGCATAAAAAAGAAAGATAAGAAAAAGAAAAAAGTTCCCACAGAACGCTTTCTCTCACTGAAAGCAAACGATGTTCAGATAGAGGCAATAAACTTTTCTCTCACAAAAAACAAGGATGGCACTCCCCGTCTTGAAATAAGAACAAGGAATGTATGCGAATCTCTTCATTATGAGCATGTGGATTTTGAACTGAAGACATCACAGAAGCTCATCAAGGTAGGCGGAGTTTTCAAGGAAGCCATTAATGAAAAGCATTTCAAGGTATATGTTTTCGATGTAGACGATTACAGCCAGTTTTATATCTGATAAAAGTTTTAAGCACAAAACTACTTGGCGGTAGTTTTGTGCTTATTATCTTTTTATACGGGGAATTGCCCGAAGTGTAAGCAATTCCCCGTATATCATTTAGTTCCGTGCCCCTCTCCCGAGTGTGGAGCAGAATACTGTTTTATATTTCTGACTGATTCTTACTCAAGCTCAAATGCACCTGTATAAAGCTTATAGTAGGTTCCCTTCTGTGCTATAAGCTCATCGTGGTTTCCGCGTTCGATAATTCTGCCGTGGTCAAGCACCATTATGGCATCCGAATTTCTTACAGTCGAAAGACGGTGCGCTATAACGAAAACCGTTCTGCCCTTCATAAGAGCATCCATACCTCTCTGAACAAGAAGCTCCGTTCTTGTATCGATGGACGAGGTTGCTTCGTCGAGAATCATTACGGGCGGGTCTGCAACCGCCGCTCTTGCTATTGACAGAAGCTGGCGCTGTCCCTGTGAAAGATTTGCTCCGTTTGAGGTGAGCTCCGTATTATATCCGTCGGGAAGCCTTGTAATGAAATCGTGGGCATTGGCAAGCTTTGCCGCATTGATACATTCCTCATCCGTAGCATCAAGCTTACCGTAACGGATATTATCCATAACAGTACCGGTAAAGAGATTCGTATCCTGCAAAACAATGCCGAGGCTTCGTCTGAGGTCATCCTTCTTGATTTTATTGATGTTTATGCCGTCGTATCTTATCTTACCGTCAGCTATATCATAGAAGCGGTTTATAAGATTGGTGATAGTGGTTTTACCCGCACCCGTAGCACCCACAAAAGCAACCTTCTGACCGGGCTTTGCATAAAGAGAAACATCGAAAAGAACGGGCTTTCCCTCAACATACTGAAAATCAACGCCGTCAAGCACCACATCGCCCTTAAGCTCTGTATAGGTCACAGAGCCGTCTGCGGAATGGGGATGCTTCCACGCCCAGTGTCCTGTATGCTCCTCACAGGGTATTATCTCACCGTTTTCGATTCGTGCATTGACGAGAGTTACATAACCGTCATCAACCTCCTTTTCTCTGTCTATAAGAGAAAAGATTCTTCCCGCACCCGCCATAGCCATTGCTATTGAATTTATCTGCTGGGATGCCTGATTTACCATACCCGTAAACTGCTTTGTCATACCGAGATATGAAGCCACAACGGAAATTGCAAGAGGAGCAACTATACTGCCCTTTGTTATAATATTTTCAACGGAAACATTGAGAAGAAGACCGTCGGACACGATAAGAATACCGCCGACAAACGCAGTTATGACATAGAGGATATTGCCGATATTATTCATTATGGGACCGAAGACATTCGCAAAAATATGTGCTTTTTCGACATTCTTAAAGAGCTCCTCGTTGACCTTGTCAAAGTCCTCCTTAGAAGCCTCCTCGTGGCAGAAGACCTTTACTACCTTCTGTCCGTTCATCATTTCCTCAACAAAGCCCTCCATTTTGCCGACAGCCGCCTGCTGCTTCATAAAGTACTTTGCCGAATTTCCGCCGACAAACTTTGTAACCTTGAACATTGCAATTACACCGATTATAACAACGGTCATAAGAGAAACGCTGAAATAGGTCATAACACATACAAGGAAAGCCAAGGTCACTGCGGCAGAAATAATGCTGGGAATACCCTGTGAAATAAGCTGACGCAGGGTATCTATATCGTTTGTATAATAGCTCATAATGTCGCCGTGGGTGTTTTCGTCAAAGAATTTTACGGGAAGATCCTGCATCTTCTCAAACATTCTTTTTCTCATTTTATCAAGAAAGCCCTGAGTGACAATAGCAACAAGCTGAGCCTGTGTGGCAGAGGAAGCAAGCCCCACAAGGTAAATCACAACCATTGTAATAAGTGCGGAGAGCACCTCGGGGAATACAGTATTCCAGGCTTCTTCAAAGGAGACGGAAGCGGTAAGTTCAAGCCCCTCCACAATAATGGATGTGATGTTTTCAATATAAATTGCAGGCATAACGCCGACAATGGCAGAAACTATGATACAGCAAATAATTACAATTATCTGCACAGGATAATCGTGCAGAAGAAGCTTTATAAGACGAAGCAGCATTTTGGGGTCGATGTTCTTCGCGGGATGTGCACCGTGCTTCCGCTTATCGGGAGTCTTTTTCTTACTCATCTTCCTCACCTGCCTTCATCTGAATAGAATAAGCCTCTTTATAGATCTCGTTTGTTTCAAGAAGCTCCTCGTGAGTTCCCATACCGTCAATTCTGCCGTTATCCAGAACAATTATCTTATCGGCATCCTGTACGGATGAGATCCTCTGTGCAATAATTATCTTTGTTGTTCCGGGAATTTCTTCACGGAAAGCCTTTCTTATAAGCGCATCAGTTTTTGTATCAACGGCTGAGGTCGAGTCATCAAGAATAAGTATCTTCGGTTTTTTGAGAAGAGCTCTTGCAATACAAAGCCTCTGCTTCTGACCGCCCGAAACATTGGCACCGCCCTGCTCGATATATGTATCATACTTATCAGGGAAGCCCTCGATAAACTCACTTGCCTGTGAAAGCTTGCATATTCTTTCAATTTCCTCATCCGAGGCATCGGGGTCGCCCCAACGAAGATTCTCTTTGATAGTACCTGAGAAAAGGACATTTTTCTGCAGCACAACGGAAACCGCATCGCGCAGCTCCTTAAGTCCGTATTCCCTGACATCCGTTCCGCCTACGAGCACGCTTCCCTCTGTTGCATCATAAAGACGGGAGATAAGCTGAATAAGTGTGGTTTTACTTGAGCCCGTACCGCCGATAATACCGACTGTTTCACCGGAGTCAATATGGATATTTATATCGGAAAGCGCATAGTTTTCCGCATTTTTTGAATATTTGAAGCTTACATTATTAAAATCGATACTGCCGTCGGGAACAACCGTTACGGGGTTCTCTTTTTCGGTAATATCGGGAATCTCCTCAAGCACCTCAGTAATTCTTTTGGTCGAAGCTATCGCCATGGTTATCATAACAAATATCATGGAAAGCATCATAAGGGACATAAGCACCTGCATCGAATAGGTTATCATACTTGAAAGAGTTCCCACATCAAGATATGTTCCGCCCGTGGATACAACAAGCTTTGCGGTAAAGAAGGATATAAGAAGCATTGAGGTATACATAGCAAGCTGCATAAGAGGTCCGTTGAGAGCAATTATTCTTTCAACATTCGTAAAATCATCTCTGATATTCTCGGATGAAACTGCAAATTTTTCCTTTTCATACTCTTCTCTTACAAAGCTTTTTACAACTCTCATTCCCTTGATATTCTCCTGAACGGAATTGTTGAGCTTATCATATTTCTTAAAAACAGCCCTGAATCTCGGAAGAGCATTAAGGCCTATTGTAAGAAGACCAATGGCAAGAGCGGGTGCAATAAACACGAAAATAAGGCTTAATTTTTTACCTACTACCGATGCCATGACCGTGGCAAATATCAGCATAAGAGGAGCTCTTACGGCAGTTCTTATTATCATCATAAAAGCCATCTGCACATTAGTAATATCCGTTGTAAGCCTTGTTACAAGCGAGGAAGTGCTGAAGCGGTCGATATTAAGAAACGAAAAGTCCTGTATCTTATAAAAAATATCGTGTCTGAGATTCTTTGCAAAGCCCGCAGAGGCTGTAGCAGCGGTCTTTCCCGCAAGAACACCGAAAGCGAGAGATGTAAAAGCCATAAGAACAAGCATAAGGCCGTATTTCAATATCTCATTCATTTCACAGCCTGCATTGATAGAATTGATAAGTCTTGCCGTAATAACGGGGATAATACATTCACAGACGACCTCGCCTATCATAAGAACAGGCGTAAGCACCGTCTGAAGCTTATATCCGCGGATACAGCGGAAAAGATGTTTCAGCATTGTCATTCCTCCAAAAAATTATATATCAACATCAACATTTCTGAGCATTCTTATGATAAAGCCTATAAGCTGATTCTTCTCTTCCTCGGAAAAGCCCATTACAAGCTGTGCCTCATATTGTTCGATGCTTTTTTTCATTTCATTTTCACAGCATTTTGCCTTCTTAGTCAGAATAATATTCTTGAAGCGCCTGTCTTCGTCCGAAAAGCTGCATATGATGAATTCCTTTGCTTCAAGACGGGATATTATTCCCGAGACCGTCGAATGGGAAAGCTCAAATTGCTTCTCGATATCTCTCTGGCAGATGCTCTCTCCTTGCTTTCGTGACAGATAATGCAGTACAAAAAGCTGAGCGGGAGTAAGCCCCATTGAGCTTGCCTTTTCGCTGTGAAGCTGTTCAAACTCTTTATTCAGGAGCTTTATAAGCGGGCCTATATGCCCCTTGTTTTTCATAAAAATCCCCTCTTTATAATATGTCGCACGCTACATAATAGCACAAAAAACCGATCCGCACAATACATTAATTTAATAAAAATCGTGCGGATTTATTTTTTATTAATATTGATTCTTCACATACCCTGATATTTGTTTTTGTATTCTATAAGAACATAAACATTGAACTTCTGCGAGCATCTGGGACATTTCGTTATATGCTTTCCTCTGATTCTTTTAAGACGGAGCTTTGCAGAGCATTTCGGGCATTTTTTATAGATATATTCCCTGTCGCGTATGCTCTTTGTCTTCTCATCAAGAAAAGGCAGAGCCTTATTCTTCAGACGGAGATATGTGTCATTTTCAATAGTTCTTTTCAGAGTGTTTTTTGAAAGGATGCGGTAAAAGGCAAACACATAGAAAAAGGTATTGAGAAATGAACAGATATAGTATGGTATATGAGTGGGAAGAAACCTTAAAAACATACAAAGCACAGCCATAACAAGACCTGCACCCATAAGGAATCTTCCAAGCTGATCAAAGCCGTATCTTCCGTACATAAAACGGGCTATTTTACTTCTTAAATCGTTCATGATCTATCCTTTCTTAACAGCAGAATAAAAATGGCATATTTCCTCCGCAAACGGAGCATAAAAGATTTGCAAGACAGCACCAAAGACAGGAGCCCGAAAATCTTCCTCTCGGTCTTCCGTAGGATGTGCTTGTTTCGTAGTAGGTATTCCCTGCCCCCGAAAGCCTCTCATAAAGCTCTCTGTAATCATCGTTTGAGGGCTCTTCATCATATGCTGTCTTTGAGTGATTAAGTGCCGTGACACGGTTTCCGACACCGTAGTTTGCAATAGCGCTGAAATAATGCCAGCGGGCATTTCTCGTTCCGATAAAGGACAGAAGAGACAGGGCCTGATGATATCTTCCGTTATTGAGAAGCACTCTGACCGACTCCATTTTTGACGCATCATCCGAGCCGTATGAATTTCCCTGTGAGGAGGTGTCATAAGAATAGGTCTGCCAGGTGAAGCCTCCGAAGGGATTTCCCTGTCCGAAGGGATTTCCCTGTCCGTATGAAGAACGGGTGCTTCCCGCCGAGGAAGACTGACTTCCCGGCTTATATCCGTTTTTTATCTGATCGTATGCCGCATTTATCTCACTCATTTTTTCGGCGGCGGCACTGTCACCGGGGTTGAGATCGGGATGGTATTTTTTGGCAAGCCTTCTGTATGCCTTTGTTATTTCCTCTTCTGAATCACCGGGTGAAACACCTAAAATGCTGAAAGGGTCTTTATTCATTGTTTTTTTCCTTTCTTTCTTGCATCATACTGGGTCCAGATGCCCGAAAAAAGAATATTTTCTATAATTTCTCTATCCTGTATTATCGGAAGAGTTTTGTATTTTTCAACACAGTCTGCCATAAGCATCTGCAAAAGCGGTTCCGTATCACCGAAGCTCATCTGCACAAGAGGGTTATATCTCTGCTTTTTTATGTCGTGCTTCAGATCAACTGCAGCATCGGCGATATAAATAAACCTTCCGAGAGCCTCTCCGAAAGAATAAAGGGACTGACGGATATTTTCATCGCCGACGGCAAATATCTCTCCGAGAAGCCGTCCGAAAATATCTGACGGAATATCGGGGATAAGCACATTTTCCTTTTCCGCTTTTGTAAGCTCACTCAGGCAATTTTTTACCGCCTCGCACTGACGGGGATATTTTTCTGCAATTTCGCCGCTTACCTTTCGGAAAAGCTTCATCTTAAGATAAGCCTTTTTTGAGTTATCGTCGCTGTAATCGTCAAGGTATTTATAGTATGCCAAAGCAAGATTCATATCAGCCGCATACTCCGTATACTTATTGCGAAGCCTTATTTTCCTTTTCATCGGATGAACGGCACATCTGCCCTCCGACTCCGTATATTCTTCCGAAAAAACGGATGACAGGACCACCGCCAGGAAAACCAGATCATAGGTCAGAGCCATACGGCACATAAAGCCTCTGCTTTCTCCGAGATCATCACAAAGACCGCAGTATATTCCCGAATAGCGCTTTTTCTGTTCTTCAGTAAGCTTTTCGGGATTTGCAACAACAAAACCGAACATACCGTCACCCCGCATTAATATATTATTAACATTTGCTTAAACTTAACTTTAATTATAGCATACCTGAAAGAGTTTTTGCAATAAGCGTAATATATTCAAAAAAGCCTTGCATTTTTTTAATTTTACAGTATAATTATATTGTTATAAATTTAACGGAGGTAGAAAAAAATGTTAGTATCAGCAAAAGAAATGCTTAACAAAGCAAAAGCAGGCAAATATGCAGTAGGCCAGTTCAATATCAACAACCTTGAATGGACAAAGGCTATTCTTCTTACAGCACAGGAATTAAACTCCCCTGTTATTCTCGGTGTTTCCGAAGGTGCAGGAAAATATATGTGCGGTTACAATACCATCGTAGGTATGGTAAACGGCATGATCGAAACTCTCGGCATTACCGTTCCCGTTGCTCTTCATCTTGACCACGGCTCATATGACGGTGCATATGCAGCTATGAACGCAGGCTTCTCATCAGTTATGTTCGACGGCTCTCACTATGCTATCGACGAAAATATTGCCAAGACAAAGCAGATCATCGCAGACGCTGAAGCAAAAGGCGTATCCGTTGAAGCTGAGGTCGGCGCTATCGGCGGCGAAGAAGACGGCGTTGTAGGCAGCGGCGAGGTTGCAGATCCCATGGAATGCAAGATGATCGCTGACCTCGGTGTTACAATGCTTGCAGCAGGTATCGGTAACATCCACGGCAAGTATCCCGAAAACTGGGCAGGTCTTAACTTTGATGTTCTTGCAAAGATACAGGAGCAGACAGGTACAATGCCCCTCGTTCTTCACGGCGGCACAGGCATCCCCGAGGAAATGATCAAGAAGGCTATTTCTCTCGGCGTTTCAAAGATCAATGTTAACACAGAATGTCAGCTTACATTTGCAGCTGCAACAAGAAAATACATTGAAGACGGAAAAGATCTTCAGGGCAAGGGCTTCGACCCCAGAAAGCTTCTCGCTCCCGGCTTTGAAGCTATCAAGGCTACAGTCAAGGAAAAGATGGAGCTCTTCGGCTCAGTAGGCAAGGCATAAGAAATGACCCCCCACGAGCAAAAGGCAGTTGAGCTTTTCAGAAAGGGATGTAACTGCTCTCAGGCAGTGTTCACGGCATTTTCCGATGTTACGGGAATAGATGAAAAAACTGCACTCAGGATGTCATCCTCCTTCGGCGGCGGACTCGGCCGTCTTCGCGAGGTCTGCGGAGCGGTAAGCGGTATGTCACTGGCAGCGGGAATTCTTTGGGGCTATGACAATATAGAAGACAAGTCCTTCAAAACAGAGCATTATGCCCTTGTGGCGGGAATGGCTCACAGGTTTTCCGATATCTTCGGTTCATACATATGTAAGGAGCTTCTCGGCCTTAAAAATTATGAATATTCCCCTGTTGCCGAGGACAGGACAAGTGAGTATTATCTCAACCGTCCCTGTGAAAAATGCATAGCTGCGGCAGCAAGGATCCTCGATGAGGAAATCGAAAAAAGAAAATAGCATTATGTGAAGCCGTCTTATGACGGCTTCTTGTTTTTTTGCCTCGTCTGTGATACAATACGCTTATAACGATTCAAGGAGAATAATTATGCTGATACTGACACCCGATGAAATCAGAAAGGCTGAAGACCTCGCAAACATAAACGGACTTTCATATGATGATATGATGGAAAGCGCAGGCATGGGCTGTGCGGAATATATACTTAAAAACCATCCCGAGATAAAAAATGCGGTAATTATCTGCGGAAAAGGAAAGAACGGCGGTGACGGCTTTGTTATCGCAAGATATCTTCACGAGGCAGGAAAAAATGTCAGCGTAATTCTCGCCTTCAATTCCCCGTCGGATGAGCTTTCCGAAAAGAACAAGAGGCTCTTATCAGGGACCCTTGATATATATGACGGAACTCATATAAATAAAAACATAACAGCGCTTCTTGAGAATGCCGATATCATTGTTGATGCTGTTTTCGGAATAGGCTTCAGGGGAGAGCTTCCCGAAAATGTCAGGGAGCTTTTTCTTCGTTCAAAATACAGCAGGGCCGTAAAGCTTGCCGTCGATATTCCGAGCGGTCTTTCAATAAATAACGAGGATAATTCATCCTGCTTTGCGGCAGATGAAACTCTTTCAATGCTCTGCTTTAAAAAAGAGCATATCTATAAGCCCTACAGCTCTTTTTGCGGCAAGATAACAGTAATTCCCATAGGCTTCGGACTTATATCTGATTCTGTCAGCTCAAAAACTGCAGAAGAGCTCAGAGAAATGCTTCCCGACAGTCCCTTTGATTCAAACAAAGGAACCTACGGCAAGGCACTTATAATAGGCGGAAGCCATAAAATGCCGGGAGCACTTGTAATTTCAGCAAAAGGAGCTGTGAATTCGGGGGCGGGTCTGACATTTTTAGCCTTCCCTGATAAGATATACACACCCGTCACATCACAGCTGTGTGAATGTGTATTCAGACCGCAGTGTTCCGACAGTGAGGGAGGATTTTCGGAAAGCTGTACAGACAGCATATTAAAGGAGCTTTCCTCCTTTGATGCCGTTGCAATAGGCCCAGGAATGGGCACGGGTGATGGTGCCGAGGCTCTTCTTACTGCAGTTTTGAAAAGCTATACAGGTAAGCTTATTATTGATGCAGACGGAATAAATATCATTTCCCGCAATATAAATATACTGAAAGAGTCAAAAGCAGAAATTCTGTTAACTCCGCACCCCGGTGAAATGTCAAGACTTACCGGAAAGAGCATTAATGAAATAAATTCTGCCCGTGAAGACACAGCATCTCAGTTTTCAAAAGAATATAGCGTAACCTTACTTCTTAAGGGTGCAAACACCGTAATTTCAGACAAAGCGGGAAAGCTCTTTATTAATCCCACAGGCTCGCCCGCCCTTTCAAGAGGCGGAAGCGGAGATCTTCTGACGGGAATTACCGTTTCTCTTGCGGCACAGGGACTTTCCGTCACAGATGCGGCTGTTGCGGGCGCATACATTCACGGACTTGCAGGAGAAATTGCTGAAAAGAAATTCACCCGCTACAGTGCGACCATTGACAGGATAACAGAATGTATCCCGAAGGCTCTTTCAAAAATCATTTCGGGAAAGTGATAATATGAAAAAACTGATATCTGTCTTTTTATTAACTCTTATCACAGCATTATTATGCAGCTGTGACTCTTTTGTGAAGCCTGAGGAATTCACCCCGCAGCTGAGCTTCGGTCTTCATATGACGGCAAAGAAAAATAACAGAGAGTTCGAGGCAGATATCAGATGCACCGATTATGACAGCATAAGCCTGTTCTTTACCCATCCCGAGGAGCTTAACGGCTTTTCCGTTACATCCTCAGAAAAGGGCTTTTCCGTAAATGTTTTCGGTATTCCCGATGAAATTTCCGATTACGAGATAAATCCCGAATCCCTCCTGAATGTCCTTTTTGAAACCATAAGAACAGCTGTTTTTTCACAGCACGGGGCGTTTATTATAAATGAGGATTCTGCCGAAGCAACGCTTTCGGTTGACGGAATCCCCGTAAAGGTTTCCTTTTCAAAGGACGGTTATATCAGAGAAATTTCTGCCGAAAGCATAGATTTTTACGCTCAGTTTGAAAAATCGGTTGACAAATCGTAAAAAAACAAATATACTTTCATTTGTAATTAAAATAATATTAAGCAAGGGTACAGTCAGGATCAGCAGGTGCTTTTCAGAGAGAAAACGGTTGGTGCGAGTTTTTAAGAACAGCTGATTTCCGTGCCGCTGTACGGCTTCAGAGTGATGAATTCTGCGTATTTTCTGCGTTAAGGGATATCGAGAGGTGCTTGGCACAATTCGGGTGGTACCGCGGCAAATAGCCGTCCCGAAGAAGTGACAGGTATCTTTTTTTTATTTTCAGGGTAAAAAAATCTTAACATAAAGGACAGTGAAACAAAAATGGAATGGACAAGTCTTAATGAGATAAGAGAAAAGTATCTCAGATTTTTTGAAACAAAGGAGCATATGCGGCTCCCCAGCTTCTCCCTTGTTCCTCAGGGAGATAAGAGCCTTCTTCTTATCAATGCAGGTATGGCACCCATGAAGAAGTATTTCACAGGAGAGGTCACTCCTCCGTCAAAGAGAGTTACGACCTGTCAGAAATGCATCAGAACCCCCGATATTGAAAGAGTAGGAAAAACATCCCGCCACGGCACCTTCTTTGAAATGCTCGGCAATTTCTCTTTCGGTGATTATTTCAAGCACGAGGCTACAAAATGGGCTTGGGAATTCTGCACCGAGGTTATGGAAATGCCTGTTGAGAACCTCTGGGTAAGCATTTACCACGAGGATGACGAAGCCTTTGACATCTGGACGAAGGAGGTCGGAGTTTCTCCCGACAGAATCGTGCGTCTCGGTAAGGAAGATAATTTCTGGGAGCACGGTGCAGGCCCCTGCGGTCCCTGTTCCGAGATTTATTACGACAGAGGCGTCGAAAACGGCTGCGGCAGCCCTGACTGTAAGGTAGGCTGTGACTGTGACCGCTTCGTTGAATTCTGGAACCTTGTTTTCACACAGTTTGAAAATGACGGCAACGGCAATTATACAAGACTCAAGAACCCCAATATCGATACAGGTATGGGACTTGAAAGACTTGCCTGTATTTCTCAGGGTGTTGCCAACCTTTTTGAGGTTGACACGATTCAGAACATTATGAAGCACATAATGGAAATTGCAGGCGTAAAATACCACGATAACGAGAAGCACGATGTATCTCTCCGTGTTATCACAGACCATATCAGAAGCACGACTATGATGATATCTGACGGCGTTATGCCCTCAAATGAAGGCAGAGGCTATGTTCTCAGAAGACTTCTCCGCCGTGCTGCCCGTCACGGAAGACTTCTCGGAATCGAAAGACCCTTCCTCGCAGAGGTTTGCGAAACCGTTATCAGAGAAAGCGGTGAGGCTTATCCCCAGCTTACCGAAAAGAAGGATTATATCCTTAAGATAATTGCTATCGAAGAAGAAAACTTCAATAAGACCATTGACTCGGGTCTTCGTCTTCTTGAAGAAATGATCGCTTCTTCCGACGGCAAAATGCTCAGCGGCGACGATGCATTCAAGCTTTCCGATACATTCGGCTTTCCGCTTGACCTTACCCGTGAGATTCTCGAGGAAAAGGGAATGTGCGTTGATGAGGAAAGATTTAACGCTCTTATAAAAATTCAGAAGGAAACCGCAAGAAATGCAAGAAAAGACGCGGGAGCAGATGCATGGAAGAATTCCTCCGCTTCTCTTAAGGGTATTCCTGAAACCGTATTCACAGGCTATGAAGACACAGACGGAAACGGTAAGGTTCTTGCAATACTTTCGTCTGAGGGCGAGCTTAATGAAAGGATCGGCGAGGGTGAAGAAGCAATTATCATTCTCGATTCAACCTCGTTTTACGGAGAAGGCGGCGGACAGTGCGGCGATAAGGGTACTATCAGCGGTTCTGCCTTTTCATTTAAGGTAAATGATACAACAAAATCCGCTAACGGCATTTATTTCCATAAGGGCGTTATGGAAGAGGGTATCGCAAGCGTAGGCGATGAGGTAAAGACATCTGTCTGCTCCTGCTTCAGAAATGCAGTCAAGAGAAATCACACCTCCGCACATCTTCTTCAGGCGGCTCTCAGAAAAACACTCGGAAGCCATGTTGAACAGGCCGGTCAGCTTGTAAATGACAAGGTTATGAGATTTGACTTCACACATTTCTCCGCTCTTACAAGTGAAGAAATTGAAAGCATCGAAAAAGAAGTAAATAAGGTTATTCTTCAGGCAATTCCCGTTGAATCCGCTGAAAAGACTCTTTCAGAAGCAAAAGCAATGGGCGCTATGGCTCTCTTCGGAGAAAAATACGGAGAAACAGTAAGAGTCGTAAACGCAGGCGGTTATTCACTGGAGCTTTGCGGCGGTACTCACGCTGAAAACACAGGTGCAATAGGTATGTTCAAAATTATTTCCGAAAGCTCCGTCGCTTCGGGTGTCAGAAGAATCGAAGCCGTAACAGGTCTTAATGCTCTCACATATGTAAATGAACTCAACAGATCTCTTCTTGTAACAGCAGCAAATCTTAAGTGCTCGGCCTTTGCTGTTGCCGAAAAGGCTGCCGCTCTTACAAATGAGCTTAAACTGAAGGACAAGCAGATAGAAAAGCTGAATTCCGAGCTTGCTTCCGTGAAGGCATCAGATCTCTTCACCGAAGTCGGAGAATTCGCAGGAATAAAGGTGCTTACTGCAGATCTCGGCGAGGCTGATACAAATGCTCTGAGAACAATGCTCGACTCCTCAAAGGCTGATGACAAGATAATCGTTGTTGCAGGAAAGAACACCGAAAAGGGCACCTGCTCATTTGCCTGCTCCTGCGGTAAGGATGCTGTTTCAAAGGGCGCACACGCAGGTAATATTGTAAGAGAAACCGCAAAGATAGCGGGCGGGGCCGGCGGCGGCAAGCCCGATTCTGCAATGGCAGGCGGTAAAGATATTTCAAAGATCGGCGAAGCTCTCTCTTCTGTAGGAGCTACAGTCGGAGCAATGATAAAATAAACCGTAAGGAGTAAAATACAATGGATTGCATTTTCTGTAAAATTGCAAACGGTGAGATCCCCTCAACAAAGGTTTATGAGGATGACAAGATCCTTGCATTCAAGGACCTTGACCCTCAGGCTCCCGTTCATATTCTTATAATCCCCAAAGAGCACATAAAATGGGCTTATGATGTAAATTCGGAAAACTGTGCCGTTATAGCTCATATCTTCTCAAAGATTCCCGAGATCGCAAGGTCACAGGGACTTGAAAACGGCTTCAGAATCGTAAACAACTGCGGTGAAAGTGCAGGACAGACCGTTCATCACATCCATTTTCACCTTATGGGCGGAAGAGATTTCGGCTGGCCCGCAGGTTAAGTCAGGTTTTGCCTTTGATAGATTCTGACAGAGATATTGCCCTGCGGGCAGTGATATTCGTTTCTGCGAAACGAGTGATATCTGTTCCGTCGGAACAGGTGATATATTTTCCTGCGGAAAATGTGAAGGAAGGCTTCGCCTTGTTCCGCTTCGCTCTATGATTTTTCGGCACGGGATTCTCTTTAAGAGTCCCGTGCTGATTTTATCTTTTTTAATTGCTCGTGCCGTTGGCACATTGCTGAGGTTACATATTATTAAGATTACGGATGGGCAATTCGCCTTGCATTCTCCGAAATCCGAATTCCGAAATCCGAATTTTTACACTCACTCTTTCCGTTTCCTTTCATAGTATATAGTGGAAGGTGCGAAAGGAGGTCAGGCGAATGTTCTTTGGTAACGGATGCAACAGTTACTGGATTCTCTTCATCATCCTTATTCTCGTTCTCACAGGCGACAACGGATGCTGCAACCAGAACACTAATAACTGCTGCTGCAATCAGAACAACAACTGCGGCTGCGGCTGTAACTAACTGAATAAAAAAATCCGCTGCAAGTCTATGGCTTGCGGCGGTATTTTTATCTGTATAAGTCTTTCAGAGGAGAAAGGCTTTTTTACCCAAAAGGAAAACTGCAACGGAAAAGCATATTTTTACATATTAAAAAATGTAGCCTGATTTGAAAAAGCAACAGCCTTTCTTATTCCGTGGTTTGTTATTGTCGTTATAAGCTCGGCAACTGATTTCGGGGGCATTCTGTTTTCGTTATTGAGCCACAGCCACAGTATATTTGCAACACCCGCAGAAATAAATTGGGCACAGTACATCGAAAGCTCCGAATCTGACTCAACACCGATAAATTTACCCATAATATTGGAAAGTTTCTCCCCTATTCCGATATTACCTCTGTCACTGAGAATTACAAGAAAAAGCTCTCTTCTGTTTTCAATAAATGTCAGCATCTGAGTTATCAGCTCTGACTGACTGCAGCCGTCGGCGATTGCTTTTCCCAATATCTCATTGAAATCCTGAGACAAATCGTTTATTATATCATCATAAAGCTCCTGTGGAGACTGATAATGATGATAAAATGTGCTTCTGTTCACATCTGCAGTTTCGCAGATTTTTTTTATGCTTATTTCGTGAATTGGCTTTGTATGCATAATTTCAATAAGAGCCTCTTTAAGAATCTTTTTGGTCATTTTTACTCTTCTGTCATCAGCGTTGGGCATAAAATACACTCCTTTTTTTGTATGTGCCTATTATAATCCTTTTTTTTACAAAATGCAACACTGTGTTTACCTTTTATCTCTGTGCTTATATTTCAGCACCGAGCCTGTATTTCAGCACCGTGTAAAAAAAAAGAACGGCGGAATGAAAAATCATTCCCGCCGCTCTTTTTTTGGAAAGACAAAACTCTGAAGAACTTATTTTAATGTGGCAAGCATTACCGCCTTTATGGTATGCATACGGTTTTCGGCTTCCTTGAAAACAACCGAAGCTTCGCTTTCAAAGACATCGTTTGTAACCTCGAAGGCCTCCATATTGAATTTTTCTCCCATCTCCTTACCGACCTTGGTTTTATGGTCGTGATAAGACGGAAGACAGTGCATAAAGATGCAGTTTTCACCCGCAATATCCATTTTTTCTTTATTTACCTGATAGGGAGAAAGCTCCTTTACTCTCTCCTCCCAGACCTCAACAGGTTCACCCATAGAAACCCACACATCAGTGCAGATAACATCTGCGCCCTTACAAGCGACGGCGGGATCTTCAATAAAGTGAAGCTTTGCTCCTGTTTCCTTTGCGATTTCCTCACATTTTTCTATAAGTGCTTTTTCGGGGAAATATTTTGCGGGAGAGCAGGCAGTAAATTCAAGGCCCATTTTTGCACAGCCTATCATAAGAGAATTACCCATATTATAGCGGGCATCGCCCATATATACGAATTTGATTCCCTTAAGATAGCCGAAATGCTCCTTTATTGTAAGAAGGTCGGCAAGTATCTGTGTGGGGTGGTATTCATTTGTAAGGCCGTTCCAGACGGGAACGGAAGAATACTCGGCAAGCTCTTCGACTATTTCCTGACCGAAGCCCCTGTATTCGATGCCGTCAAAAATACCTGCAAGAACTCTCGCAGTATCGGCAATACTCTCCTTTTTTCCTATCTGAGAGCCCGAGGGGTCAAGATATGTTGTTCCCATTCCGAGGTCATGAGCCGCTACCTCAAAGCTTGAACGGGTGCGGGTACTGGTTTTTTCAAAAATAAGAGCAACATTTTTTCCTCTTAATTCATCATGGAGAATACCGTTCTTTTTCTTGTACTTAAGCTCCCCTGAAAGCTCAAGAAGATAGTCTATTTCTTCGGGAGTAAAATCGAGTAATGTTAAAAAATCTCTTCCTTTAAGCGTCATACATTTACCTCGCAAGCCTTTTTTAATACGGATATTGCCTTTATGAGCAAATCATCGGGAATATTAAGAGCCGGAAGAAGCCTTACCTTTGTTTTGGCTTTAAGAACAAGCACACCGTTTGCCATACATTCATTAATAACATCGGCTGCATTCTTTTCTGTTTCAATACCTATCATCAGCCCCATACCGCTGACGCTTTTCACACCGTTTGCGCCGCTGAGCTCATTAAAGATGTATTCCGACTTTCTTCTGACATCATAAAGAAGCCTATCATCAATTCTTGAAATTATGCTGAGAGCTCCCGCACAGCATACGGGATTTCCGCCGAAGGTAGAGCCGTGGTCGGATGCTCCGAGAACATCCTTTGTCTTTTCTCCGAAAAGAGTGGCTCCGAGAGGAAGACCGCCACCCAGTCCCTTTGCGGTGGACACGATATCGGGAGAAATTCCGTAATTCATATAGCAGTAAAGCTCTCCGCATCTGCCGTTTCCGCACTGAACCTCATCACAGATAAGAATTATATCCTCTTTTTCGCAGATATCCGCTATAGTCTTAACAAAATCCTCATTAAGAGCGGCAACACCGCCCTCACCCTGAACACATTCTATCATAATGGCGGCAACCTTATTCTCCGTTGCCATTTTTACGATGTTTTCACAGTCATTCACATCAGCATACAAAAAACCTTCCGTAAGAGGCAAGAAATCCTTATGAAAAACATCCTGTCCCGTTGCAGCAAGTGTTGTAACGGTTCTGCCGTGAAAGCTGTTTTTAAGGGTGATTATATTGAAATACTCCGCACCCTTTTTTTCTGCGGCATATTTTCTTGCCGTTTTTATGGCACATTCATTGGCTTCCGCACCGGAGTTTGAGAAGAACACCTTCTTCATCCCCGTTTTTTCAGAAAGCATCTGTGCAAGCTTTACCGCAGGGGATGTGTAATAAAGGTTTGAGGTATGCTGAAGAGTTGATGCCTGTGTGCTTACAGCCTCAGCCCATTTTTCATCGGCAATGCCGAAAGCCGTTACCGCAATTCCCGAGCCGAGGTCAATATATTCTTTTCCTTCTTCATCTTGTACGAGAGAGCCCTTACCCTTTACGAGTTCAAGCGGGAATCTCGCATATGTATTTGCTATATATTCTTTATCAAGTGCTTTAATATCACTCATTTTTGTCACCTGCCGTAAACATAGTTCCCATACCCTCATTAGTAAGAGTTTCAATAAGAATTGAATGAGGAACTCTGCCGTCGATTATAAATACTTTCTTTACTCCCCAGTTAAGTGCATTGATACAGCACTCTGTCTTGGGTATCATTCCGTCCTTTATTGTTCCGTCCGAGATCAGAGCCTCGGCTTCAGCGATAGTAAGAGAGGAAATAAGAGAAGACGGGTCATTTTTATCTCTCATAATACCGCTTATATCTGTCATTGAAATAAGACTTTCCGCATTAAGAGCACCGGCTATCTTAGCTGCAGCGGTATCTGCGTTTATATTATATACATTTCCGTCCTTATCACAGCCTACGGTGGAAATAATGGGAATATACCCTTTTTCAAGGGAATCTGTTATGATATCGGGATTGATATTTGTTATTTCTCCCACAAAGCCCAGCTTTTCATTCTTCATCGCGGCCTCTATCATAGATCCGTCAACACCTGAAAGACCTATGGCTTTTCCGCCCTTTTGCTCAATAAGTCCCACAAGGCCCTTATTGATCTTTCCCGAAAGCACCATAAGAACTATCTGTGCGGTCTCGGCGTCTGTGACTCTGAGACCGTCAACAAAAACAGTTTCCTTACCGACTTTTCCGAGCATCTCCGTGATTTCGGGGCCTCCTCCGTGGACAAGTACTACCTTGACTCCGATAAGATTAAGAAGAACGATATCCCTCATAACGGAATCCTTAAGCTCTCCGTTTATCATAGCGTTTCCGCCGTATTTTACAACGAGGACCTTTCCTCTGTATTTTAATATATAGGGCAGTGCCTCAACAATTACTTCGGCACGGCTTGCATTTGAAATATCCATTGTCTTACCCCTTATCAGGTTCTGTAGTCACCGTTGATTTTCACATAATCATATGTAAGGTCGCATCCCCAGGCGGTACTGCTGAATTCACCGTCATTGAGAGCTACAATAATTTCGATTTCTTTTTCGAGAAGTATCTCCTTTGCCTTTTCCTCTGAGAAAGGAATACCTGCACCGTTTTTACAAACCTCAACAGTGCCCTTGGGAGAGCTGAAAGCAACATCTATCTTTGTTACATCAACATCCGCACCGGAATATCCGATAGCACATAAAACTCTGCCCCAGTTGGCATCTGCACCGAACATTGCGGCTTTTGTAAGTGATGAACAGATAACGCTCTTTGCCACGGTTTTTGCAATTTCTTTTGTCTTTGCACCGCTGAGCTTACACTCAAGAAGCTTGGTTGCACCCTCGCCGTCGCCTGCAATACATCTGCAAAGATAAACCGTAACGGTATTGAGAGCCTTCATAAATTCATCGAAAGCCTCTCCCTCTGATACGATCTCTTCATTTTCTGCCAAACCGTTTGCGAGCACGGTTACCATATCATTTGTTGAGGTATCGCCGTCAACGCTGACCATATTGAAGGTATCTGCAATGTCGCTTTTAAGAGCCTTTGACAGCATTTCAGAGCTTATGGCACAGTCTGTTGTTATAAATACAAGCATAGTTGCCATATTGGGATGGATCATTCCCGAGCCCTTTGCAATACCGCCGATGGTACACTGCTTTCCGCCGACCGTAAATTCAACTGCAATTTCCTTGAGGACTGTATCGGTCGTCATAATTCCCTCCGCGGCTTCCTTGGAATTATTTCCGAGGCTTTTTACAAGCTCATCCATACCGTTTTCAATGGGATTTATATCAAGAGTCTGACCGATAACACCGGTGGATGCTACAACAACATCCTTTTCGCTGATACCAAGGCTATCTGAAACAAGCTTGCACATAGCCTGAGCTTTTTCGATTCCGTCTGCATTACAGGTATTGGCATTACCCGAATTACAAATAACCGCCTGAGCAAAGCCGTCCGAAATATTTTCCTTTGTTACCACAAGCGGAGCACCCTTTACAAGGTTGGTGGTATAAACTGCCGCCGCCTTTGCTCTGACCTCACTTACAATGAGAGCGAGATCTCTTTTTGTCTTATTTTTGCGGATACCGCAATGAATACCGCCTGCTTTATATCCTTTTGCGGCACATACGCCGCCTGAAACTGTCTTTATCATTTTGATCACTCCGTGAGTCCGCAGGAAAAATCATTTCCGAGAACTATATTCATACATTCAAGAGCCGCTCCCGATGCACCCTTACCGAGATTATCGTACACCGCTTCAAGAGTTATTCTCTCATCATTTCCCGAAACGGTGATCTCCATCGAATCGCGAAGAGAATGTGCGGCTGCAGATAAGAATCCGTCCTTATCGATTTTTTCCTTGCAGGAAACCATTCCCCAATTATATTTTTCTTTGTAAATCTTTTTTATGTCCTCTGCGGTGCCGTCAAGCTGACTTGAAAACAAAGGCACGGTTACAAGCATTCCCGAATAAAAGGGAGCTACAACGGGCACAAACACGGGAAATTCATCAATTCCCGTAATTGCCTTCATTTCCTTAAGGTGCTTATGATTCTGGGTAAGTCCGTAAATTCTCGGAGCCGAAAGAAGAGCATCTCTCTTGTCCTCCTCATATTCACCTATCATCTTTTTTCCGCCGCCCGAATATCCTGTCAGTGAAAAACAGGAAAGAAGAGCATCCTTTGAAAGTATCCCTTTTTCTATAAGAGGATATACGAGAGCTATAAAACCGCTTGCGTGACACCCCGGTACGGCAATACGCTTTGAGCACTTGATTTTTTCAAGATGGCTCTCCGATAATTCGGGGAAGCCGTATGCCCAGTCACTTAATGTCCTGTGAGCGGTGGATGTATCGATTATTACCGTTTTATCGTTTTCAATAAAGCTTACCGACTCTCTTGCCGCATCATCCGGAAGACATAAAAATGAAATATCGGATTCATTTATTGCTTCCTTTCTGTAAGCGGGATCCTTTCTTTTGTCATCAGAAAGAGTAATAAGCTCAATGTCAGTTCTTTCTGCAAGTCTTTCGTGGATGCGAAGCCCCGTAGTACCTGCCGAGCCGTCAATAAATACCTTTTTCATTGTCTAAAAATTCCTTAACCTGTGCTATTTGAGTTTTTACAGATTCTATTCCCGTTCCGCCTGCGGAGATTCTGAGATTCACGCAGTTTTCAAGGTCTATTGCTTTATAGAGATCCTCATCAAACAGCTCTCCGAATTCCTTGTACTTTTCAAGAGGAATATCCTCCAGTATGGTCTTATTTGCAACGCAGTAGCCTACTATCTGTCCCACTGTCTTATAAGCCGAGCGGAAAGGAAGTCCCTTTCCTACAAGATAATCGGCAAGATCAGTTGCATTGATAAAGCCGTTTTGTGCCGCCTTTTTCATATTTTCGGGAATAGGCTTCATAGTGTCTATCATAGGAATAAAGATGGAAAGACATTTTTTCACTGTTTCAATGCTGTCGAAAACTGCTTCCTTGTCCTCTTGCATATCCTTATTGTAAGCAAGCGGAATACCCTTGAGAGTTGTGAGAAGAGAGAAAAGGTCGCCGTAAACTCTTCCCGTCTTTCCTCTTACAAGCTCTGCCATATCGGGATTCTTTTTCTGGGGCATTATGCTGGAGCCCGTAGTATATGCATCGTCAAGCTCAATGAATTTGAATTCCCAGCTTGACCATAAAATGATCTCCTCGGAAAAACGGGAAAGATGCATCATAATTGTTGAAAATGCACTCATAAGCTCAATGCAGTAATCACGGTCGGAAACACCGTCAAGGGAATTGAGCATAATTCCGTCAAAGCCGAGAGCCTTTGCTGTCATCATTCTGTCTGTGGGATAGGTAGTTCCCGCAAGAGCACAGCAGCCGAGAGGAGAATAATTCATTCTCTTAAGTGCATCCTTGATTCTTCCAGTATCTCTCATAAGCATCATAGCATATGCGAGAAGATGCTGACCGAAGGTTATGGGCTGGGCACGCTGAAGATGTGTATAGCCCGGCATAATGACAGCAGCATTCTCTTCTGCCTTTTTATTTACGGTTTCAATAAGAGAATAAAGAAGCTCCAAAACGCCTGCTGTTTCATCTCTCAGATAAAGACGGAGATCCACAGCCACCTGATCGTTTCTGCTTCTTGCGGTATGAAGCTTTTTACCTACATCGCCGATACGCTGAGTAAGCACCGATTCAACAAACATATGAATATCTTCCGCATTTTCATCAATGGGAAGCTTTCCGCTTTCAATATCTTCAAGAATAGTCTGCAGACCGTCAATGATCTGCAGACTATCACTTTCTGTAATAATATTGCAAGCGGCAAGCATAGCTGCATGCTCCATAGAGCCTTTTATGTCCTGTTTATACATTTTGCAGTCAAAGTGTATGGATGAATTGAAATCATCCGCCTCTTTGTTGAGAGCCTTCTCAAATCTGCCCGCCCACATTTTTTCCATTTTATTCTTCTCCGGAATTTATTTGATATTGTTCTTTGCCTTCATTTTTGCATAAACCTTGGTGGGAAGTCCGTAAAGATTGATAAATCCTGCGGAATCAGCCTGATTATAAACATTATCCTCATCAAAGGTTGCAATTTCGGGGTCATAAAGTGAATAGGGTGAAGTAACGCCTGCATTTATCATATTACCCTTATAAAGCTTAAGAGTAACATCGCCGGTAACGGTCTTCTGGGTGGTCTTTACAAAGCTTAAGATAGCTTCTGTAAGAGGAGTGAACCACTGAGCGTTATAAACGAGCTCTGCAAGCTTCTGAGCAACAAGGGACTTGTAATGAGCGGTCTCCTTGTCAAGGGTTATTGTTTCAAGCACCTCGTGAGCCTTATAGATGATAGCTCCGCCGGGAGTTTCATATACACCGCGGCATTTCATACCGACAAGTCTGTTTTCAACGATATCAAGAAGACCGATTCCGTTTGCTCCGCCCAGTTCATTGAGCTTTGCAACAAGAGAAACAGCATCCATTTCAACACCGTCAACGCAGGTGGGAACACCCTGTTCGAAGTGTATCTTTACATAAGTGGGCTTATCGGGAGCCATTTCGGGAGAAACGCCCATTTCAAGGAAGCCGGGCTTATTGTACTGAGGCTCGTTTGCGGGATCCTCAAGATCAAGGCCCTCGTGTGAAAGATGCCAGATATTCTTATCCTTTGAGTAATTTGTTTCACGGTTTATCTTAAGGGGAACATTATGAGCCTCTGCATATTCAATTTCCTCTTCACGGCTCTTGATGGTCCATTCTCTCCAGGGAGCAATGATGGGCATATCGGGAGCAAATGCCTTTATTGCAAGCTCAAATCTTACCTGATCGTTACCCTTACCCGTACAGCCGTGGCAGATAGCATCTGCGCCTTCCTTGAGAGCAATTTCAGCAATTCTCTTTGCGATGGGAGGACGGGCAAAAGCTGTACCGAGAAGATAATCCTCATATTTTGCGCCTGCCTGAACACAGGGGAACACATAATCCTCGATAAATTCCTTTGTAAGGTCTTCGATATAAAGCTTTGAAGCACCTGTCTTGAGAGCCTTTTCCTCAAGTCCTTCAAGCTCATCTGCCTGTCCGACATTACCTGAAACAGCAATAACCTCACAGTTGTTATAGTTTTCTTTGAGCCAGGGGATAATGATAGAAGTATCAAGACCGCCTGAATATGCAAGTACTACCTTTTTGATTTTTGACTTATCCATTTAATTTTCCTCCAAGTGCGAATTAATATTCATCTGATGTGCATAACTATACATCAATATTCAGTTTTTGTCAAGCATATATATAAGAATTTTAATTTTATGGAGCTTTTAACAAAATATATCGCTTTGCTTAAAATATTATATTGATATTTACTAATATACAGACGGTATGATTAGTTTTCCCGCTGCATATGCTTATGCATATATACAATAATTTATGCATAAATATTCCAAAATTATTTTTCGCTTACCTATGGAAAAAGCAAATATAATATGATAAAATAATATTATTGTTATATAAAGGAGAAAAAGAATATGTGCGAAAACTGCCAAAAAAGCGATCTCAGTCTTCTTGACGGAGTTTTCCGCGATATGGAAAAGAATCAGGATAATCTTATCACGGTGCTTCAGAAGGCACAGGAGATATACGGATACCTTCCCACAGATGTATTATATGAAATCGCAGAGAATACAGGCAACTCTCCCGCAAAGGTTATGGGCGTTGCCACATTCTATACCCAATTCAGGCTGAAAAAGGTAGGCAAATACCTGATCCTTCTCTGCAAGGGTACTGCCTGTCATGTAAACGGAGCAGACGGCATTGAAAAGGCTATCTGCGAGGAGCTTAAAATTTCAGACGGTAACACAACGGACGACGGTCTGTTCTCTCTTAAAACAGTAGCCTGTCTCGGCTGCTGCAGCCTGTCACCCGTTATGATGATAAATGAAGAAACCTACGGCTCACTTACCCCGTCAAAAACTGTCGAGATATTAAGAGAAATAAAAGCGAGGGAAGAAAAATGAGAATTATTATAGGTGAAGGCTCCTGCGGTATTGCGGCAGGCGCATCAAAGGTACATAATGCCTTTTCGGAGGCTCTCAGGGGAACGGATATCGATATCGGTATCACAGGCTGTATCGGAATGTGCTTCCTTGAGCCTATCGTCGATATCTATGACGGCAAAATGCTTCTCAAAAGGCTTGTAAGAATAAAGGAAAGCGATGCCGCCGTTATTGCCGAGGCAGTTAAGAATAATGATATACAGGCACTCAGCCGTTTTGAAATAAGCGATGAGGACAGCGTTTTTCTCAAAAAGCAGAAAAGAATCGCTCTCAGACGCTGCGGACTTATTGACCCCGAAAGCATATCCTCATATACCGACGACGGCGGTTACCGAGCCCTCAAAAAGGTGCTCGGCAGTATGTCCCCCGAGGAGGTTATTGAGGAGATAAAGCTTTCAGGTCTTGCCGGACGCGGCGGCGCAGGCTTTCCCACCTGGTTCAAGTGGAACGCCGCAAGAAAATCCGAGGGAAAAGAAAAATACCTTATCTGTAATGCAGATGAGGGTGACCCCGGTGCATTTATGGACAGAGCAGTTATTGAAAGTGATCCTCATACTCTTATCGAGGGTATGCTCATAGGCGCTTATGCCATCGGAGCCGCTCACGCCTTTGTTTATGTAAGAGCGGAATACCCTCTTGCAATACTTCGTCTTCAGAAGGCTATTGATGAAGCAACAAAAAATGGCTTCCTCGGAGATAACATTCTCGGTACGGACTTTTCCTGCCATCTTAAAATTAAAGCGGGTGCGGGCGCATTCGTATGCGGAGAGGAAACCGCACTTATTGAATCCCTCGAGGGAAAAAGAGGTATGCCCCGTCTTAAGCCCCCCTTCCCCGCTGAAAAGGGCTATGAAGATAAGCCCTCAAATATCAATAATGTAGAAACCTTTGCCAATGTATCATGGATAATCGAAAACGGCGGTGAGGCTTTCTCCGCAATGGGAACAGAAAACAGCAAGGGTACAAAGGTCTTTGCTCTTACGGGTAAGATCAAAAGAGGCGGTCTTGTGGAGATTCCCATGGGACTTACCTTAAGAGAGGTCATTTTTGACATCGGCGGCGGAATCCGTGATGATAAAGAATTCAAGGCTGTTCAGCTGGGCGGTCCCTCAGGCGGATGTATCCCCAAGGAGCTGCTTGATACGGTTATTGATTACAAGGCTCTTTCCGCAACGGGTGCAATTATGGGCTCAGGCGGTATGGTAGTTATGGACGAGGACACCTGCATGGTAAATATGGCACGCTTCTTCCTTGACTTTACAACAAAGGAATCCTGCGGAAAATGTGTTCATTGCAGAATCGGAACGAAAAGAATGTTTGAGATACTCACCCGCATTACCGAAGGAGAGGGCAAAGAGGGAGATATTGAGCTTCTCACCGAGCTTTGTGAGGGTATCCGCTCGGGTGCACTCTGCGGTCTCGGTCAGACAGCACCAAACCCCGTACTTACAACCATAAAATATTTCAGAAATGAATATGAAGCCCATATCAATGAAAAGAGATGCCCCGCAGGTGAATGTGCGGCACTGAGAGCTTATGTAATTGACGCCGACAAATGTAAGGGCTGTACACTCTGTTCAAAGAAATGTCCCGTAAATGCAATTTCGGGCAAGCTCAAGGAAGCACATATTATAGATACTGAAAAGTGTATCAAGTGCGGACAGTGTAAAGAGGTCTGCCGCTTCGGTGCAGTCGAAATAAGATAAGGAGGTCTTACAAATGTCTGATAAAATAAAGCTTATAATCGACGGAAAAGAAATTACTGCAGACAAGGGTGATACCGTTCTTATCGCAGCCGAGAAAAACGGCATTGAAATCCCAAATCTCTGCTATCTCAAGGAATTATCCCCCTACGGTGCCTGCGGAATGTGTGTTGTTGAGATGGAGGGCTCTCCCAAGCTTCTCAGAGCCTGTTCCCAGAAGGTCAGTGAGGGTATGGTAATAAACACAATGGGCGAAAGAGCTCTCAAGGCAAGAAGACTCGCACTGGAGCTTATAATGGGAGATCATAAGGGTGACTGTATAGGTCCCTGCTCTCTCAACTGCCCTGCGCATACCGACTGTCAGAAATATGTAAAGGAGATCGGCGAAGGCAAATTTACCGAAGCCGTAAAAACAATAAAAGAGGTTATTTCTCTTCCCGCTTCAATAGGAAGAGTCTGTCCCCACCCTTGCGAAACAGCCTGCAGAAGACAGCATGTTGAAGAGCCCATCTCCATAGCCTATCTCAAGGCATTTGCCGCTGACGAGGTATTAAAAAGCGGAAATCATGTACTTCCTGAAAAGAAAGCTCCTACAGGAAAGACTGTAGGAATCATCGGCGGCGGTCCCGCAGGTCTTTCGGCAGCATTTAAGCTTATTCAGCAAGGTCACTCCGTAACGATTTATGATAAAATGCCTAAAATGGGCGGTATGCTCAGATACGGAATCCCCGAGTACAGACTCCCGAAAGCAGTTCTTGATAATGAAATAGAAGAGATCCGTTCCCTCGGCGTTGAAATGATAAACAACTGTACTCTCGGAAAAGATATTACTCTTTCTGATCTTCGGGAAAAGCACGATGCTGTTTTGGTTGCAAACGGCGCGTGGAAGAGCAGCTCCATAAGATGCCCCGGCGAAGAGCTTGAGGGTGTTTTCGGCGGTATTGATTTCTTAAGAGCCGCTTCTCTCGGTGAAAAACCCGACATCGGAGAAAAAACTGCCGTTGTCGGCGGAGGAAACACCGCTATGGATGCCTGCCGTACAGCCATTCGTCTCGGAGCAAAAGAGGTCAGCATCATATACAGAAGAACAAGAGATGAAATGCCCGCAGAGGACATTGAAATTGAAGAGGCTATGGAAGAGGGTGTAGTTTTCCGCTTCCTTACAAATCCCGCCGAAATTACGGGAGAAAACGGCAGAGTCACCGCTGTAAAGCTTCAGGTTATGCGTTTAGGCGAGCCTGACGAAAAGGGCAGACGCTCCCCCGTTCCCGTTGAGGGTGAATTCATCACACTGCCCCTTGATTCAATAATCATTGCAGCAGGTCAGAAGAATGACCCCGCAGGCTTTGAAGAAATTGAAACGACAAACCGCGGAACGATCCTCGCAGACGAAATAACCTATATGACATCGATTCCCGGTGTTTTTGCCGCAGGTGACACAACAAATTCAGGTGCTTCAATAGCAATAAAGGCTATCGCAGAAGCAAACGAAGCCGCAAAATATATTGATGCATACCTTGACGGTATTGAGCTTCCCTTCAGGCGTCCCGTAATATCCGAAAGAGATGTAACAGAGGATATGTTCACGGAATATGAAAAGCACCCGAGAATAAAAATGCCTCAGCGTGCCCCCGAGGAAAGAAGAAACGATTTTGAGGAAATAAACCTCGGCTTCACTGAGGAGAAGGCTGTTGAAGAGGCAAAGCGCTGTCTTTCCTGCGGTTGTCACGATTACGGAAACTGCAAGCTCATAAAGTATGCAGATGCTTATTGCACCGACTGTAAAAAATTCAAGGGTGAGTATCATAAGGGCTTCAAGGAAACAAAGCTTGAGGTTATTTTCAGAGATCAGAATAAATGTATCCTCTGCGGACTTTGTGTAAGAGCCTGTGAGGATATTGCAAAGCAGGGTATTCTCGGTCTCGTAGGAAGAGGCTTTGATACTGTTATAAGACCTGAATTCAGAAATACCGACATAAAAGCTATCTGTAAGGATTGCAAAAAATGTGTCGAAGCTTGTCCTACCGGTGCACTCAAGCTCATATAAATTATTCACAGACAGAATTTCACCGTTCTGTCTGTTTTTTATTGCGAAAGAACAAAAGGTATGATAAAATATATTCATTCTATGAAAGGCAGTAGATCTATGAAGGATTATATCAACAATACCCTCTCCCCTCTTTTACAGGGCGACGGAGGTTATATTGAGTTTATTTCGGAAAATAATAATGAAATTCAGGTTCTTGCCCGCGGTGAATGCTCAAAATGTCATAAATTAGAGCTTTGCCTTAAGTGGTGTGAAGAAATGATACAAAGGGACAAAAACCGAGAGGTAAAACTGACGGCTGTCAGAAAAAAGCCTTTTTTCTGGGATAAGTGAGGTAAATTATGGCACATATAAAAGTTATAAGACGCTCAATGCGTCCCGAGGAATATATAGAGCTACGCTACGGCTGGCTTAAAAGATGCATCTATAATAAGATGTATGACCTCTCCCCTGTCTTTGTCAGAGAAGCTCATCAGATATCGGAAAATGAATATGAATTCTATGATGAGGATTTCAGACCTCTTAATAAGGAGGACTTTTTTTACACTCCCGACGGCAGTGCCTTTCTTAAATGCGAATGCTCCGTTCCCCATGAGCTTCAGAATAAGGAGTATTATTTCTTTTTCAAGACCGCCAGCGAAATGATAGTTAAGATAAACGGAAAATATGCGGGCGGAGTTGATCCCAACCGCGAAAGGATAGCGGCATCTGAATTTGTTGACGGTGACAGAATTTTCATTGAAGCCGAGGGCTTCAACCGTTCAAAGCCCGATGATGAAAGAAATCCCGAAACTCTTGCAAGAAGAGGCTGCCGACAGGAATTCACAGGCTTTTATTTGACAACGGTCAATAAAAATATTCAATCACTCTGCTATGACCTTGAAATTTTCACCGACATCATTTCAAGCGGTCAGTTCCCCGAGGAATATGTAAATATCGTAATCAATAAGCTTGATAAGGCACTTAATCTCATTGATTATGATGATATAAGAGAAGAGGATGCGGGCCGTGCCATAGAATATATCGAAAAGAATATATATGCCGATAAGACCTTCCGTTCATCGGGTAAGGTAGCACTTACAGGCCATTCCCATCTTGATATCGCATATTATTGGAGAAGAATTCACGCCGTTCAGAAAAATCTTCGTACGGTTCTTATTCAGCTGAGGCTTATGGATAAATACCCCGATTTCAGGTATGCCCATACTCAGGCTTATACCTATGAAACCGTTGAAAAGTATTATCCCGAGGTATTCGAGGAATTAAAGCAGAAAATAGCCGACGGCAGCTTCGAAATTGTGGGTGCGATGTATGTCGAGCCCGACTGTAATGTTCCCTCTGCCGAAAGTCTTATCCGCCAATGCCTTTACGGTCAGCTTTATTTCAGAGAAAAATTCGGAAAAACTGTGGATTCCTGTTTTCTTCCCGATGTTTTCGGTAACAGCTGGATATTACCGCAGATATTAAAAAAGAGCGGTGTAGATTACTTTATTTCAAATAAAATGAGTACATGGAATGATACAAACCGCTTCCCTCACAATAATTTTATATGGCGAGGAATCGACGGCAGTGAGGTGTTCGCATCCGTTCCGCCCACTCATTTTATAACCTGGAACGAGCCCTCGCAGGTGGTCGAAAACTGGGAGGCATTTCAGGATAAGCATACGGGGACCGAAACTCTTTCGATGTTCGGCTACGGTGACGGCGGCTCGGGAGCAACAGAAGAAATGATAGAGCTGATGCACCGCTTCGGTAAGCTTTCCGTAATGCCCGAAACAAGACATATCACCGTTAAGCAGTTTTTACACGATAACTTTAACGAAAATCATAAATTTGATGTCTGGGACGGAGAGCTTTACCTTGAAATGCACCGAGGCACATTCACAACAAAATCAGACATCAAAAAATACAACAGAAGGCTTGAAAACAAATTCAGGCTTGCTGAAATGCTAAGTCTTTTAAGAGAAGAAAAGGAGGAATATCCGAAAGAAAAAATCAGGGAGCTTTATAAAAAATTCCTGATAAATCAGTTCCACGATATTCTCCCCGGAAGCCACATTACCCCTGTTTTCAGGGACTGCATAAATGACTATAAAGAAATTGAAGAAGAGCTTGATAAGATACTTGGCAAAGGAGAAATCCTTTTCAATCCCCTTAACATAATGCGAAATTCAGTTGAATTCATTGAAGACGAAAAAGGCCGCTTTATCAGAGAGGGAAAAACGGGATATTTTGCAAAAACCTCTTTCGGAGCTTTTGAAAACGGCGATGTTACATATTCAGAGGAGAACTCCGACTGGTTCAGCTTAAACCAGAATACTCTTGAAACTCCGTTTTATGTTGTAGGTCTGAATCCTGACGGAAGCTTCAGCTCCCTTTTCGACAAGGAGCTTGACAGAGAATTCACTGACGGGGATTTCAACAAGCTGAAGATTTATGACGACCGCCCCGGCAACTATGATGCCTGGGATATCCTTCCCGATTATAAAGACAAAGAGCTTCCTCTCACTCTTGAAAAGCCTGTTTCTTTCGTAAAAGCAGACGGTGAAGCTATAGAATTCACCGTGACCGAAAGAACTGAAAAAAGCACATGGGAAAGAATAATCAGATTTTTCCGTCATTCAAGAAAAATTGAGGTTGAAAACAAGGTGGACTGGAATGAGAGCCACCGCCTTATGAAAGCCGCTTTCAACTGCAATATTCTCACAAGAGAGCTTGTCTGCGACACCTCAGCGGGCTTTATCAAGAGAGAAATGCATAAAAACACCACCTGGCAGCAGGCAAGATTCGAGTGCTGTCAGCACAAGTGGTTTGACATTTCCGAGGAGGGCGGCGGTATTGCTGTTCTCAATGACTGCAAATACGGTGTAGGTGTATCCCAAAAGGAAATCACACTGTCACTTCTTCGAGCAACTGAACGGCCTGATCCCTTATCCGACCTCGGGAAACATAATTTCACCTATGTCATTCTGCCTCACGGTAATATGTCCTTTGGTGAAATCAATAATGAAGCACTGATATTCAATAATCCTCTTATAAAAACAGAAGAGCTTTCAGTACCTGAGGAATGGCTCGGCGACGGTAAACTGATTCTTCAGAGTGCAAAAAAGGCTGAAAACTCTGATATGACAGTTTTAAGATTCGCGGAAACAAAAGGCGCAAGAGGAAAACTGACATTCAGCAAAAAAATAAAGGTCCTCAATATGCTTGAGGACACCGAATATGAAGCAAATGAGATCACCTATAAGCCCTTTGAAATTATTACAATAGGATACTAAACAAAAAGGATACTAAAAAATGAGCTGTAAAAAAACGAAAGTTTTTTTGCAGCTCATTTTCAGGGGCGTGAAAAAAAGAGGCAGAATAAGCAAACTGAGCGAAAAACAAAGCTTTGCTTTGTTTTTCGGTTACCCGAAGGCGTACAAAGGTACGCCGAGAGGCGAAGTTTGTTTATAGCATAAAACACAAAAAACGCAGTTTTTTGTCATTTTTTAAGTATATATATGCATAAAAGGGTTTCTTGAAGACTTCAAAAGTGAACAAGTCCAGTAAAAACGGACAATAGAAAAAAGAGACCTCCTATGGTAGAATTAAAGAAACTACCATAGGAGGAATTTTTTATGTCAAGAAAGTATCAAAACATTAAACAATATGAAAAA
>SVOV01000073.1 GCA_015066205.1 Oscillospiraceae bacterium
TAATTCGCCTGCGGCGTATTGAATGACGCAAGCTTATTAAACAAGAAACACCTACAGCCCCCAAGACCCAGGGTAGGGGGTTGATAAATCGTAAGATTTTTTCTTATTGACAATAACGAACAAATGTTCTATTATTGTTGTGAGGTGGTTTGATTGTGTATTTATGATGATTGTCCTGTCTGGGAAAATTCCGGTTTTCGGCTTGAATTTGTTTCATTGGAACACAGTAATGATTTGCTTAAAGTTTATTCTGATGTCAAGTCTGTACCTTTATTTAATTCCGATAACTGCGGCGGTGATATTTTTTATTACACCTCTTGTGAAGAGATGACAGATGCGATCAAGTATTGGCAGTGGGAGTATTCCCGTAAGGGCTTTGTCAGAATGTCTGTTATTGATATTCATACTAAAGAGGCTGTCGGAACTGTTGAAATGTTTGTTAGGTATTCTGATGATTATTTTGATGATACTCTTTTACTCCGAGCTGATTTAAGGAGTGATTATGAAACACAGACCGTTATTTGTTCGCTTATATCTGTGATTATCGGTAATTGCTTTGATTATTTTGATTGTAAGTCCATTTCAACTAAAGCTATTCCTGTTGCCAATGAACGAATATCAGCATTATTGAAATGCGGTTTTTTACATTCAACTGAATTGCTATACGGCCACGACGGTACACCATATTCAGATTATTATATATTTTTTAAGGATTGATCTTATGTTAAAGCTTGTTATACTTAATACCGAAAACTATCCGCTGCTTTGTGAAATGATGGATGAATGGACTTTGGCAGATGAGGTAATTGTTCCTCGTGCCATCAGTAAAGCTGACTATCATAATTATTATGAGTATTCGGAGGCTATAGAGGTCAGAACTGAAAGCTCCCGGCTTGTGCCTGACTCCACCTTTTTCTGTCTTGATACCGAACGGAATATTTTTGTCGGAGCTGTTAATATCCGTCACAGACTTAACGAAAGGCTTTCTGTCGGTGTCGGTCATATAGGTGACGGCATAAGACCGTCTGAACGAAAAAAGGGTTACGGAACTAAAATGGTGGCTCTCGCTCTTGAGGAGTGTAAAAAGCTTAATCTCGATGAGGTTCTTATGTGCTGTGAAAAAAGTAATATTGCTTCTGAAAAAACTATTATCAGAAACGGCGGCATTTTAGAAAATGAGGTTGAATTTGAGGGAAAAATTATGCGCCGTTTCCTGATAAGGCTGTGAGGGTCAAAAATGAAAGAATTTAAATATCAGATGCATTGCCATACATCACCTTGCAGCGGTTGTGGCAGAATCAAGCCTTTTGAACTTGTTCAGTATCTGTATAAGGGCGGATATTCGGGTGCTGTACTGACAAATCATTTTTATAACGGCAATACAGGTATAGATCGGGAGCTTTCGTGGAAGAAATTTGTAGGTTTTTATGAAAAAGACTTTCTTGAATGTAAGAAATATTCCGAAGATCTCGGAATTGATATTTTTTTCGGCGTTGAAGAGCACATCGGAAACGGTCAGGAGATTTTATGCTACGGTCTTACGCCCGAAATGCTTTACAGCCATCCCGAGCTTCGTGAGAGAAGTCTTGAATTATGGTATAATACATTATCCCCCCTCGGTGTTTTGATCGTTCAGGCGCATCCTTTCAGATACCGCGGTGAAGGTAACAAGACCGGTCTTTTGCCTTTGGAGTTTATTGACGGTATTGAGGTATATAATTTCGGAAACAGCGATGAAGAAAACTGTTTGGCTAATGATGCTTTTTCTGAAAATCCCCATTTTATAGTAACATCAGGTGCTGATGCCCATCTTCCCCATGTTATCTGCCATGCGGGAATCAAGACTGTCAGCAGAATAAAAACCTCCGGCGAGTTGGTACAGGTATTGAGAACCTCACAATACGAGCTGATAACTGAGTGAATCTATTAATTTAACGGCACCGTTCATTTTGAACTGTACCGTTTTTTTCTGTGTTGCTATTGCTGACTGCCGTATGATATAATTAATCAGTAAGTTTTATAAAATCAAGGGTGTTTCGATGAATATTAAAGAGCAGTTGATCTGGATTCTTGATAAGAAAGACAATATATATTCTGATAAAAATATTAAGGAGAATATAGATTTTGTTCATTCTCTCGGAAAAAAATGTGACAGTGTCGGTTGGAGTGAGCTTGATCTTAATGAGCCTGATGCATATGATGTTTTAGAGAAAATCAAAGCATTCTGTGAAGAGCGTGGCTTTTCTGCCCGTGGCTGGTATGAAAGAAGCTATGAGGATTTTGAAAGTGATTGGTTCGAGCTTAAGATAAAAGAATTCGGTAATGAAACTGTTCTTGATAAAGTTAAAATTAAAGCTCATACGGGTGAAGAAATATATCTTGATGTAATCAGTGCATACCGTGAAACAGAGATTTCCCCGAAAGGCTTCTGGCGTGTTGCGGTTCCTGACCGATTCAGGAAAGTCTGTGTTGAAAAAGGTATTTCAGGTATTGATTTTTGTTGGGTCAAGGATAAGGGCAGATATGAAGCAGAGCAGTATTTTTATATTTTTCCCGAGAAGCGGATTCCCCGTATTGCGTTTGACAGATATTTAACCAAAGAGAAAGAGGAATGCATTCATGCTCTCGGCGGTTTTTTGCCGAAAATAGCTTCGGTTTTTCATAAGCTGGAAAATATTCAGCTTCAGGACTGTTATCTTAAAGAGGATATGCCATCAGACGGTATTACTTATGCTTTCTGTCATGATACCTATGATTTCTGCGGGAGATATAAGATCCTTATCCATAAGGATACTGCCCGTATTCTTATGGATGAAAAAGTTATTTCAATGAAAGATCTTACTCCTGCCCGAATTGTTGACAGGTGTCCCGAGGGATACTTCCTTGAAGAAACCGAAGAAGCTCCGATTCCCGTAAAGGAGTTTATTGATAGGGCGTTTTCAGAATATGAGGGGCTGAAAGAAAAGAGCAGACCGGAGTATATTGTAAAAGAAAAGGAGGCTCTTAAGCTTTTAAGAAAAAAACGAGCCGAGAGACCGTCTGATTTTAATAAGAGGATAAGTAAAAAGCTGTCAGAGGAGATGTCCGATTCTGTTTACAACAGCTTACTTGTGTTTTATCAGATAAGTGACGGAGCATTTCTCTCGGATGAATATACTTTTCTTAAGTTTAATGAGTCCGTAAAATTCACAAAAGAATTTTTTAGAGAACTGAAAAAAGAAGAATTGCTCAATGAAAAGCCTGACGGAGTGGTTATTGCTGTCAGTGCTGACGGAGATAATATACTGTACTTAAAAGACGGCAGTGTTATCCGTTTCAGTCACGAAGCACCTGAAATTCTTTGCCGTTGGTTTAGTCCTGCCATGTTTTTTGTTGATGCGATCAATAATTCCGTATAATAATCAGAATTCCGACTAAGAAAAGCAGAGAGAAGATATACTTCTCTCTGCTTTTTATGTCAGAAAATGATTTTAATTGTTCCGTTTTCGGGGAAGATCATAAAGCCGTTGTCAGAGTTTCTGAAATATCCCTTGTCGAGTGTTAATTTATAAGAAAAGCTTTCCTTTCCCGTCAAAGCAAAAGCCATAGATAATTCTTTGCCCTCGGCATTAAGGTAAGGAAGTGATGCATCAGGTGAATTAATTGCTTCAAGATACCAATTCGCTTTATCGCACCTTATAAAAATGCTGTTTTCGTCTGCTGTTATCTTAAGCTCATCACCGAGATATACATTAGCGCTGTTCCCATTCTCGAATGTTCTCCAGGGGGCAGCAAAGTCAAGCTCGTGTCCGTGCCGCCTGAAATAAAGACCTGCCCTGATATGTTCATTGCTGAAGCGGAAGCCGTCTATGACGGGAAGAGTATAATAAGAGCAATTATGAGTTTTTACCGAGTCAGTAAGGTAATCTTCCTTAAACAGCTCATTGAAAATATAAAGATCTCTGATTTTAATTTTTCCGTTTTCGTAAAGGACATTCAATCGGTAGTTTTTACAGTTATACCATAAGGTTTTGTATCTGTTGGCGTTTATGTCACTGTCAAACATCTGTGCCTGAGGAGGAGTAAGGTCAAAATTGTCGCTGAACCATTTTCCGCTATCGGAAAGAGTCAGTATTTCTATTCTGCCCTCGTCCCACATTTTTTTTATTATTTCAAACTGCATGGGAAGCCCTTTGGAAATAGCTTCCCAATTCATAGAATTCTCTTGTCCTGTCTGTGTGTAGGAAAGAGAAATCCCCTTGCTGTTGAAGTTTTCATTGAGATACCAGCTTACCCAGTTCTTGTTACAGCCTGAATTACCGTAAACAGGCTCAAGGGAAGTTACTTGCTGTAATTTGTCCTTTTCGCCGATATTCATATCATACTGATAAATAGGATCAGCACCGAGCATTCTGAATACGGGTACATTTATCTGGTTCTCTTTTGTCGCAGCGGGACAGAGCATATTGTTTTTGGAGGGATAATATGCCCCCGAATATATTCCGCCCCAGATGGTGTAGCCGTCTGTTCCGTATTGCTCCTTGCAGTTACAGGAGGCTGTAATACCGTATTTTTCATACATATATCTCAGTGAATATGCATCTATATGCCAGCTTCCGCAGGAGGCGGGGAAAAATCCGAAAATTTTCTTGAATTCCGAGAAGGCTTCATCTATAAGAAGCTCTCTTTCTTTCGGAGTGTAGCCGATAAGAAAGCCCACATCGTTGTGCCAGTCCCAAGGGTATCTGCCGCGCCAAGGAATACCTGCAGCAATACAAAGAGGCTCGACAACTTCAAACCAAAGACCGATTTCCGTATTATCCTTGTAATCAGCTATGAGCTCAATATATCTTTTATCAATGAGTGCATCATATTGCAGAAGAAGTGTAGATGGAAAATTATATTCTTTACAAAGCTCAAGCTCCTCTTTTGTTGTATCAAAAAGGAAGGAATCATCTTCAACTCTCGGCTCGCAAGCTCTTACAAAATTAATTATATTAATTATGTTTTTCATATATCCCGCACCTTTCAGCTCTTTTTTTCATAATAAACCTTTTTTTTAATAAATTCAATTATGGATTGAAAAAAAATATTTTTTGTGATAAAATAATTCCACCGGTGCAGTTGTGCACACTATTTTATGAAAGAAGAGATTAAAATGAACAGAACAAAAAAGATTATTGCTGTACTTTTAACCGTTCTTATGATGATGTCATTTACTTCGCTTTTCGCTTTTGCTGCTGAAGAAGATAAAACACTTCAGTTCGGTGAAGACGGCAAATTCACAATTCTTAACTTTGCTGATATTCAGGACGGATATCCTCTTATGACTATCACAAAGAAGCTTCTTCAGGATACTATCAAGAAGGTACAGCCTGACCTTATCGTGCTTACAGGCGATAATATCTCAGGCGGCAGCACAACCACAAAGGTTATCACCCGTGCGGCTATCAATGAGTTTATGAGCATTTTTGAAAAGGCAGGTATCCCTACAGCTGCTGTTTTCGGAAATCACGATGACGAAAGTGCACTTGCAGATAAGGATTTCCAGATGTCTGTTTATGAATCCTATGACTGCTTTGTAGGCTATAATGAGGGTGACTCCATCCCCGGTGTCGGCACATATAATCTTCCCATTATGTCATCAGACGGCAGTAAGATAGCTTTTAATCTCTGGATGACAGACTCAGGTACATATAATTCCGAAAATGACCTCGGCGGTTATGCCTGTACCACAAAAGAGCAGATCGAATGGTATATTGAAAAGTCAAATGAGCTCAAGGCTCTCAACGGCGGAAAGCCCGTTCCCTCCATCAATTTCCAGCATATCATCGTTCCCGATATTTTTGATGCACTTGTTGAATGTGAAGCAGGAACAGAGAATTCAATTTCTTCAGGCGGCAGATTCCTCACTCTTCCTGAGGGCTCAGTCGGCGTAATTCACGAAAGTCCCTGTCCTCCCAACTATTCAAACGGTCAGTTCCAGGCTTTCCTTCAGCAGGGTGATGTCCTCGCTACCGTATCAGGCCATGACCATGTAAACAGCTTCGTAGTGCCTTATAAGGGTATTGATATCGTAAATACTCCCGGTGTAGGCTTTAGCTCATATAACGATGATCAGGTCGGTTCCCGTGTATTTGTTCTCGATGAAAACGATCCCGAAAATTACGAAACATATGTAGAAGGCTATTTCGATGTTTACGGTGATGACGAAGAAGCTTTTTACAGATATCAGGCATATTCAAGAACAACTGATGACCTCACCAAGTTCTTAAGCTGGTTCAAGATGATCTTTGCAATGATCAAGAATATATTTTAACAAATGAGGGGGCTGTAAAAAAAGTGCAGACCGCATAAAACAAGATAAACAAAGGGGTTTCTGAAGCTTTTGAACTGCCCCAATTTGTGCGGACAGCACAAAAAAGGACCCTATGGTAGAAAATATTAAAATTTA
>SVOV01000023.1 GCA_015066205.1 Oscillospiraceae bacterium
GCATTATGCTTCAACCCCCCGGCCCCCAATCTTGGGGGCGAAAAGGTGTTTTTTGATATAAGCAAAATTGCTCACAACGCGAGCAATTTCCTATATAATAAAGAAACAGCCTGTGCAAATGAGTACAGGCTGTTTCTTTGATTATTCTGTAATTGTTAACAAATTGTAAACAATCGATTCTCCGATGTAACTTTCCGACAAAAACCGACACTAATAGTATGAACGGGGATAATTTGGCATTTTGAATCCCTGTTGTATAATTGACGGAAAGCGCTTGCTATGCTATAATCAGCTTGTAAGCAAAATCTGTATTATGCTTTTAATAAACCTGCCAAAAGGTTTGAAACTAAAAAAACAGGAGTGATTATTATGAAAAAAATCGGATTACTTGTTACAGTTCTTTGTGTTCTTTCAATGCTTTGTGTTACGGCTTTTGCTGCACCGGAAGAAAATGCACCTGTGAATGAGGATGATATTGTGACAAGAGCCTTGGGTGATGTCGATGATGACGGCAATGTTACTGCAAGCGATGCCCGTCTTATTCTCAGATATGCAGTTGAGCTTGAAAGCTTTACGGCTGAAAATATAATTTATGCCGATACGGATTTCAACAACAGCATAACTGCTGCCGATGCAAGAATCGCACTGAGAACATCAGTTGACCTTGAAGAGCGTCAGGAATATGCCTTTGTAATTATTGAAAAGACGGATGCGGACTGCATAAATGACGGATGGGTATCAGCAAAATGTCAGCTTACCGATAAAGAAGTAAGTCTTAATAACAGAGCATACGGACATTCTCTTCCTGAAAATTTTCTTTGCTTAAGCGAGGCTGAATGTAAGGTCTGTAAGGAAATTATAATGAATAGTAAGATCAGCCACGATTTTGTAACTGATGAAAAGAACAGCACCAGAACATGCAAAAGATGCGGATTCTCCGAAACCATAGTACATAAGCATAAATTCTCCGGCGGAAAATGTACCTGCGGAATCACTGCAAAGGCAGCTCTCGGCGATTTTATGAATAAATATGTCAAGAAAAACGGAACATATCTGGGTGATGGCTACTACTATACAGAGCAGTATGTCGATTCCCTTGCCTATGCAATGTTTTACGATTCAACAAGAGATTTCTCATATGCATACTGCGGCTTTGCCGTTGAAGAGAGCGGAGTCATCATTTATTATGATTTCAATTTCGACTTTGAAGAAAATATGGTTGAATTGATGATGTATACAGAAGATATGGGACTTGCCTATGTATACGGCAGTATCAACCCCTCCAAGGTTGACGAATCTGCAAACGGCGATGCCATAACCATTAAGGAATTTGATGCTCTTTCTGAATTTAACGGATTAAAGAATGAATTCAGAATGATGATGGAAGGCGCTGTATATGACAGCGTTGTATGGCTCAGAAGCTACTGCGACGATGCAGGCTTTGATTTTACAAAGGAAGCATTCGCTGACTTTACAAAGGTATATAACTACAGACAGTGAGATAAATATGCTTAAATTCGGGAATAACGGGAAATTCAGGGTGATGCATATCACCGACACTCATATTCAGAATGAAAATGCCGAGGCTTCTCTGTTTCTTATTGAAGAAGCGGTAAGAAGAGAACTGCCCGATATTGCGGTAATAACGGGAGATAATGTTCTGAACTATGATGATGAGTCTGTGACAAAGGGATATATTGAACGGTTGATGAATATTTTTGAAAAATATTCCGTGCCCTCTGCAGTAACCTTCGGAAACCACGATTCCGAAACGGGTGCTCTTTCAAGAGGGGAGCTGATGCAGATATTCAGCTCCTACCCCTGCCATGTTGCGGCTGCTGATGTCAAGCCCTTTGCAGAAACCTCCTACAATGTACCCGTTATGTCAAATGACGGAAAGAATACCGTTTTTAATCTCTGGATATTTGACAGCGGAGATTATGACAGCGAGGGACATTACGGCTGTATGAGTGAAGAGGATGTCCTGTGGTATGAAAAGAAATGCGATGAGCTGACGGCTCTTCACGGCGGAAAAGCGGTGCCCTCTCTCGCTTTTCAGCATATAATCGTTCCCGAGGTCTATGAAGCCCTCAGAATGACGAAAAAGAGAAAGCTTTATTCGTTCCGCCATATGTATAAAAGGGATGAATACTATATGTTTTCTCCCGACGGCATAAACTACGGAACTCTCAATGAAACTCCATGCTCGGGATATGAGAATTTCGGTCAGTTTGATGCCATGGTACGAAAGGGCGATGTTCTTGCCGTCTTTTCGGGACACGACCATACCAATGCCTTCGGTGTTAAATATAAGGGCATTGATATTATGAATTCCCTCAGTACAAGAAGTGAATCCGACCGTTTTTCCAGTCAGTACGGCTACCGTATAATAGAAATTGACGAAAATGATCCGACAAGGTATGAAACCTATGTCAGCCGATGGTATAATATGTTTAGTTTGAACGATATTAAAGCTCTTAAGCAAAAGGGTGATTTCTTCGGCGCTTCGGTTGTGTCATGCGTGAAATACAGAGGACTTATTCAGAGATTTCTCACCTTTACGGGAAGAAGCTTCTGCCGTATTGTGACAGGAAGAAAGAATACTTATTAAAAAGATTCAGGCAAGCCAAACGGCTTGCCTGATTTTATATGAAGAATATAAGAGATGCCAAAAGAATTTCTGCCGCAAAGTATGTGTACATATTGAATAGTTTCAGCTTGAAATTCTTTTTATGACGCTTGTCGAACATAAGGAAGGATATTGAAAAATCCGAAAGGACAAAGAAGACAGCACCCGCAATTGCACATACGGCAGAGAGGGGAGTTATGCCGGCTTTTACGGCTTCAATTCCGAGCACAGATGCCTTACAGAGCATTGTCATAATAACTATGCCGTAAATTACAATAGGAAGCTTCATAAGGCCCTTGAGGTTCATTTTTGATTTTATCATACAGAAAAAGAAGAGAGCCACAAAGATCACTATTGCAATTATTTCCCCGATGCTGTAAAAAGGCTTTTCGGGAAAATAGACTGTCATGGAATTTATGCCTGTTATATATGCTCTTATAAAGCAGATGTGTGAGGTTAAAAAGCAAAGGAAACCGAGAACGGTCCATATTTTATGGAACCACATATGAAGAAACAGGTCGCCGAGCCACGAAAAGACGAGAGCTAATATCATTGCACTGTCAAAGACGGAGTATTCACCTGTCATAACAACGCATAAGGCACCGACTGCGATATAGCCTGTTGCTCCTATCATTTTAAGAAGCCAGGATCTCGGACATGCACCGTCCCTTTGTGCATCAACATAAAAATATGTAATTGCGATAACACCGAGGGCGATAATTGCTGTTATAATTTTAAGAAGCATTATTTAACCCACCTTTTTTCTTCTCTTAAAAAAATATATCTGAACTGCAACAACTGCAACAACAGCCGCAACACAGAGAATTATTCTCGGAGCAGTTACGGTCGTTCCCGCACTGCCGTCCTCAAGCGAAGAGAAATTTTTGTTGATATCGTTTGCTGCCTTAAAAAGCTTGCTGTAGCAATCGGTAAGGTCATTCAGTGAAGAAGAGCTGTCGGCGAGAAGTGCTTCTGATAAGGCAACGGCATCTGTATATGCCTTTTTCAGGTCACTTAATGCCTCATCCCTGAAATCGGGGAGAGTATGATCCGTTACATATTTATCATAAAGTGTCTGAAGTCTTTTTCTTGCTGTGCTCACATCTTCCTTGTATTCGGAAAAACGCTCGGCGTGGTCAGTTATTATAACGGAATAACCGCGGGAAATGACATCATTCCAGTAGCTTTCGCTGTCCTCTCTGAAGCCTGATATCTCGGGAGTTGTATGGTCAAGAACCGCTCTCATATTTTCGGTGTACATTCCGAGAACGCTGTAATAGAAATTGATGCCGTAACGGTTCACGGTCTGAAGCTGAACACCCTTTGCGGAGAGTTCTTCAAGTCCGTTTACAAAAGAGAGCATATTGAATATGACATTGCCCTTTTTAGAGCCGATAATATAAGGCTTGTTCTCAATATCCTTTAATGCTTCGTCTATCTCCTTTATTTTAGCATCGGTAAGAATGATACACATTGAAAGTGCATCTTCATCACCAAGAAGGAGAGCTACACTGCTTATATCGGAAGCGGAGCATCTGATAATAAGAGGAATATCGTTTTCCTTTGCCGTTTTTACGGCATCGGAAAGAAGAGGAATCGATTCCTCCGAGACCTTTTCATTACTGCCGCCGCAGCCCTTTCTTAGTTTGTAAGCGGAAAGAACGGAATAGTCTGTTTCCGAAACGGTAAGAATATCCGGTGAATCAAGCATTCTTTCCGTGGTGTCGTCGGAAAAGAGAATAAGGGAGCCGCAATATGCTCTTTTTACATCCACCGCTACGAAATCAATACCTGTTTTTGACGCTTCAATTATTGCGGGAATAGAATTTTCGGGACATTCACCCCATTCGCCCTTTGAGGAAACGCCTATGATATCCCCCTTAGGGTCAAGGAAGCTTTCCATTGAGGCTTTGATTCTGCCGTCTGCTTCATCGGCACTGACCGTAAGAGAAAAAAGAGAAAAAAGCATAAAAACCGTAAGAACAAGGGAAAAAAGTTTCAGTTTCATATAAAAATCACTTTCAAGTATTATTTCTCTGATATTTTAACATATATCACATAAATATTAGCATACAAAATTTACATAAACAAGCCTATTTTTTACAAAAACCGTTCTGCGTCAAAGCTTTCATATATATTATAGAATGTATGAAAATGTATATTTACAAACATCTTATATTGTGTTAAAATTACATTTCGGAAAATTCATATAGATAAACGGAGAAATTCAGATGTCTTTAAAGAAAAAAGTTGTGGTGTCAGCAGCAGGTGTTGCTCTTGACGGTGTTCTTAAATACATTGATAAAAGACCTGAAGAGGGCTTTGTCAATATTCTTGAATTTGCTGAAAAGCTCATCGGAAATATGTTTCCGCCCGAGAACTTCAAGAAGCTCAAGGCAGGGGCAAAGGATCCTGATAATATCTATGTAAAGCTCGGAAAAAGTATCCTGAGCGATGTGGACAGAGGAATAATCAAGCACACTCTTTTATCTCTCGGAGTGGAAGCCGGCTATTTCGGAACAAAAGAAGTAAGAGCCAACCGTGAAAAGTATGACTGTAATATTCCTTTCCAGATCCTCATAGATCCCACAAGTGCATGTAACCTTAAATGCAAGGGCTGCTGGGCAGCGGAATACGGCTATAAGCAGAACCTTACCTTTGATGAAATGGATTCTGTTGTATCTCAGGCAAAGGAGCTCGGCACACATTTTTATATGTTCACAGGCGGTGAGCCTCTTATAAGAAAGGATGATATCATCCGCCTTTGCGAAAAGCACGCTGACTGTGCTTTTATGGCTTATACAAACGGTACTCTTATCGACGATAAGTTCTGCGAAGAGGTAAAAAGAGTAGGTAACCTTGCATTTGCTCTCAGTATTGAAGGCACTGAGGAAAGCAATGACTTCCGCCGCGGTGAGGGTGCTTACAAGAGAACAATGGAAGCTATGGCAATGCTTAAAAAGCATAAGTGCCTTTTCGGTATTTCCGTCTGCTACACAAGAAAGAATGTTGACTATGTAACAAGCGACGAATTTATTGATCTTATGATCGAAAGCGGCGTAAAATACGGCTGGTATTTCAATTATATGCCTGTAGGCCACGGTGCCGATAAGGAGCTTATACCCACTCCCGCCCAGAGAAAGTATATGTATTTCTGGCTGAGAAAAATGAGAAATTCAAAGACAGGCAAGCCTATGTTTGTTATTGATTTTCAGGATGACGGTGAATTTGTAGGCGGATGTATTGCGGGCGGCAGAAACTATTTCCATGTTAACTCTGCAGGTGATATTGAGCCTTGTGTATTTATCCACTATTCAGACTCAAATATCCGTACTCATACGCTTCTTGAGGCTCTTAAGAATCCTCTCTTTATGGAATACAGAAAGGGTCAGCCCTTTAATGATAACCATTTAAGACCCTGTCCCATGCTTGAAAATCCCGATAAACTCAGGGAGATTATCAAAAAGACAGGTGCAAGATCTACAAATCTTATTCAGGAAGAGGATGTTGAAACTCTCTGCTCACGCTGTGATGAATTCGCTTATGAATGGCAGAGCGTTGCAGATGAAATATGGGCCACCACAAAGCATCCCAAAACTCATACACAGTACTACAGAGATAACGGTGAGGCCAAAAGACAATAAATTACCGATTTTTCTTGAATATTACTGATTTTTATGATAAAATAACCGGGAAAGATATATTTCCCGGTTTATTTTTTTCAGGGAGGCTAAAAATGAGAATATCAAAAATTATCGCGGTAATAACTGCAATTTCAATTATTACACTGAGCCTTTGCTCCTGCGGGTATGAAATCGTTATCAGGAAAAAGGGGACGGGTGAGGAAAGAACGACCACCATACTTCTTGATGATATTGAAAATATGACAGACGGTAACGGTGCTATAATCATTCCCGATGTAACGACCCATCCCTCCGAAGAGCTCACCACCGACAGTCAGGGAGGGGCGAATATTCAGGTTGACACAAGCTATCAGCCTCTTGCAATGTCCTCTCAGGATGTTATCGAATTTTACAGAAGAGCTATGAATGATGTCAAGGTCAGAGCTCCCGGCTATACCCGTAATGAATATCAGGAGATTTCCGATGTTGCGGCCGGTAACGGTGATGTTCAGCTTATAAACAGAATTCTTAATCTTGTCGGAACTGAGCTTCTTAAGGATTCGGGCGATGAGGAGGCAACGATTCAGATAATTCCTCACGATGATATTGCTGTAAGAGAAACCTTCCCGCTCTATAATAAGGATGTGGGCTGTGAGCTTACCGATATGTCTATAATAAAATCAGCAACCTGTTTTTCCGACGGACAAAGCTATAAAATTATTATCACCTTTGATGATCAGCTTAATCCCGATCACGAATACAGCTCATTCGCACAGATAATGACCCCAATTGACAGGGATGCTTTATCAGACCCCATAGAAGAGTATCTTGTTGTTCTCGATTTTAACAGCTATAAATTCGATATCAACTATACAAACTGTGAGATCACCTGTGTTATTGATAAGGAAACCTCAAGAATGACCTCTCTCAAGCACAAGATGATAATGGATATCGAAATAGCGATGAATCTCGACCTTATACTGTTCCAGACCAAGAATGTAAAATGTAACGGCAGAATAGTAAACTTCCTCGAATACTACAATTTCGACTGGACATAATTTAATTAAAATAACAAAACGACACCCCCGTTTCCGAGGGTGTCGTTTTGTTTCTATTCCTTATTAAGACAATCAACAAGCTGCCGTATAATTTCTTTTTTATGGGCATCCAAGTGTTCAAGAGATATGAAATCTTTATTGTCAATTCCTAAAAGATAATCAGTGCTTACATGAAATAATAACGACAGTTCTATAAGATTTTGGAGAGAAGGCAGAGAAATTCCCATTTCCCAAGCGTTGACACCGGATCGAGAAACATTTAGTTTTTTTGCAAGTTCAGTTTGTGTTATTGAATTAGCTTCCCTGAGATATTTGATTCTTTCCGCTGTTTTTATTATCATTTTTATCACCTTTTATATTGTAGCTTATATGTAATAATATTGTAATTATCATCAGTGATAAGTGATAATTGACAAAAGGCAATTTCTATGATATATTTTTATTTGACAAAAAAGTCAAAATGAATTGGAGGAAAACAAGAAATGAAAAAAAATCCTTTTGTAAATTGCGGAGAGCAGATTAAAAAATTTGTAAGAATTCTCTACAAAATATCGATGCTTCTTTCGATAGGCGGCGGGGTTGTACTTACTGTGTGCGGTCTTGCTGAGGGAGGGCCTGAAGAGTTGATATTTTGGGTAGGTATTGCTGTCGCAATAGTTCTTCCTATTATTATTCACATAAGCAGCCTGTTTTTGTATGGCTTCGGTGAAATAGTTGTAAATGCAGAAGCTCAGATAACTGTAGCTTCCGGTGAGAAATCTGAAAAATCAAATGAAATTCCTTCTCTTTAAGACAAAAAGGTAAGAACTGATATATGATGAGGTGAAAAGATGGCAGAGCGATATCAGAAATTATTTTCTTTGCAAGGGTGTTATTTTTGCGAAAATTGTCCAGTTTTTATACGCGACGGCGCTATTACAAAGGACAATGAAACAGGAAATATATTTTTGCAGTTAAAAATGGAAAATATTTCCGGAGAAAATAAGAGTATTAATGCTGTAACAGTATTATTTACTTTATATGACTCTTACGGCAAAGAAATTACTAAAAATTTCCAGTATGATTATCTTGATCTTGATTGTAAAAAAGGAGAAACATTTGGCGGAAAAACTCCTGTTTTTCTCTCAGAACAAACAATCAGAAGCTTTACTTTTACAGTTAAAAGAGTTCTTTTCTCGGATAAGAGCGAGTGGACAGATGAAGACTTCGAATGGGAAAGCTATTCTAAACAGAAAAGCCTTGAGGAGTCCGCTCTTAATGCGCAACAGATAAGACAGCTAAAGGGTGAAACACAAGGAAAAGCAGAATTTAAATATGAAAATTTTGATAAAATCTGGTTTTGTGCTTGCGGCGGAATCAATACAGCCGAAACTGAAAAATGCCATGCGTGTGGTATTAGTAAGATTTATCTTGAAAATGCAACACCCGAATACCTTCAGAATAATGCTGTTTATGATGAAGCAATGGCGAATATGTCTGCAAAAAAATATGATGAAGCCATTCATTTGTTTGGTTTTATCAAAGGCTGGCGGGATGCAGATAAAAAGGCTCTTGAATGTGAGGAAAAGGTAAAACAGAAAAAGACTAAGAAGAAGAAAAAGCGTATAGGTTGCTTAATATCTGCCATATCTGTAATAATTGCTTTTGTTCTTTTGATTACAATAGGTATTCCTGCTATTGCTTACGGAATCGGTAACAGTAATTTCAAAAAAGGTAACCACGAGGTTGCAAGTACGGTTTTTGCTTTCCTTAACGGTATGGGTTATAAGGATAGCTCAGAAAAATTTGTTGAAAGCTCACTTTGGTTTATTGTAGATACAACTTCAGAAGATTATAAGCTTTTTGGTGAACATGAATACAATTCTACAATAGAATATGAACTTGCTTCCTTTTTTAACGGAGAAATGGAATCTATGGTTTCGGCTGATGTAATAAAATCTGTTTCCTCTGACTGGGCTGTTAAACAGGCGGAAGCAGGTGAATATTATTTTGCAAGCCATGTGTTTGACTGTCTTGACGGATATAAAGACAGCGATGAAAGAATGGCACAGTGTAACAGTGAAATGATTCGAAATGCACAAATCGGTGAATATGTTCGCTTCGGAAAATTTGAACAAACTTCGCTTTTTGACGGGGAAGAATTTATAGATTGGAAAGTGCTTGATAAAAAAGATAATATGATTCTTGTTGTTGCAAATAGGGCACTGACAAGATCCTTCTTTAGCGAAGACGACGGGGTAGAATCAATTTGGGAAGACAGCGAAATAAGAAGATATCTTAATTCCGAGTTTATTTCCGAGGCATTTTCAGCCGATGAACTATACAGATTACAGACTGTTTCGCTCAGTGATACATTTGTTTACGACGGTGAAACTCATACTGCACCTATAACGCAGGATAAAGTCTTTTTACTTTCTTATAATGAGGTTGAAAACTATATGCTGCCTGACGGCGCAGAGTGTATTGCTTCGAACCGAGTTGTTGAAAACAAATATGATGCAAGTATTATTGTAACTGTCAGCTGGGCGCTTCGTTCTCCTGAATTTGTTGTAAGTCAGGATGGTGAAATTAAGCGAGCATCTGATTTCTACGGATCGTCAATGTACATACGGCCTGCAATGTGGATCAGTATAGATTAAAATAAAAAACAGAGATGGTTATCCGTCTCTGTTTTTTTGTTTTATACAAAGAAAAAACAACAGCGGCGCAATACTAGTGCGCCGCAAAATATATCAGAATTAAAGGCTTCTTAAATAGTCAATGCTCATCTTTACAGCCGAAAGCTCTGTGTTGCCCTTGTCAGGCTGATCCTGTTCAACGATGAACCATTTTGCTCCGGACTTTTCACCGGCTGCAATAATTGCGGGAATATCCTGAACGCCGTGGCCGACGGGCTTAAAGCTGAAATCCTCCTCGGAGGCAGCTTCCGTATCGTCTTCGATGCCGATGAGCTCATATAATTTCTTGGGTTTATCCTTGCCCTTCATAACGAAGTCCTTAAGATGGATAACGGGAGTTCTTCCGCTGTATTTGAGAATATAGGGAGCGGGCTCCTCACCGCCGACATTTACCCAGCAGGTATCAAGCTCTGTCTGTAAATATTCTGCGGGAACGGTTGAATACATAACATCAAGTCCGTAAACACCGTCAATTTTAACGAATTCAAAATCGTGGTTGTGATATAAGAGAGTAAGTCCAGCTTCGGAAGCCTTCTTGCCGAGAGCCTTGATCTTTTCAAGAGTTTCGGGATAATCGGGTGTTCCGGGACGGTATTTTTCGTCAACATAGGGAATTGCAATAAACTTACAGCCGATCTCGGAATATGTTGCAATTACCTTATCCATATCCTCAAGCATTTCTGCAAGGGGAACATGAGCTGATACGGGAGTGAGAGAATATTTTTCGAGAAGAGCCTTTATTTCGGAAGCGCTTTTATCAAAAAGGCCTGCGAATTCAACACCCTCATAGCCCATTTCGGCAACCTTTTTCAGAGTGCCCTCGAAATCCTTTTCCATCTCGTTTCTGACTGAATATAACTGAAGACCTATAGGTAACATAATTGTTTCTCCTTCTTATTTTAATGAGTCTATTTTAGCATACCGAAAAAATTAATACAACTGTTTTTTATGTCTTCATAATATACTCTCTGGAAGCCGCTTCCCTCAAGCTGTGTCTTTGACTTATCTCCCGCATACTGCGAGGCGCAGAATAAAGCCGTGATACACATAAGAATAAAAACGCTGAAAAGAAAATTTTTCAGCACCTTCATAAATGTCGGGTCATATTTTTTCATTTTATCCCATACTTTCATTTATTATCTCGGTAAGTATCTTCCCCGTTAGGTGTGCGGAATAAAGAGCCTCCTCAAGTGTGTTCGCATCTGTTCCTATCTCAAGAAGAAGAGAGCATTTTGCGGTGTCCATATTATATTTTCTCTGACAGAAATATAATGGCTTCATAAGACCGGGAAAGCTTTCTTCTGCCGTTTTCTGAAAGCACAGAGCGAATCTCAGATTATCCTCCCAATAGGGAAAATCCGTTATGTAGCCCTCCTCCGCTCCTGTTATTATCATTATCTGTGCCGCCTTTTTGCCGTCTATTTCAGCCGTGGGCTTACAGTGAGAGGTGTCGGAATAGTAGATGGCATCCCTGTGAACATCAAGAACTATTTCTATGGTGGGGTATTCTTCAAGATATTTTTCTACTGTGACCCTTGAACGGGAATATGCCCCGTTATAGCTCTCGTCATATATATTCTCGTCGTGAATTACTCCGATTCCGTTTTCTGTAAGAACTCTTGATATTTCGTCACCGATTCTTATCATATTTTTTTCCGCGTCAAAGCTTCTTGTTTCAAAGCCGTCATAAAAAACTCCGTTATCCGAAAGGAGATAGCTTTCCGTGGTGTGGGTGTGAAAAATAAGTACCGTAGGCTGACTCTTATCTTTGACGGAAAGCACGGGGCCCTCTTCAAGCAAAGCCTCAAAATCAGGCTTTTTTGTCGCCGTAGCGTTCTTTATCGAAAGCCCGTTTACAATGTCAGTAGCTCCCGAGGTCTTGAAAAATACCTCCTCCACCGTACCGACGGGGGAAACAGAGGCAAATTCCGCGAGGTATTCCTTTTCAAACTGTAAAACATCCTCAGGTGTCCTGAATTCACCTGAAGCGAAGGGTTCAGCGTGCTGTTCCGGTTCGGTTTTCTTCTCTTCTGTAGTGCTCTCCCTTTCGGGCTCTTTTACACCTTGGGTATTGATAAAATTCATATTTTCAGCGCCTTGAGAGGCTGTATTTGTGCTTTCTTCGGTTTTATTTACAGCTTTATTTCCCGGAATACAGATGTTTATCGTAAATATCAGAAAAAGAAGCGATGCTATTATTTTCAGTGCCCAGAAAGAATCTCCGGTATTCTCATTCTTTCTCATTTGTTCACCCTCTTAAAAAGTATCTCCTTTAAGAATATGAAAATGAGAGAAGATTTATTGCACTGTAAGTGATAATATTTCCTCTGCGGAAAGATTTTTCTGAAGTGTCAGATTTATTGCCGCCGCTATAAGCCGGGCGCCTCCCGAGCAGATTATGTCGGTGTCTTTGGGTGTTACCATCATATTGCGGAATTCCTCCGTCTTTATCTCCTGTCCCGTAAGGTCATAGCAGAGAGTTGCCGCATCTACTACAGTGGGAATTCCTATTGCTATAACGGGAACTCCGAGAGTGTCCTTGTTTATTGCCCGTCTGCGGTTGCCCACTCCCGAGCCCGGCTCAATTCCCGTGTCGGTGAGCTGCACTGTTGTTCCAAGTCTTCCGACGCTTCTTGCCGCAAGAGCATCAATAACGATAATACACTCGGGAGATATCTTTTCGCTTACTCCCGAAATTATTTCTCCCGTTTCAATGCCCGTTTTTCCCGTAACCGACGGACTTATGACCGCAACGGGACGAAGAACGGGTAATTTAAGTGCATTTTCAGTTTCCTTTGGTATATGTCTTGTTGCAAGAATATTTTCTGCACACATAGGACCTATGGCATCGGGGGTAATATCTGAATTCCCGAGCCCCGCAACAAGAACAGTCCCCTCTTCGGGAATAAGCTCCCCTAAAAAGCGCTTCAGCATCTCTATTCTGCCGTCTGAAAGGGTAGAGGAGTCGGGAAAGGCCTCCATTTCGAGAGTGATGTATTTTCCCCTCGGCTTCCCGAGAGCTTCTTCGCCCTCTTTCGTTGTAATTTCAATAACGGTCGCCCTGCAGTCTTCATTTTCCTCAGAGTATACATTTACTCCCTCTATCTCACTGTCTTCTGTCATCTGCTGTCTTTCGACGGCAAGATCGGTTCTTATATTCATTTTATCACCGATAAAAGTTTTGCCTGTTTGAAAATTAATATGCAAAGAATTAAAAATATCGAAAAAACAGTTGATTTTATTTTATCTTCGTGATATTATATAAGCCGTATGAAGAGAAGGAGGTGTAATACTATGCCCAATATCAAGTCTGCAAAGAAGCGTGTTCTTGTAAACAAAACAAAGGCTGCAAGAAATAAGTCCGCTAACTCTGCTCTTAAGACAGCTATCAAGAAGGCTAACGTTGCCATTGATACAAATGCTGCAGATAAGGCTGCCGCTGTTGCTTTTGCTGTAAAGAAGATCGACCAGGCTGCTGCTAAGGGTCTTATTCATAAGAATAACGCAGCTCGCAAGAAGTCCGCTCTTGTTACAAAACTCAACAAGGCATAAGAGTGCCTCAGAAATTGCAGGCACTCCGGCTTTTACGGAGCTGCTCCGAACAACACGGATAAACGGACCGTGTTAAACCGTTTATCCCAATTCTGAAAGGACGGTAATAAAAATGAAAAAAGCTCTCAAGATAATCGCTATCGTTGTAGCAATTGCCGCTGCAATAGCAGGTATTTATGTTGTTGTTACAAAGTTTATCAACAAAAAGCAGAACACAACAGATGAAGAGAATTATGTATCCTGCTCTTGTGAAGAAGAATTCACTTCCGAAACAATAGCCTGAGCATAATAAACGGCGGCTTCAAAGCCGTCTTTTTTCTTTTTAAATAGATCAAGCGTTATATCCCTCGTCGGATATAACGCTTTTTGTTTATTTCAATATGAGCTGTTTTACGGTGTATTCGGCTATTCTAAGGCCTGCTTGTGAGGGGATGAAGCTGATGCTTGAGGGGGGGAGGCGTTTCGGGTCTTCGGTTTCGGGGATGAATTTCGGTTTTTCGGGCATTTCGGGAGAATAAAGCACGGTTACATTCTTAATTCCCGCATCGCGGTATTTTTTTCTCATAGTACGGCAAAGGGGACAGTATTCCGTTTTTCCGATGTCCGTTATCTTAAAAAATTCACCTGACAATTTAGCGCCCGTACCCATTGAGGCTATAAGAGGAATGTTCATTTCATTGCATTTTAATGCAATGGCGGTCTTTGCGGCTGTGTCGTCAACGGCATCAATGCAAAAATCATACTGCCCGCTGAAAAATGAAGAAACGCTTTCGGGCTTCACAAAATCCGTAATTATATCTACCTGACATAATGGATTAATATCTTCGATCCTTTCCCTTGCGACCTCGGTCTTAAACCGTCCCACGGTTGAATGAAGAGCATAGAGCTGACGGTTGATGTTTGAAAGGGAAACCGTGTCCCCGTCAACGAGAGTAAGTGCACCGATTCCGACACGGGCGAGGGCTTCTGCCGTGTATGAGCCGACCCCGCCGAGACCGAAAATGATAACTCTGCTTTTTGTGAGCTTTTCAACCGCCTCTTCTCCAAGGAGCATTGCAGTTCTCGAATATTCTTCCTTCATTTTTTCACCGCTTTATTTATTAATAATTGTATAATATAACTTTTCTTATTATTATGCAAGAAGACTTTCTTTTCTATTGCTTTTTTTATTAAAAAATAGTAGAATTATAATGACCAAAAATAATTTTAAGGGGAATAATATGAAGCCTATTATTTTGAAAAGCACTCTTGCGAGAGAAGTCAGTTTTTATGATAAGTATTCGTCATCGGTGCCCAAGGAATTATATTTAGTGAAAAAAGAAGCACCCGAGCTTTCAGATGTATGGTATCCTCTGCCATCAAGAAAGAAGGACTATACCTGTTTTGCGAAAGACGGAGATGTTCTTTGGATGGGAGCTCCCAACGGACTTACAAGATATGATAAAAATGCAGAAAACGATACCGATAAGGTTATGTTCTTTTCTGCTACAAGAGATCTTCCCGATAATGATGTAAGAGCAATTCTCAAAGCAGAAGACGGTGTATGGGTAATGACCGCCACGGGTGTGGTTCATATTGTTCTTCGTGAGATCTCAGGTGAGGAAAAGGCTCTGAGAATGACCGAGGAAACAGAAAAATATGTTTCAAGAAGAGGTATGTGCACTCAGAGAAGCCTTACCGTTCCGAGAGAGCTTTCCTCGGTTGTGCCCTACGGACATTCCGATAACTCGGGAAGCTTTACCTGTGCATTTGCGGTAGGTGAGCTTTGTAGGTATGCCGTTATGAAGAAAAAGTACGGCGAAAACGATGAAAGAACAATAAAGGCCCGCGCATCCGCAGTCAGAGCCACAGAAGCTTGTATGCTTCTTATGTATATCCCTTGCCGCGGTGACGGCTTCGTCGCAAGAACTTATCTTGTTCCCACAGAGCCTGTCCCCGATGACGGACTTTTCTACAGAATAACAGGGGATAAGGCGGTTTGCGTTCCCACAACGGACAGCAAGAAAAAGGGTCTTGCAGGTAAAGAAATTTATGCAGGTGCAGAAATTCCCAAAAGACTTTCCCATCTTTATGAGGATATCGGCTACACAAAGGACGGCCTTGTTTATAAGGGAGACACAAGCTCCGACGAAATAACCCACCAGTATCTTCTTATGTATTTCTTCCACGAGATCATGGGTGAAGAGGACAAGGAGCTTGATGAGATCGTCTGTAACGCCGCAAAAAATACATTGAAGCACATCATTGACCACGGCTTTGAATTCCACGAAACCTCAACAGGCAAGCCCACTACCTGGGCAAAATGGAGCAAGTCATATTTCAGTCAGCCTCTCGGCTGGTCAGACGGCTGTCTTAATGCAACAGAGCTTCTTATGTATCTCAAGGTCACAATGCATATATCAGGCGAAAAGGGACTCTGGGAGGAAACCTATAATAAGCTTGTAAATGAAGAGGGCTATGCAAGGCTTACCTCTCTTCATAATGAAAGATTCTTTGTTTCGTCAATTTTCGAGGGTGTTGAGCCCGTCGAGGGACTTATGTACGGCGACAATATGCTTGCAACCTGTTCCTATTGGCTTCTTATCAGCCTTGAAGACAATGAAGAGCTCAAGGAGCTTTACAAAAAGGGCTACAGAGGCTGGAACGGTACCTTCCGCCGTGAGCATAATCCCGCATATGACATTCCCTTTATGCTCTCTTGTCCCGAGGATGAAATAGATACCGATGCTCTTTCCGACTGGTTCAGAAGAGTAGGTATTACAAGACTTGTCACATCCGTCGGTGTTTCCTCTCGTTATGATGTTCCCTGCCGCAGACGCTTCGGCGGTGAAAAGGAAACATCCTGGAGAATTGCACCCGATGAATTCCCCATTTCAAAATATGACAGAAACCCCTATGCTTACAGAGATCACGAGGGCGGAAGAGATTGCTATCAGGTAGAAAGCGCATATATCTACACCTTCGCTTACTGGCTCGGCAGATACTACGGACTTATTGAGGAGGAATAAACAATGGCTGATACATCAAGAATTCATCTTATCGGTAATGCTCATCTTGACCCCATATGGCTGTGGCGCTGGCAGGAGGGCTGCGGAGAGGTTCTTCAGACCTTCAGAAGCGCACTTGACAGACTCAATGAATATGATGACTTTGTTTTTACCTGCTCATCTGCCGCATATTATAAGTGGGTTGAGGAAATTGATCCCGATATGTTCGCTGAAATAACAGAGCGTGTAAAGCAGGGAAGATGGGTACCCGTAAACGGCTGGTGGGTACAGCCCGACTGCAATATGCCCTCAGGCGAATCCTTTGCCCGTCAGGCTCTCTATTCACAGCTTTACTATTATGAAAAATTCGGAAAGATCTGTACAACAGGCTATAATGTAGACTCCTTCGGTCATAACGCTATGCTTCCCCAGCTTCTTTTCAAGGGCGGAATGTCAAGCTATGTTTTCCAGCGTCCCACTCCCAATGAGAATCCAAATATCCCCGTAACCTTTATATGGGAAAGCGCCGACGGCTCAAAGGTGCTTACATACCGTCTTCCCCACGGATATGCCGATACGGGAAAAAGAGGTATTGACGGCGGACTTGAGTGTGCGGAAGAGTTTATTAATGAAACAGGCCACGGTATGATGCTGTTCTACGGTGTCGGTAACCACGGCGGCGGCCCCACAAGAGCAGATATTGAATATCTTAAGGAAAATATGGTAAGAGAGGGCTATCACAGACTTAAATTCTCCTCTCCCGATGACTATTTCAAGGCTCTTACAATTCAGTTCCCCGATCTTCCCTTATGGAAGGATGAGCTTCAGCATCACGCAAGCGGCTGCTACAGTGCAACAAGCCTTGTTAAAAAGCTGAACCGTCAGGCAGAAAACTCCCTTTTTGCATCCGAAGCCTTTTCAACGGTTGCAAACAAGGAATATAAGATGGAAGCAAAGACCGAGGATTTCAAGACCGCCTGGAGAGAGGTATGCTTCAATCAGTTCCACGATATTCTTTGCGGCTGCTCCATAATGGAGGCTTATGACGATGTCAGAGATTCCATGGGACACGCTATGAATATTTCCGCAAAAATTTATAATGAAGCAGTGCTTCGTATTGCAAGAAAAATTGATACCTGGATAGACGGAGTTTCAGATCCCGTTAGTACAGAGGTCAGAAACCAGAGCTGCGGCAGCTTCCCCCGTCCCGTTGTTGTATTTAACCCCCACTCCTTTGATATAGAGCTTCCCGTAAGAGCATATAATGCTTCAAGTTGTGTCAAGGACTCCGACGGAAATGATGTTCCTTTCCAGAATGTTCGTTCCTCCCGTTCAAATGACTCTCATATGGATACCTGCTTCGTTGCAAAGGTTCCGGCTCTCGGCTACAGCACCTACTGGCTTACCTGGTGGAGAGAGGAAGACGAGGTAAATTCTGTATGCTCCGATGTGACGGCAGATGGACTTGCGGTTGAAAACAAGTATATCAAGGCTGTTTTCTCTGAAAAGACAGGCTCAATTATAAGCCTTATAAATAAGGAAACAGGCTTTGATTATGCAAGCTCCGAAAGGGGCGTTGCTGTTCCCACAGTAATAGACGATCACGAAACAGACACCTGGGCGCACAATGTATTTACCTTCCATAACATAAAGGGTATTATGGAGTGCGAGAGCGTTGAGCTTATTGAAAAAGGCCCCGCCCGTGCACTTGTTCGGGTAAAGCATAAATTCGGTGAATCCCACCTGACACAGGATTTCATTTTAGGTGCTTCCTCAAAGGTTCTTCGTGTAAAATGTAAGGCAATATGGCAGGAAGATTTCACTCTTCTTAAGATGAGCTTCCCCGTAACGGGTGAAAATGCAGAAAACACCTATGAAATTCCCGCAGGCTTCATAAAGCGTCCCACAAACGGCGAGGAAGAGCCCACAGGCCGTTGGGGTGCAATTTCCTTTGATAACGGAGGAAGAAGAGCTCTCGGTATCATAAATGACAGCAAATATTCATATGACTGTCCCGGAAACGATCTCAGAATCACTCTTATCAGAAATGTAATTTTTGCAGATCACTATTCCCACCGTCCCGCCGCTGATTTCAATTTCACGGATGAGGGCAAGCAGACCTTTGAATACGGTATTTTCCTTTGTGACGGAGAACCCGAAAAGAACGGCATCACAAAAGAAGCCGCCCTCTTCAATGTCCGTCCCGTTCTCGTTCCCGAAAGCTATCATAAGGGAACCGAGCCTCAGAAAAAGAGATTTATCTGCTGCGATAAGGATAATGTCATTATGACCGCCTTCAAGCTCAGCGAAGACGGCTCAGGCGATACGGTAATGCGCTTCTATGAAACCTCAGGCAAGGAAACAAGAGTAAACATCGTCTGCGATATGCTCGACTGTGGCTTCAAGGCAGATTTCGGAGCAAATGAGATAAAAACCTTCCGTGTTGATAAAGACGGCAGGGTAACAGAAGAAAACTTCCTCGAGGGCTGTGTAAACTGACCCGTTTGCCCCGAACTGCAGAAATATGATACAAACAAAAAAGTGCAGAAGCATTCAAGCTTCTGCACTTTTTATGTAATTATACCAGCTCTGCGATGTCGAGGATGAGCTTTTCTGTTTTCTCCCAGCCGAGGCAGGGGTCTGTAATTGAGCATCCGGGAATCTCGTCGGGGCCTATTTTCTGTGCACCGTCAATAAGATAGCTTTCAATAATAAAGCCCTTGACCATTCTTCCGATCTCGTCATTATGGCGCATTGAATGGAGAACCTCTTTAGCGATTCTCGGCTGTTCAAGATATTTCTTGCCCGAGTTTGAGTGGTTTGTATCAATGATACAGGCAGGATTCTCAAGTCCTGATTTATTGTAAAGCTCACATAAATGTGAAAGGTCCTCATAGTGGTAATTTGGTATTGCCTCACCGTGCTTATTTACATAGCCTCTTAAAATTGCGTGGGCGAGGGGATTTCCCGTTGTTTCAACATCCCAGCCTCTGTATATGAATTCGTGAGAATGGTGAGCGGCTGTAATTGCGTTCATCATAACAGAAAGGTCGCCCGAGGTGGGATTCTTCATTCCTACGGGAACGGTAATACCGCTTGAAACTAAGCGGTGTTCCTGATTCTCAACGCTTCTTGCACCTACCGCAACATAGCTCATAAGGTCGGAAAGATAACGGTAGTTTGCAGGGTAAAGCATTTCATCAGCGGTTGAAAGACCGAGCTCTGTCAGAATTCTTGTATGAAGCTGTCTGATAGCAAGAATTCCCTTAAAGGGGTCAGGCTTTTCGTTGGGATCGGGCTGATGAAGCATTCCCTTGTATCCGTCACCTGTTGTTCTGGGTTTATTTGTATAAACACGGGGGATTATGATTATTTTATCTCTTACCTCGTCCTGAACCTTGCGAAGGCGGGAGCAGTATTCAAATACCGCATCCTCTCTGTCCGCAGAGCAGGGGCCTATGATAAGAAGCTTCTTATTACTGTCACCCGTTAAAACAGCAGCGATGTTCTTATCTGTTTCTGCTTTTACCGCCGCAGCTCTTGCTGTTACGGGATAAAGCTCCTTTGCTTCCATCGGTATCGGAAGCTTTTTCTTAAAATCCATTGCCATAAAAAATCACCTCAGCACCATTTGCCGTCTTTGAAGATCGGAACGGCTTTTCCGTCCTTGTAGCCCGTGATCTCTAAATCATCTGAGCCTATCATAAAATCAACATGAATCATACTGTCATTGATACCCAGTGCTCTGCACTCTTCATTAGTCTTGTCAAGATGACCCTCAATACAGTCATTAAAGCCTGCACCGAGAGCAAGATGACAGCTTGCATTTTCATCAAAAAGAGTTTCGAGGAACAGAATACCGCTTTCGTTTATGGGGCTGTTCTTCGGAATCAAAGCAAGCTCACCGAGCATACAGGCGGTCTCATCCATTGTTATCATTTTTGTAAGAAGCTCCTGTCCCTTTTCAGCTTCCCATTGAACGGCCTTGCCGTCCTTGAAGGTAATTGAAAAATTTTCAATGAGCTGACCCTCATAGGAGAGAGGCTTTGTTGACACGACCTTACCCTCGGCTTTTCCCGCCATAGGAGAGGTGAAGACCTCTTCCGTGGGAAGATTGGGATTGAAAACAACGCCCTGCTTTGTCATTTCACACCCGCCGCACCAGATTCCTTCGGGAATGAGCCATGCCTTGAAATCGGTGCCGTTGGAGCTTTTATAGTGAAGATAATCGAATTTATAAGAGTTGAGCCAGTCGCATTTTTCGCGAAGAGTTCTGTTATGCTCGTTCCATATTGCATCGGGATCGTTATCCTCTGTAATGTGAACGGTCTTCAGTATTTCATCCCACAGCCTGTTATAAGCCTGATACTTTGAAAGCTCGGGGAAAACTTTTTTTGCCCACTCATAGGAGGGAACAGCCGCAATAGTCCACTGATGGCGGTTTTCTATAGCATCTCTGTAGGGCTTGATTATGGGATAACGGGCAATTCTTGCCTTTTGCATTTTTTCCTGATTTACGCCCTTAAGACCGTCGGGATCCTCACTGAGAATATATATTCTGCAGGGGAGCTCCTCTGTCATAAGCTTCAGTTTTTCCTCTTCCCATTTTTCGACCTTTGAAAGAGATTTAAGTGTTCTGTGGCGGTATTCCAGCTTTGTTATGGACTGATACTCCCATTCGAGGGATACTTTTGATGCCCCCGCTTTATAGCATTCGTCAACAAGAATCGTAATGAATTCATACTGATCAACGCTTGCATAAAGCTTTGCGGGCTGGTTCTTCTGAATATTTGCGCCCTTTCTTGCAATAAGACGGGCATATTTTCTCATAATTGTTTTTTTCAAAAAATCACATCCGTATTTATGAAATATAATAAGAATTTTATCATTTTCAGTATGGTTTTGCAATATTAATATCATACAAAAATTACAAAAAACAGGACAAAAGTTACATTAAGTAAATAATAAATTTATGTGTGGTATGATATAATTGATAAAAAATAAGGAGGAATGCTATGAATTTCAGTATTATCTATAATCCCATTGCAACAAAGTTTTCTCAGGCAGCACTTGACCATCTTATCTTCAAGTTCGTTGAAAGAGGTCTTAAGCTTAACACTATAGCAAAAAGTGAATATTCGGGACATGTTATCAAGCTTATAAAGGAGCTTGACCCCGTGTCGGATTATCTTATAACTTTCGGCGGTGACGGAACTGTAAATGAAGCATTCCGTGCCTTTAATGAAATAGAACAGCACAGTGTATATGCACATATTTCCGTAGGTACAACAAATGATATGGCAAACAATTTCAACCTTTACAGAAAGGATGCCATAAAGAGTATTGACAAGCTTGCAGAAAAAGGCAAGGAGACCGTAATGGATTCTCTTATTGTAAACGGCGAGCCTGTATGCTATGTTTCTTCCTTCGGTTATATTGCAGCAGTTCCGTATCTTGTAAATCCCACTCTCAAAAAGAAGCTGGGACACAGCGCCTATGTAGTAGCCGCTCTTCCTCCTCTTATGAGAGGACCTCAGAAAATAAAGGCTACATATACTGCAAACGGAAAGACAAAGGATACAAATATTCTTCTTGCTCTTATAACAACATCAAAGGGAATGGGCGGTATCACGCTTTATAATGATGTTGATCTCAATGACGGAAAATTCGAGGTTTGTCTTATTCACGATATCACACCTGCTCTTATTGCAAAGATTTTCGGTGAATATCTGACTGACAGTATCGACCTTTCAAAGTACCTTGAATATGCCGATGTATTTTCAACAGACGAGCTTCATATCAAGTTCACAGGTGTTCTTCCCTATGATGATCTTGATAATGACGGCAATAAGGCAAGCTTCAGCCTTACTCTTCACGAGAATGAGCTTCATTACACGATGGGTAAAAAGATAAAGATTCTTATGCCCGAAAACTGATTGTCTTAACAGAGCTTATACCTGATATGGATATAAGCTCTGTTTTTTTTTTGCTTTATTGCCGATTGACAGGTGTTCTTTTTATTGGTATGATTACAATAAAGGATAAATTTTTTCGGAGGAGAAACGGGTATGTTTGAATTTCTTAAAGCAATGATATCCTTTATGGAGGTTTTTCTTTTATCAGCAGGCTTTCTTCCTGTAGATATGAACATAAATTACGGCGGAGAAGCTTATTCTGCCCCCGTAATTGAAACGCCGGTTTATATCGTTGAAAATGAAAAAAGTGAGTATTATATAGTGACTTCTGATGAACACGGTATAGCCGTTGATACTGCCGCAAGGGAGCTTCAGAGCTATATTGAAAAAATAAGTGGTGTGATTCTTCCCGTAACAACCGAAGGTCTTCTCCCCGACGGAGCAAAAGCAGTATTTCTCGGTGAAACTGCAGTTTCCGAAAATACGGGAATCGATTATTCCGAAATATCTGAAGACGGTTTTCTTCTTTTCTGCGACGGAGAGAATTTAATTATCCGCGGTGAGGATGACAGAGGAACTCTCTTCGGAGTTTATACCTTTCTTGAGGAATATCTCGGTGTCAGATGGTTTACTCCCACTCTTGAAAGAGTGCCCGAAAGCGAAGATGTTGTAATAGATAAAAATCTCAACCGTATTGTTGAGCCCTCCTTCGCCGTAAGACGGAATGACACAATGGGAACAAACGAAGCATACCGTGCAAGAACAAGAATGAATGTATCCTTTCATAAGAATGCGGAAGAATACGGCGGTACTCTCACTTATTCCTTATGGGATGCCACTCTTATCACTCTTGTTCCGAAATCCCTGTTTTCGGAGCATCCCGAATATTTTGCAATGGATGAAAACGGCAACCGCCATACTGACCATGTCTGTATGACAAATCCCGATGTTTTAGAGCTCGTTGTTGAAAACTGCAGAGAGATTATGACCAATGCCACTAACGGCTCAAAGTTTATTCATATCGGACAGGATGATAATATCAATTACTGCCACTGTGAAAGCTGTGAGGCTCTTTATGAAAAATACGGTGCAGTATCCGCTCCCACTCTTATTTTTACAAATAAGCTTGCTGATATTTTAGGACCTGAATTTCCCGATTATACCTTTACTTTTTATGCTTATAACGAAACTGACCGTCCCCCCACGGATAAGACTCTTCGTTGCAGAGATAATGTAGCCCCCGTTCTCTGCGGCTTGCATAAGGCCTGCAGAAGTCACTCTCTTCTTGAGTGCGGAGCTCAGGACGGCGACGATTCCTTCCTTAATCTTTACGGCGATCCTGAAACTACCATTGCAGAGGATTTCAAGGTATGGACAGAAATTTCCGACAGAACATATATTTATGATTACACAATAAATTTCCTTTTCTCACAGCAGTTTTTCTCAAATTTCGAATATATGCAGGAAACTATGCAATATATGCACGATATCGGAATTACGGGGTATATCTATAACTGCGGTGACGGTCATCCCGCAGCCTTTAATGAGCTGAGAAATTATCTTCTTTGTAAGCTGCAGTGGGATGTTAATGCTGATGTTGAATATCATATGAATGATTTTCTTAAAGCATATTACGGTGAAGAAGCTGCAGAATATATCAAGGAAATAATTGACATTCAGACCGCTCAGGTAAAAGCAACTGCACACGCCTTCGACTTTGACTGGCATTATCAGTCGGGCTTCTATCCCGTGCATACAATGGCAAAGCTTGACTGCCTCTGGGAAAAGGCACTGAATGCTGATATAACCGATGAACAGCTTTTCAGAGTAGAAACCGCAAATCTCAGCTGGGAGGTATTCAAGGCAAATCAGATGCAGGGTGAATATTTCTTCCTGAATCCTATGAGAATAGAAAATCAGAAACGGCTTTATGATGAATTAAAGTCTCACGGAATAGACAAGATATCTTCATTCTGGCTTCTTGCCGAAAAGGAAGACATAAACTTTATACTGCGCCCCATAAATTGGGAATAAGAAAAAACTTATGATTTTTAACACAATAATAAAAGAGCGGAAGAGTTTTTCTCTTCCGCCTTTTGCTTTGTTATTTCTTTTTCTTTTTCTTTTTGATTAAAACCGGCAATGTGATAAACACCATAATAGAGAAAAGGATAAATGCGATTGCCGCGACTATGACAAAAGAACCCTTGGTGATCGTCGGAAGGTCGGCTTTCTCTTCGGGGAAAAGACTCAGAAGCTTATTCTTATCGGCACCTGAAATATAATATTCCGCGTGAAATGAATTGTCGCTTATGATTATTTTTGCATCGGTCGTGAGAGTAACAGCCTTTTCTCCTGCGTAATAAAACATCTGACGGTATTCGGAATACACTCCGCCATCCTTTATTTCATAAGCCGTTATTTCATCGCACAGAGAAAGAAAAGCATTATAATCGATATCGAAGGATTTGTTAAAGGTGTTCTTTACGCTTATCGGGAGTTCGGTGCTTTCCGTGAGTCCGAGAAGTTCACTGAGCTTAATACTGTTTTTACCTTTTATTTCACTGTTGATTCTATCTGTACGCTCAGCGTCTGCGGACTTGTATTTGCCCTCATTGATATATCTTATAAGTCTTTCATTGTTGCCGTCAACTCTCGAAAATGAAAGAGTGTCGGTATCATAAGAGGTTGGGCTGAATGCATAGGTCTGCTGAATGTTTTCCTCAGTTGAGAGAAATATATATACATTTCCCGGTGTGATAAGACCGGTACACTTTTTTACTAAATGAAGACCCTCAACAGGAATATCACCCTTTATTACCTTAACAGGGCTTACAAGGGCTGTTTCCTCATCGGGATAGACTTTCAGAACCTGAGCAAAATAGATTAAAGCACTGTCGTCAGAAGCAATATCCTCGGGAACAGACCAGGCAAAGACGGGTTGTGTAAAAGTCAGAAGAATTAAAATTGCCGAAAGAATCACAAGCAGTTTTTTCATCATCAACACTTCCTTTCACTTTGATTATATCGGAAGATTTTATATTGGTAAAGACTGTTAAATAAATCTTAAGCAAAACATAAAAAAGCATTATGCATCCTCCCGATCTTGGGGGCGAAAAGGTGTTTTTTGATATAAGGGAAATTTCTCACAATGCAAGCAGTTTTCTATCTGTTAAGAAATTCCCTGTAGTTTACTACAGGGAAAAATTTATTCTGCAATACTTTCAATTTCCTCGGCGGAGGCTGTGCCTGTCATTCCGATTTTTTTAACGGTTACGGCTGAAGCAAGACCTGCAAAGGCTGCCGCCTTATCAAGGGAAGCGCCTGCTGTAATGCCGAGAGAAAACGCCGAAAGTGAGGTATCTCCCGCACCGCAGATATCAAGCTCACCCGTAAGTTTTTTTGCTCCGATTCTGTATTTATTACTGCCGTCTGTGATAAAGGAGCCCTTATCACCAAGAGTACAGAACACCTTTGCGTTATTGCGGACAGAGAGCTTATCTGCCGCATCAAGAAATTCATTTTCCGATGCATTTATAAAGCCGTCGTCGCCGTAAACCGCTCTCCAGCATTCAACCTCATTGGGCTTGAGAATACAGTGTTCGTATTTTCCGATATTATAACGGCTGTCGCAGATGACGGTAAGCCCATTTCTTGCAAGAGAGATTATTTCTTCTCTGACTCTGTCCGTTACAATACCGAAGCGGAACTGGTCTGCAACACAAAGCACATCCACCTTTTTTGCCAGGTCTTTCAGATTTTTTATAACCTTTTCTTCCGTTTTTTCGTCTATCGGTACACGGTTTTCAAAGTCAAGCCTCGGGTCTTCATAAACGGTTGCTGAAATTCCGTGGCGCATGGGCTTGCAGTAGGCATTTGTGAATCTGCCCTCAGTTTCTATTATATATTCGTCTGAAATTCCGCTCTTATTTATAAGAGAACGAAGAAGCATTCCTCTCCAGTCGTCACCTATAAGAGAAACTGCATATATTTTTTCGGGGGAGAGTGCCGCAAGATTTGCCGCCACATTTCCTCCCGCTCCCATAGAGGTCTTTTCAGCCGTTACGGGAAGAGGATAATGGGGAGTTTCTCTGGATAATTCCGAAAGGGTCATATCAGCGTGCCAGTAGATGTCAACACAGAAATCACCGATGATGCCGATTTTACAGTTCTTGATCCTGTCCGTTATTTCACGGACTTCCATTTTAGTAAGCATATCAGAAAAGTTCCTTTAATTTATCATAGAGTGTAGGGATGGTTATCTGATGGTCGCCCACGAAATGCCAACCCATTCCGCCCTTACAGGTGGGGCGGTTGACAATATTTTTTCTCGGTCTGTAATAGTAATTCGGGTCTTCATAGCCTATCTTACAACGGAAATTTCCGAGATTTATAAGGTCAAAGTTTGCAGTTGTTATGTTAAAAGTGGGATAGCCCTGATTTCTTGCTATGGAAAGAGTTTTTAAGAATACCTCGGGGCCTATAACGGAAGAGCCGAAATTGAGGAAAACTCCGCCGTCAAGCTCTGATACGGAATATGCCATTTTCTTGAAATCAATGCCTGAGCATTTGCCGATATTTGCCATATCGCAGGAGGGATGCTGATGGATGATATCGGTTCCGAGTGCAATATGATATGTGGCGGGAATATCAAGCTTATAAGCGTTCCATAAAATACAGTCCTCACGGTTGGGGAATTTTTCGGGGTGCTCGTCAATGTATTTTCCCAGAGCCTCGCCGTAGCCGAGAGAAAGCTTTGCTCCCTCGTTTATGGCTTCATTCATCCACGCACCCGTTTCCTCCCACATTCCGAAAGAGCCGTCCTCGATAGCAGTGGGAACATCTTCGGAGGTGCCTCCGAGATAGCATAATTCAAAATCGTGAATGCTTGTTGCTCCGTTTGCCGCAATATGGGTAATAATTCCCATTTTCATAAGCTCAATGATATATCTTGAAAGGCGGTTTTTTACAACATGAGCGCCCATACTCCATATAACGGGACGGCCGTTTTTTCTCGCCCTTATGATTCTTTCAATAAGCTCATCGAAGCCTTCTGAGGTATATTCCTCGTGAGGGGTTACTCCGGGAGTCATCATATTATCTATAGTTACAAGATTGATTCTGTCCTTTGCAGAATATGTTTTTATGCCTGAAAAATCAAGCTGCTGCTGTCTTCTCATAGTTTTTTCCTTTACATAAAGAGTATAGAGCTTGCAATTACAAACTGTGCAAGATAGTATGAAATATGATTTGTCACAATATCAACGGGTCTGTTCTTTCCCTTGCCGAAATATGTTCCCGAAAGAATAAGGTCGGAAATAACGAAAAGCACACCGCCGATGAAGAATACAAAAAGATGAATGTTTTCAGAGAAGCCGCTGAATATACAGCTGAAAAGTCCGAATACGGTGACAAAGAATAAAAGCCCGCCGTAAAGGGTGGATATCATTTTATAGCTTCCGTAATTGAGCTTCATAAGCTTTTCACCGAAATAAACCGCAAGGGCTGCAAGAACTGCAACTGCGAGAGAGGGGAGAAGAGAAATTGCCTTAAAAGAGGGAGCTGCTCCCGCAATTATTGCGGCTGTATAGAAGAAATGACCGAAGGCGAATGAAATAAAGCCCGCATTTGTGAGGAACTTTTCATCCTGACGGTACATAAATTTCATATCAAGCCATATATCGCCGAGAATTCCGCAGGTAAGTCCCGCAACGATAAGCCCCGCATAAAGAGAGGGCTTCCCGATGGTAAGAAAAACACCTGTCAGAATAAACATAACGCTTGTTATCGCCTTGAACATAAGAGATTTTACATCTGTTTTCTTTACTCTGAAGAAAAGAAAAGCGCCAAGGGAAAGAAAACCGACAAGAAGTGTACAGGTATAAAGAATCAATGAGGTGTCCATAATAATTCTCCTTTGTTTTTTATTGCTTTTATAATAGCATATGTTTATTGTTTTTTCCATACTTTTTGTGAAAAACTCATTGAATAAATATGCCCCTTGTGATAAATTAGATTTAAGAAGGATAAGGAGTGTGTAATATATGAAAATAATGAGCTTTAATGTGCTTTGTGCCGGACGCTGCAGCAGAAAGTGGGAAAAGAGAATTCCCCGCGTTGTTGCCGCCATAAAAGAGAATGATCCCGATTCATTAGGTGTTCAGGAAGCACATATAGGCTGGATGAAGGCTTTAAGTGAAAATCTGCCCGATTATGACTATGTAGGAGTAGGCAGAGATGACGGAAAGGAAGACGGAGAGTTTTCCGCTGTTTTTTATAAAAAGGATAAGTTCATTCCCGGTGAAAAGGGTAATTTCTGGCTCAGCGAAACTCCCGATGTTCCCGGCAAGGGCTGGGATGCCGCCTGTATCAGGATCTGCTCATATGTAATGCTTACCGAAAAGGAAACAGGCAAAAAATTCTGTCACTTCAACACCCATCTTGACCATGTAGGTCTTGTTGCAATGCAGAAGGGTGCTGAGCTTGTTGCAAAAAAGGCAAATGAAATATGCACCGACTGTCCCGCAGTATTTACGGGAGATTTCAATGTAACTCCCGAATCTGCCCCCTGTAAGGCAGTAAAGGACGGCGGCTTCTCTGATGCAAGAGATATAGCCGCAATAACAGATAAGGATATTACCTTCCATGCCTTTTTAGGCCCCAAGGAGCACTGCAGTGTTATTGACTATGTTTTTGTCAAGGGCGATATAAAGGTAAATAAGCTGACAGTTGACAGAAATGAATACCTCGGAGATGTTCCCTCTGATCATTATCCCGTAATTGCGGATATAGAATTCTGAAATGACGGGCACGGTTTTTAATATACAGCGGTTTTGTATAAACGACGGTCCCGGGATCAGAACCACGGTTTTTCTCAAGGGCTGTCCGCTTCGCTGTGAGTGGTGCCATAACCCCGAATCAAATAAAAAGACCGAGGAGCTTCTTTTCAGCTCCGAAAAGTGTATAAGCTGCGGAAAATGTGCCGCCGTTTGTGAAAACGGAGTTCATATTTTTTCGGAGAGTCATAATCTTTTGAGAGAAAACTGTGTTTTCTGCAGAAAATGCGAAAGAATATGTCCCGCACAGGCTCTGAATATCGCAGGTGAGATAAAAACTGCCGATGAGATTATAAAAGCCGTGCTTTCGGATAAGGAGTTTTATGAGGATTCGGGAGGGGGACTTACGGTTTCGGGCGGTGAACCCTTTTTTCAGTATGAGTTTCTTTTGGAAATTCTGAAAAAAGCCAAAGAAAACGGTCTTCATACCTGTATCGAAACATCAGGTTTTACGGAAAGGGAAAAGATACTTGAATGTGCCCGTTTTACGGACATTTTCCTTTTTGATTATAAGCTTTCCGACCCCGTGCTTCATAAAAAATACACTGGTTCGGGAAATTCCGTAATTCTCGGAAATCTCAAAGCGCTTGACGAGAACGGATATAAAATTATTCTCCGCTGTCCCGTGATTCCCGAGGTCAATGACAATGAGGAGCATTTAAGAGGAATTGCTGAAACTGCAAACGGGCTCAAAAATATCCTCGGTATTGAAATTGCCCCCTATCACGAGCTTGGTATTTCAAAAAGCGAAAGGCTGGGACAAGCTAAAATAAAGACTTTTCGAGTTCCCGAAAAGGAAGAAATACAAAAATACATAGATACGGTAAAGAAATATACATCTGTTCCCGTTAAAAGAATGTAAAAAAAGAGGCAGTCTTACAATTTGTAAGACTGCCACTGTGTTTTTTGTTATACGGGATTTACAAGCTTTCCGAGGGATTCAAGAAGAGAGCAAGCAATATTGATAAGAACAGCATAGGAAACGGGCATCAGAAGATCAAGACCGGGGTCTGTTATAACAGGCTCTGTGTTTTCGCCGAGTCCCAATTCATAAAGAACATCGAGAACGGCATATGCAATTTCCTCATTACCTGCGGCGCTGGGATGAAGCTTATCGTCTGCAAAGTTTGCACTGTTGCCGTTGAGAGCTTCGCCGACCTCAACAATAACGATGTCACCGGGATGCTCGGCATCATATTTTCTTATCATTTCATTTATTTTATCCCCGCCGAGACCGTATACGATACCTGCAGCCCCGTCCTGAGGATTATAAAGAGTCTGAAGAAGAATGACCGCATCAGGATTAAGCTCTTTTATTGCAGCGATTATCTGAGAAAGCTCATTATAATAAACCTCGGCAATTCTGTCAAATCTCTCCATATCCTTTGTCACAAGGCAGTCTACAGCGAGAGCCACCATATTGTTGGTGAGATAGTTGTTTCCGCCGATGGAGATGCTGATAATTTCGGCTTTTTCTACACTTGCACGAATCTTTTCACCGTCAGTCACCATTGTAAGAAGAACACCTGAGGTGATTCCGGGGATTGAGTGGTTTGTATAGGTGTAGCCGTTGGTATCGGCAACGATCTTACCGTAGCAGGCACCGACCGTATTTACCATACCCGCACCGAAAGCGATGGAATCTCCGAGGATCACATAGTCAACCGGTTCTTCTTCAGCAAAAGCGGAAAAAGAAAGACAGGATAAAGCTATAACGGCACTTAAAATAACAGCAATAAGCTTTTTCATACAAAAACCTCTTTCTTTGTTTTCAATAAATTGATTTTAATACTAAAAAAACAAAAAGTAAAGAAAAAATTTCCGATTTGTTAACAAAATAAACTGAAGATTAATTTGCAGAAAGCTTTTCTCTCAGATAGCTTACAGCTTCAATGTAGCCCTGAAGTCCCTTGCCTGCTATCTGCTTTTCGGCATAAAGGGAAACAAAAGAAAACTTTCTGAACTCCTCGCGGGTGTTTATATCGGAAATATGCACCTCGACCGTAGGAATTCCCACAGCCTTAAGAGCGTCAAGAATGGCAACGCTTGTGTGTGTATAAGCGGCGGGGTTTATTACAATTCCGTCCGTATTACCATAGGCTGACTGGATCTTATCAACAATATCACCCTCGTGGTTTGACTGATATATTTCAAAGTCAATGCCCTCGCAAGCCTTTTCTATCATAGCGCAAAGGGTTTTGTAATCATTCTTTCCGTAAATATCGGGCTCTCTGAGTCCCAGAAGATTCAGGTTAGGTCCGTTTATTATAAGAAGCTTCATTCCGTAATTCTCCTTATTGCTTCAATTATTCTGTCAACTGTTTCAGCAGGGTCTTCACTGACGGATATTTCGCAGTCAGCAAATTTTTCATAGAGGGGAGCTCTCTTTCTGTAAAGCTCATTTATATCGTTTGTCTGAGATATCGGTCTTCCGTCTACGGGTAAAAGAGCAGTATCTCTTTTAAGCCATACGATAAAGGAATTTTGATGAAGCGGATAGTAGTTTTCCTCTCTCGTGATGATTCCGCCGCCCGTGGCAATTATATTCCCCGAGCCTTTTCCCGCAGAAACTGCCGCCTCGTGCTCTCTTTTTCTGAATTCATCCTCACCGAAGGAAGAGAATATTTCGGGAATGGACATATCGGAGGTGCTTTCAATTATCTCATCCGTATCGGAAAATGGGCGAGAAAGCTTTTTTGCGAGAAGCCTTCCCGCAGTTGATTTTCCGCAGCCGGGCATTCCGATAAGAACGATATTTTTAAGCTTCATTTCTATATTCTTTACAATTTCGGGAGTGGGGTCCTCTTCAATAACTGTTCCCGTGAAAAGCTCGCTTGCCCGCTTTGCCTGAGCCGACAGCATTGAAAGGCCGTTAAGGCAGGGAATACCGAGCTTTTTTGCATCGTATAAAAGCCTTGTGACGGCAGGATTATATATGAGGTCAAGCACGCCCGAAAGCCTTGTGAAAATATTAAGGTCAACCGGGGAAGAACCGTTTTCGGGATACATTCCGACGGGGGTGGTATTTACGATAACATCTGCATCAGCGTGCTTTTCTATGTTTTCGTAATTGTTTTCCCCGCTTCTTGAAACAGTGATGATCTCTCCTGCGTTCATATCTGAAAGTACAGCTTTAACGGTTAGAGAAGCACCGCCCGAGCCTAAAATCAACACCTTTTTCCCTTTTATTTCAATACCGCTTTTTTTAACCATGTATGAAAAGCCGTAATAGTCGGTATTGTAGCCCCAAAGGCCGTCTTCTTTTTTTACAATGGTGTTAACGGAGCCTATTTTAAGGGCAGTTTCGGAAATATGCTGAAGGTAGGGCATTACTGTTTTTTTATAGGGAATTGTGACATTAAGTGCATCAAGAGGACAGCTTTTTAAGAAATCGCCGACCTCGTTTTCTTCCATTTCATAGAGCTTGTATTCATAATCAGCGAGATATGAATGTATTTCGGGAGAGAAGCTGTGTGAAAGCCGTCTTCCGATAAGCCCTGTTTTTATGCTTTTACAATGTAACATATTTAACCAACGCTTTCCGTGTAACTGCCGAGATATCTGAATTCGCCGGAATATCTTTCAAGCTCCGATAAAACGGTCTGGAGCTTCGGCGAATATATAGAAACATCAAGGTCAAGATAGAATATATATTCAAAATTTCTCGTGGGCATAGGACGGGATTCAAGCTTTGTGATATTGATTCCGTGTGCAAAGAAGAGAGAAAGGAGCTGATAAAGAGCACCGGGGGTGTCGCCTGTTGCCGCCATTATTGTTGTTTTATCCGCACCGGGATAAATCTCAAGCTTCTTTGAAATACAGATAAATCTCGTATAATTATTGCCCTGATCCTGAATCCCCGAGGCGAGAATCTGAAGACCGTAAAGCTCTGCACAGTGTCTTGATGAAAGAGCCGCAACATCGTTTCTTTCGGAAAGCGATACCGCCTTTGAAGCCATTGCAGTATTGGCAACGGGTGTGAACTTGATCTCGGGATGCTCCTTGATGAACTGTGAGCACTGATTTATAGCCTGCTCGTGAGAAAATACCTCTTTGATATCTGAAAGCTCTGTACCTCTTTTGGTAAGAAGGCAATGATCGATTTTGATTCTTATTGATTTCACAATGCTGAAATTATGATGCATCATAAGATCGTATATTTTAACAACAGAGCCTGCGGTTGAGTTTTCAAGAGGAAGAACACCGTATTTGCACTCTCCCTTGTCGAGAGCATCGAAAACGCTGTCGAAGGAGGGACAGTAGGTTATGTCGGGAAGTGCGAAAAGTCTGCCTGCGGCAATGCCCGAATATGCTCCCTCTACGCCCTGACAGGCAACCTTTGCCGTTTCGGGGAATATCTTCGGTGTTTCATCAAGAGCCGCTGTTATTTTATCATAAACAGCTGAATCTATACCGAGAAGCGCTCTCTGATAGGATTTTGAAAGAGAAAGTATGGTAGAATATAAGACCTTTCCGTAATCGGAGTATTCCTTTCCCGAAAGCTCTGCAATTTTACCGAGAAGCTGTCTTTCTCTTGCGGGGTCGTGTACGGGGAGTCCTTTTTCTCTTTTATACTCCGCAACATTTGCCGCTGTTTCCATTCTTTCCTTAAAGAGCCTTACTATGTCCTTGTCTATTTCATCAATTCTGTTTCTTGATTCTTCTATGGGGATAATTTCTTTCATTTTTTTACTCCTTGCCGAGCATCATATCGAGTATTGAAATTGCCGCCGCAGCTTCAATAACGGGAACTGCTCTCGGTACAATACAGGGATCGTGTCTGCCTTTTATTGTATATTTTATGTTGGTTTTTTCTTCTAAATCTACTGTGCTTTGTTCTTTACCTATTGATGGCGTGGGCTTTACTGCCACTCTGAAAACGACGGGCATTCCGTTTGTCATACCGCCGGAAATTCCGCCCTGATTATTTGTTTTAGTGTGAAGAACACCGTTTTCATCATAGTAATAAGGATCATTATTTTCGGAGCCCCTGAGCCTTGAACAGCCGAATCCGTTTCCGAATTCAATGCCCTTTACTGCGGGAACGGAGAACATTATTGAAGATATCCCCGCTTCAACGCTTCCGAACATATGCTCGCCGAGACCAGCGGGAAGACCCGTTACAGCACATTCGATAATACCGCCGACCGAGTCCGCCTGAGCCTTTGCCTGACTTATTATTTCTTTCATTTTATCCCCTTTGTCGGGTGCCAGAACGGGAAAATCCGAAGGGATCTTGTTTTTAAGCTCCTCTTCACGGACGGTCAGAGAAAAGGGCGTATCATTGATACTGCCGACGGAATAAATATGAGCAAAAACAGAAATACCTTTTTCACGGAGGTACTGTATCGCAAGAGCGCCCGCAATACACATAAGAGAGGTAAGTCTTCCCGAAAAATGTCCGCCGCCGCGAAGATCGACATTTTTACCGTATTTCATTATTGCGGGGTAATCGGCGTGAGAGGGACGGGGGATCTTTCCCATATCGGAATAATCGGAGGAATGCTGATTGCTGTTAAAGATTACAGCGTGAATATCCTCACCCGTAGTAACGCCGTCCTTGATTCCGGAAAGAAAAACAGGCTTGTCTGCTTCCTTTCTTGTTGTTGACCATTCGTTTTGTCCGGGGGCTCTTCTTTTCATAAAGGCGCTCAAAAATTCCTCATCGATTTTAAGCCCTTCGGGAAAGCCTTTGAGAAGCATTTCAATTTTTTCATCGTGGCTTCCGCCCTCAATATAAAGCTTTATGTTGTTGCCGTATGGAAAAAGCATATTTTCACCTTATTTTATTTCATCCCAGAAGGAGGGATATGATTTATTTACCGCTTCGGCACCGTTTACCGTGATCTCTTTGTCACAGGAAAAAGCCGCAACGGCCGCGCTCATTGCTATCCTGTGGTCGTTTTCGGAGTCTGTGACCCCGCCCGAAAGGGGAGAGCCTGTTATTATAATGTCATCGTTTTCGACAGTGATTTTTCCGCCGAGCTCCGTTATAAGCCTTCTTACAGCCTCTATTCTGTCGCTTTCCTTTATGCGAAGCCTTTTACAGCCCGTAATTCTTGTAACTCCCTTTGCATTTGCCGCCGCAACAGACAGCACGGGAACGAGATCGGGAATATCCGAAGCATCAAAGGAAAAAGCGTGAAGCTCGGAGGGGTAAGCCGTGACCGATGAATCCGAGGCTTCTATTTTTGCTCCGAAGCTTTCCAGAATATCAGTTATTTTTTTATCTCCCTGACGGGAATTTATATCAAGACCCGAGACCGTAATTTTTTCTTTTCCTATAACTCCTGCTGTTATGAAGAATGCGGCATTTGACCAGTCGCCGCCGCTTTCGGCTTTACCGGGAGAGATAAGCGGAGAGGTTTTTTCTACGGTAATTTTTCCGCCTGAAAAGCTTATTTCACAGCCGAAAAGCTTCAGGGCATCTATTGTCATTTCAATATAGGGAAGACTTTCTGTCTTGCCGGTGATGTTTATACTGCCGCCGGTTTTTGTCAGCATAAATAACAGTCCCGAAATAAACTGAGAGGAAACATTTCCCGGAATCGTAAAATCTGTTCCGGAAGTTTTTCCTGTAATTTTAATAAAGCCTTCCTCTGTCAGAATTTCAGCACCGTATCTTTCAAGCTCTTCCTTCAGAGGAGAAAGCGGACGGGAAGAGAGTCTTCCCTTTGCTTCAAAAATTCCGCTTTTCCCGTAAAAGCATACAAGAGGTAAAAGAAAACGAAGAGTCGAGCCTGATTCATTACAGGGTAAAACGGGTTCATCGGGTATTTCCTTTATAGGTGTAACAGTAAAAACACTGTCATTGTATGTAATATCCGCACCGAGTGCCTTAAGGCATTCGGCAGTGGCGGTAATATCGGCATTTGTTTTTTCGCAGATGATCTCAGTAGTCTTGTCGGAAAGTGCCGCCGCTATAAGAAGACGGTGCACCTCTGATTTTGAAGCGATGGCTTTTATATTTCCCGAGGTCTTCGGGGATAATAATGTCTTTGTCATTTTTCCCAGGCTCCCGATATGAAAGAGTATACCTCGGACACAGGGAATTTTTTAAGGGTGCAAAGCCCTGCCTTTTCCGGAATTACAAGAGTGATAGTGTCACCGCTTCTTTTCTTATCGTTAAGGGCAGCATCGGCAATGCTTTCAGGAGAGAAAACAAGCTCCTCGGGAAGAGAGTATTTTCTCAGAAGCGAAAGAAGAATTCCGAGAGCGCTTTCCTCGCAAAGCCCTGCCTTTACGGATGCCTTTGTCATTATGACCATTCCTATTGCAACCGCACTTCCGTGAGAAATTGTGAAATCGGATAAAAGTTCAACGGAATGCGCGGGAGTATGTCCGAAATTGAGAAGCTGACGGATTCCCGTGTCCTTTTCGTCAACAGCCACGATATCTCTTTTGTCCTTTACGGAGATTTCAATAATATCGCTTATGTCGTAGTTTTCTTCAAGCTTTTTCAGAAAATCGGGAAGATTTATCATCCCGTATTTTATAACCTCTGCCATCCCGTCAGAAAAAATACTTTCCGGCAAGGTATCAAGTGTTTCGGGGTCAATAAGCACAAGGCTCGGCTGATAAAAGGCACCTGCAAGGTTTTTTCCGCCCTTGAGATCAACTGCGGTTTTTCCTCCGACCGAGGAATCCACCATTGAAAGAAGAGTTGTAGGGATACCTACATATCTTATACCTCTTAAAAATGTTGCTGCAGCAAAGCCTGTCAGATCTCCCGTAACTCCGCCGCCGAGTGCAACGAGAGTATCAGAGCGTGTAATATGATTTTCTGCAAGAAATTCCCAGAGGGAAACGAGAGTTTCTGTATTTTTTGATTCCTCGCCTGCAGGGAAAACAAAGGATAAAACCTCAAAGCCCTCTTTTATGAGAGTGTTTTTAAGGATGTCGCCGTATAGGGGAAATACATTGGTTTCCGAAATTATGACTGCAGTTTTTCCTTTGGCTATGTCCTTTATATATCTGCCCGCATCTGCGAGAAGTCCTTTTTCAATTAAAACATCGTAGCTGAGAGATGCTTCAACTCTTACCCTTTTCATATTATCACGCCTTTTTCTGTGAATTTCCGTCAATTTTTTCTTTAAGAATTCTTCCGTCCTTAAGAAGTGCTCTCATAGTGTCCTTATCGTCATTTTCAAGTGCTGTTTTGTATTCTGTCAGAGAATCAATTATAAACCGGAGCTCTTTTATGAGATTATCGGAGTTTTCGTGGAAAAGCTCTGTCCACATATTTTCATTAAGCCAGGCAACTCTTGTCATATCCTTATATGAGCCTGCCGAAAATCCGCCGTGGCTTTTTGCGGTTTCGCTTTTTATATAAGCATTGGAAACAATATGGGCAAGCTGTGATGTGAAAGCTATCATTTCGTCATGCTTTTCTGCTGTTGTTACTGAAATACTGCCGAAAAGAGCAGGGGAGAGAAGAGTTTTTATCTTATCGAGAAGCTCTATATCGTCATACCTCGGAGGAACGATTACCATAGGCGCTCCCTTGAACAGGTCCTTTCTCGAGTATTTTATCCCTGAAAACTGTGTGCCCGCCATAGGATGTCCGCCGACAAAGGTAAAGCCGTATTCATCAGCCGCTCTGAAGCCTTCTTCACATATGTTTTTCTTTGTACCGCAAAGATCAATTACAAAGCACTTCTTTGAAATATGTTTTCCGTTTTCCTGAAGCCATTTTATTGAAGCCTCGGGATAAAGAGCAATAAAAACTATATCACATTCGCCGATATTATCTTTTGTAAGCTCATTGTCGCAGATTCCTGAAAGAAGCGCATAGCCCAGAGTCGCCGAATCCTTGTCAAGACCTGAGACCTTATGCTGTGCCGCTTTATATGCTCTTGCCATTGAACCGCCTATGAGTCCAAGTCCTACAACTCCTACAGTCATTATAATATCTCCTTTAATGCATCTCTTACTGAAATAACAGCCCTCATCATATCCCCGAACTGATCGGGAGTAAGTGACTGCGCTCCGTCGCAGAGAGCATTCATAGGATCTGAATGTACCTCTGTCATAAGCCCGTCTGCACCCGCAGCTACTGCAGCAAGAGCCATACTCTTTACATATTTTGATGAGCCTGTTGCGTGTGAGGGGTCGATAACAACGGGAAGATGTGTAAGCTCCTTGAGAACAGGCACTGCGGAAAGGTCAAGACAGTTTCTTGTGTATTGGCTGTCAAAGGTTCTGATTCCTCTTTCACAGAGAATAACATTTTCGTTTCCGCCTGCCATTATGTATTCG
>SVOV01000074.1 GCA_015066205.1 Oscillospiraceae bacterium
GGGGTTTTGAGTGCTTTTGCGGTATAAAAAGTACAGTTTAGCGCTTGCTGAACTGAGGAGCACGACGTGCTGCCTTCAGACCGTACTTCTTTCTTTCCTTCATTCTGGGGTCTCTTGTTAAGAAACCTGCCTTCTTGAGGAGAGGACGAAGATTTTCGTCATGCTGAAGAAGAGCTCTGGAAAGACCGTGACGGATAGCACCTGCCTGGCCTGTTACACCGCCGCCCTGTACTTTACAGATAACATCGAACTTTTCGGATGTTTCTGTGAGAACGAGAGGCTGACGAACGATAAGCTTGAGTGTTTCAAGACCGAAATAATTGTCAATATCTCTGTCGTTGATGATGATCTTGCCTGTGCCGGGATATACGCGAACACGAGCAACTGATTTCTTTCTTCTACCTGTGCCGTAGAAATAAGGATTTCCTTCGTACATTATTTATTGCCTCCCTTTCTTAGAATTCTCTTACAACGGGCTTCTGAGCAGCGTGGGGATGCTCTGCGCCTGCGTAAACATGTAAACGATTAAAAGCAGCTTTACCGATGGAGTTGGAAGCAAGCATACCCTTAACAGCCTTTTCTACTACGAAAACGGGCTTTGTCTTCATAAGGGTGCTGTACTTAACACTCTTCATATTGCCGATATAGCCTGTGTGATGATAATACATCTTCTGATCAAGTTTCTTACCTGTAAGAACAACCTTGGAAGCGTTGATGATGATAACGTTATCGCCGCAATCAACATGAGGAGTAAATGTTACCTTATGCTTGCCGCGAAGAAGAACAGCAGCTTCAACAGCGAGCTCGCCGAGGGTTCTGCCTTCTGCATCAAGAACGTACCAATCACGTGTAACTTCCTGGGGTTTAGCCATATAAGTTGACATAATTGAACCTCCTGTAAAAATATTTCTTAAATTCAACAGTGGTAATATTACCACAAGAAAAAGGATAAGTCAACACATTTTTAAATAAATTTAAATTAACAACTGATTTGCTCCGTTTTTCTTCGTTTTTCTCCGTTTTTCATAGCATTTGCTCGAAGATGATTTTTATATTTATTTATAAAAAAAACGGTATGCACATAAACACATACCGCTTTTCTTTTACTGAAGACTGATTTCAGCGAGGTCAGAAACAGTCTTTTCGGGGGAATGCAGTCCCTCTTCTATGAATTTCAGCATAAAGGCGTGGAACCTTTCGATATTTTCGGGGAGGAAATACCCCACACCGTAAATATAGTCTGCCCAGAGGTCGCCTGAATTATCCATAGGCATAACATTCATATAAAGGGGATATGGCGTGAAGCCTACATTCACATGGGTCGCCTTGAAACGAAGTCCAGTGTTTTCAACATTGAAATAGGGCTGATAAGTAAATACTATTGTTTTATAAATCGCATCATCAGGCACATTGAAGCGTTCCCTTTTCACCTTTTCATAATCTGACATATGAACACTTATGTGTCTGTAGATATCCTTCTGTGAGATACTAAGCTTAAGAAGAGCATCTCTGAAGGATGTGTTTTTACTGTCTATACAGCTTCTCCAGCTCACCATATGAGCAAGAGTCATACCGCATTTTTTCTGCATAAGAGTGGCTCTTCTCGCGCCGGTTGTTGCAACAGTAACATCTTCATTTCCGCTGTTAATGGCAAGGAAGGTTCTCAGCGCAAGATAAAAATACAGCTGAGGGGAAACATTAAGGCTGAGTGCGGCTTCGTTTATTCTTCCCACAAGCTCTGCGGGAATAAGACGGGGCATACTCTTTGCACGAAGCTGTGCGAAGGTCTGTGCCTTACCGTAGTTTTTACCCTCTATATATTCGGGGCTTCCCTTGGGATTCATTGAAGAAAAAACAGGCTCTGTTTCAAACTGAGCGCACCACCATTCGATGTCGTTCTTCTCTTTTTCGGAGCCGATATATTTCCAGGATTCCTCAATATGCTTTTCAATACCTATTCCCTCTTCGGGAAGCTCGGTTCCGTTTATAAGAGCGGAATATACCTTATCAAAATAGGATATTACCTGAATAACTCCGACGCTGTCCATAATAAGATGGTAGCCGCAGAAGAAGATCGTGTACTTCCCTCCGGGAGTTTTAATAAGCTTGAAATTATAAAGCTGTGAATCGTTGCAGTTGTTTCCGAATACCGTTCCTGCCATCTTAAGAAGGAGGGCATCTACCTCGGCATCCGTCTTATCGGACATATCCACGAGCTCGATTCCCTCGGGCTCGTCAAGACAGTAATACTGTGAGAATGTGCCGTCTTCCTTTTCGTGTATTCTGATGGTGCAAAAAGGCAGTCTTGTAACAGTAAGGCGCATTGCTTCAAGAATCTTTTCTTCATCAATTTCAGAAAGAAGATCAATTCTCACGGGAAGATTAAGAACTGCTCTCGGAGCGTTTCCCACATGCTTCAGAAGTCCCAGCTCATCGGCAGACAAACTAAAATGAACATATTCACCCATATTATTTTCTCCTTATATAAGCTCTTCAAGATAATCGATAAGATCCTGAACGGTAAATATCTCATTCAGGTCTTCCGTTGCAATAACCACACCGAATTCATCCTCAAGCTGACCTACCATATCCATAATATCAAGAGAATTCATTGAAAGGTCTGCAAGAAAACGGGTCTCGGGAGTAATACTCTCACGGGACACCTCAATATACTCAAGCATAACATCTCTGATTTTTTCTAACATAAATAATGTCTCCTTTTATTTATTTACAGCGGCAATTTTGAACCGCTGGATTTTATGGGTTGTGCTTTTTTCAAATTCCTTATCCGTTATAAAGAAATCCGTAATACGCTTATATGCGGGCATTTCGCTGTTAAAGGCATCCAGCTGCGGTCTTATATATTCCTTGATCTCTCCCGCAGTTTCGGCACCGCTTCCGGCACAAATATCACTGTCCGGATAAATAAGTGCATAAATACCGGTATTCTCCTCGTCAGCATAAACCACACATTCCTTAATACAAGGGATTTTTTTCATAAGTGCTTCTTCAATTTCCTCGGGGAAAACATTTTTTCCGTTGGGAAGAATAATAAGATTTTTAAGTCTTCCGCTGATATAAAGGAAATCATCTGAATCGGTATACCCGATGTCGCCTGTCCTGAACCAGCCGTCCTCGGTAAACACCTTTGAGGTGTCCTCATCTGCCTTATAATATCCCTTCATAACATTATCGCCGAAAAGCTGAATTTCTCCGTTTCCGTTTTCATCGGGAGAGTCGATTCTTACCTCCATTGTGGGAAGAATGTGTCCCACGCTGTTCTTTCTTATCTCACACAGAGGATTTACGGCAACAACGGGACTGCACTCGGTAATTCCGTAGCCGTTATAAACATCAATACCGATGTTACTGAGAAAATCTACGGTTTCCTGAGAAAGAGGAGCACCGCCGCAGATTATCATTCTGAGCCGTCCGCCGAGAGCGGAAAGTATTTCACCGAAAGCCCTTCTTCTGATATCAATACCGAATTTTCTTAAAAAGCCCGATATTTTTACCATCTTATAAAAGGCCTTTTCCTTACCCGATTCCGCGATCTGCTTTTTAAGCTTCTTTACGAGAAGCTCCAGCATTACGGGCACCATACAGCTCATTTCGGGACGGAAGCGTTCAATATTCTTGACAAGGTTTTTAAGGTCATCATTGATACAAACGGTAGTTCCGCAGTACATTGAGCTCATTATATGGGCATGAAGCTCGTAGGAATGGTTTACGGGAAGTACGGAAAAGCTGACATCGGGATAGTGAAGAAGCCTTGCACAGCCTCGGAGTGTGCCCATTATATTGCGGTTTGAAAGGCACACGCCCTTATTAGCCCCCGTAGTCCCCGAGGTAAATATGATAACACAGGTCTTGTCTGCATCAATTTCAGACGGAAGATGTTTTTCTGCGTCTTCTTTCAGAAGGCGTTTTCCCTCTTCAATAAGCTCGTCATAAAGCCGTGCGTTTTCAATACCGTCGGTCTTTTCACGGTTTTCGCATTTCATAACGATCACCGTTTTTAATCCGTCATACAGAGGCAGAACCTTTTTAAGCTTTCTGAGGCTTCTCAAGGAGCAGATCATTGTGTCACATTCGGCAAATTCAAGCTGCTTTGCCATAGTTTCGGGGGGAAGCTCCTTATCTATGGGAACTGCAACACCCACTCCGCCGGTTATAGCAAGATAGGCGCTAATCCATTCAAAGGAGGTTTCACCGAGAAGAGCAATATGCTTATCCTTAAAGCCGCCCGAATAAAGGGCGGCACGGAGAGCCTCGGTATTATTGAAGAATTCGGAAAAAGTGACAGAAGACTCGTCTGCTTTTCCTTCGGGCTGTCTGAAGGCTGTTTTATCGGGATAATTGTCCTTTGCGAAGGACAGTATCTGATAAAGCACTCTGAAGCTGTCAACAGCCTCTTTTTTCAGGTAAAATCTATCAGAATTCATTTAGTATCTCCCTTTGATATCTTATTCATTTTCCGAATATTTTCATATATTAAAGATTCCGAGAATAAAAAAGTGTTATATTAATTTTTGATAAATTTTGACAAAATCAAGGTGTATAAATATTAACACATTTTTGTTAATATAGCGTTAAAAACAACACATTCTTTTGTTAATGTGCATTATCTGCTAATTTTTAAAATTTATGTTGATTTATGGAAATTTTTACTGAATTGACAAAAATTTTACAAGGGATTATTATTATCAAAGAGGTGATAAAATGGCTTCGAGAATAATGCATCTTACCATAGCTGACGAAATAATAAAGCACACCGATATTGAGGACAAAAACCGTTTTCGCACAGGCTCACTCTTTCCCGATGCCTGTAACAAATCGGAACACAGAGCAATAACGCATTTTCAGACCCGTTTGCCGCAAACGGACAGAATAACCTATAAAATCAGTCTTTTCAGAGAAAAATATGCCGCTCTTCTCTCGGATGATTTTTATCTCGGGTATTATATTCACCTTGTTGAGGATCTGTTTTTCAGACATTTTGTTTATGCAGTCCATTCCTGGGATCCTTTCCCCGAGGGTAATATTGCCCGTCTTCACAATGACTACAGACTGCTTAACACATACCTTACCGAAAAGCATTCTTTGAGCTGTGATATAATACTGCCAGAGGATATAAAAAAAGAGTCTGTTTATGAGATCTATCCCTTTAATGAGGATAAGCTCATAACAGACCTTAAAAATGATTTTATACCGTATTCCGAAGGCGAAGCCTTCTTTTTTACAAAAAAAATGGCAGATGAATATATAGAATTCACCTGCACTAAGTGTATAGAGGAAATTAAAAATTTAAGAGCGGGGCTCGGCGGAATTGATGAAAACAAATGGGCTTGGAAAAGATAATTATTTTTCCCATATATAATTAATAAGCTCTCCGTCTTCTGACACCTCTCTGAAACCCGAGCTGACAAAAAGCAAGCTTATATGAAATATATGAGAGCAACCCCTGAGGCCGATTATAAAGAAGTGACAGACAGATTTCAGATATCAACCGCCACTTTCTACAGATACAAAAACGAAATTTCCGCCACATAAAGAAGCAAGGCACCTGCCATAAAACGCAGATGCCTTTTCTCTTTTTTTACAACTTACTACAATATATATATCACATTATATACTCTTATCATACACTTTATTTCCTGTGTCAGGAACGGGGAATTTGATTTTGAATCATTAATAACAACAAGCTACATTATTTCTTCTTCCCTGTCACAAAAAATTGCACCAACATATATTTCTATATGCTGGTGCAACCGAGTATTTATTTTATCCAAGATTTGGGATCTTCAAGACCGACTGATGCACGGAGAATAAGTCTTGCATCGGCAGCAGAAAGCTTATCAACGCTTCCTCTTTTTGCTGCCTTATACTTTGCAGAATCTTCCTTGAAATTCTCAAGTCCGACAGAAGCTCTGAGAGCCTGTCTCGCATCGGCCGCAGAGATTTTTCCGTCACCGTCAACATCACCGTAAACTACGATTTCCTTCTTGCTACCGTCTGCCATTGTAAGCACCATACCTGTGCCGATCAGAGCCGCATTTTCAACAGTCTTTCCGTCTGTTGTCTTGATAACAGCACCCTTTCCCGCCTGAGAAAGAAGCTGAGCTACGGTAAGACCGTTATTGGAAATAATGTTATTTCCGCTTTCCTTAGCATCCTTTGAATCT
>SVOV01000075.1 GCA_015066205.1 Oscillospiraceae bacterium
TGCTTTGTTTTTCGGTTACCCGAAGGCGTACAAAGGTACGCCGAGAGGCGAAGTTTGTTTAATATATAGGAAATTGCTCGCGTTGTGAGCAATTTAGCTTATATCAAAAAACACCTTTTCGCCCCCAAGATTGGGGGCCGGGGGGTTGAAGCATAATGCTTTTTTATAGCATAAAACACAAAAAACGCAGTTTTTTGTCATTTATTAAGTATCTGTATGTGTAAAAGGGTTTCTTGAAGACTTCAAAGCTTCAGGAAACCCTTTGTTTATCTTGTTTTATGCGGTCTGCACTTTTTTTACAGCCCCCCCCGTAAAAACGAGTGTTCAGTTAAGTGTTTCAAGATTAACCGAGGCTCTTAAAATAAGCCTTGCATCGGATGCCGTAATTGTATTGTTCTTATCAGCATCGCATATCATAAACAGCTCTGTGCCGTCTTCGCATTTTTCAAGGTCAACAGCGGCACGAAGCACAAATCTCGCATCGGCTGCCGTAATACTGCCGTTCTTATCAGCATCGCCGAGAAGCACGGCAGTATAGGTCATAGTGTCACCTCTTGCAGAGCATACCGTACATTTCTGCACTTTTTTTCCTGCCTCACCGGGACGGGCCTCTTTTTCGGTGACCCACTCGAATGAATGTGTATCAAGCTTCGGAATGCTTTCGGTCTTTGTTTCATAACAGCAGCTGCAGTAATAGCTTTCCGTACCCTTTTCCTTACAGGTAGCGGGTTTTACTACTCTTTTGAGTACCCAGGAATGCTCCGCCCCGCAGTTTCCTACTGCAAGGGTATAATATCCCGCACTGCCCGTGACCTTAAGATAATATGTACCCGCCTCGAGCTCCTTTACACGGTCGGCTGTACCGCTGAGAGAGAGAAGCTCCATATCTCTGTCGCTGTAAAGGTATACCCTCTTTGAATTTCCGCTTTCCGTAAGAATACGGACACGAAAGCTTTCAAAATCCGATACCGTGAATTTATACCAGTCAGTGTCGCTGTCCGAAGCAAGGTCTGCCTTGATTTCGGTATTAAGAGAAATTTCCTGTGCCGCTTCCTTTTTCTCACCTGCAGGGTCCTTTACTGTATTTACGCTGAATTTATATTCTCCCTTTTTGTCGCCCTTAAGGGAGATATAATATATTTCTCCCCTTTCAGCACGGAAGCTTCCGTTATATACACTTGAGCCGCCTCGGGATATATCAATAAGCTTTTCGCCCGCCAAATCATGGATCCCGGCATAATAATAGACATCGTCCGTGGGTGTATAATTAAAGCATATAAAGGAATCCTCATCGGGAGCGGTGAAATAATAACAGTCCGTATCGCCGTTTCCCGCATACTGCTTCTTATATTCCTTATCCGTGTCAATTTTTACAGCCGTTTCTTTTGAAGAGCCCTCGGGGTCTTCTGCCGTATCAAGACTGAATTCGTAATTTCCCTTTTTATCCCCCTTAAAGGAGAGATAATATTCCGTATTCTTTTCGAGCTTTATATTTCCGCTAAAGGAATTACTGCCGTTTCTTGAAGCGGAAATAAGCTCGGTTCCCTCGGAATCAATAAGCTTTACATAATAATAGACATTGGAAAGAGGCTTATAATTTATATGATAGTAGGCATCAAAGTCCCCTGTGGTGAACTTATAGAAATCGGTGTCATTATCTCCCGCATAAGACGCGGTGAGCTTCTTATCCCTTTCAAGAGAGACAGCCTTCTCTCTCACATCGGGAACGGGGTCTTCTTCCGTTTCAAGGCTGAATTCGTAATTTCCCTTTTTATCCCCCTTAAAGGAGAGATAATATTCCGTATTCTTTTCGAGCTTTATATTCCCGCTGTAGGAGCTGCTGCCGTTTCTTGAAGCAGAAATAAGCTCGGTTCCCGCCGAATCAATAAGCGTTACATAATAATAAACATTGGAAAGAGGCTTGTAGTTTATGTGATAGTAAGCGTCAAAATCCGCAGTTGTAAATTTGTAGAAATCCGTATCATCGTCACCGTCATAGGATGATGTTATCTTAACATCCCTTTCAATAGGATAAGCATTCTTTTTTTCGGAGCTTACCGCATCAAAATACTGTTCGACGCTGATAACATATCCGCCCTCAGAGGAGGATGTGACACAGTAATAATATTTCGTATTGGTTTCAAGCGGAAAATTGAAGCTGTTTTCATTACCTGTTCCCGCATGTATCTCTTTTATACGGCGCTTTCCCGCACCCTCAACGAATTCATAAAGGGTGAGATAAACGGAATATCTGCTGTTGAGATTTTCGAGATTAAAGTGATAGAAGGAGGGGTCAGAGTCCGTCACAAAGGTAAACCAGTCCTCGTCATCCTTTGCATCAACCATCGAAATGACCTGTGCCGTTGCGGTAATTTCAGTAGCCTCAGCCTCGGTATTTCCGCCCATATCGTTGAGCTTTTCAACCGTAAAACGGAAATTTCCCGAATAATTGGAATTAAAGCCTATGTAATAGGTTTCCCCCGCACTGAGAAGAAGCCCCACAGAGCCCTCATAACCGCATCTGACATTTCCCTCGGCAAGTTCCAGACCGTGGGAATCACGGATGGCAACATAGAGCTTTCCGTTGAAAAACGCACCGAAAAGCGAGGAATCAAGCCAGCTGTCGAAATAAATATTTGTACGAAGCTCCACGCTCTGATTGAGAATGGTTATCTTATAATACTGATCCTCGTCCGCAGTGAATTTGAACCAGTCATCACCTATTCCCGTATGGCTTGTCTGTACGGTTTCACCCACAGACACCGCCTTTGCTCCCGCATAGTCCGTAGTATCAAGAGCCGACACCGACGGCACAATAGACAAAACCAAAACAACCGATAAGATCAGGCATAAAATCTTTTTCATAAAAACTCTCCGTAAAGCATTAATATAAACCGAATTTACACAAAGTGTCTCACTTTGTATATTACTTGTTATAGTGTTCTGTCATCGAAAAGTATTCTTCCTCGGAAATTGCGACAACGCTTCCGTGCCGCGGGCGAAGCTGGTCTATCTCCATATCCTTTCTTCTTATCCTCTTGAAATTCTGAAAGTCCTCTGTCACCTGCGGGAAGAATGTGCCCTGTGAATATTCGTCCATTATCATTATCCACTTATTCGTGCCCGTGATGTTATACATAGAGCTTCCCTCGACACCGTGGTAATTGAGAGAGCATATGGTATAGTCCGTATTATACGGGCCCGTGAGATTTTCTGAACGGACATATGCTATCTTTTGTGTAATGTCCTCTTTGAAATAGAGATAGTAATAGCCGTCCTTTTCGTTGTAGACAATATCACCGTCAATACACTGAATATCTCTCTTTTCGCCCGTTTCGGGGTCATCTTCTCCCCATCTTCCGAAAAGCACCTCGGGAGCGGTCTCAAAGGTCTTGAAATCCTTGGTATAGGCGTAGTAATGCCCCGCTGTGTCATTTTCGGCGGTGGAATTTGCCCAGTACACCATATACATTTCCTTTTCGCTGTCCCATATTGCCTGAGGTGCCCAGGCACGGTTGGTGGTTTCAAAGCCCTCAAAGGCTCTCATGTCAATGACGGTCTCGTCCGTCCAGTTGATAAGGTCGTAGCTTCTCCAGGTAATAAGGGCGTGGTTCGAGGTCCAGCCATCGAGAGCGTTCATATCTGTAGCAATAATAAAGTAGCAGTCCTTACCGTTTTCGTCGGGGCCCTTTAAGATATAGGGGTCACGGACACAGCCGGTCCCCTTGGTCTGCTTTATTACCGCTTCATTATTATTGAGAGCGGTGAACTTATAGCCGTCGGTGCTGACGGCAAAATGAAGAGTCTGCTCATCCTTTTCGTTACCCACAAAGTAACAGAAAAGATATGCGCCCTCACGGCTTACGGCAGGATAAGCATAATCGTTAAAAAGAAAATTAAAAAGATAAACAGGTGCCATAAGCACTGCGGTAAGATAGCGCATTAAAACCAACCAACTCATAAATATTCTCCTTTATATTTCATCCCTGCTCGTTTACCATATGAATATTTCCGAAAAATCTGATAAGACGGTACAGCGGCTGTAAAAATCCGTACAGTATTTCCGTTCCCTCAAGCTCTGAAAGTCCGATGTTTTCAAAATAAATATGCTCACTGTAAAGCATATCCACAGCCTGACTTGCAAAGGATCTGAGACTTGCGCCGTTATCGAGAGAGAAGAAATTCTGACCGAGTCTTCCGTCAGAGGTAGATCTCATTGTGTTTATAAGAACCGCATCCGTTCCCGAAAGAATAAACGCCGGCTCGGTTTTTGAAGAACCGTCGTGTCCCGTGTTATATACGAGAACCGTAGAATCCTCTGCCTTCATAAAGGATTTTCCGCCGTATATAAAAGAGCTGAACACCGTCACATTACGGGAAGACTCAATTTCGATGTAATTTGTATGAACTCTTGTTATGGGAATAAAGACAAAGTCAAAAAGCCTGTCCTCCGTAAATCTTCCCTGAAGCAGGGGAATATCGAAATTCTTATAGCCGTTTCTCGGCAGTGTATTTCCGTTCTGAAGACAGCCCTCAATAAATACATTGTCAGAGTTCTTTATGCTGAACATTTTATCAAAGCAGCAGCCGATAACCTTTTTGATAAAGGCATTGTCGGAGGAGTTAAGCTCAATCCCCGTTGAAGCGAGGGTGATAAAGCAGTTTACGATATAAATATCATCACTCTCGGAATAAATTACGGGCGAGGTCTTTTTATATGCTCCGCTGTCATCCCTCGGAGCATTCCCGGGGTAGTCAAAGCGAAGCCCCGAAACACCGCTGCCCTCACCGAGAGTCACAAGAGGCTTATGGTCTTCCCCGTAGCCGTAAACGGAATAAATAAGCGTTCCGCCCGAATTTCCTCCCTGACAGCGGGTAGGAACAGACGAGGAGCCTCTGAGCTCTACCCCCGAGGGTACGCTGACGGGCCCGTCAAATCTGTAAAGCCCTGCGGGAAGATAAACCACACCGCCTGTCTTTCCCGCTTCATCCAGCATTTCCTGAACGGCACGGGAGGCATCTGTGTGTCCCGTCTTATCGGCATTTACCGTATAAAGAACAGAAACAGGCTTATCATATGTCTTATCATAAGAGGGAGCATACTGTGAAAGGTCGGTATAGTATCTTCTTATTTCTTTGCCGAAAACGATACCCTTGATATCAACATCGGTCAGAATAAGACTGTCGTTTCCGGGAGCAAAAACCGCAAAGCGTGAGCCCTCAATAACACCCGAGGTCACGGCTGTTCCCCAGCTTTCCCCTCTCTTCTGGACAAAGCCGTCGGGAATGTTCATTCCTATGGTGCATTTTTCAATATAAAGGTCTGTGAATTCACCGCTGAAGCAGTAGCGTATACCCTCTCTGAAATCAATTCCCGTGAATCTGTCCGAAATCCTCACATCGGAAAACTGAGGCCATTCAAGATCTCCCAGCACAAGTCCGTAGCCGTGCTCTCTTGTGTAGCGGTCAATTTTCTCCTTCTCGGGAGCGCAAAATCTCTCACCCGCCTGTGCCCAGTAGTCATTGAGCAGATAAAGTGTCTTAACGGTATCAACATCCGCGCTGTTATGGGCACTCAGTCCCTCATAAAGACATGTACCCTTAACATTTTCAAGGGTGAACATCTCGTGGCACTGATATATTCCCTCTTCACATTCGGCGCTGACACCTATTCCCCTGTAGGAATTTATAAGTGTGCAGTCGGTAATGCTCGACAGCATATAATCGCCGTTGCCTTCAATAAAAAATGTATAGGGATAGGGCAATACATTGTCTATATTCTGACGGGGATAATAGACCGTAAGTCCCCTGACACCCGCAGAGGCTCCGATCTTTATCAGCGCAGGGTTCTTTTTATCAACACTCGGAACATCGGCAAGAATAACCGTTCCGTAGCCTTCCTTAAGGTCGGGGTCGGTATAATCGCCTATAAGCGCAGTAAAGGGTCTTATATATAAGCTGCCCTGAAGAAGATATTCGCCGACGGGAAGAAATACCGTTCCCCCGCCCGCCTTACTGCAATCGTCTATAGCCCTTTGTATCACGGCAGTAACATCGGTTTTACCCGTATTGTCCGCAAAATAAGGAGCTTCCGTCACGATATATCTGCAAT
>SVOV01000024.1 GCA_015066205.1 Oscillospiraceae bacterium
TTAAAAGGCAGGTGCTCTGCCGACTGAGCTACTGGATCAACGGGAAACCATAAAAGCAAGTAAGAAAGTGCAGAAAAGTGAAAGCACGAAGAAAATTACACCGAAGATCTTTGTAAATTTTGCGAGCTTTGCTTCTGCGGAATGAGCCTTATTCTTACCGAAGAAAGTTTCAGCACCACCTGCAATTGCTCCTGAAAGACCTGCTTTACGACTCTGCTGCATAAGAACAAGTACAATAATAAGTACAGAAGTAATAACAAGTAAAATTCCTATCAGAATTTCATACCATTCCATCATAATGCCTAATCTACCTTTCATATAATCATCGCTTATTAATTGGCGCTTGATTATATTAACACAGCAGGTAAAAAAAATCAAGTACTTTTTTCATTTTTTTGATAAAATTCATTTTTTATATAGATTTTATAAAAATAAATTTTGTATTGATAAAATAATGTCATTAATGTATAATGTTATTACAAATATAGAAAGAAGGTAATTCCGATGTACAAATTTACTCTTAATGAAACATCTTATCACGGTGCAGGTGCAATCAATGCAATCCCTGATGAAATTAAAAGCCGCGGCTTTGCTAAGGTTCTTGTTGTAACTGACCCTGATCTTATTAAATTTGCAGTAACTGATAAAGTTACAGCTGTACTCAAAGATGCCGGAATTGATTACGATATCTTTTCTGATGTTAAGGCAAATCCTACAATCGAAAATGTTCAGGCAGGTGTAGCCTGCTTCAAGAAGGCTGAGGCTGACTGTATTGTTGCTGTCGGCGGCGGCTCTGCAATGGATACATCAAAGGCTATCGGTATTATAATTACAAATCCCGAATTTGAGGATGTCCGTTCACTTGAAGGTGTTGCTCCTACAAAGAACAAGTGCGTTCCGATTATTGCGGTTCCCACAACAGCCGGCACTGCTGCCGAAGTTACAATTAACTATGTTATTACCGACACAGAAAAGAAGCGTAAATTTGTATGTGTCGATGTGCATGATATTCCCGTTGTTGCAGTTGTAGATCCTGATATGATGGCTTCTATGCCCAAAGCTCTAACTGCTGCTACAGGTATGGATGCACTCACTCATGCTATTGAGGGATATATCACAAAGGGTGCCTGGGAGCTTTCAGATATGTTCCATATCAAGGCTATTGAGGTAATTGCGAGATCACTTCGCGGTGCTGTAAATAATGAAAAGGACGGCCGTGACGGAATGGCTCTCGGACAGTATATTGCCGGTATGGGATTTTCAAATGTAGGTCTTGGTGTTGACCATTCAATGGCTCATACTCTTTCCGCATACTATGATATGCCTCACGGTAAGGCTTGCGCTGTTCTTCTTCCCACAGTTATGGCTTATAATGCTGATTATACAGGTGAGAAATACCGCGATATCGCAAAGGCTATGGGTGTTGAGGGTGTAGACTCTATGACACAGGAAGAATACAGAAAGGCCGCTGTTGATGCTGTCCGTCAGTTATCAGAAGATGTTGGTATCGAATCAACTCTTAAGGGCGTTGTTAAGGAAGAGGATGTTGCGGCTCTCGCTGAATCAGCATTTGCTGATGCTTGCCGTCCCGGTAATCCCAGGGAGACCAGTGTTGAAGACATCATTGCTCTTTACAGAAGCCTTATGTAAAAAATTGGGCTGTCTTTTCAGACAGCCTGATTTGTTATAACAAAGAATTTGCAATCAGCATATCGCATGTGCTTTCCGCTATAAAATCTCGTACGATATCCTGAATATGAAGCATCGAAATATCTTCGTTTTCAAGCCTTGATATAAGATGCTCAATGCGTTCTTTGTCCGTGCATATCTCGGGAAATGAAAGTGCAGTTTCGTTTTCCGAGATAAAAAGCCCGAAAATTGATGAATTATTAACAGATTTTTCAGTTAATTCAATTTTTCTCATAGTATATCACCTCCATCTTGTGATATAATATCACATATTAAAAGAATAATCCATTCACAATGTGAACAATAATTGTTTTGTAATTTTGTGATAATGTGAGAAAAATTCAACAATTATGGAGAGTATTATGAAATTCAGATTAAAAAAAACAATTAGCTTAGTAATGACGATTATTACTGTGTTCTGCAGTTTTTCTTTTATTATCAATGCCTCAGATGAAAAACTCGGTTTTACGGATGACGATTTTCTTGTTACAAGGGGACAGGAAATAGTAAACAGACGAGGCGAAAAAATTCAGCTCAAGGGTGTTAATCTCGGCGCATGGCTTATCTGGGAGGATTGGCTTTGTCCTTATGAAGAAGCAACCGATCATTATGATGTTCTTGAAAAGCTTACCGAAAGATTCGGACAGGAAAAAGCTTATGAGCTGATGGATATTTATATGGACAATTGGATAACAGAGTATGACCTTGATAATATAAAATTAAAAGGCTTCAACTGTGTCCGTGTTCCGTTTTGGTTCAGAAACTTTTATTACGATGATAACGGAACAAAGATTCTTGATGAAAACGGCGAATGGGATTTTTCCCGTCTTGAATGGATCGTTAATGAATGTTCCGAACGAGAAATCTATGTAGTCCTTGATATGCACGGTGCTGTCGGCTACCAGAGTGACGCTCCTCATAACGGTAAAGCTGATTCCTGCGGTCTTTATGCGAAAACCGAGCAAGGCGAGAGATACAGAGAGCTTACAGATGAATTATGGACGGCAATTGCTCTTAAATTCAAGGGTAATCCTGCTGTCGCTATGTACGATCTTCTTAATGAACCGATGTGTGATGTTGACTGCGGTGAGATTACAAGACGAATCAATAACGAGTTTATTTACACCCGTCTGTATGATACCGTAAGAGCTGTTGATCAGGATCATATTATTACAATGGAGTGCATATGGACAGCTATTGCTCTTCCTCAGGCTTTTCTTAAGGGCTGGGAAAATGTTGTATATCAGGTGCATTTTTATAATAACAACAATTTCATTTTTAATCTCTTTGCCTTATTCACCAAGCTTATTTATTTTGATGTTCCCATGATGATGGGAGAATTTTTCCCTCATCAGCAGACAACCTGGGAAAACTGCTTCACATTTATGAATAAAATTGATTACAGCTGGTTCTTGTGGACATATAAGGCAACAGGTCATATGATGTGGGAGTCAGATTGGTGTATTGTCGGCAGTAAAGACGGCTTCCACAGAGCTAAAATTGAAACCGATTCATACGAAGAAATTGCCAGAAAATGGGGCGAATGTATTAGAACAGAAAACGGTTTCCAGGATACAGGGCATTATGATAAGAATGTAAAGGCTCACATATAATAAGATGAAGCACACCTTTCGGTGTGCTTTTTCTGTTATAAATAATCTCTTAAGTCCTCGGAAAGCTGCTGTTCTGTATTTATAAGCTTCTTTGTTATATCCTTTGCATATTCTTCAGCTGATTTATATTGATTAAGATATTTATTGAGAGATTTTACTCCCATATTACATCCGTCGATTATAAGTTCAGCAATTGTACTGTCTTCATTATCAAGACCGATCTTAATATTGGTTTTGATCTTTGACATTCCTGTCAGCATCATTGACGGATCCTTACCGTCGTCTTTGAATCTTATAAGCTCATCCTGAATCTCATTTTCAAGTTTTTCATGCTTTAATTTACTGTCATTCAGGATTTTTTTGAAATCCTCGGATTCGACCTTATCGATAACATCGCTTATGGATTTGATCCCCATTTTTGTACCTGAATCACATTCTCTCAAAAGCTTGATTGTGTCATTTTCTATCATACTATCACCCTGATAATTTATTTGTTTTTAGTATGATAAAATTTAATTGTAATATACATCAGAGATCGAAATATTTGCCTTGTTTTCTTTTTCTGAGATCCTTTTGAGAATCACAGTTTACAACATACACTTTATTTATTGTTCTGCAAATAACTGTTTTAACATTTGTCTGATATTTTTCGGTATAAAATTTATTTATTCTTTTGTATTCTTTATCATAAGTTTTGAGTATTTCGGGAATTGTGATGTTAGCATCAATTGATGCAAGATCACATAGAATTACTTCACGAAGCCTCTCAGCATTACAAAACGGACTGAAACAAATATATAGATTTTGTGTTAGCTCCTTGAGAGATATCATATCAGTTTCAAAATTATCTGAAAAGAATCTGAATAATTCAAAAGGCGAAAATGCCGTGTTCTTCAGCAAAAAATCGATTGTAAGCATGAATCTTCCGCTGTTATATAATTTATCAAGCGATTTTTCGCAGTGCCTTATTATTTTTAATTCGTCATTTGATAAAAATTTATTTGAAACTATTTCATATGGAGGCGTATCGTTGAAAGTATAGGTAAACTCATTGATATTTTCATTTATTGCAGCGCCTGATAGGAGCTTCAGAAATCCAATCTGAAGCATATGTGTTTTTAATCTGAATGCTCTGTTAAAAGATGAAATGAAGCTCTCAAGTGTTTCATAAGGTAAGCCCGCTATTAGATCGGTATGGATATGAATATTGCCGTTTTCGGTAAGCTGAGCTATATTGCTTTCAAGTTTTTCAAAATTACAATGTCTGTTGATTGCATTAAGTGTGTCCGTATTATATGACTGTATCCCTATTTCAAGCTGACATGAGCCTTTTGGGAACTTTTGAAATAATTCAATTATTTTATTTGTCAGTATATCTGCTGATATTTCAAAGTGAAAGCAAATGTTTTCGGGAATTCTGCTGCCGATTTCACTTAATATGAAATCGAGAATCGAATAGCAATGATCTTCATTTGCGTTGAAAGTTCTGTCTATGAATTTTATTGTTACAGCACCTGAATTTGATAGCTTAATTATATTTTCGCAAACTGATTCTGCATCAAAGCATCTCATTTTTTCGAGTCTTCCGGAAAGACAATATGAACATTTATACGGACAACCTCTGCTTGATTCTATATAAGCAATTCTGTTATTAAGGGAATTGAAATATTTTTCACAATACGGGGACGGGGGAGTGTCTTTGTGAATCTTTACAGATGTTTTTATTATTATTTCATTATATCTGTAAGTAAGTCCCTCTGCTTCCGACGGTGATCTGCTTAATGATAATACATCAATTAAAGAAGAAAATGTCCATTCACCTTCACCTGAAAGAACAAAATCAATGCAGCTGTAATCTTTAAGAACGCTTTCACTTCTGTAAGCAACCTCAGGACCGCCTAAAACAATTTTTGTAACTATTCTTTTTTTTATTAATTCTGAAAGCTCGATCACAAAATTAATATTCCAGATATAGCAGGGAATAGCCAGAATGTCAGGTGAAAGCTTGGAGATTTCATCGGAAAATTCGGTTATACTGCTGTTTATGGTTGTTTCTATAATGGTGATATTGTGCTTAAGCTCGCAAAAACTTTCAACTCCGGCCTTTAAGCACCACGGAGAAAGCAATGAATGTACATATTTTGAATTTATTCCGGCAATAACAATATTCATATAAACCTCAAAAGAAAAGGCAAGCACCGACAGGCACTTGCCAAAGTTAAATTATTCAGAAACGATCTCAAATGTATCCTGTGCTATCATAAGCTCCTCGTTTGTAGGAATAACAAAGAGCTTAACCTTAGAACCGGGAACGGAAATCTCAATTTCCTTGCCGCGTTTTCCGTTTGCTTCTTCGTCGATCGCAGTACCGAGGAATGCAAGCTTTTCGGCAACTCTTGTGCGGTAGTGAGGATTGTTTTCACCGATACCGCCAGTGAAGACAACAGCGTCAACGCCACCCATAGCTGCAGCAAAACCGCCGATATACTTAGTAAGCTGATGGCAGAGCATTGATTCAACAAGCTGAGCTCTCTTATCGCCGTTTTTAGCCATTTCTTCGATCTCTCTGTTGTCATTTGTCTTTTCAGTTACACCGAGCATACCTGATTGCTTATTCATAACATCATCGATCTCATCGGGAGTAAGGTTTTCCTTTTTCATAATGATAGGAACGATAGCGGGGTCAATTGAACCGCATCTTGTACCCATCATTATACCTTCAAGAGGAGTTACGCCCATTGTTGTGTCAAGACATTTGCCGTCTTTAACAGCTGAAATTGAAGAGCCGTTTCCGAGATGACAGGTAACGATTCTTGTTCCTTCGGCTTTACCGCCGAGAAGCTCTATGCATCTCTTGCTAACAAATCTGTGAGATGTACCGTGGAAGCCGTAACGACGGATGCCGTATTTTTCGTAATATTTGTAGGGGAGTGCATACATATAGGCATAATCAGGCATTGTTGCATGGAAGCCGGTGTCAAAAACAGCTACCTGAGGAACTCTGGGCATAACCTTTTCACAGCATTCGATACCCATAAGGTTAGCAGGATTATGAAGAGGGCCAAGGTCGAAGCATTCTCTGATAGCTTCCTTAACCTTTTCATCGACAAGAACGGATCCGTTGAATTTTTCACCGCCGTGGAGAACTCTATGGCCTACAGCCGAAATTTCCTTGATGTCAGCAATAACGCCGGTTTCTTTGTTTACGAGCTTCTTAAGTACAAGATCAATAGCAACCGAATGGTCAGCAATATGAAGCTTTTCGAATTCCTTGGCTTCAATTTCCTTTCCGTCTTCATCTATGCCTGTGATTACAACATACTTAAAACCGCTGAGCTCATTTCCGATTTTATCGCAGATACCTTTAGCAAGTAATTTGTTCTCATCCATATCAAAAAGCTGATACTTAAGTGATGAGCTACCGCAGTTAATGACGAGAATTTTCATAAATTTACTCCTTTTAGATTGAATTTTAATATTTCCTTGTGTATTATAATATTAATTTATACTAATTTCAAGTATTATTTCCATGGAGTGATAATTTTGTATACAGCGTTTATCGCGAGTGAGTATAATCCCTTTCATAACGGCCATAAGTATCTTATAGATAAAACAAAAGCAGCCGGCTTTGATTCAGTTGTTGCTGTTATGAGCGGTAATTTTGTTCAACGCGGCGAGCCTGCCGTTGCTGATAAGTTTTTCCGTGCTGAAGCTGCTGTTCTCGGCGGAGCAGATCTCGTAATTGAACTTCCGTTAAAATATGCCGTTTCAACAGCATCATACTTTGCCAAAGGGTTTGTTGATACTGTAAATGCTACCGGAATGAGCGGAGCCATTTCATTTGGTGCATCGGCTGAAACGGACGAGCTGCTAAAAATCAAAGAAATAATTTTTTCTGAAAAATGTCTCGATTATACTGAGAAAAAAATTGCTGACGGACTTTCAAATCCGGTAGCAAAATTTCAGTTTCTTAAGGAGAATTATCCCGATACAGACTGTCGATTACTTAACGATGCCAATAACATTCTTGCTCTTGAGTATATCAATGCAATTGACAAGTCGGAATCAGCCTTGAAGCTATTCAGTGTAAAAAGGATTGGAGCATCTCATGATTCTGATGTAACAACGGGGGAATACTCCAGTGCGGGCTATATCAGACGGAAAATATCAGAAGCTTCTTCATTTGATGCTGTCAGAATGTTTATGCCGAATGATGTTTTTGATTTGTACAAAGAGGGGTATAATGACGGAAGTCTTCCTGTTGATATGAAAGCTTTTGATGTTGCTTCATTTTCAAGGCTTATAAGCTTTGATGCCGAGTATTTCAGAAATATAAATAATGTTACGGGCGGTATTGAATACAGAATTGAAGATGCCATCAAAAAAAGCAATGATCTCTCTGTTCTTTATGATAATATCAAAAGCAGACACTATACTCATTCAAGAATACGCCAAATAATACTAAGCGCAGTTCTCGGTATCAAAAAAAGCGACCTTGACAGAGGAGTTTCTTATATAAGAGTTCTTGCCTTTAATGATAAGGGCAGGGAAATTCTTCATCAAATGAAAAAGTCTGCAAATATTCCTGTAATTTCTAATCTTTCAAAAGTGAATGAAACGAATAGTGAATCAATTATTGCTGATGCAAAACTTGATTATAATGCAGGAAAGCTTTATAATTTGCTTTTGCCTTCGCAACGATTCTTAAATCCGGAATATGACAATCATCCGGTATATGTAAAAAACAGCAGTACCTGATGTACTGCTGTTTTTTAATCAGTAATATAGCTCTTCAAGCTCACATAACGGCTTTTTAATATTCTTTGGTATCAATGTAAAGGAATTGTTCTTTACAAATGAAGTAAATTTTGCAGCCTTTTTATCGTTACTGCCCTTCATTTTTGAAATGATCTGAGTTGTAAGGAATTTTTTATCCGGATTAGTTCTTGCTTTATAATTAACGATTAAAACTTTGACTGAAGAACTGACGGGAATGCTTTCAAGCTTTACAGTCAATTTACCCTTACTTTTGAAATATTTATATTCGGCTGCTTTTCCGTCAACGATAACACATACATCTTCGCAATCACTGATATCAATAAAGCTGAGAGTATAGCTTCGTTTTTTCGGAATAAGAGATAAGTCACCTTTTGCCTTTGAGATTGTAAAGCTGATATCTTTACAATCTTTTGCTACACAGTAGTCTGTTTCAGTATATTTTCCATTCAGATAGTCAAGGGATTTACCGTCATCTTCGTATAATGTGAAGGAGTTGTTTCCTCTTGATATCAGTATTTCTAATTCTTCAGGATTTCTGATGCTGTTGGTTCCGTCATCAATGCTCAGCGGAATTATTGCACCTTCTTTTGCAAGAACAGGAATGGAAGACTGATCTCTGCAAAGCTCTGTCAGAGTGTTTCCGTTATAGATAAGACCTGTAAATATATCTGTATATCTGCCGGATGGAAGGTAAGCTTTTGTTGAAGCAAGGCCTGTTTTTTCGTCAGCCTTTTCAGTTATCGGGCATACTATCATTTCAGTGCCAAACCAAAATTCATTAGGGCATTCATATGCTCTTGAATCTCTCGGATTTGAATAATACATCGGTTCAACAAGACATTTTCCTTTTTCTGCTGTTAATCTGTTCATAGAATAAAGATAAGGTATAAGTCTGTGTCGGAGTCTTAAGAAATCTGATGCATTTTTTTCAACAAAGCTGTTATACATCCAAGGCTCTTTTCCCATAAACTCATTTGATGTTGAATGAAGTCTGTTGATTGGACTGAATACACCGTATTGAACCCATCTCAGATATAATTCATCATCTCGGTAGCCTCGGCAGTGTCCGCCAATATCGTGGCTCCACCAGCTGTAGCCGATATTGGATGCCGTAGAAGTGAAATATGGCTGAAAATCAAGAGATTCCCATGTCTGAACAGTATCGCCGGAAAAGCCGAGAGGGTATCTGTGTGAGCCCGCTCCTGCAAATCTTGAAAGTATAAGCGGTCTTTTACCATTTCTTGAAATATCAATAGAATGATAGTGATTAAGAGCCCAGAGAGGGTCAAGCCCCTCAATAGCAGAATTTTTACCCTGTTGCCAGTCTATCCACCAGAAGGCAACCCCCTCATCCTCATGGGGATGATGTAAAAACCTGAAATAACCTTCAATAAATTTTTCATCTGTTATATCAAATTTTATCTGCTTTCGGCTTGACTTATCAATTCCCATAAATTCACAAAAATCTTCATAAGCATCCTCATAGAATTTGCAGCCGGAAGCGGGATGAAGATTCATAGTTACCTTAAAGCCGTTATCGTTAAGCCAATTCAAAAAAGCCTTATGGTCCGGAAAAAGATCTGTGTTCCAGGAATATCCTGTCCATCCGGGAAATACGGTATTGTAAAATAATTCATAAATACTGTTTTTATGCTTATCGTCAAGAGCATCTATGCCGAAACGCTTTACAACATCGACCCAATGCCAATCCATATCAATGGTAGCGACTGTTACGGGAATTTTCTCTTCAATAAATCTTTCCATAAGCTCAGTATATTCTTTCTGTGTGTAGGCTTTATACCTGCTCCACCAGTTACCCAAGGCAAATCGCGGGATGAGCGGTGGTTTTCCTGTTAGAAAGAACAGATCTCTGACAGCTTCTCTGTAATTAAAGCCATAGCAGAAAAGATATATATCTGTAGTATGTTTATTTCTTTGCTTGATTTTACCGTCTTTGCCGAGAAGAAGCGTTTTGCTGTCATTGAGTACAGCAACACCGTTTTTTGATACTATTCCGTCTTCAAGTGATGTTTTTCCGTTGACATTGTCAAGGGTTCGGCAAGTACCTTTTAGATTTCCTTTTGAAAAGTCTTTGACAGTTCTTCCGTCATCAAGAGTGACAGATATTAATTTATTTTGAGAAGTACTGTATCTTATCTCTGTCTTTTCAGTTTTTATGGTTACCGAATCACCGAAAGCATCAAATTTAAAAAACGGCTTATCGAAATTTCTGTTCAATACGGATTGTGACGGCTCATTACAGAACTGATTTTTATCATCCGTTTCGACTCTTATTAAATAGGGTGTAAGAACAGAAAATCTTATGTTCTTATAAATAATAATGAATTCATCCGAAGTTACAGGATCACATTCCGGATTAAATCTTTTCATATATTCACTCATATTGCAACCTCCTTTTGTCTATAATATCATTTACATTTGAATAATGTCAATATCAGCGGGAATTGTCAAATTTTTTGCGTAGATTTTTGATAATTTTCGTTTCAAGCCTGCTGACATATGATCTTGATATTCCGTAGATTTCAGCAATTTCATTCTGTGTAAGAGGATCGAGTCCGTCTAAGCCGTAACGCATTGTAATAATCCGTTTTTCTCTTTCGTTTTTTATTTCTGATACAAATTTCTTGAGCTTGATAATGTTATTTTTTCTCTCAAAGTCCTCAACAGCTGTGTCTTCTACTGCAATAATATCCATTAATGTCAGAGGATTTCCCTCTGAATCTGTTTCTATCGGTTCGTCTAATGAAATGTCCAGTACGGATTTTTTCTTATTTCTGAAATACATAAGAATCTCATTTTCTATACATCTTGAAGCATATGTAGCAAGCCTTACACCTTTATCCATATTAAAAGAATTAATAGCTTTTATAAGTCCTATTGTTCCTATTGATATTAATTCCTCATTTTCATTTTCATTGACATAGTATTTTTTCATAATATGTGTGACAAGACGAAGATTATGTTTAATTAGCTCTTCTTTTGCCTCATTACTGCCGTTTTTCATTTCCTTAAGAAGCTTTCTTTCAACATCAGGCTTCAGCGGCGGAGGAAAAGCACCGGCGGTTTCAAAGTGAAGTGCAAGGAATAAGATATTTGCAAGTAAAGAATCTAAAAGCATAAATCAACTCCGAATATAATGATACTCTGAAACACATCTGTTGCTGTGTTTCTTTAATTATATTATTGAAATAAAAGAGAATTTATGTTAAAATAAATAAAAAATGTTAGGAATGATTATTTATGAAGAAACTGTTGTCAATTATTCTTTCTTTTATAATAATTCTTGGTTCTGTTTCAGTTGTTTCATTTGCTGATTCAGAAGAAGCTTATCCTCTGATCGTTGTCCCCGGTTACAGCGCATCATATCTTTATGCTGTTGAGGCAGACGGACAAAAAAGGCAGATCTGGGGCTCATTTGAGGGTCTCGGTATTATTGATGCAATACTCTCAAATATTGCCGAAATCGGTATCGGCTTCGGCGGTGCCGTAATGGGCTGTCCTGATCATCTTGCAAAGACTCTCGGTGAAGGTGCGCGTGAGATTCTCAAAGATATTGCATATAAGCCTGACGGTACACCTGTTGTCGAAACTGTAACATATCCCAATGATCCTGCTGTTACAAATTATAAATATCTTATTGATGAAATGGGCTCTATGCACGCAGCAGAGATAGAAATTATGGATGATATCAAGGATCTTTACGGAGAGAAGGGATACCAAAACATATTTTCATTCCAGACAGATTTCCGAATGAATATAGTAGATGCAGCAGAAAATCTTAAAAATTATATTGATTCTGTGCTTGAATATACAGGTGCTGATAAAGCAGATATCTTTGCTGTAAGCTACGGCGGTCAGATCACAGCCACCTATCTTAATATGTTCGGACTTGAGGGCAAAATCCACAATGCTGTCCTTACTGTTCCTGCTATCGGAGGGGCAGCTCTCGCTTATGATGCAATTAGCGGAAATGTCAGATTTGATGAGGAAACTCTTTTCAGATTCCTTGAAAACGGCATGATGATAGAAGAAGATATCAACTGGCTTATGAAGGCTCATTCTCTGGGATTTCTTGATGAGCTTCTTAATAAAGCTGTTGAATACGGTATAAGAGATATTGTCGGTTTCTGGGGCAGTATTTGGGATTTTATTCCTGCTGAATATTATGATGAGCTGAAATCTCTGTACCTTGATCCGGTTAAAAGTGCGAATCTTATTGAAAAGAGCGATAAATTCCACTATGAAATTTTACCTTCAATGACCAGCCGTCTGCAAGCTTGTGTTGATTCTGGAATTGGTGTTTATATTGTTGCAGGTTATGGCAATCCTGCCGTTACCGGTCTTAACGAGCAGTCCGACGGAATAATTCATATTTCGGCTTCTACCGGAGCTGAATGTGCTCCGTTCGGGCAGAGATTTTCTGACGGATATACTTGCGAAAACGCTGTTTGCGCTGCACTTGGCCATAATCATATTTCACCTGAAATGACCATTGATGCCTCGGCCGGTTACCTTCCGGAACAGACATGGTATGTCAGCGGACTTTTTCACGGTATGACATGGAAGGATGATTATACAAAAGCTTTATGTAAAACTCTTCTTATGTCCCGAAATGTTGTTGATGTGTACTCATTTGAAGAGTATCCTCAGTTCAGATATTCTACAAATCCTTGTTTTGCTGTGGATTTTTATTTCGGCGGTTCCGCTTACGGTTCTCTTTCATCGGATTCAGAATCACTGATCATTAAAAATGTATCACAAAAATATGATGTAACCGTTTTGTCTGTAGTATCAGACGGAGCTGATCTGAGGTTTGATCTGCCGGCTTGTACAAATATTAAGCCGGGTGAAAGCATTGAGGTCTTCTTTGACGGATATATTCCCGAATGCAGTCAGACAACAGCGGATATATCTGTAAACTTTACTTCGTTCGGAAGTATTACTCCTCAGGGAATCAGAACTCTTACTTTTACCGTTAAAAACGGAAATGATCTTGAATATGACTCTGAGAACCCGTATTCCGATGAAAGCCAGCCAACATTTTTTGACAGAATCATTAATTCCTTCATAGAAAAACTATTGATCAAATCAGGAATGTATGATCTTTTCAGAATGCTGATAAATTGCTTTGTGAGTATGATACCTGTAAAATAAAAATTGAAAGGGGAGGTGAAAGCAATGCGAGAAAGTTCAAAAGCATCATTATGCGGTGTCATAAGTGCTTTGTCTGTTGTTATTATGCTTTCAACCTATCTTTCCCCTTTTTTAGTGTATACTGCACCTGCATTTGCCGGATTGCTTCTTATTATTGTTGTTAATGAGCTCGGATATAAATGGTCCTTGGGCACATTTATTTGTATCAGTATTCTTTCATTTTTTATAATTTCCGATAAAGAAGCTTCCGTGTTTTATACTTTATTTTTCGGATATTACCCTGTATTTGTTCTCTTTATTGAAAAAAGTATAAGTAATACTGTTTTGAAACACATTGCAGAATTTGTTGTTTTTAATGCTTCTTGCATTTTGTCTGTTGTTCTGTGTTATTATTTTTTCGGTATCAGTCTTGAGGATTTTGATTCATCAGATTATTTATATAACATAATATTTGTTCTGCTTTTGAATATTATGTGTTTTGTTTATACAAATCTCATTAATAAGTTGCAGATATTATACAAAAAACGATTCAGAAGTTTTTTCAGGAAAATGTTCAATCTCAAGTAATTATTGATTACTGACGGCATAATTATTACTAAATAATTTAATTTGGTGATAATTTTGAAGGAAGCTTTGTCAATTATTCTTGCTACTATTATTTTTTCATTATGTCTTTTTGTAACTGTGGAAAAAATTGATAACAATATCAGTTCGGCCGTATCAACATATAACGAACACTTTTCTCCCCATATGATAATCCTTGATGCAGGGCACGGCGGTGAAGACAGCGGTGCTGTAGCGAGGAATAATATATATGAAAAAGACATTAATCTTGAGATTTGTGATAAGATTTCTCTCTTTTTTGATTTATTCGGTATAAAGTATATTAAAATCAGAGATTCAGATGTAAGTGTTGGTGATACCTCTTTGGATACCATCAGAAAGAGGAAGGCATCAGACATAAATAAAAGATATGAAATTATTAATTCTTATGAAAATTCTGTTTTACTGAGTATTCATCAGAATATGTTTCCTGTCGAAAAGTATTCAGGTTTGCAGGTGTTTTACGCTGTTACTGATGGTTCAGAAATACTTGCCGAGAGTATCCAGAATACTGTTTGTGTTAATCTTCAGCCTGATAATACAAGATCCATCAAAAAGTGTGACAGTTCGGTATATTTGCTTCATAAAGCTAAGGTTCCGTCTGTTATGGTAGAATGTGGCTTTCTTTCTAATGAAAATGAATTTAAGCTCCTGACAGATTCGTTGTATCAGGCTAAGCTTTCATATTTTATTTACAAAGGAATATCAGATTATTTAATTAGTAATAAGGATGTTTGATATGGCTCAAAAGAATAAAACATATTATGTTTGCAGTGTCTGCGGATATAAAACTCCGAAATGGGCAGGGAAGTGCCCCGAATGTAATGAATGGGATACTTTTGCGGAACAAAGTGATGAACCCTCTTCCGTAAAATATGATATCGGAAGCTTGAAACCTATGAAGCTATCTGAAATCGGTGAATTTACCGAACACAGATATGATACTGGTATTTCAGAGCTTAACCGGGTTCTCGGAAACGGTCTTGTTAAAGGTTCCGTTGTTTTACTCAGCGGTGACCCGGGAATCGGAAAATCTACTTTATTGCTTCAGACAACAGAATCTCTCGGAAAATCCAAGAGTGTCTTATATGTATCCGGTGAAGAATCCGCGCATCAGCTGAAGCTCCGTGCCGATAGGATAGGGGTTAGTTCTGAAAATCTGACAGTTTTGTGTGATACTGATGCTGTTGCAGTATGTGCTTATGTTGAAAAGTTTTTGCCTGAAGTTGTTATTATTGATTCTATTCAGACAATGGCTATAAAGGAAATTTCATCCTTGGCCGGAAGCATTACTCAGGTAAGAGAATGTGCAAATCTTTTTATGAGATACGCAAAAACACTCAATATTCCGATAATTATTGTAGGACATGTCAATAAGGACGGAAATATTGCAGGTCCAAAGGTGCTTGAACACATCGTCGATTGCGTTTTGTATTTTGAAGGTGAAAAGAATCTGTCTTACAGAATATTAAGAGCTGTTAAAAACAGATACGGTTCCACAAATGAAATCGGTGTCTTTGAAATGAAGGATAGGGGACTGTCTGAGGTGAAAAATCCTTCACAGGCGCTCATTTCAGGTAAGCCTAAAAATGTTTCAGGTTCTTGTATAGCATCAGTTATGGAGGGCTCCAGACCGATTCTTGCAGAGGTTCAGGGACTTGTCTGTCAGTCCGGATTCGGAAATCCCAGAAGAGTGTCCACAGGCTTCGATTATAACAGGATGTCTCTTCTTGTAGCTGTTTTAGAAAAGCGTGCCGGGTATTTTATGGGAAATTGTGATATTTTTGTCAATGTTGCAGGCGGTCTTAAAATTGATGAGCCGGCATCTGATTTGCCCGTTGCAATTACGCTTATTTCAAGCTTAAAGGATGAGGTTATAAGAGATGACTGTATTTCTTTCGGTGAAATCGGTCTTGCAGGAGAAATCAGAAGTGTTAGCTTTGCAGAAATCCGAATCCGTGAAGCTATAAGACTTGGATTTAAGAAATGTATTATTTCAGAACATAACCTTAATGAGCTGCCGAATGAGCTTAAAGAAAATATAGAAATAGTCGGTGTAAACAATATAAGATCAGCTTATATTGAAGCTGTAAAATAAATGAGGTGTAATAATATGAAAAAAGAAATGATGCACACAGCAAATTTCCGTGCAACCGCAACAGTTATGGTCGTAACAATTGCAGTTATTGCAGTAATCAGAAAATACACAAAATAAGGTATGTCAGATTAAGAAACTCATTAAAGGGAATAGCCGAAAACGAACTGATATAATTATACAAAATTAATATTTTGTATAATTTAGGGTAGTTGTTTTGCGAATTCAATTTGGTTTTATCTTGATTTCCTGGTTATATGCGGTTTCTTGTTATTGTTAAAGGAACTAATATGAATAGTAATTATTTATCTACTTTACCTTCAACAGTTGTTCAGTTTTTGCATTATCAGTCTAATGTTAAGAATAAATCTGAACTTACACTAAATGAATATTGTCTTGATCTGAGAATGTTTTTCAGATTTCTTGTTGTATCAGTTGAAAAGAAAAAGTTTTCTGACGATGATCTTGATAATGTTGATATCACATATTTAACTGATTCTTTTTATAAGACGGTAACTCTAAATGACGCTTATCGTTTTTTGTCTTATTGTAAAGAGATCCGCGGAAATAAGGAAAAATCACGAGCACGAAAATCTTCTGCCATCAGGACATTTTTTAAATATCTTAAATTGAACGGAATCATTGATGATAATCCGATGATAAATCTTGACACTCCGAAATTAAAGAAAACGCTTCCGAAATATCTTACTGTTGAACAGGCTCAAAAGCTTCTTATGAGTGTTGACGGTCCTAATAAGGAACGCGATTACTGTATTCTTGTGCTCTTCCTTAATTGCGGAATGCGTTTGTCCGAGCTTGTTTCTATTGATTACACAGCTATAAAATATGAGGATGACAGAGCTTCTGTAATTATTACAGGTAAAGGAAATAAAGAAAGAACCGTTTATTTCAATAAAGCCTGTATTTTGGCGATTAACCGTTATATGAAGGTACGACCCAAAGACGGTGTCATAGATAGAAATGCATTGTTTTTATCTAACAGATTAACGAGAATCAGTCCTAAAACTGTCCAACATCTTGTTGAGGTCTATCTCAAGAAAGCAGGGCTTGACGGTCAGGGATATTCTGTACATAAATTAAGGCACACTGCAGCAACATTGATGTATCAGACCGGCAAGGTTGATGTTCTTGAGCTTAAGGAATTACTCGGTCACGAGAATCTTAATACTACGCAGATATACACACATTTACAGGATCAGAAGCTGAAGGATGCTGTTGATGCCAATCCGTTGTCTGAATTTGACAGTAAAACAAATAAGAATCAGTCCGAATAGGGGCTGATTCTTATTTATTTTATGATAGTTTTCACCATAGAGAGCATTGTAGCATCAGTTATGGCACATATTAAGCCAAATATTAAAATTATAAGAAAGTATAAAATGTAATCCTTGAATTCTCTTGAAACTGTACTATCCGTAAATGCTGATGACCTTGTTTTACAAAGCATTTTTCTTGAAATTTCAGTAAGAATAAAAATTGTGTTAACAAACAGGATTGCTGACGGAAGCTTGAATAACAAGAAAATTAAATAACCGTCAGGTATTAAACATTCTTTGTAGCTTACAGCTGTTGAGGAATAAAGAACACCTGCAATAATCGGCACAGCGGTTATAAATGGTGAACCGATAAAGCTTAAGCCTGAAATAAAGAGTATCAGATAAAAAACCAAATAAACCGAAAAGTTTTTAATGAACACATTTAAAAATTCATCGTTCAGACTATAATAACTAAATAAAGCTGACCGTATAAAGGGAAAACCATTAGAAATTGCAGCTCCTATCACAAGGCCGCTTATATATAACAGAAAGAACTGAATAATGCTGTAATTGTTTTTTGCTAATGCAGGAATATCTCTGATACTTATCCTTTTTCGCACTTCCCTGCTAAGCATTAATACTGATTCCATATTGCCACTTCCCTGTTATTTTCTTATATTTGATGATAATAAAGCTCCGAAAAAACCTGAAATTACAGACAATGGAATGAGTAGGATTATTATTGCATCAGGTGAAAAATCGGCGAATACGGTAAGAAGTCCCACAGAAATTGAGGATAATATAAGAGCTGAAACTGTTCCGAATATTACACTTTTTGATTTTGCAGTTCTTCCTGATACAATTCCTGAAATAAATCCGGAAATAACTGAAATTATAAACCAAAAATACATTAGTTTCTCAGTTGGGATATCATTTTTTGTCAGAAGAACAGCGAATATGATTACAAGCATAAACAGAGCTGCCAGACCGGATAATACAGAAAATGTCAATGTATAAATCGGAGACTTTTTTATTGCCAGTTTTTTCTTTTTCATAATGACTCCTTGTTGTGTTTTTTTTAAATTCTATTCACAGGGACTTGGCATTATTACAAAAAAAGAACCTGCGATCACTCACAGGTTCAAAAAAATTATTATTCTTCTTCTTCGTTTTTCTTGCTTCTTCTTTTAGAGGCTTTCTTTTCCTCTTTTTCAGCAGCTTTGGCAGCTTCAAAAGCAGCCTTTTCACTTTCAGCTCTTTCGTTAGCAGTATTGTTTGTCTGAATTGCCCAACGCATTATTTTAAGCTTGTTTCTTTCAGCACCTGTTTCAAGAACAATAGAATCTTCCTTAACTGTAACTACTCTGCCATTGATTCCTCCGATAGTCGTAATCTCATCGCCGATCTGAACGGAGTCGCGAAGCTTCTGTTCCTCCTGCTGTTTTTTCTTCTGAGGTCTGATCATAATGAAATACATAAGTACGAGCATTGCAACCATCATTATAATCATTGTGAAAGAACCGCTCGACTGCTGAGTTCCCCCTTCGGCACCTGCAGTTCCTGTGCCCATACATAAGAAATTAAGAGTGTTTAATAACATAATTTTTCCTCCAAATACATAATATGTGTATTATATAATAAAAATATATCAATTGCAAGGCTTATTTTCTGAATATCAGTCAATTGGAGCTCTTTTGTCAAGAATCGGTACATATTTTTTATAGAATTCTTCAAATGTTCCGTTATCAAGATTCTCTCTGATCTTTTCCATAAGACTATTATAGAAATACAGATTATGAATAACAGCAAGACGAAGTCCGAGAACCTCTTTTGCTTTTAGCAGATGTCTTATATATGCTCTCGAATGGCGGGTGCAAACAGGACAGCTGCAGGAAGCATCGAGAGGTCTTGTATCTTTTTCAAAGCAAGCATTATTTATGTTTATTATTCCGTTCCAGGTAAATAAATGACCGTGTCTTGCATTTCTTGACGGCATAACGCAGTCGAAGAGATCTATTCCTCTGTGTACTCCTTCAAGAATATTGACAGGAGTGCCGACCCCCATAAGATATCTGATCTTATCGGCGGGCATGTGGGGTTCAACAGCATCAATGATCTCGTACATAGTTTCAGCAGGCTCACCGACAGCAAGTCCGCCAATAGCATAGCCGTCAAGATCAAGCTTTGCAATTTCTTTCATATGATCAACTCGAAGATCGGGGAATGTACATCCCTGATTTATTCCGAACAAGAGCTGGTGCGGATTTACGGTATCAGGAAGAGAATTTAATCTGTCGTGCTCTTCCTTGCATCGTATAAGCCATCTTGTTGTGCGTTCACAGGACTTTTTTGAATATTCATAGGTTGAAGGGTTTTCGACACATTCATCGAAAGCCATAGCAATGGTAGAGCCGAGATTTGACTGAATTCTCATACTTTCTTCGGGTCCCATAAATATTTTTCTTCCGTCAATGTGAGAATTGAAATATACCCCTTCTTCTTTGATTGAACGAAGCTTTGCAAGAGAAAACACCTGAAATCCGCCGGAATCCGTTAGTATCGGTCTATCCCATCCTGTAAACTTATGAAGACCGCCCATCTCTTTAATTGCCTTATCGCCTGTTCTGACATGAAGATGATAGGTGTTGCAAAGCATTACCTGACAATTTATATCCTTGAGATCAAAAGCTGAAAGTCCGCCCTTTATAGCGGCAGTAGTTGCGACATTCATAAATCCGGGAGTCTGAACAGTTCCGTGAACTGTTGTAAACTCGCCCCTTCTTGCACTACCCTCTTTTTTGATTAGTCTGTACATTTAATAACTCCTTAAATCTCATCGGTGATAATTGTTGAATCGCCGAATGAGAAAAAATGATATTTGTTTTCGATGGCAACCTTATATGCATTAAGTGTATTTTCTCTGCCGCAAAAAGCGGAAACAAGCATTATCAGAGTACTTTCAGGCAGATGGAAGTTTGTTATAAGAGTATCAATACACTTAAATTTGTATCCGGGATAAATAAATATATTTGTCGAATTACTGCAAGGCTTGATAAAGCCGTTTTCATCAGAGGCTGATTCAAGCGTCCTGCAGCAGGTTGTTCCCGTACATATGATTTTACCGCCGTTTTTCTTCGTTGTGTTTATAACCTCAGCAGCTTCGGGTGAAATGAAATAGTTTTCATAATGCATATCGTGATCTTCTATGTCTTCTGCTTTGACAGGGCGGAATGTTCCGATTCCGACATGAAGAGTAATGTATGCAATTTTAACACCCTTCTCTATGATTTTTTCTAAAAGCTCGGGTGTATAATGAAGACCTGCAGTCGGTGCTGCCGCCGAACCGTCATTTTTCGCATAGACCGTCTGATATCGTTCTTTATCCTCAAGCTTTTTAGTTATATAATGCGGAAGAGGCATTTCTCCGATTTCTTCAAGTCTTTCAAGAAAAACGCCGTCATATGTGAATTTAACAAGTCTGTTACCGTTTTCGAGTACATCAGTCACGGTTCCGTGAAGAATATTATTACCGAAGATAAATTCAGTACCGGTTTTTGCCCGCTTACCGGGTCCTGCAATGCATTCCCATATATCATCGCCTTTATTATTTAACAGAAGAAATTCTACATTTGCACCCGTGTCCTTTTTAATTCCGTAAAGTCTTGCGGGTAATACCTTAGAGTTATTGAGAACAAGACAATCGCCTTCATGTAAATAATCAAGAATATCATAAAAATGACGGTGTTCTAAATTCCCCGAATTCTTTCCGATAACAAGAAGTCTTGAATGGTCTCGCTTTTCTGCGGGACTTTGTGCTATTAATTCTTCGGGAAGATCAAAATAAAAATCACTTTTTTTCATAGTATCATCCTATATGTAAGATTTTTCAAAAAACAAGACCTAAAATGTGAGATATACCTAATTTATTAGGATTATTTATAATAAATATAATCATTATTTATAGAAATTGCATAAAAGATAATTGACACAAAGTAAATTAGGTGATAGAATTAAAAAATATAAATTATGTTATCACAAATACCAAAAAGAAGCAATACCCAAACAAGCCTTTTTGAATATAATATTTGTGACGGAGGTAAATTATGGATAAGAATTATAAAGTAGGTATTATAGGTGCAACCGGTATGGTAGGCCAGAGATTTATTTCTCTTCTTCACGATCATCCCTGGTTTAATATCACAGTTCTTGCTGCAAGTCCCCGTTCAGCGGGAAAGACCTATGAAGAAGCTCTCGGCGGAAGATGGGTTATGAAGACCGAGCTTCCCGAAAAAGTAAAATCAATGGTCGTTATGGATGCACAGGCAGACATTGAAAAGATTGCTTCTCTTGTTGATTTTGTATTCTGTGCAGTTGATATGAAGAAGGATGAAATCAAGGCTCTTGAAGAAGCTTATGCTAAAGCTGAATGTCCTGTTGTTTCTAATAACAGTGCACACAGATTTACTCCTGATGTTCCTATGCTTGTTCCCGAAATTAACGGAAACCATTGCGAAGTAATTGCTTCGCAGAAAGCAAGACTCGGAACGAAGAGAGGCTTTATTGCCGTTAAGTCTAACTGCTCTCTTCAGAGCTATGTTCCCGCTCTCTACCCTCTTGATGAAAAGTTCGGTGTTGAGGATGTTCTTGTTTGTACTTATCAGGCAATTTCAGGCGCAGGAAAAACATTCGAGCGCTGGCCTGAAATGGTAGATAATGTAATTCCCTATATCGGCGGTGAAGAAGAAAAGAGTGAAAAAGAACCTCTTAAGATCTGGGGTAAGGTTGAAAACGGTGAAATTGTTCCTGCGGCAAAGCCTCATTTTACAGCTCAGTGCCTTCGTGTGCCTGTTTCTGACGGTCATATGGCGGCAGTATTTGTAAGATTCAAGAATAAGCCCTCCAAGGAAGAAATTATAGAAGTTTGGAATAACTTCTCAGGCCGTCCTCAGGAGCTTGAGCTTCCTCACGCTCCCAAGCAGTTCTTAAACTATTTCACAGAAGACAATATGCCTCAGACAAAGCTTCACAGAGATCTTGAGGGCGGTATGGCAGTGTCCATCGGCAGACTCAGAGAAGATTCTCAGTATGATTATAAGTTTGTATGTCTTTCACATAATACACTCAGAGGTGCTGCGGGCGGTGCTGTTCTTGCTGCCGAGCTTCTTTGTGCGGAAGGTTATATTGAACCCAAAAACTGAATACGGTGATATCATTTGAAAAATGTTATTTTCGAAGGTACGGCAACGGCTCTTATTACACCGTTTTCGTCTGACGGAAAGGATGTTGATTTTAATGCTTTCCAGAAGCTTATTGATTTTCAGCTAGAAAATTCAGTAGATGCTTTGGTTGTTGCAGGAACAACGGGAGAATCACCTGTACTGACAAGAGAGGAAAAAATCTGCCTTATCAGATCGGCAAAATACAGTTGCGGTTCTTCTACTCCTGTAATTGCAGGAACAGGATCCAATAATACGATAGAAGCAGTAAAAAAATCAAATGATGCAGAAAAAGAGGGAGTCAACGGTTTATTGATCGTGACTCCCTATTATAATAAATGTAATCAGGACGGATTAATCAGTCATTATTTCTATATAGCAGACAGAGTTTCAACTCCGATAATAGTTTATAATGTTCCGTCAAGAACCGGTGTTACTATTAAGCCTGAAACATATAAAGCCTTATCTGAACATAAAAACATTGTTGCAGTTAAAGAAGCATCAGGAGATATATCCGAGTTCAGCAAGGCAATAGCCGTAGCCCCCGAGCTTGTATTTTATTCGGGAAATGATGATCAGACGGTTTCTATGATGGCGTACGGTGCAAAAGGAGTAATTTCAGTTGTTTCAAATATAATTCCCGGAGTTGTTAAAAGAATTACCGAAAGTTGCTTGAACGGTGATTATAAGGATGCTTTTCATCTGCATAAAAAGCACCTAAAATTGATGAATTCAATGTTTTGTGATGTGAATCCGATTCCTGTCAAAAGTGCCTGTAATAAGCTTTTTAATATAAATAAGACAGTTCGTTTGCCTCTGACAGATATAAAAGAAAAAGATGAGATAATGATTTCAGAAACTTTGAAAGAATATGGTTTGATATAATATAAAGGAGCTGTAAAAAAACGAAAGTTTTTTTTGCAGCTCCTTTTCAGGGGCGTGAAAAAAAGAGGCAGAATAAACAAACTGAGCGAAAAACAAAGCAAAGCTTTGTTTTTTCGGTTACCCGAAGGCGTACAAAGGTACGCCGAGAGGCGAAGTTTGTTTATAGCATAAAACACAAAAAACGCAGTTTTTTGTCATTTTTTAAGTATATATATGTATAAAGGGTTTCTTGAAGACTTCAAAAGCTTTAGAAACCCCTTTGTTTATCTTGTTTTATGCGGTCTGCACTTTTTTTACAGCCCCTTTTTTACATAATAAGTGATTAATCAATTATATTATTAAAGTCTTTTGTTGCAAATTCAAGAAAATCATATAAATGCTTAAGAGCCGGACCTTCAATATATAATACCTTATTTTGAGAATAAACTATATACTTATTATGTGACAGTATATTGCCTGATAAATGATAGCTCTCTTCGTCAAAATATGACATATTTCTGTTTTTAACATATTTCATACAGTCTACAACTGATTCAAATTCATAAGCATATACATAAAACAGGTTATTTTGCCATTTGATTTTAGCATTGAATGAGTCTACAGGCACCAGATCTTTGAGAAATTTATCGTTTTTAATTGTTTCTGAAGTAAATTCAGTGATTTTATCAAGCTCATTTATATCAGTAAAGATTTTATGCTGATAATCATTTCCTGTGTCGAAAGTTGTGATGCCCAAAAAGATAAAAAATACTATAAATCCGATAAAGAGAATCAGAAATAATTTAAGCCGATTATTTCGTTTTTTGTTGATTTCCATTATTACACTCCATATTTAAGACAGAAAAGTATAAAACAGCACCTGAAAAAAACAGGTGCTGCTATAAACTAAAATCAGTTAAGGCTGTTTCTGAGGTTTTCGAGCTCATTCTTAAGAGTTTCGGGAAGCTTGTCACCGAATCTGCCGTAGAATTCTTCGATACCGGGAATTTCATCCTTCCAAAGAGCATTATCAACAACAAGGATGGATTCAAGAGTTTCCTTTGAAACCTCATCCTCAATGCCTGTAAGATCGATATCATCAGCAAAAGGTACATAACCGATAGCAGTTTCTCTTGCATCTACCTTACCGTCGCAACGGTCAAGAATCCAGTTAAGAACTCTGAGGTTATCACCGAAGCCGGGCCATAAGAAATTGCCTTCATCGTCTTTTCTGAACCAGTTAACATTGAAGATCTTAGGAGCCTTTTCGGGATCAAGAGTCTTACCGATTTCGATCCAATGCTGCCAATAGTCACCCATATTGTAGCCGCAGAAAGGAAGCATAGCCATGGGATCACGACGGACAACGCCGACTGCACCTGCAGCTGCAGCTGTTGTTTCGGATGCCATAATTGAACCTACGAATACACCGTTATTCCAGTCCTTTGACTGATATACGAGAGGAGCAAGCTTTGCGCGTCTGCCGCCGAATACGAATGCAGAGATCGGGACACCCTGAGGATTCTCAAATTCAGAGCTGAGGCAAGGACAGTTAACAGCGGGAGCTGTAAATCTTGAGTTGGGATGAGCACCCTTAACTTCAGCAGTTTTTCCGTTCCAGGGCTGGCCGATCCAGTCATTTGCATTTTCGGGAGGATTCTTATCAAGACCTTCCCACCATACAGTGTTATTATCAAGATTATGAGCAACGTTTGTAAAAATAGTTCCCTGCTTTGTTGAAAGAAGTGCATTGGGATTGGACTTCATATTTGTTCCGGGAGCAACACCGAAGAAACCGTTTTCAGGATTGATAGCATAAAGTCTTCCGTCTTCGCCCTTTCTGATCCAGGATATATCGTCGCCTACACACCATACCTTGTAGCCTGCCTTCTTATATCCCTCGGGAGGAATAAGCATAGCAAGGTTGGTCTTGCCGCAAGCAGAGGGGAAAGCAGCACAGATATACTTTGTTTCGCCCTTAGGATTTTCAACGCCAAGAATGAGCATATGCTCAGCCTGCCAGCCTTCTTTCCATCCCTGATAGGATGCGATACGAAGAGCAAAGCACTTTTTGCCGAGAAGAACATTTCCGCCGTAGCCTGAGTTTACTGAAATGATAGTATTGTCCTGAGGGAACTGACAGATCCAACGCTTTTCGGGATCGATTTCGCACTTGCAATGAAGTCCGCGAACCCAGTCATTTGAATCGCCGAGAACATCAAGAACGGACTTTCCGACTCTTGTCATAATAGCCATATTAAGAACAACATAGATAGAGTCAGTAAGCTCAATACCTGCTTTGGAGAACTTTGAGCCAACAGGACCCATTGAATAAGGAATTACATACATTGTTCTGCCCTTATAAGAATCACGGGCAATGTTGTAGAGCATTTCATAGCATTCGCCGGGCTCCATCCAATGGTTAGTGGGGCCTGCTTCTTCTTTTGTGGGAGTACAGATAAGAGTTCTGTCTTCAACACGGGCAACATCTGTAGGATGAGTTCTGTGAAGATAACATTCGGGAAGAAGCTCATCATTGAGCTTGATAAGCTCGCCTGTTGAGCAAGCTTCAGCTCTTAAAGCGTCAATCTGTTCCTTTGAACCGTCGATCCACACGATTTTATCGGGCTTGACAAGTTCAACTTTTTCTTCGATCCAGCTGAGAATCGACTTGTTTGTGGTAAGTGACATTTGTTATTCTCCTTATATTAGAAAAAAATTTCAAATCAGTATTAATATACTATATTGTGATATTTTTGTCAATATCTAAAGCCGCAGTTGCATTAAGTTTTAATGATGCGATCTGACCGTTCTGATACTCATAAAAGGCTTGTGAGCCCACCATGGCAGCATTATCTCCGCAGTATTTAAGATCAGGCATATAAAGCTTGATTTTATACTTATCAGCGAGAGTTTTCATTTCTCTTCTTAAGACTGAGTTTGCCGATACACCGCCTGCGAGGATTAACCTTTCGGGATGCAGTATATTTATTGCTTTTTCTGTTCTGTCACAAAGAATCTTAACAACAGTGCCGATATATGAGGCTCCTATGTTTTTAACATCAGGCTTTTCACCTTTTTGTTCGAGATTATGGACAAGATTAATGACGGCTGTTTTAAGTCCCGAAAAGCTGAAATCAAGCTCCGAATCCTGTATTTTCGGCAGCGGAAATTTATAAGAATGCGGATCACCGTCAGCCGCTTCCCTATCCATATTTAGTCCTCCCGGGTAAGGCAGACCCATTGTTCTTGCCGCTTTGTCCATTGCTTCACCTGCAGCATCATCACGGGTTCTTCCTATAATTTCATAATCCGTATAATCCTTGACATTTATAAGATGTGTATGACCGCCTGATACTACAAGAGCAAGAAAGGGAGGCTTGAGTTCATCAGAGCAGATATAATTTGAGGCGATATGGCTTCTTAAATGATGTACGGGAATTAAAGGCTTTCCTGTACTGTAAGAAAGACCCTTTGCAAAATTTACGCCTACAAGAAGAGCACCTATAAGGCCGGGTGCATAAGTGCAGGCAACAGCATCTATGTCATTAAGTTCTATTTCTGCTTCTTCAAGTGCCTTTCTGCATACTCCCGATATGGACTCACAATGGCGTCTTGATGCAATTTCAGGTACAACACCGCCATATAGAATATGCTCGGGGACCTGCGATGCAATTACGGACGATAACACCTGTCTTCCGTCTTCAACAACGGCTGCTGCGGTGTCATCACAGGAGGATTCGATAGCTAATATTTTCAATTGTGTATCACCTCATTATTAAAGTATAAAGTATAAATGCAGGCATTTTCCTTCGGCGCGGAATAAAAATCGCGTCTTATTCCTTGTAGCTTGAATCCGTATTTTTCATAAAGCCTGCGGGCTGTTTCATTTGATTCTCTGACCTCAAGGGTGGCAAATGAACAATTACCTTCTGACAGAATTCTTATAAGCTCTTCAATAAGTGAACTTCCGATATGTCTGTTCCTGAATTTCTCATCAACTGCAAGGTTTGAAATATAAAACTCATCAAGAATCATCTGCCCGCTGATGTAGCCTGCAACAACTGAATCTGTTTTTGCTGTCAGAAAAATAACATTATCGCGACAAATCTCGTCATCAATCTGCTTATGGCTCCAAGGCACAGAAAAGCATTTCTTTTCAATTTCGGCAATACTGCAGCTGTCAACGGATTCGGCTCCGGAAATTATATATTCAGCTTTTGGCATCATACCAGGACTCCCCTATCCCCGAATCAACGGAAAGCTTTACAGAAAGCGTTACTGCATTTTCCATTTCTTCTTTTATGATATCGGCAACAGCCTTTACATCCTTTTCAGGTGCTTCTGCCATAAGTTCATCGTGTACCTGCATTATCAGGTGTGAATCGGGATATTCGGACTTCAGTCTTTTATATACCCTTATCATAGCAATTTTGATTATATCAGCGGCGGTGCCCTGAATCGGCATATTTCTTGCAACTCTTTCACCGAAGGAACGAATCATACCGTTGGAGGAAGAAAGCTCGGGAAGGTATCTTCTTCTTCCGAACATAGTTTCCGAATAACCTTTTTCTTTTGCATCGGAAATACATTTTTCCATATATGAATTTACTGATGAATACAATGCGAGATAAGATTTTATAAAAGAGTCGGCCTCAGCACGGGTAGATTTAATATCCTTTGCGAGAGAAAAAGCACCGATACCGTAAACTATGCCGAAATTGACAGCTTTAGCCTTGCTCCTCAGTTCACTCGTTACATTTTGTAATTCAACACCGAACACCTTTGATGCGGTAACGGAATGAATGTCAGTATCGGAATTAAAAGCATTTATCATATTTTTATCATCAGCGAGAGCAGCAAGCACACGAAGCTCAATCTGAGAGTAGTCGGCATCAATGATCTTATATCCGTTTTCTGCAACGAAGAACTTTCTCATTTCTCTGCCGAGAGGCGTTCTTACAGGAATATTCTGAAGATTCGGTTCAAGAGAAGACAGTCTTCCGGTTCTTGTCTCTGTCTGATTAAATGTAGAGCGGATTCTGTTATCTGAGCTTACAGCTTTCAGCAGTCCTTCACAATAGGTTGATTTAAGCTTCGTGAATGTTCTGTATTCGAGAATCATCGAAACAACAGGATATTCTTCAGCAAGACTTTCAAGAACCTCTGCATTTGTCGAATAGCCTGTTTTAGTCTTTTTCTTTGCAGGAAGTCCTAATTTTTCAAATAGAATCACACCTAATTGCTTTGGAGAATTAATATTGAATTTCTCTCCAGCAAGGTCATATATATCTTTTTCAAGGTTTTCAATTCTGTCAGAAAGCATTTCGGAGAAAGCTCTGATGCCGTCAGGATCTACCTTCATACCGTAAAGCTCCATAGAGGCAAGAACCTCGGCGAGAGGTATTTCTATTTCAGTCAGAAGCTTCATCTGATTTCTTTCGGTTATAATGGCTGAAAGCCTGTCAGAAAGCACCTTCATAAGACAAAGACATTCGCAAAATTCCTTGTTATTTTCATAGAATGCTTCTGAAAATTCATTTTTGAATTCAGGCTTTAGCGAATTGACATTATAAGATAATGCTAAAGCTCTAACTGAATAATCTGATGAATTAACATCAAGGAGATAGGCTGCAAGGGAGATATCAAATCTGATATTTTTAGCTGAAATGCCATTTCTTAAGCAATATGCAAATAGTCTTTTACTGTTATCTGTAAATATTTCTTTTGTATTTTCAAGAAGCTTCTTTAAAAAGGCATTAAAAAACAGAGAATCATTATCAACTATAAAAATCTTATCATTTGTTGTAATGCCGATAAAATCGGGAGTTTCACCGTTGAAATGAATATTGATGTAAAGTCGTTCAATGCCATCAGTAAGAAATTCTGCCGAATCGCTATTAATAACATCAAATACAGCTGACAAAGAATCTGCTGAAGTTGCATTTGCCGAAAGTGCAATTTCCTTTTCTTTTTCAAGATCAAGTCTTGAAATGAGCTTGAACATTTCATGGCGGGCAAGCTCTTTAAGAAGAAGAGCGGAATCTCGTGTTTGTGTAAGATATGATGACATATCAGTATTGACCGGTGCATTCTTTGAAATTGTCCCGAGTTCCCTTGAAAAGAAAGCACTTTCTTTTCCGTTTTCAAGCTTGATTTTAACGCCATTGGATGCTTCTACAGCATCTAAGTCTTTATAGATATTATCTATGGTGCCGTACTTTTTTATAAGCTCCCCTGCTGTTTTGGGACCTATACCCGCAACACCGGGAATATTATCGGAGCTGTCCCCTTGAAGAGCTTTAAGCTCGATCATACCTGCAGGAGAAACACCGTATTCATTAAAAAGCTGATTTCTATCGTATTCAACAGTTTGAGTTTTACCCATTTTTGTCGTAGTAAGAAGAACTGAAACATTGTCTGATATAAGCTGAAGAGAATCTCTGTCGCCTGTTGCAATATAACAATGGTCACAGTCGCCAATTGATGCTGACAAAGTTCCCAAAATGTCATCTGCTTCAAAGCCCGGACACTCAATAACTGAACATCCGTATGCCTTAAGTAAAGTTTTCAGAGGCTCGAACTGTTCAAGAAGCTCAGGCGGAGGACTTTTTCTTCCTGCCTTATATTCGGTATACATATTATGCCTGAAGGTCGGCTGATGCACATCAAATGCAACTATAATTGAATCAGGAGAATATTTATCATCGAGATTAAGAAGAATATTCATAAAGCCGTACAATGCATTAGTGAAATGACCGTCCTTTGCGTTGAGAAGCTTTATTCCGTAAAAGGCTCTGTTAATTATGCTGTTTCCGTCTATAACAAGATATTTCATAGCTTTTCTCCTTTGGTTATTCATATAATTATACCACAATATTATTTGATATGCTACTTTATTTTTCAATTTTTTTGTGTTATTATTTATCAGGTGATAAATTATGATGATTTCTGATGTGAGAATAGATGGTTTTGCAGCGCTGGCACCTATGGCAGGTGTTGCAGATCTTCCATTCAGAGTGCTTTGTAAAAATTACGGCGCCGCATATACTGTCGGCGAAATGGTCAGTGCTAAAGGCATTTCGATGAACGATAAAAAATCGCAGATTCTGTTAAAAACTGACACATCTGAACATCCCTGCGCTGTTCAGATATTCGGCAATGAGCCTGAAATAATGGCTGAAGCTGCTGTTTATTCTCTTAAATTTTCTCCTGATATTATTGACATAAATATGGGCTGTCCCGCACCTAAAATAGTAAAGAACAAATCGGGCTCTGTTCTTATGAAGGACCAGGTTCTCGCCGGAAAAATAACGAGAGCCGTATCTGACGCCGTAAAAATACCTGTTACTGTAAAATTCAGAACGGGTTGGGATGAAAACTCAAAAAACTGTGTCGAATTTGCAAAAATCATTGAAGCCAACGGTGCTTCCGCAATAACGATTCACGGAAGAACTAAGGAACAGATGTATGCTCCTCCGGTAGATATTGATTCAATAGCTGCTGTTAAAAAAGCAGTAAATATACCCGTAATCGGCAACGGAGATATTTTTACGCCGGAGGATGCAAAGAATATGTATGAAATCACCGGCTGTGACTTAGTTATGATAGGCCGAGGAGCTTTCGGCAGACCTTGGCTGTTTTCTCAGATAAATGATTATTTTGCGAAGGGAACTTATTTGCCCGATCCCTCTCCGGAAGAAAGAATGAATATAATGCTTACTCACGCTGACAGCATATGCTCTTTTTACGGAGAAAGCAGAGGTATGTGCGAGCTCAGAAAGCATGCTTTGTGGTATACAAAGGGACTTAAGGGGTCTGCAAAGTTAAGAAAGGAATTCAGCGTTGTAAAAAGCTTCGATGAACTGAAGCTGCTTGCTGAAAAAATTACTCAGATCAAAGAATAATTTTTATAAAAACTGAAAAAAGGACTTGATTTTTTATTAAGCATCAGTTATAATAGCATTCGTCCTTTGGAGAGTTGTCCGAGTTGGCCGAAGGAGCACGATTGGAAATCGTGTATACGTCATAAGCGTATCAAGGGTTCGAATCCCTTACTCTCCGCCATGTAAAAAACCTCTTTTGTCTACCGGACAAAAGAGGTTTTTTACAATGATATCCGTTCCCTTCGGTCACGGATGATATACCCTACGGGTATGATATCTGCTTCGCAGATGATATACGCTTCGCGTATGAAGGAACGGATATTATATCATGCTTGCGTAGCAAGTATATCATACGGCAACGCCGTATATCATATCGCGTAAGCGATATATCATTGAAAATTGAAGCAGTAATCGTTGAAAGATTACAAAACTTATGATATTATGTAGTCAAGGTGGTGTTTGTATGAATTTAGTTCAAGAGTATCTTTCGTTAGCTACTAAAGTTGTTTCGTTTGAAGCATATGAAAACAAGAAAGCGGTCAATGCATACAATCGCCAAGTAACACGGATGCGCAAAATTGCAATCGAAATTGAACAAAGCTTTCCGGATCTAAAAGACGAGTTTTGCAAATTGCTTTGTCACGAAAATCGGAAGATTTGCCTCTGGGCTGCACACCACATTTTGGAGGTTATGAACTATGACCAAATCTCAAGAAAAACAGCATTGCAAGAAATTCGTTATCATGCAATGACAGATAAAAGCGCGAACGGATTAGGAAACGAAATGTGGTTAGAAGATTGGTACAAGAAGCACCCAATGGACAGGTCGCTTTAATTGCACCCTCTGACTTAAAAAGGCACCCCTAAATCCAATTTGCACCCCCTGACCTCAAAAGGGGGTGCATTTGTATTAAAATTAGGATCAGACTTCATATAAAAAACCACTTTCGTATGCAGACAAAAGAGGTTTTTTTATGCTATTCATTTCTGAAAAACGGATATTCTTGTAAATTATATCGTTATATGGTATATTGTATTTAAGGAAGGTGAATGAGATGAGGTTTAATACTCACAACAGAACACCGAAAATCAAAACTAAGAAGTCTGTTACGATTATGCTTACCATCGGTTTTGGTTTCATGATTTCTATTTTAATTTTTCTTGCTATCGTATTTTCCTTGTATATAAACAGCGTAATGCCTGCAGTTTTGATACTTATTCCTTTATTAGTGCTTGCAGCGTTAATTGCGATTCCCCAAAAGGATATGGAAAGAGCTTTTATTGAAATTATTGACGATACGGTTATTGCAGAAGATTACTACCTTGGTATCAGAATAAAAAAGACATTTTTACTTCGTGATATTGCCGAAGCAGAAGTTTTAATTGGTTATTCAATACGAGTGCGCGGTTATCGTTACAGTAATGCAGGATGTTCTTACATTGTTTTCAGAGATAAAAGCGGTAAGTATATGTTCAAGGTTATATGTGTGCCGGAGACTAAGGTTTTTTTTGAAAATTATCTAAAATAATTGCTGGTATTTACACCTACACATTAAACCTGATTTACAACATCTTTTGCGTGAAGTTGAAAGATTTATTATGACTATATAGGAGTGAATTAAATGAAAAAGAGAATAGGGTTAATTGTTATAATTGCTGTTATTATTTCCGTTGGAATTTATTTTCATATTATAAAAGAAAATCCTTTTCCTTATACAGGTGAATATAAAGAGCTTTATACTGCTGCCGTCTACAGCATTCCTGATTCTGAAGGCTATATGTTTCACGGAGAGGCTGCTTATGATTCTGATATCTACATATGGGAACAGGATGAATACGGAAGAACACTTTTTTCCTATTGCGAGGATTATGAGAATGAGGTTTTTGCTTTAATCATTTGTCAATCATATGATGAAAAGAATGTTATGTTTTATCCTGATGCAAATTATGTTTTAACTAAAGTTGATTCAAGGTATGCTTATGAAAATGTAGACGAGGATCATTTAATGAGAATGACTGAGGAGCTTTATCTTAATCATAAGGATGACTTAAAAACTGTCAATGACTGGAACAAGCCGATAGACAAAACCAAATGTGTATCTTATTCTATAACTGATCATAAGACTTTCCCTAAAAACACATATTCTCTCAGTGTGAAAAAATGTAATGAAATATTAAAAGTCCATTCAGACACTTTGTATCTTTCAAAGCCTGAATCGGCACCACACAGATATCACAACATTCTGCAAACAGACAAAAACGGCTTGGTATTACATGAAATCTACGGCGTGCATGCAGACTCTAAATATTATATCAAGCTGTTCGTTATAACAGATAAAAACGGAAACTATAATAAGGAACACGGAATACATATTGTAGTTTCTTCTCATGATTCTAATCGTATTTCCGATATTTATAATGTTGATGATATAACCGAGTTCAAGAAAAAGAACGGTTGGGAATATAATTTTTCAGAAATAACGGAATAAAGTTTTTCTTGTTCTTTTTAAGGTTTTATGTTAATGTAATAATATCAAAATTATCGCACAGAAATTTTCTGTCGATGAATAATAAAGAGGTGCTTTATGAATACTATAAAATTTGACTCAAGGAATACAAAGGTTGTAGCTCACAGAGGGCTCAGTGGAATTGAAAAAGAGAATACAAACGCAGCTTTTATTGCTGCAGGTAACAGAAGCTATTTCGGTATAGAAACAGATGTTCACAGAACTCTTGACGGAAAATTTGTATGCTTCCATGATGATACAACCGGCAGGGTCGCAATAGACAATATGGTAATTGAAGAAACAACTTTTGACACCTTAAGAAAGCTTCTTCTTACTGACAGAGACGGCGTTAAAGGCAGAGAGGATCTTAAAATTCCTACTCTTAAAGAATATATAGCAACCTGTAAGCGTTATGAAAAAATAGCAGTGCTTGAGCTTAAAAATGAATTTGAAAAAGATGACATTGTAAAAATCTGTGATGAAATAAATGAACTTGAGTATCTCGATAATGTAATCTTTATTTCTTTTGCCTTTGATAATCTTGTTAAGCTTCGTGAAATATATCCCTGTCAGAAGGTTCAGTTTCTTATCAATGAATACTCAGACGAATTGGTTGAAAAGTTAAAAGAGCATAAGTTTGATCTTGATATTTATTATAAGTCATTGACCGAGGACAGAATCAAAACTCTTCACGATAACGGTATTGAGGTCAACTGCTGGACTTGTGATGAAAAGGAATCAGGCGAGGCTCTTGCTTCCTGGGGTATTAATTATATAACATCGAATATTCTTGAATAACAAATAAAAATCGGAACTGCTTTCGCAGTTCCGTATTTTTTTATGCCTTGTTCTTGGAAGCTAATCTCTGAACAGCCTTTACAATTTCAACTATCGGAATGATAAGAACTGAAAGTCCGAGAGAAATGAGATATGCCTTAAGATCAAGATGTGCAAAACCGAAAAGATTTGAAAGGAAATCAATTTCAACAACAGCAGTTGTAAGAAGGAATGAGCCTATCATTGCACCGTAGAGAGCCATATTGTGATGTCCCTTGAAGAGCATTGCAACGGCGGAACCTCTCTGTGAACGCATATTGAAGGAATGGAAGATCTCACACATAGCCATAGTGAAGAATGCCATTGTCATACCTTCGGAGCTGTTGGGAATATTTGTAAATACAAGGTGGCCAGTTTCGAGGAATTCACCGATATAGAAAGCAATAACAGTAAGAACGCTTACAAGAATTCCCTGATATGCACAGTCAAAACCGAGACCGCCTGCAAAAATACCGTCTGTCTTGCTTCTGGGTTTTCTTCTCATAATATTTGCTTCAGGCTTTTCAAGGCCGAGAGCAAGAGCTGGAATACTGTCAGTTACAAGGTTGATGAAAAGGAGGTGGGGTGCTTCAAGAATTGTGAAGCCCATAATTGTAGCAAAGAAAATTGAAATAACCTCAGACAGGTTAGAACCAAGCAGGAACTGAATTGCCTTACGGATATTATCATAAATTCTTCTGCCCTCACCTACTGCTGAAACGATAGTTGCAAAGTTATCATCAGTAAGAACCATATCTGCAACATTCTTTGTAACATCAGTGCCGGTAATACCCATTCCGACACCGATGTCGGCATTTTTAATAGAAGGTGCGTCATTAACACCGTCACCTGTCATAGCAGTTACATAACCCTTGTTCTTCCAAGCATTAACGATTCTTGTTTTGTGTTCGGGCTGAACACGGGCATAAACGAATACATTTTCAACGATCTTTTCA
>SVOV01000025.1 GCA_015066205.1 Oscillospiraceae bacterium
AGGCTCGGTATATCATCAGCGAAGCTGTATATCATCACGCGCCAGCGTGCATATCATCACCGCAGGTGCATATCATCAGCGAAGCTGTATAAAGACAGAGCGTAAGCGGAATAAGGCGAAGCCTTCCGAAATTCTGCATTTTGCATTTTGCATTTAATATTTGCATTTAATAAGGGAAAATTTATGATCGATAAACTTAATAAGCTTGAGGAAAGATTCAATGCGGTGAATGAGCTTCTTTGTCAGGGGGAAGTTGCCTGTGACATTGAAAAGAGCACGGCTCTTCTTAAGGAGCTTAAGACCATTACACCCATAGTTGAAAAATTCCGTGAATACAAACAGAATATCGCCTCCCGTGATGAAGCAAAGGAGCTTCTTGATTCGGGCGGGCTTGACAAGGATTTCAGGGAGCTTGTTTTTGAGGAATATGAATTATCCCGCGAAACGGCTGAAAAAAACTATGAAGAGCTGAAAATTCTGCTTCTGCCCAAGGACAAAAACGACGATAAGAATGTTATCGTCGAGATCCGTTCATCTGCGGGCGGTGAGGAAAGCGCGCTTTTTGCCGCGGTGCTCTACAGAATGTACTCTATGTATGCCGTAACAAAGGCGTGGAAGACGGAAATTATGTATTCCAACCCTACGGACCTCGGCGGCTTCAAGGAAATAAGCTTTATGATATCGGGCGAGGGTGCATATTCCCGATTCAAGTTTGAAAGCGGTGTTCACCGTGTTCAGAGAATTCCCGTTACGGAATCAAACGGCAAGATACAGACCTCCACCGTCACCGTTGCGGTGCTTCCCGAGGCAGACGAGGTGGATGTTGACATAAACCCGACGGATCTTCAGATAGATACCTTCCGCTCCTCGGGTGCGGGCGGTCAGCATATCAATAAGACGGAATCTGCTATAAGAATAACCCATCTTCCCACGGGAACGGTGGTCGAGTGTCAGGACGAAAGAAGCCAGCATAAAAATAAGGACAAGGCTATGAAGATACTCCGTTCAAGAATTCTTGAAATGGAGATAGAAAAGCAGGCATCTGAAATTGCGGGCGAAAGGCGTCTGCAGGTGGGCACGGGTGACAGAAGCGAGAGGATCCGTACCTATAATTTCCCGCAGGGAAGAGTAACCGACCACAGGATCGGTCTTACATTATATAAGATAGAGGCAATAGTAAACGGCGCATTGGATGAGCTTATTGATGCTCTTATAACTGCTGACACAGCAGACAGGCTCAATGCCGCCGCAGAATAAGACTATGAAGACTGAAATTTACACTATCACAGACCCCGTGTCACAAAAAAGCGAAATAGAGGAAATAGCTTCTCTTCTGAAAAAAGGGGAGGCTGTTGCCATACCCACGGAAACGGTCTACGGCATTGCCGCCGACTGCTTCAATGAAGAAGCGGTGGCAAAAATATTTGAAGCAAAGGGCAGACCCTCGGATAATCCGCTTATTGTTCATATTGCAAAAACCGAGGAGCTTTATTCCCTTGTAAAGGAAGTGCCCGAAAGCGTAAAGAAGCTTACCGACAAATACTGGCCCGGCCCTCTTACGGTAATTCTTCCGAAAAAGGACTGCATTTCCGACAGAGTTTCGGGATATCTTCCCACGGTAGCGGTGAGAATGCCCTCTCACCCCGTTTCCCGTGCCATAATTGAGGCGGCTCGGGTGCCTCTTGCGGCACCAAGCGCCAATATCTCGGGCTTTCCGAGCCCCACATCCTTTACCCATGTAAAGGACGATATGACCGGCCGGCTTCCCGCAATAGTAGACGGCGGGGACTGTGAATTGGGAATTGAATCCACGGTGATCTCCTTTGCCACGGAAATTCCCACGCTTTTAAGACCGGGTGCGGTGACATATGAACAGCTGACAGAGGTTTTAGGCGAGGTAAAGCTTCATTCCGCAATCCTGAATCCCCTCGAAAAGGGGGCGACAGCCGCATCTCCCGGAATGAAATACAAGCACTACTCCCCCACCGCAAGGCTTCGTGTTTTCAAGGGCACGAAGGAAGAATTAAAGGAATATTTGGAAAAATACCCCGATATTTTTGACCATATACTCTGTTTTGAGGGCGAAGAGGATGAATTTTCTCTGCCCGCCGTCACTTTCGGAAAAGAGGACGACCCCTTTTCACAGGCAAAACGGCTTTTTGATTCATTCAGAGAGCTTGACGATATGGGTGCAAAAAGGGTCATAGTCCGCGCTCCCTCGGAAAACGGAGTGGGACTGGGAGTATGCAACCGCCTTTACAGAGCGGCGGGCTTCTCCTTTATTTTACCCACGGACGGAATTATAATAGGAATAACGGGTGAAAGCGGCTCGGGAAAAAGCACCGTATGTAAGAAGCTGGAGGAAAAGGGCTTTTATATAATAGATGCAGATAAGTTAGCAAGAGAGATAACAGATAAGGGAAGCCCCGTATTAAAACGCCTCGGCGAAGCCTTCGGAGAGGACATAATAAGTCCCGACGGCACACTTGACAGACGGCTTCTCGCCTCAAGAGCCTTTAAGGATTTTGAAAGCAAGGCTCTTCTTGACAGCATTACACATCCGGAAATAGTGAGCCGATGTGAAAATACAGCGAAAATGAAGACAAAAGAGGGAAAATGTGTTATAATAGATGCTCCCCTGCTCTTCACATCGGGACTTCATCTTATCTGCCATAAGACAGTAAGGGTATTTGCCCCCGAGGAAATAAGGCTTCAGCGTATTCTCGAAAGAGATAAAATAACAAGGGAAGAGGCACTTCTGAGGTTCTCAAAGCAGACCGAGGAAGCAAAAGCCGCTGAAAAAGCCGACGGGATAATTAATAACTACCCGCCCTTTGACATTGATGAAGAGATAAATAAGATCTGCCCGTCCGGCATCCGGATTGCTTCGCAGCTAAATTGACCTTCGGTCAGCTAAATTGCTTCGCAGCTAAATTTATACCTGCGGTATAAGCTAAATTTTTGCCTACGGCAAAAGCTGAAAAACAGCATAGAGCGTAAGCGGAACAAGGCGAAGCCTTCCGAAATTTTACATTTTGAATTTTGCATTTTGCATTTTGTGCGAAGCACAACAACAGGAGGATTTATTATGAGCGAAGAAAAAACAAGATCTGAACTTCTTAAGGAGCAGCTTTTTATGAAAAAGGAGCATACCTCTGTTTGTATCGGCGAAGAGGGAAATGCACAGGCTGATTCATTCTCAGAGGGGTATATGAATTACCTCGACTGCTCAAAGACCGAAAGAGAAGCAGTTGAAACCGCCCTTGAAATGGCAAAGGCGGGCGGATTTACAGAATTTGACAAGAATGTAAGATACCCCGCGGGCTCAAAGGTCTATCTCAACAACCGCGGAAAGTCACTTATACTTGCTGTCATCGGTCATAAGGACATAAAGGACGGAGTCCGTATTTCTGCGGCTCATGTTGATGCTCCCAGACTTGACCTCAAGCCCAACCCTCTTTATGAGGAATCGGAATTGGCATATTTCAAGACCCATTATTACGGCGGTATCAAGAAATACCAGTGGACGGCAATTCCCCTTGCACTTCACGGCGTAGTAGTAAGAAAGGACGGCTCAAAGGTAAGTATTTCCATCGGTGAAAATGAAGACGAGCCGAAATTTGTAATAACCGACCTTCTTCCCCACCTTGCCGCTAATCAGATGAGAAGCACCATGGCAGAGGGAATCAAGGGCGAAACTCTCAATATCCTCATAGGCTCCCGTCCCTTTGACAATACTGCAGGGGCAGATGCCGTCAAGCTCAATATTATGAATATCCTCAATGAAAAGTACGGCATTATCGAAGAGGATTTCTTAAGCGCAGAGCTTGAAGCAGTGCCCGCCTTCAAGGCAAGCGACATCGGCTTTGACCGTTCAATGATAGGTGCATACGGCCACGATGACAGAGTATGCGCATATCCCGCTCTTATGGCAATTCTTGACTGTGACGAGCCCGATTACACCTGTATTACCGTCCTCACCGACAAGGAGGAAACAGGCTCCGAGGGTAACACGGGTCTTGATTCAAAATATCTCGAATATTTCGTATGCGACCTCGCCGGGATGTCAGGTGCAGACGGCAGAGAGGTGCTTTCAAATTCAAAGTGCCTGTCCGCAGATGTAAATGCCGCCTTTGACCCCAATTTCCCCGAGGTTTATGAAAAAAAGAACACCTGCTTCATCAACGGCGGTGTATGTATCACAAAATACACAGGCTCCCGCGGTAAGGGCGGAACAAGTGATGCTTCCGCAGAATTTATGGGCGAGATAAGAAGCCTTCTCGACAGCGAAAATGTATGCTGGCAGACAGGAGAGCTTGGTAAGGTTGACGAGGGCGGCGGCGGAACCGTTGCAAAATACATCGCACATCTCAATGTTGATGTGGTTGACCTCGGCGTACCCGTACTTTCAATGCACGCTCCCTTTGAAATTGTTTCAAAAACTGATGTATATATGGCATACAGAGCATTTCTGGCATTTTTTAACAAGTAAAAAATACCAAAAATGCAATGAAATTCGTTTCTGCGAAACGAGTGAAATTGCCCTTCGGGCAGTGAAATTCATTCCTGCGGAATGAGTGAAATATTTGCTTCGCAAATGTGGTGGAAGACGCTTTGCGTCTTGCTCCGCTTACGCTCTATGGCGCTCGTGCCGTTGGCACTTTGCTTGGAGTTACATATGATTAGGATACGGGAGCGGGGACCGCTCCCCTACAATAGGGAATCAGACTCACCCGTAGGGGAGGGGTCACCCCTCCCGAATGAAGAGTCGGACTGTGAGTAGCTTTTGCCGTAGGAAAAAATTTAGCTTACAACGAAGTTGTAAATTTAGCTGCGAAGCAATTTAGCTCACAACACAGTTGTGAATTTAGCTGACCGCAGGTCAATTTAGCCGCGTCAGCCTCGCTCGTGCCGTTGGCACTTTGCTTGAAGTTACATTTTCTTTGGATTTGTTTTTTATTTTGCACTTTGCATTTTGCATTCTGCATTTTCGCGGGGTGCATATTGAGGTTATTTTATGTATAAGATCAATCCCGCGAAATATTCCGGTGTTACGGTTATTCCGTCCGATATAATTGAAAATCATCTTATTCTCAGCTCTGCCCGTTATCTTAAGGTAATTTTATATGCTTATTCCCGTGCGGGGGATGTTTTTGATGAAAAAATGATCTCCGACGGGACGGGTGTTCCCGTAGATGAGGTAAAGGATGCGCTTGTTTATTGGAAAGCGAGAGGACATATTCTCTTCTCCGAGGAAGAGGCGGTCTTTAAGACTGCGGAAACAAAAGAGGAAAAGAAAACTGCGGCTTCTCCCGTAAAAACGGAAGAGGCGGCGGAGAGCATTGCCGAAATTCCGAAAAAGAGCAAGGCTTCTTCCAATAATCCCCCGAAGCTGAAATACGATGAGATATGTAAGCGTATCGGTGAATCCGAGGATATAAGAATTCTTCTTAACGAGGCACAGCTGAAGCTCGGCAGGACTATAGGCACGGGGGATCAGAGCTCTCTCATTCTTCTTCACGATTATTACGGTCTTCCCATTGAGGTAATTTTAAGCATCTGCGAATATGCGGGCTCAAAGGGTAAGTCCGCCAATATGAACTATATCTATAAGGTAGGCACGGATTGGAGTCAGAGAGAAATTGACACCATTGAAGCGGCGGACGAAGAGCTCAAGCGCCTCGAAAGGGTAAATTCCGTCTGGGGAAGCTTTGCTGCCGAAATTAAGCTTACGGGAGTTTATCCCACCTCTTCACAGGAAAAATATATCAGGCAGTGGTCAGAGGAATGGCATTTTTCTCTTAATATGCTTGTGCTCGCATACGAGGAAATGATGCTTTATAAGGATAAATTCAATTTTTCATACATACATAAGATTCTGTCCGACTGGCACAAAAAGGGTATCGACACCCCCGAAAAGGTCTCTGCCCAAAAGGAAAAATACAGAAAAGAGCAGGATGAAAAGGCTCTTAAGAAAAGCGGCATCATCCGAAGCACTCCCGAAAAGATCACCCCCGACCCCACTGCTTCCTATGATATTTTAAGAGCAGAGGAAAGGGCAAAAAAAGTTCCTACTCTGAAAAAGAGAGAAAAGAGATAAGCTTATGAATTATGCAAGAGAGATCTATGAAAAGGCTCAGGAAATAATAGAAAACAGAAGAGCAAAGGCTGAAAATAATAATATTTCTGTTATGAAAATGTTTGAAAGCATTGAGCCCGAGTACAAGGAACAAAGGAATGATATGATAAATTCCGTCAAGGAGGTCATAAAGGCTATTGATATGACCCCCGAAAAGGCGGCGGAATTTGTACAGCAGCAGAAGATAAGAAATCTTACGGCACAGCAGAACATAAAAATGCTTCTTAAAAAGCACGGACTCCCCGAGGATTACCTCGAGGTAAAATACACCTGCCCTATTTGTGAGGATACGGGCTTTACCGGGACCCGTCTTTGCAGCTGTCATATAGAGGTTCTCAAGGATCTTGCATTTAATGAAGCAAGTAAAAAATCTCCTCTGAAATTCTGCAGCTTTGATGATTTCAGGCTTGATTACTATTCTGATGAGGCACCCTCCCGCTCAGAGGATTCCCCCCGACAGAAAATGACCGACATTTTCAATTTATGCAAATTATATGCGGCTTCCTTTGACACAAGCTCTCAGTCTATTATTATGAGAGGCCCTACGGGACTGGGAAAAACTCATCTCTCCCTCTCTATTGCAGGCGATGTTATAAAAAAAGGCTATAATGTTATTTATAATTCCGCTCAGAATATATTCAACGAGCTGGAAAAGGAGCGTTTCGGAAAGACAAACACCAACGGCGCATATGAAGCCATGGTGCTTGAATGTGACCTTCTTGTAATTGATGACCTCGGAGCGGAATTCCTCACATCCTTTACAAAGGCGGCTCTTTATAATATTATCAACACCCGAATGAATTCGGGTCTTCCCACAATAATAAGCACAAATCTTACCCTTATCGAAATAGAAAACAACTACACTCAGCGTATTTCATCAAGAATAATAGGAGAATATCTGGATCTGTGCTTTGAGGGAAATGATATAAGACAGCTGAAAAACGAAGAATAAAATTTTCACGGAACAAAAGGAAAACTCTCCTGATGTTCCGTGATTTTTTTGTGAATCGTAATTGGGGAACCCCCGGCGAGGGGCGAATGAGTGTGCCGCTGCCGGTGAAAGGTGAAGATTAGTTTCTTTTACGGGGAACCCCCGGCGAGAGGCGAATGAGTGCGCCGCTGACGGTGGAAGGTGAAGATTAGTTTTCTTTTACGGGGAACCCCCGGCGAGGGGCGAATGAGTGTGCCGCTGCCGGGGGCAGAAGAAGGCACACGAATGAGGTGAAGAAACACAGAGCAATGTGCGCCGCTCCAAGGCGTGCAGTGCGACAATGTTTCTGAGGGACTCCCGAGAAAAACAGTTCACTGAACTGTTTTTCTTCCCCTCCTGCGCTTTTTGAAGGATAAAGGATTTCGCACTCTGCGGAGTGCGATTTAAGGGGCTTTGCCCCTTAAAAAGCCCTATGAGCTTTTGAAAAAGCTCAAGCAAAACTTTTTCTCCGTCACTCCCGTGACGAGGCAATAAGATTCGTTTTTCAGGTGATTTTTTATTAAAAAAAGGCTGAAGCTGGTTTTTCAGCTTCAGTCTTTATTTTTTTTCTGATTTTTTTCTCATTACATACCACAGTATTATTATCACCTGAAAAACTGCGGCGGCTATGAAAATTTTCTCTGCGCTTTTTTCGGCAAAATCAAAGACATTGAAGGATACGAGAAGAGATATTACTCCGCCCCATAATATTCCCGATACGCTTAGTGCCTGCTGCCATATTCTGCCCCATATTTTTGAAAATATCAGGGTGATTATGAAGCTTGCGGGGACGGAATACATAAATACAAGAATTATGTCATTCTGTCCGAGACCGTATATGCCGTTTATTATAAGATCCGTTATAAAATATATTACCGAGGACACAAGCCACAGAAGTCCGACGCTAAGCGCCGTTATCATTATTCTTCTGAACTGCTTGAGCTTTACCAATTCATCTATTTTTTCCGCAACGGGGTTTTTCTCCTCCTGACCTATAAGATCATTGATACTGCAGGAAAAAAGCTCCGACATCTTATAAAGCACGAAGATATCGGGAGCGGATTCTCCCCTCTCCCATTTGGAAACTGCCTTATCGGAATAATTCAGCTTCTCACCGAGAGCGCTCTGGGTGAGTCCGTTTGCCTTGCGGTAATATGAAATATTGTTTCCTGTTCTTTTTCTGAAATCACTTTCGTTCAAATCAACACCGCCGAAAATTAGTCAAGCATTCTTATAACCGAAGCGGGAGCAAAATCACGAAGCTCTGAGAGAATATCTCTCAGCTCCTTTTCCGCCGCTCTTCCCGTTATAAAGGCAATTTCGTTTGAGGGAGCGTCTTCTCTTTCAATTACTCTTACTCCGCCGAAGGCTTCTCTTATGTTTATAAGGCTGTCTTCCTTATTTTTTGCATAGCCTCTTACAAAAAGTGCGGTTTCGTAAAGCATATAGTCTTCAAGCACATTATCCTTATGCTCTTCCCAGAAATAATGCTTTTCGTTCTTCTTCAGTCTTACACATTCCATAACATCGCCCGTTACGGCACTGGCTGTTGCTTCCTTGCCTGCACCCTGTCCGTAGAGAAGAACATCGCCGATACTGTCACCTGTTATCGAAATTGCGTTATAAACACCGTTTACATCGGAAATGAGTGAAGATGTATTAACAAGGAAAGGACAGACGATAGCACCGATTTTGCCGTTGTTAAGCTTATGAGCTTTTCCGAGAAGCTTGATTCTGCAGCCTGCATTTGCGGCATAGGCGGCATCCTCGAGAGTAATGTTTCTTATACCCTCTGTGTGTATCTCCTCGGGATAGACATGGCTTCCGTAGGCAATGGAGGCTAAAATACAGGTCTTTCTTCCCGCATCAAGACCATCTACATCTGCAGTGGGATCCTTTTCGGCATAGCCCTTTTCCTGCGCTATCTTAAGAGCGGTATCAAAGGACATTTTCTCATCTATCATCTTTGTAAGAATAAAGTTTGTTGTACCGTTGAGAATACCTGAAAATGACAGGATATTATTTGCAGAAAGAGCGGAGAACATAGTTCTTATGACGGGAATACCTCCGCATACTGCTGCCTCAAACATAAAGGCGGCATTATTTTCTCTTGCGGTCTTAAAAAGCTCCTGAGCCTTTGCGGCAACAAGGGCCTTGTTTGATGTAACAACGCTTTTACCCTTGCTTAAGCACTTTTTACAGAAGGTAAAGGCAGGCTCGACACCGCCCATGGTCTCAACCACGCAGCCTATTTCCTCATCCTCTGCAATTATATCAATATCCTTAACTATTCTGCTTTCATAGGGGCTCCCGGTAAAATCTCTTATATCAAGTATATATTTAACGCTTATTTCTTCGCCGGCGCTCTTTACCATAAGTTCCTTTTTTTCATCGAGAATATCGACTACACCTGAGCCTACCGTGCCGCATCCTAAAACGGCTATCTTCATAAAAACACTCCTGACGGGTAATATTTATTTAATTTTACTATAACTCAAAATAAAAGTAAAGAAATTTTTTCAGGATATTCTCCTATTATATAAATAATAATAATTAAAAAATTTTATTAACTTTAAACTTTATATTGAATTTAAAAGTTTTCTATGATATTATATAAAAGTATAGTTATAAGTATAAGAGAAAGTATGTAAAAAATCAGGAGGTTATATGGATACACTTAACGATATCTGGAAACAGGTCTTATCGATATGTAAGGAAGAGGTTTCCGATGTAATGTACAATATGTGGCTGGCGCCGTTGGAATTCATCAATTTTGAAAATGATACCGTAGTATTCACGGTAAATGCGGAATTCAGAAAGAACATAATCCTTACAAAGTTTTCGGACATACTCAAGAGAGCATTTATGAGTGTAATAGGCTTTGAGGTCGAAATAGATGTAATTGTAAACGAGGCGGCAAATGTCAAGGATAAGAAAAACGAGATAAATACACAAAAGGAAGACGGGGAAAAGGAAGAAAGAGCGGCTCAGCCTATAAAGGACAGCCTGAGCTCATATACATTTGACAATTTTATAGTAGGAAAATCAAACTTTTTCTCATACGAGGTAGCAAAGAGAGTAGCGGCAAATCCCGGCAATGAAAATCCGTTTCTTATATACGGAAACTCGGGACTCGGCAAGACACATCTTCTTTTTGCAATATATAACGAGCTTAAGAGAAAGAACCCAAACAGCGTAGTAATTTATACGACCAGCGCAAACTTTATGTCGGAATTCATAAATTGCCTTGAATCAAAGACAACAAAGGCTTTCCAGAATAAATACAGAAATGTAGATGCGCTTCTTATAGACGATATACAGATGATGCGTTCAGGTGAAAGAACACAGGAAGAGTTTTTCAACACCTTTAATGCATTATATCAGGCGGGCAAGCAGATAGTTCTTACCGCCGATGTACCGCCGAAAGAGATGCTGGGCTTTGATGAAAGACTTCGCACCCGTTTTGAGATGGGTATTATAACAGATGTCACAGCTCCTGATGTAGAAACGAGAAAGGCTATCATTAAGAGAAAGTGTAATTTCTACGGAATCACTCTTTCTGATGCGGCAACTGACCTTATTGCGACGAAGATAACAAGCAACATCCGTCAGATAGAGGGAACGGTAAATAAGATAGAGGCCATAAGAAAGGTATACGGCAGTATGCCCACATATGAGCAGATACAGGCAATAGTAAACGATGTGGTACACGATTCAGTGCCTGTAGATACGATAGCCGAAAAGGTATTCTCCACTGTATCCGAGGCATTCGGCGTAACAGTAGACGAAATAAAGTCCAACCAGAGAGCGCAGAAGATAACCAAGGCAAGAAATGTCAGCATGTATGTACTGAGAAGTGTAATACAGGGCATAACTCTTCAGGAGATAGGAGATTTCTTCGGAAAGAACCACGCCACGGTATCGCACTCACTGAATTTAGTGACGGATGCTATGGAAAAGGACAGTATATTTAAGAATACGGTCAATAACATAATAAGACAAGTGAAAGAGAAATAAGTGCTGAAACGGCATTTGTGCGAATTCGGAGATCGGAGATCGGAATTCGGAGAAAACGCACAGCCGAACTCACCCATTGGGGAGATCTCCCCGCTCCCGCATAGAGCGCAAGCGGAGCAAGACACGAAGTGTCTTCCGAACCTATTATCTTTTATCTATTATCTATTCTCTATTCTTTTAGATATTCTTTTAGAATAAAAATTACAACTCCTGAAAACGGGAGGGGAAACCCCTCACCTACCAACTGCCACCGGCATCGGAACACTCATTCGCCCCTCGCCGGGGGTGCCCCGTAAAAGAAGCCTGCCTCTATAAACTTACTTTAATTGTGGATTTTTTATTGAGATTATGTGCTTCGCACTTAAGAAAACCCCCGGCGAGGGTTTTCTTAAAAACTTTCCTGCGCTTATGGAAGTAAAAGAGGATTTCGCTGTCTGCGGACAGCGACAAAGGCTCCGCCTCTTGACTCCGTGACCTTTCGAGAAAGGTCAACGAAAGCTTCTCTCCGTCACTCCCGTGACGAGAAGCATTGACTTAAAATGAGCAGATTTTCTTTTTTTTGAAAAGATGGCTTTTTAACAGATCTTCAACAATCAACAATGAGTTTTCGACAACTTCAACAGGGCGGTTTTTGTGCTTGTCAGTTCAACAGATTATCGAAAAGTCAGTTTTTGATAACTTTGCCTGTTTTTTCCTTATTTTTCAAGCCCTGCGGCAGTTTTCGACAATTTGAACAGCCCTAATAACAATAACAACTTTTAAACATTGATTACATAACAAACACACAGAAATTCCTTTCGGGAGGTTTTTAATATGAAAATCGTCTGTAATACAAATTCATTTACAAACAGCTGTCTTAATGTTCAGAGATCTATTCCCTCAAAGGCTGTTCTTCCCCATCTTGAATGTATCCTCATTCAGACCGAGGGAGATTCCTCCGTTAAGCTTACGGGCTTCGATCTCGATATTGCTGTTATGAAATCCGTAAATGTTAAGGTTGAAGAGGAAGGCGCAGTTGTTCTTAATGCTAAAATATTCTGCGATATGTTAAAGCTTCTTCCCGATGATGTGGTTACCATAACCTGCAACGAAAGAAATATATGTACCGTTAAAAGCGGTAATTCGGAATATACCCTCATAAGCCTTAATCCCGCCGAATATCCCGACCTTCCCTCAATTACAGAGGAAAATTCTTTTGATATAAAGGCGGATGTATTAAAGGATATGATAAAAAGAACCGTTTTCGCCGTTTCTCCCGATGACGGCAAGACCGTTCACAGAGGTGTTAAGTTTGAGATTTCTCCCGGACATATCAGACTTGTTGCCATCGACGGCTACCGCCTTGCAATCAGAGATGAATTTATTGAATATAATTCCTCCGACCTTAATTTCGTTGTTCCCGCAAAAACTCTCAATGAGGTAATAAAGCTTGCGGAAAATGACGATGACTTTATTAAGATTTTCAAGGGCAGACGCCATATTATGTTCGATATGAACGGCTACCGCCTTATTTCAAAGCTTCTTGAGGGTGAGTTCCTCGATTACCGCAGTGCTCTTCCCAAATCAAAGAGCGCTACCGTCAGAGTAAATACCAGAGCCTTACTCGAGCTTATTGAAAGAACCATGCCCGTTATTATGGAAAAAAAGAGAAGTCCCGTCAAATGTATATTTGAGGATGATATTCTCCAGCTTTCCGTTTTCAGCTCGCAGGGCGGCTTTAATGAAAGCATTCCCGTTTCCGTTGACGGTGACAGAACAGAGATATGCTTCAATAACCGCTTCCTTCTTGAGGCTCTCAGAAGCTGTGACACCGAAGAGGTTCTTATTGAGCTCAACGGTTCAATTTCTCCCGCAATTATCGTTCCTCCCGAGGGAGATGAATACCTCTACTTTATTTTACCCGTAAGAATGAAGGATTAAAGATATTATGGAAAGAAAAAAATTAACCGTAAGAGCAGTCACCTTGTCCGAAGAAAAGCTTTTTATCACTACTCCCTTTATAAAGCTTGATTCTGCTCTCAAGCTCTCCGGCATTGCCGATACGGGCGGAACGGCAAAAATGCTCATTGAGGATTCCTGCGTTAAGGTCAACGGTGAAATAACCGTTCAGCGCGGAAAAAAGCTTTTCCCGGGTGATAAAATATCCTTTAAGAATTCTGTCTTTATAATATGCAGTAATGAAGATAACTGAGCTTGAATTAAAAAACTACCGTAACATAGCGGAGCTTTATCTATCACCCTGTGAATCCGTCAATATTATTTACGGAGAAAATGCTCAGGGTAAAACCAATATTTTAGAAAGTATTTTTCTTTTTACGGGTCTTAAAAGCTTCCGCAGCACCAAGGACAGAGAGCTCGTGTCCTTCGGAAAAAACGAGGCTCTCATAAAAACCGCATTTTCCACCCGTATGAGGGAGCAGACGGCTGAAATTAAGATAACTGACCGAAGAAGAGCGGCTCTCAACGGCGTTTCTCTTAAAAGTCCCGTTGAGCTTATGAGTAAATTTCCCGCCGCTTTATTTGTTCCGGGCTTTATGTCCATTATTCAGAACGGCCCCGCAGAAAGGCGCAGATTTATCGATTCCGCCATCTGTCAGATAAAGCCGCGCTATGCCGTGCTTCTTACGGAATACACAAAGCTTTTAAGACAGAGAAATGCCGTTCTTAAGGACAGCGACAGTATTTCCGAAATAAAGCTTTTTATGGAATGTATAAACGAGAGCTTTTCCTCTCTCGGCGATGAGATATACAGAGAAAGAAAGGCTTACCTTTCGGTGCTTCTTCCCTTTATTGAGGAGATCTACGGCGGTCTTTCCTCGGGAAAGGAAAATATCAGCTTTTCATATATAAGAAAGGGCGACCCAACTCTTGAAGCTCCCTTTTCCGATATTCTTAAAAGACACGAAAACACGGACATCTCAGCCCGTATGACTCTCACCGGAATTCACCGTGATGACATTGACATAAATATAAACGGCGTTTCGGCAAGAAGCTTCGGCTCACAGGGTCAGAAGCGTTCTGCCGCAATAGCTCTGAAGCTATCTGAAGCCGAGGTTATAAAAGCGAAGATAAATGAAGACCCTCTTATTCTTCTTGATGATGTTATGAGTGAGCTTGACACCGCAAGACAGGATTATATTCTTAATCACATAAGGGACAAACAGGTTTTTATTACCTGCTGCGACCCCGCTTCTATTTTAAGAATGGGTGAGGGTAAGACCTTTAATATATCAGACGGAAGGCTTATTTGATATGTATTTGCATTTAGGACAGGATACCGTTATAAGAAAAGAAGAAATTCTCGGTATTTTTGACATAGACACATCCACGGTTTCTGCTATAACAAGAAACTATCTTTCCCGCAAGGAAAAGGAAGGAAGCTGTATCACGGTTTCATATGAGCTTCCCGGCTCCTTTGTCGTATGTACCGACAAAACGGGAAAGGAAACAGTCTATATATCCCAGCTTTCCGCATCAACTTTACTTAAAAGAACAGAAGAAATCTATTAACTTTGTTTCTTAAACTCTAAGGAGGATCAATAAATGGATAATTCCCAGAACAACATTCCCGAGATCAATGAATCAGGTGTTGTAACCGATGAGCAGCTTGATACTGTCGTTACAGAGGTTTATGATGCCAGTCAGATTCAGGTTCTTGAGGGACTTGAAGCAGTAAGAAAGAGACCCGGTATGTATATCGGCTCAACAGGACCTATGGGGCTTCACCATCTTGTCTATGAAATTCTCGATAACTCCATAGACGAGGCTCTTGCAGGCTACTGTACCCATATCGAGGTTGAGATCCTGCCCGATAATGTTATCACCGTAAGGGATAACGGACGAGGAATACCCGTAGACATAAACGAGAAGCAGGGACTTCCCGCAGTAACCGTTGTTCTTACCGTGCTTCACGCGGGCGGTAAGTTCGGCGGAAGCGGTTATAAGGTTTCGGGCGGTCTTCACGGTGTCGGCTCCTCCGTTGTTAATGCTCTTTCCGAGTGGCTTGAGGTCGAGGTAAGCCAGAACGGCCATATCCATAAGCAGAGATTTGAAAGAGGCGCAATTGCCACAGACCTTGAAATTATCGGGGACACAGACGAAACAGGTACTCTTGTCCGCTTCAAGGCAGACCCCGAGATATTCACCGAAACCACGGTTTATGAATATGAAACTCTTCAGAGAAGAATCAGAGAACAGGCATTCCTTAATGCAGGTCTTCGTATTTCTCTTAAGGACCTGAGAGATGAAGAAAACATAAGAGAGGATATTTACTGCTTCGAGGGCGGTATTTCCGAATTTGTAAGCTTCATCAATGAATCAAGAGCTCTCACTCCCCTTCACGATACTCCCATGCATTTTACGGGTACAAAGGGTGACAGAAGCGCTGAGGTTGCCATTATGTATAATGACAGCTACAATGAGATAATTCAGTCCTTTGCAAATAATGTCCGTACAGTTGACGGCGGTACTCACGAAACAGGCTTCAAGAATGCCCTGACCCGTGTGTTCAACGATTACGGCAGAAAATATAATTTCCTTAAGGAAAATGACAAGAATCTTTCGGGTGAGGATGTAAGAGAGGGTCTTACCGCTGTTATCAGCGTAAAGCTCACCGATGCCGAATTCGAGGGACAGACAAAGGGAAAGCTCGGAAACACCGACATCACTCCCCTTGTAAATCAGCTTGTCTACGAAAAGCTTTCCACATATTTTGAGGAAAATCCTTCTGTTGCCCGTGCCATCTTTAACAAGGCACTTGATGCCTCAAGAGCGAGAGAGGCTGCAAGAAAGGCAAGAGATCTTGCCAGAAGAAAGAGTGCCCTTGAGGGTAACTCTCTTCCCGGTAAGCTTGCCGACTGTACTGATAAGGATCCTGCCAACACCGAGCTTTATATCGTCGAGGGTGATTCAGCGGGCGGCTCTGCAAAGGAAGGCAGAGACAGAAGAACTCAGGCTATCTTAGCCCTCTGGGGTAAGATGCTCAATGTTGAAAAATCCCGTATCGACAAGGTTATCGGCAACGAAAAGCTCGTTCCCGTGGTTTTGGCTCTCGGAACCGGTATCGGAGAGGATTTTGATATTGAAAAGCTTCGCTACCACAAGGTCGTTATTATGGCCGATGCCGATGTTGACGGTGCTCATATCAGAACTCTTCTTCTTACATTCTTCTTCCGTTATATGCGTCCTCTTATTGAGCACGGCTTCGTTTATATCGCTCAGCCTCCCCTTTTCAAGATATCAAAGGGTAAGCGCCACGAATATGCATATTCCGATGAGCAGAGAGATGCATTCCTCTCTGAAATGGGACAGGGCTGTTCCGTTCAGAGATATAAGGGTCTCGGTGAAATGGACCCCGAGCAGCTCTGGGAGACCACTATGGACCCCGACAGAAGAACAATGCTCCGTGTCAATCTCCACGATGCAGAAGAAGCAGACGAGACCTTCTCGATTCTTATGGGCGATAAGGTTGAGCCCAGAAAAGAATTTATTGAAAAGAATGCTAAATTCGTTAAAAACCTTGATATTTGAGGAGATTCAGAATGGATAACGAAAATAAGATAAATGAAATTCAGGGAGAGAATAAGCCTCAGGGAACACTTATTCAGGTTGACCTCAATAAGGAGATGCGCAGCTATTTCATTGACTACGCAATGTCGGTTATTACCGACAGAGCTCTTCCCGATGTAAGAGACGGCTTAAAGCCCGTTCACAGAAGAATTCTCTATACGATGCATGAAAACGGTCTTACCCCCGATAAGGAATACCGTAAGTGCGCCGATACCGTCGGTTCGGTTCTCGGCCGTTACCATCCCCACGGTGACGCCTCCGTTTACGATGCTATGGTAAGACTTGCCCAGACCTTCTCCACAAGATATGTTCTTGTAGACGGTCACGGAAACTTCGGTACCGTTGACGGCGACCCCCCTGCAGCATACAGATACACAGAATCAAGAATGAGTAAGCTCACTCTTGAAATGCTCACCGATATTGATAAGAACACCGTTGACTTTATGGGCAACTACGATGACAGACTTCAGGAGCCCAAGGTCCTTCCCGCCCGTTTCCCGAATCTCCTGGTAAACGGCTCAACGGGTATTGCCGTCGGTATGGCTACAAACATTCCTCCTCATAATATGGGAGAGGTCATTGACGGTATGTGCTGTGTTATCGATAACCCCGACTGCACGCTTGATGACATTATGCAGCATATCAAGGGACCCGACTTCCCCACCAAGGGTATTATTATGGGAAGAGCGGGTATCAGAGCCGCATATGCTACGGGCAGAGGTAAAATAACTGTCCGTGCCCGCTGTGAGATTCAGGAGGGCAAAAACGGCAGATATCAGATAATTGTAACAGAGCTCCCCTATCAGGTAAATAAGGCAAGACTTATTGAAAATATCGCGGAGCTTCACAAGGAAAAGAGAATAGAGGGTATTTCCGACATCAACGACTACTCCTCAAGAGAGGGTATGAATGTCACCATTGACCTCAAGCGTGATGCCAATCCTCAGGTCGTTCTCAATCAGCTTTATTCCTATACTCAGCTTCAGACTACCTTCGGTGTTATTCAGCTCGCCCTCGTTGACGGCGTTCCGAAGATACTCACTCTTAAAGAAATGCTTGAACACTACATTGACCATCAGTTCGATGTTGTTACAAGAAGAACGGAATTTGACCTTAAAAAGGCAAAGGAGCGTCAGCACATTCTTGAGGCTCTTCTCAAGGCTCTCGATTTCATTGACGAGGTCATAAATATATTAAGAGCATCAAAGAGCATTGCCGAGGGTAAGGAAAGACTTATGGCACGCTTCGATTTCGATGAGATTCAGGCAAACCATATAGTTCAGATGCGTCTCGGACAGCTGACAGGTCTTGAAAGAGAAAAATTAGAGGATGAAGAAAGGGCACTTGAAGAAAAGATAGCCCGCTTCCTTGAAATTCTCTCCTCAAGAGAAAATGTTCTTGCTCTCGTTAAGGAAGAAGCTCTTGTTATAAGAGATAAATTCGCCGATGAAAGAAGAAGCGAGATAGTAAATGTTTCGGGTGAGGTCGATATTGAGGATCTTATTCCCGAAGAGGACTGCGTTTTCACAAAGACCTCAATGGGCTACATCAAGAGAATGAGCGTTGACGAATATCAGCTTCAGAAGAAGGGCGGTAAGGGTAAGATAGGTATTACCCGCCGTGAAGAGGATGTAGTTGACACTATGTTCACCGCTTCGACACATTCTCTTATTATGTTCTTTACCACCAAGGGTAAGGCATATATGATAAAGGGCTATGAGATTCCCGAGGGAAGCCGTACAAGCAAGGGTATGAACCTTGTAAACATTCTTCCCATTGAATCGGATGAAAAGGTAACCACAATGCTGATGCTTCCCAAGGAGCACGAGGATCTTTACCTTTGTATGATAACAAAGAACGGTATCATCAAGAGAACAGAGCTTACCAATTTCAGAAATATCAGAAAATCGGGTATTATTGCAATTAATCTCGATGAGGGCGATGTTCTGAGAACGGTTCTTCTCACAACAGGAAATCAGGATCTCTTCGTTGCTACAAAGAAGGGTCTCGGTATCCGCTTCAATGAAACAGATGCCAGAGTTATAGGCAGAACCGCAAGAGGCGTTAAGGCCATTACCTTCAAATATCCCGACGATTTCGTTGTAGGTATGGAAATTCTTGACGAGGAAAACGGCGGAAAGCTTCTTACGGTCAGCGAATGGGGTAACGGCAGAAAGAGTGATTTCTCCGATTATCATATTCAGTCAAGAGGCGGCTTCGGCTCAATTAACTACAGAACCTCAAAATACGGCGATGTTGCCGCTATCAAGGTCGTCTATGATGATGACGATGTTATTCTTATTTCCGAGCAGGGCATTATCATAAGAATTTCAGCTGAGTCCATAAGAGAATGTGCAAGACCCTCAAAGGGTGTACGCCTTATGAAGCTTTCAGAGGGTGACAGCGTTATTACTCTCACCTCGGCAAAGAGTAACGGTGAAGCCTCTTCCCTTCCCGAGGATACAGAGGAAGCGGGCGAGGAAAAAGACACGGATGCTCCCGAAGACGGTGCTGAAGAATAATCCTTTTCCGACAGGTGGTGCAGCTAATGAGCAAAAAGAAAAGATCCAAAAAGAAAAGCCGCGGCGATAACAGCTTTCTTACCGTAGTTTCAGGTATAGCACTCGGTATCGTTCTTGTTTTTTCAATCATTTCCGTTGACATTATCTCAAAAATGGGAATCATAAGTCTCAGCGGGAATAATACGGAGGAGCCCTCCGATTTCGTTGAGGTAACAGAGCCCGGCGACGAGGTGCAGGTCATTGAAACTCTTGAAGAATTAAGAGGACTCAACGACCTTTCATCCGTGCTTAAAAACTGGGCGGACAATACCTCGGAAAATTCTCTAATGAGAAGCAAGGATGTTATCAATTTTCTTCTTATAGGTCTTGATGCTTCAAACAGAAACTCCGATGCTATTATTATAGCTTCTCTCAATAAGACCACGAAAAAGATACATCTTTCCTCTGTTTACCGTGACTCCTATACTTATATAAATACATCCTCGGGCGGAAAGTATGCCAAGATGAACGCCTGCTATGCCAACGGCGGAGCTGATAAGCTGGTTGAGACCATTGAAAGCGATTTCAAGATAAGGATAGACTATTATGTTTCCGTAAATTTTGATTCCTTCAGCTCCATTGTTGACTCCTTCGGCGGAATCCGTCTTGATGTCAAGGAATATGAAGCGGCAGCCGTCAGAGCGGAAATAGACGATGACTGTCCCTCAGGCGAAAATGTTCTTCTTAACGGCAAGCAGGCCCTCGGCTTTGTAAGAATAAGACACTGCGATGCCGATGCCGATGTCAGCCGTACAAGAAGACAAAGACAGTTCCTCAACGCTCTTATAGATGAAGCAAAGAATATCAGCATAAATCAGATATCCCCTCTTCTCAACACTGTTGTAAAGTATATAAAGACCGACTGCAGTGTTGCAAACATCATATCTCTCGGCACACAGGCACTTTCAAATAAATGGTATGATTACGAAATAGTTTCCTCTGCCATCCCCAAGGAAGAGCACCGTATGGACTACAGAGGCTATTCCTGGGTATGGATAGTTGACTACCCTGCCGCCGCAAGAGATCTTCAGCTGGAGATATACGGCAATTCAAACATCCATCTCAATGAGGACAGAGTTTCCGTAATAGATATTATGCGAAGCACAAACAACACAGGAACGGCAAGACCGTAAATAAAAAAGGTGAAAGAGTTTACTCTTTCACCTTTTTTAAATGCAAAATGCAAAATGCAAAATGCAAAATGTCGGAAGGCTTCGCCTTGCTCCGCTTACGATCTATAACGCTCGTGCCGTTGGCACCTTGCTGAAGTTACAGATGATTGTATGCGGGAGCGGGGACCGCTCCCCTACGGGTGAGATTGTTCTCCTGTCGTAGGGGAGGGGTCGCCCCTCCCGTATTTAAGTACACACCGGTTTTTTTATAAATCGGTGTGTTTTTTCTTCTTTATTGTTGAAAATTACTAAAAAATATTGAGTTTTAATAAATTTTATATTAATATAATATGGAGATATATTATGCTGATTTATGATACGGCATAAAATATACGGCAGAAAAGGAGATATTGTTATGGCTGATTGTCCAAAATGCGGCAAGCACATCAAGGTGTGGCAGATGAGTCCATATTGTAAAAGCTGCGGAGTGCATCTGATGTTTGCTTCCTTTGAGGAGCAGTTTCAGAAGGACAGAAGACTGGCAGAAATGTCTATGGCGAATTTCCGCTGTCTTCTTGTGAAGCTTAAGAGTGCTTATGTTTCCGGCAAAGCACAGAAGCTTAAAATTGCTTCTGTTTTTCTTCCTCTTATTGCACTTCTTATTCCCTTCGGAAGCTTTTCGGTGAATACTCCCGTATATTCATCGGAAATTTCATTCAATCTTATAGGACTTTTTATGGGACCGTTTTTATTCAACGGACTTTTCGGAAAGCTTGATGCATTGAGCCTCTCCCCCGTTTTCGGCGAAGCACTTGCTTCTCTTAAAACGCTGATGCTTATTTTTGCGGTGGCAGCCGTTTGTGCGGTTGTTATACTTCTTTCAGAGCTTATCTGCTTTATCGGCAACAAGAAGGTACAGATAACAACGGTTATCTTTTCTGTTATCGGAATTATCGCCACGGTTGCATCGGGAATTTTCGCTTCTTCAATGAGCTCCCTTGCAAGAGGTGAAGCACTTAATATTTCTGTTTCATTTATTTTCATTGTTTCGGCACTTTTATTTGCCGTTCCTTTGGTAAATGCGGTGTTCTGTCTGAAAAATCCCCCTGTTTACAAGTTCAGAGAGGGTGACGAGCTTCGTGTTGAATACAGAAGAAAATATAATAAGGGTGAAATAAAGCTTTTCGATATTCCCGCTCCCATTTACGAGTCCGAAGAAGACAAAAGGGAAAGACAGAAGCTTATTTCCGAGGCCTATAATATGAATGAAGAAGAGGTGACGGCAGATGTCTGATATTGATATCCGTTCAAATCTTTCAGAAAAAGAACAGGAAAGACTTGCTAAAATTGATAAGCTTGATTCCAACAGCACGCGAAAAAAGCTTATTTTTGCCGCCGTTACCGTAGTTCTTATAACATTTTTCGTTTTAGGTACAATTTTCGGCGGTATGTATATTCTGAGCTACGAGGGAACCGAGGCACTTCCCGAGGCAGAGAAAACCTACTCTCCCCTTCCCGAAGACGCGGAAGCTGTAATAAAAGCCTTTGCGGCTTTTACGGAAGAGACAAAAAAATATGACTCAACGAAGCTGGATGTTTCCCTTGGTGTCAATATACCCGATGAGAGTATTTCTCTCACAGGAGAAAAGGCTGAAGGTGCTTCTCCCCTTTTCTCACACATAAAGTCTGCTGTTGTATCTCTCATTTCAGATTTTTATGAGAATGAAAGAGTAAAGGGCGAATACGGAACAGATTTTTCCTCATATCTTTATAAAAACGACTTCACAACAGATGCGGCAGCGGCTGAATGTATTATAAATGAAGAAAATGAAAATAATGCAAGCTTCATTTTCACCTTCAGCGCAGAAAACGAAAAAACTGCAGAAATTTTCTCAATGTCTGCTTCCTCTGCTGTTATTGACGGTGTAAAGGATAAGCTTTCCGAAATGGTGAATATCAAAAACATTGATATTTCCTATGACAGCGCTGTTATGACAGCCGATATCAACCGTGAAAAGAATATAATGACGGGAGTTTCTCAGAACAGAGTATGTACCGTAACGGCTGAGCTTGAATTTATCGGTGAATATTCGGATTTCGGTACGCTCACGCTTTCCTTTAAGCTTGAAATAAACAAAAATTACAATTTCTCAAGAGTTGAAATGTATTTCACCGGTGATGTTTTCTATGTTACAAAGGGTGCATCCGACGAATTCAAGACAAAAACCGTCAGTGATGAATCCCCTGCCGAGACAGTTCTCACCTTTACCTCATCAAATCCTGAAATTCTTTCCGTTGACGGAAGATTTTTCAAGGCAAACAAGGTAAGCGAAGAGCCTGTTACTGTCAGCGTTGAATATACTTATAAGGGTGTGACCTATAGGGATACCTGTGAATTTTATGTTATTGTTCCCGTTGAGGGAGTTAAGCAGAATGAAAAAGAGATTTCTCTCAAAAAAGGTGATGAAAAGGCTCTTTCTGTTACCGTATCCCCCGATGATGCAACGCTTAAACAGGTTTATTGGTTTACAACCGATGAAAATATAGCTTCTGTTGATGAAAACGGTGTTGTTACCGCTAAAAATGCGGGCAGTGCATCCGTTTACTGTATAACCCGTGACGGCAATTATAAATCAAGCTGTGCCGTTGAAGTTTCGGAATAAAGGAGGTAATGAAGAATGGCAAAAATGACGAAAGAAGCTCTTGTCAACCGATTTTTTAAGGCGGATGAATATTCTGCCGCCACTCTCGGTGATGATCTTCTTAAAAAATATGAAAGTCTTGCAGTTGATGTTTACAGTGTAAGACAGGTCAGCGTTTCCGAAATAGCGTGGATGGCTGTTCAGAAGTTCTCCCGACAGCTTAAAATGGGTATGGACCATTATCAGAATATGTATTTTACAAAGGTTCTGAAAATAGATCTCACCTATATTACGGTTATCAAGGCTCTCATCAGTATTTATGATACACTCAACAATCCCCTTATGGGTATTGCATACGACAGAACGAGAACACGCTTCGGTAAGGCAAGACCTTATGTTTTGACTACCCCTCTCCCCTTCTTCCTTGTAACAGCCCTTCTTTACAGCGGTGCTCTTATAATGGGCGGTGATAAGGTTAATGATCCGAAAAAGATAATTTTCGTGTTCATTATGCTGTTTTTACAGGAAACATTTTCAACCATATTCAATATACCGACGGATAATTACCCGACGTTGCAAAGTGCATGCCCTGCCGACCGAATTTCAGTTTCTCTTGCACAGAGCTATTCAGGTGCTTACGGCGGAGATATAGTATCTGTTGTCTATATTTCTCTTATGTCCATCAATAACATCGGCGGTGTGGAAATTTCCCAGCCTCTTATGTTCGCCATAATGGCTTGTGTAACCTGCTTCTTCGGAACTGTGGGAACAATGGGTGTGGCACTCAAGTGTCCCGAAAGAGTTCTTCTTCAGCCCAAGCCCGCTCCCTTAACAAAGACTATGTTCTATATTCTCAAGAACAAATATGCTCTGCGTAATGTTGCTGCAAGCTTCCTTGTATCATGGTGGAGCAACGGCGGCTATTCATGGGATGTTATCACCCAGCTTGAAATTTTCGGCGGCGGTCTCAATATAGCTCCCCTTTACGGCTTCTACCATGTGTGTAATGTTCTTTCAATGGCATTCATAAAGCCCATAAAAGAAAGAATTAAGAGTTACAGAAATATAGTTATTGTACTTCGTGCCATGGATATTTTTGTTGAAATCATCTGGGCGGTGGGCGGCTGGATTACCATGCCCATGAAGAAATGGTGGGTAAGCGGAATATGGTTCTGCATAGGCTACGGTCTTAACGGTCTGAACAATGCTCCCGCCACCGCATTTGAAGGCGAGATTTCAAGAGAAATCAATGACTATACCGAATATCTCACAGGTGAACGTCCTGACGGTACCTTCGGACTGCTTACTGATTATATCTATAAGCTCACCCAGCCGCTCAATACTCTTATGGCATTATGGGTTATTAAGTGGACAGGATATGACACCACCAGAGACTCAACCTATTGGGCACAGGATTCCGTTTCCGTTTATCAGAAGGTATTTGCACTTTATGCCTGCGGCAATCTTGTTCCCCATATCGTAAACACCATTCCTCTTTTCTTCTACGACCTTGACGGGCAGAAGAAGATTGATATGTATAAGGCACTCAATGAAAGAAGAATGCTCATTGCAAAGGAAAATCAGGGCAAACTCAGCGAAGAAATGTCAGCCCTTGTTGAGATGCTTTCGGAGGAGAAAAAATAATTTAACTTCTTTTGCAAAAAAACCGACCTGCTGTCAGCCGAGTGTTCGCAAGGACAGATAAAATTATTGGGAGACACTTTGTAACGAAGTGCTCCCAAATTTTTTATATAAAAAGTGACACTTTCGGCTTGAAAGTGTCATAGTGGGTTATATGCATTAAAAGTAATTATGCCAAAGTGAAAATATTTTTTCGGTGAGTATAAGTGATATTGCAAATTAAAATTTGCAGTGTTATTTTTGATAAATCAAAAGTGTTATTGAAGCCTTACGGCTTCAGTGTTATTTTATTCGCATTAAACTGTCCGAAGGACAATAACACTGTGCAACGCACAATAAAACTGCGCAGCAATATCACTCGCCGCAAGGCGAATAAAACTGCGGAGTGTCCTTACGAACACTCCGCATCAGCGGTCGGTTTTTTTGTATGTTACAGGCTTTATGAAGCATATTCCGATATATATCTTTTTGCCTGTGTTGAAAACAGCTCATAATATCTTCCCTGCTTTTCCATAAGCTCCCTGTGGTTTCCTTCCTCAATCAGTCTTCCCTGCTCCAGCACTAATATTTTATCTGCTACGGTGGCGCTCGAAAGTCGGTGGGAAACGAAAATGGTCGTTCTGTTTATTCTCAGCTCGTCAAAGCGGTTATATATCTCCTGCTCTGCAATAGCGTCGAGTGAGGCGGTGGGCTCATCCAATATGAGAATATCGGAGTCGCTGTAGAATGCCCTTGCTATGGAGAGCTTCTGCCACTGCCCTATTGAAAGCTCCGTTCCGTTGTCCTCGAAATATCTCATAAGGGGAGTATCGTATTTTTCGGGGAGCTTTTCTATAAACTGCTCACTGCTGCTTTTTCTTGCGGACATCACTACCCTGTCATTGTCCGCATCTTTCTTTATATTTCCGAATGTAATATTTTCTCTGACGGAAACTGCATATTTTCCGAAATCCTGAAAAATAATACCGTAGAGGCTGTAAAGCTTTTCGGTGTCATATTCTCTTATGTCAAAGCCGTCTAAAAGGATCACACCCTCTGTCGGGTCATAAAGGCGTGTCAGAAGCTTTATAAGAGTGGTTTTTCCCGCGCCGTTGAGACCCACGAGCACCACAGTTTCTCCCTGTTCGATCACGAAGCTTATATTATCTATTACTTTTTTTGGCGAACCGGGATAAGAGAAGGACACATTTCTGAATTCGATTCTGTGCCCGCTGTTTCTTACGGGCTCTCTCGGGCACTCCCCTGCTTCTCTTACGGTTCTTTTTTCTTTCATAAATGTTATAAGGTTATCTATAAATAAGGTTCCCTCATAGACCGTTGCGGTGGTTGAGATAAAGGTGGCGATTCCCGAGGCTGTGCTGTTGAGTGCGCCCGTATAAAGAGAATAATTTCCGATATCGATCTTTCCCTCAAAGACCTGCTTTCCTATTATAAGAAAAAGCACGCAGTTTGCGGCGGAGGACACCAGCGAAAGTGCGATATTCCACGCTCCCTCTTTCATAAACAGTGATTTCAGACCTTTGAAGTATCTCAGGAATACTTCCTTATATCTTTTTGTAAAATGCTCCGAAAGACCGAAAATTCTTATTTCCTTTATAAGATCCTTATCCGTAAGTACATTTGAAAAATATGTGAGCATTCTTCTGTCCTTGGAGCGGTGGCGCATATAACGGAAATTTCTTTTCCTGTATACGAAGCTGACTACTGCCCCGGGGATACTGAGTGCTATTACAAGCACCGATGCCCACACGGGCTTTACCTGACTTAATATTACAAAATATGAGCATATTGTGATAACCGTGCTTATAAGTGTAAAGACAGAATTTATTATCTGAATGGGTCTGTGGTCTGCTTCTCTTGTTGCATTCTCCAGCCTTCCGTAAAAATCAGGCTTATCGAAGCTTGCAATATCAAGCTCCCTTGCCTTTATCATAATTTTTTCTTTGACATGGTTTGCCACAAGCTCCCCTGCTATTCTTGTTACAAGGGATCTTATATTATTAACAAGAGAAATAAGAAAGATGCAGATGAACTGCAGAACTAACAGCCATACTATTTTCTGCCACAGTCCCTGAACCTGTTCTCCGATTGAAGCTGCCGTGAAGCCTTCGGCGAGGCGGGTCAGAAGAAATGAGCCGGCATATGCCTGACACACGGGAAGCACGCCCGACAGCACTGACAGAAGAAGCATTGCAAAAAGAATCCACGGCTTCGTTTCCCATACAAGACGGAAAATATATGACAGCCTGAAAAAGAATTTTCCGAAGAGTCTTTTTAGATATCCCGGTATTTCCTTTATGCTTTCCGGTCTTTTTTCCTTCAGCTTTTCAAGTTGGGCTGACGGCGGAGGGCCCATAGGAGGAGGCATAAACATACATTCCTTTCGTATAAACATACATTTTGCTATGATAAAGCAAATTAAGATATTGCTTGATTTTGTATCCTATGATATACGGCTCAAGAAGATATACTGCTGTGCAAGTCCCGAATCGGGAGTAAAAAAGCAGGGGAGTCCATCGGGATAAAGCTCCCTTGTGGCTCTTTCAATATGGCGGTCAACAGGGTATGTATCCCGAAATCCCAGAGAAAAAAGCATGGTGCAGTCTGCTACCTTTTTGCCCACACCCTTTATCTTCATAAGCTCTTTTCTTGCAGAGTCGGGATCCGTTGTTTTTAATTTTTCAAGGTCTGTTTCACCCTCTGCCACACGCCTTGCCGCATCTAAAATATAGGGAACTCTGTAGCCCGCTTTGAGAAAGGACAGGTCATCCTCGGTCTTCACGGCAAGAGTTTCGGGGGAGGGGAAGGTGAAGCCGTGAGGCGTTTTTTCGCCGAGACTCTCGCACAGCCTTTTTATGATTCCCTTGATTCTCGGGATGTTGTTACAGGATGAAATTATAAACGATATAAGAGCTTCAAAGGGCTCCTGATTCAGTATGTGAAGAGTGCCGAATCTGCGGATGCTCTCATCTAAAAAGCTGTCCTGCGAGAGCCTTTCAAGAATGGTCTTATGATCTGATCTGAGGTCAAAATAATCTGCCCAGATCATTTCCGCATCCTCCTTCGGAGTGTCTATGAAAAGAAGCCCGTTTTCTGTTCTTTTTACTGCTGTTTCTTTCCCGTAGGCTACGGCTCTGAAAACCTCGCCCTCTTCCTTTTCCCATCTGAAGGCCTGCCCGCAGTCGAGAGTCAGCGGCAGGTTTATTTCACCGAAATCTACCGCTTCAGTACCGTATTTTCCTTCAAAAAGCTCCATTTTTTACCTCACAATGTATATTTGGCAATTTAAATAAAATATTGTGAAAATTTTATTTAAATATATCTCCATTTTGTATAGAAGGGAAGACAAGACAACTACCTGTATATGTTAAAACTTTAACAATGTGTTGATGTTGATAACTTTTTTTCAACGGGACATTGGCCTGTCAAGGCTTTCAGCGGTTAGTTATTAACATTTTCAACAGAGTTTTCAACATTTTCGGAGTTTTCAACATTATACAAATTGTATAATAACTTTAACACCGCATATTGTGATTTATTAGTATATTATGACACAATTCACCACAAATAAAGCCATATACGGCATATTCCTCTGTTATCACGGCTTTTGCCGTTTATCTTACTTTGTTTTTCTTAAGTTTATTTTATCAGTGCCGTCAGGCGGCACAGGTGCTGTTTACTTTGTAATTTTTTGTCCTATGTTACAGACATTCGTCTTTTCTTTTTGCAGTTGATCTATTTTCATTTTCCGTAATATTTTCTTCGGAGCGCTCATATAATAATCGGGCTGTTATTTTGTTTTTCCGTACAAAACGGGGGAGTGCTGTCCTGTGATTTTTATTATCGGAGATATGTCGGCATACCTGTTTTTTTCTTTTTTCCTGCTGTTTTTTCTGATACCTTTCTGTCCGTTTTCCTGACCGTTTTGACAGAACTTTTCTGATTAATTGACGGGGGGGTTCTTCAGCTTTTTTTCTCCTTCATAGCCTTTTATATAAATTGTATGTTTATTTTTACCTTTGTCCGTTAATAATGTAAGTGTCTTGATTTATTAAAGCTAATTCGGAGGATATAAAATGCTTAAAGGAGTTAACCGTCAGGTAGTGGAGATATCTCATCCCGAGAGTGCCTATTTTGAAAAGGTGCTGTTTTTCGTCAAGCCTGAATTTTCGTCCGTCAGCGAAAAACGGCTGAGGGGCAAGGCAGACGAAATTATAAAGGATGCTGCAAGTCCTCCCGAGGGGAAAGGTTCAGCTGATAAAAAGGGGAGAGTGAAAAGGCTTCTCGCTCTTCTTGCCGCCGCCCTCACGGGAGCTGCCGCCGCTTTCTCCGTGTCACTTATTTTCTGACAGATCATTTATTTTATTTTCTCTCCCGCCGGTGTTGGTTTTTTTTAGCTTCGGCGGGGGAGCTTGTGTTTTCTTTTTTTTGTTGTATGAAACTATGAATATTTATGCGAGAAAAAGAGAGGGGGAGGTGGGAGGCGAAGTAATAGGTAAAAGTGAAGAAGTAAGAGGTGGAAGGCTTCGCCTTATTTCGCTTACGCTCTATACGGGCGGGGACCCCTCCCCTACGGGTGAGTTGGTTATCCTATCGTAGGGGAGGGGTCTCCCCTCCCGAATGAAGAGTCGGTTCGTCTGTCGTAGGGGAGGGGTCACCCCTCCCGATACAGGGAGTTGTAATTTTTATTCTGAATGAATAGATAATAGAATCGAAGACTTTTTTAAGTGTAGTATGCAGATTTTATTTTCCCACACAGAATTTTGAGAAGACCTCGTTTACTATTTCTTCCTTTGCTTTTTTGCCTGTAAGTGTCAGAAGCTCTTCTATTGCTCCGTCTATACTCACATTCACTGCATCAGCTGTAATTCCCGAATCGAGGGCATATATTGCTTCTTCTATACATTCCCTTGCTTTCTTTGCGCAGTTATACTGTCTTTCGGCGGCAAGTATTTCCTGTGTGAAATCAAGTCCCTCGGTTCCCAGTATCTTTTCAAGCTTTTCCTTTATCTTCTCAAAGCTTTCCTCGTTTTTCGCTGAAAGCGTTATACATTCCTTTATATACTTTTCTATTTCCTCTTGTGTGAATTTTGCTTCCATATCCGATTTATTCACAATACCGAGGCATCTTTTATCCTTGCAGCTTTCTAAAAGAGAGTAGTCCTCCTTATCAAGCTCCCTTGATACATCAAATACCGCTAAAATAAGGTCGGCGCTCTCCATTCTCTCCAATGCCATCTTAACGCCGATGCTTTCCACTTCGTCGGGTGTTTCGTGTATTCCCGCCGTATCTGCGAGCCTCAGCACGATATCTCCGACCCTTACGGTTTCCTCGACTACATCTCTCGTTGTTCCCGCTACGGCTGTTACAATTGATCTTGAGCATCCCGAGAGTACATTCATCAGCGTTGATTTTCCTACATTCGGCTTTCCGCATATGACCGTATTTACGCCCTCGGTCACGGCCTTTCCGCTGTCATATCTTAAAATAAGCCTTGTTATTTCTTCCTTTGCCCTCACGAGAGTTTTTCTGAGCTCTCCCGTCTGGACAGCGGGGATGTCCTCGTCGGGGTAGTCTGCCCATACGGCAAGCCCCGCCGCCGCTGTTATAAGAGCGGAGCTGATCTCTCCTATCTTTCGGCTTACATTGCCTTTGAGTGTATTTCTTGCGGCATTGAGTGCCGCGTCCCCCGATGCCGAAATGATATTCATTACGCTTTCAGCCTGCGCCAGATCCATTTTCCCGTTGAGATAGGCTCTTTTCGTAAATTCACCGGGCTCGGCGGGGACAGCTCCCAGAGTAAACAGCAGTCTTAATACCTTATTCATTATGTAAAGTCCGCCGTGACAGCAAATTTCACATACGTTTTCACCGGTGTAGCTCTTGGGCGCTCTGTAAACTATTACAACAGCCTCGTCAATAGGGGAGTCCTCTTCAAATATCTGCCCGTAAGATGCCCGATATCCTTTCATTTCGCATATCTTCTGCCCCGAATATGCCTTAAAGCACTTATCTGCTACGGTAAGTGCTTCATCTCCCGATATTCTGATTATTCCGATTCCGCCCGCCGCATTAGGCGTTGCAATAGCTGCTATTGTTGACATAGTAATTCTCCGCATTTATTAATTTTATTCACAGAAATTTTGGGGTTACTGTCGGCACGGGAGTGCCGGATCAAAAGTTTTGCTTGAGCTTTTTCAAAAGCTCACGGTGTCAAGAGGCAGAGCCTCTTGTCGCACTCCGCAGAGTGCGAAATCCTTATGCTTTCATAAGCGCAGGAAAGTTGTTCTTTGGGAGTCCCTCAGAAACATTGTCGCACTGCACGCCTTGGAGCGGCGCACATTGCTCTGTGTTTCTTCACCTCATTCGTGTGCCTTCCTGCCTGACGGGCCCGTCCCCCTTTGTCACTCCGTGACATTTCCCCCACACCGTGGGGGAATCTTCCACCGGCAGCGGCACACTCATTCGCCCCTCGCCGGGGGTTTTCTTAAGTGCGAAGCACAAAGCTATTAATGCAATTTGTTTAATCCCCGTTTTTCGGTGAAAAGAAATTCTCTTCTATTTTATTATTATAATACAATATATGATATTATTGCAATATCTTAAATTCCGTGCTATAATAATTCGTTACTAAATCTGTGAGGAGAATTCTGATGGATTATTTTTCGGGAAAATTTGATGTTGCGGTTATCGGTGCGGGCCATGCTGGTATTGAAGCGGCTCTCGCCGCCTCGAGGCTCGGTGTGAAGACCGTATGCTTCACCATAAATCTTGACTGGATAGGAAATATGGCGTGTAACCCCTCTATCGGCGGTACATCAAAGGGACATCTTGTAAGAGAAATTGATGCTCTCGGCGGTGAAATGGGTGTTGCCGCAGACAAAAATACTCTTCAGAGCCGTATGCTTAATCTCGGTAAGGGACCCGCTGTTCATTCTCTCCGTGCACAGATAGACCGCCGTGAATATTCCAAGTATATGAAAAATGTCCTTGAAAAACAGGAAAACCTCACTCTTGTTCAGGCTGAAATCACATCTCTTAAGAGAAATGATAATTCTTTTTGGGAATTAAAAACACAGCTTGACTGTGTTTATCACGCCTCTTGCGTAATTATCGCAACGGGCACCTTCCTTGACGGTAAAATTTTCGTCGGTGACAAATGCTATTCAAGCGGCCCTGACGGAATGTTCCCCGCCATCGGTCTTTCCGATTCTCTTCGCAAAGAGGGTGTTTCTCTTCGCCGTTTTAAGACAGGTACTCCCTCAAGAGTCAACCGCAGAAGCGTTGATTTCTCCGAGCTTGAGGAACAGGTGGGAGATGAAAGGGTAGTCCCGTTTTCTTTTTCAACCACGGACACACCTAAAAATATCCTCTCCTGTTATATTACATATACCAACGATGAAACCAAGCGGATAATTATGGAAAATCTCCACCGTTCCCCATTATATGGTGGTGTAATAGAGGGAGTGGGCCCAAGATATTGTCCGAGTATTGAAGATAAGATGGTGCGCTTCTCCGAAAAGGAAAGACATCAGATATTCATTGAGCCCTGCGGACTTGATACCGAAGAGCTTTATTTACAGGGTCTTTCATCCTCTCTTCCCATAGATGTTCAGGAGGGCTTTGTCCGTTCCATAAAGGGACTTGAGCATTGTGAGATTATGAGAAATGCCTATGCTATCGAATATGACTGCGTTGATCCTCTTGAACTCAAGCCCACCCTTGAATTCCTCAACTGCGAGGGTCTTTTCGGTGCGGGACAGTTCAACGGCTCAAGCGGATATGAGGAGGCGGCGGCACAGGGACTTGTAGCGGGTATCAATGCCGCCCACAAGGTGCTCGGTAAAGAGCCTTTTATTCTTGACCGTTCAAGCTCATATATCGGTACGCTCATTGATGACCTTGTTACAAAGGGCTGTAACGAGCCATACAGAATGATGACCTCCCGTTCCGAATACCGTCTTATTTTAAGACAGGATAATGCGGATATACGACTTATGAAGACAGGCTTTGAGCTGGGGCTCGTAAGTGAGGAAAAATATAACAGGCTTCTTAAGAAGCTTGAGCTTATTGAAATTGAGAGAAACAGAGTGGAAAGCACTGTGATCGCGCCCCGTGATGACATAAACGAGCTTCTTGTTTCACGTGAAACATCACCTCTCACCACGGGTTGTAAATTGGCTGACCTTATAAGAAGACCCCAGCTGAACTACGATGTTCTGACACCCTTTGACAAGGAAAGACCTGATTTAGCCTACGAGGTATTTGAACAGGTTGAAATTGCTCTTAAATATGAGGGCTATATAAAAAGACAGCTGTCACAGGTAAATGAGATGAGAAGACTTGAAATAAAGCTCATTCCTGAGGATATAGATTATAATAAGGTTATAAACCTCAGAACAGAGGCAATAGAAAAGCTTTCAAAGATAAGACCGAGAAGCATAGGACAGGCATCGAGAATCTCGGGCGTCAGTCCCGCCGATATTTCAGTGCTTCTTATTTATCTCGCAAAGGAAGGAAAAGGGGAGTAAGGTATGATTTCAAAAGAGCTGTTAAAGACATCCTGTGAGGGCTTGGGAATTGATATCAGCGATGAAGCCATAGACAGATTCGACTTATATGCCGAAAGACTTGTGGCATATAATGAAAAGGTCAATCTTACCGCCATAACTGCCCCCGATGATATAGTAATAAAGCATTTTGCAGACAGCTTATGTCTTGTTAAATATGCGGAGCTTAACGGCAGTAAGAAAATAATAGATGTAGGTACGGGCGCGGGCTTTCCGGGAGCGGCTTTACTGTGCTATAACCCCGAGCTCAATATAACAATGATAGATTCTGTCAATAAAAAGCTTGATTTCATCCGTTCACTTGTTAAGGAATTGGGGCTTTCTGCAGATATCATCACAATAAGAGCCGAGGAAGCGGCAAAGAAGAAGGAATTCAGAGAGCAGTTTGATGTGGTGACATCAAGAGCTGTAGCGGCACTGAATGTACTCAGTGAATACTCGGTGCCTTTAGTAAAGGTGGGGGGAATATTCTCACCGCTTAAGGCAGTGCTGTCACCCGAGGAGGCACAAAGGGGACTGGGAGCTATAGCGAATCTGGGAGCCAAGGTAGTATCAAGAAACAGATATAAGATACCCGACGGCAGTGAAAGAGAAATAATAATTGCAAAAAAAGTATCGCAAACTTCACCAAAATACCCGAGAGCCTATGCCCAGATATCAAAAAAGCCCCTATAAAAGCAAAAAGAAATAATATACGACACCGAAATTACAATAAATTTCGCAGAATGACCGTGATATTCTTTACCTGTAAGGACAAGCCTTACAAGAATATCACGGTTTTTTTTGGTGTCCTATGATTAAAGAAAAGGTCAGGACGGGCGGACAGGTGCTTCTTATTCCTATAGGGGACATATTACCGCCCGAAACTCCTGTCAGAAAAATTATTTCCTCTGAAGAGCTTGAAATGCTTTCAAGATCCATAGAAGCTACGGGGCTTCTTACTCCCTTGACGGTAACCTATGCCGAAAACGGCTTATACAGAGTTATCTCGGGAGAAAGAAGACGGCTTGCGGCTCTGAAAGCGGGAATTTCTGCCGTTCCCTGTCTTGTTATGAACAGCTTCTCCTCTGATATTCCCATCTTAAGTCTTGTAGGGGATATACATAAAAAGGAGCTCCATTTCCTCGAAGCTGCCGAAGCTATTGAAAAGCTTCGTGATTATTATACCGTCGAAGAAATATCCGAGCGGCTTTCTATTCCCGAGGGTATGGTCTTATCGAGAATCAGACTTCTTTCTCTCCCCGATAATATCAAATGGAAGATAATTTCGGGAAATCTTTCAGAAAGTACAGCGAATAATCTGTGTAAGATAAATGATATCCGCCGTCTTAATGAAATAACCGATCTTATGTTTTCGGGGCAGGTAAGCTTCAATGAAGCTATGGAAATAACCGAGCTACATACCAAAAAGACAGTATTTACGGCACATTACAAGGATTACAGGATCTTTGAAAACACCATTGAACACGCCATAGATACTATGACGGCATCGGGAATCAGCGCAAAAGCACAAAAAAACTGTGATGATGAAAAAATAGTATACACCATTACTATTGACAAGATGGTCAAGAGTTGACACTCTTTATCATATATTACAGCCCATATCTTTCTCTTTCACACCCCACATCCAAACGGAAAGGCCGTCGCTTTCAGCGGCGGTCTTTCCGTTTGGAATGAAATCGACACTGCGTGTCGGTGAAATTGCCCTTCGGGCAGTGAAATTCATTCCTGCGGAATGAGTGAAATATTTTCCTGCGGAAAATGTGAAGGAAGGCTTCGCCTTATTCCGCTTACGCTCTGTTTTTATACAGCTTCGCTGATGATATGCACCTGCGGTGATGATATGCACCTGCGGTGATGATATGCACCTGCGGTGATGATATGCACCTGCGGTGATGATATACAGCTTCGCTGATGATATACCGAGCCTTCGGCTTGGATTGAGAACGGGTGAATCGGTTCGTCTGTCGTAGGGGAGGGGTCACCCCTCCCGTTTTTAGGAGTTGTAATTTTTATAAATGAATAATGAATAATGAATATTGAATAAAGAATAATGTCGGAAGGCT
>SVOV01000026.1 GCA_015066205.1 Oscillospiraceae bacterium
TTGACTGAGTTTGTTATGGGTTAAATTAGGGGTTAAATAATGAGAGCGATGCCGAAAACCCTTGGTACACAAGGGTTTTCGGGTTTGCGAGAAGAAGTAATACGGTCTCAAGGGCGCTCGTCGTGCACCTCAGTTCTCAAAGAGATAAATTCTTATCTTTTACAAAAAATTCTCGGAAGTTTCGGCTTCCGAGTTTTTTTCTGCAAAACTGAGGTGTCCTCGCAGCAAAGCTGCTGCGGTCGCAGCTAAAAACAGTCCGCTGGACTGTTTTCTTAACGCCGAGACAGTTCTCAAAGAGATAAATTCTTCGAGTATTTCACTATCCCGATACCTTTTGGTGTCGGGATTTTTATCTTGAATATATATTAATTTCTTAATCAGAAGAGAAGAGCTGGTTTCAGATATTGTGTTTATAAAAAGATATTGATATTTTAGCATAATTATGATAAAATATCTGCGGAGGGTGATTTTATGGATATGATAAGACCCGTTTCGGATTTAAGAAACAATTTTGCAGATATTTCAAGAACCGTTCACGAAACGGCTCAGCCGGTGTTTCTTACCAAAAACGGCTACGGTGATATGGTCGTTATGAGTATGGAAGCCTACGAAAGACTGAACTTCGACAGTGATGTTTATTTTAAGCTTCTTGAAGCAGAGCGTGAAGCTGAAATTACAGATACCCGTTATTCTTCTAAAGATGTGCTGAAATCCATTAAAGAGGCACTCGGAGGGGAATAATGTATAAGCTTCAGTTTTTGCCCGTTGCCAAAAATGATTTGCAGGGTATTGCCGTGTATATTGCGGATGAATTGGATGCTCCCGAGACAGCTCTCCGTCTTACGGAAAAAATCGTAAAAAGCACGGAAAGGCTCTCGGAATTTCCTTATTCCTGTCCCGTATATACCCCAATACGCCCCTTAAAGCCCGAATACAGAAAGCTAAGAGTGGAAAATTATCTTGTGTTTTACACTGTTGACGAAAATATAAAAACTATCACCGTTATGAGAATAATTTACGCAAAAAGAGATTTTGAGAAATTAGTATAATTTTTTTTGTTTCAGATTATTTCAGAAGGAGAGCTGATATGAAGGATAACATTTTCAATGATGTTCGCGGCATACATATCCGCCGTCAGTATTTTAATTATATACTCTTCGCTTTACTGCTGATATTTTTGTATTTCTTCATAATGCGTACCTTTAGTCCGATACCAGGCGGATTTGATATCCGTGAGTGGGCTGAAAGAATAGGCAGTCTTATATTAAAAATAGGCGGTCTTGCTGTACCTTTTATTATACTGTCCGTTCTTAATTTTTTCTTTTTCGGAAAAACCGTTTGCGTTATAAATGAGGACGGAATTCATTACAAAAACGGACTTATCAGATGGGATGATATTTTGTATCTGAAATTTGAGTGTGTTACATACAGTAAATTTCGCAATTATTATCCGTCATATATTACCGTTGTCTGTAAACAGCAGAAAATTGAAATTACATCGGCCCCGGTATCTATGTTTTTTGCGGCAAAGAAATATAAATCCGATATAAGAATAAAAATCGATAAAGCAATATATATTCTTGTTGGCGTTGCTGTCGGCTTTGCGGTATGGTGTCTGTTCAGCTATTATTCATAATGTTTAATTTGTTATATCAATTTTCAGTATCCCGATATGTATTTATCGGGATGCTTTTTTTGTTTTCCGTTGACTTTTATTTATATGAATAATATAATAGAATAGAATATATATTAGTTACGGCATGTTACGGGAGTGAGAACCCTTACTTGCATTTTAAATGATTTTTCAGGAGAAAATATGACAGATTTTTTTGGTAAAAAAGTGCTTGTTTTAGGACTTGCGAGAAGCGGAATGGCGGCTGTTAAGCTTCTTTTAAAGCTTGGCGCCGAGGTTACCGTTTCGGAATCAAAGTCCCTTGATAAAATAGAGGAATTGCCCTGGCTTCAGGAAAACGGGGTCAGAGTTACAAATCAGACAGCAGATATCTTTGAAGAGGATTTTTATATGGCTGTCAAAAATCCCGGAATCAACGGAAAATTATGGTTTGTAAAGCGTCTTCGTGAAAGAGGAATTCCCGTTATAACGGAAATTGAGCTGGCATTTACTGTTTCAGCCCCTCAGCATTATATTGCAATTACAGGTTCAAACGGTAAGACCACTACGGCTACACTTACTTATGAGATAATTAAGGCTCAGTACCCTGAAAAAACGCTTCTTTGCGGTAATATCGGTATTGCTCTTTGTGAAATGGTGCTCGAATATGATCTCATCAAGAATGAGGGCTTTTATATAGTTCTTGAGGTATCAAATTTCCAGCTTGTGGATATTGTGAAATTCCGTCCCGAAACAGCTGTAATTATTAATCTTTCCGCCGATCACCTTGATTTTATGGGCTCGGAGGATGCTTATTACAGCTCAAAAATGCGTGTGTATGAAAATATGTGCGGAGAGGATGTACTGCTTTATAATCTCGACGATGAGCTTATTTCAGAATATGAGAAAAAATTCCCCGTAGGCTGTAAGAAGCTCACCTACAGCCTGTCTGAGCCATCTGCCGATTTATACGCCGATACCGAAAATGTATATTATATGGGCGAAAAGCTTTTCCCCGTAAGCGATATAAAGGTTGTCGGACGCCATAATGTGCAGAATGTCCTTGTTGGGGTCGGCTGTGCTCTTAAAAACGGAGTTTCTCCCGAAAAAATAAGAGAGGCTGTTTCCTCGTTCAGGGGTGTTGAACACAGAATTGAATTTGTCCGTGAAAAGGACGGCATCCGTTATTATAACGATTCAAAGGGCACAAATGTAGATGCTACGGTAATTGCCCTGAGAGCATTTTCCTCTCCCGTGATTCTTCTTGCGGGCGGTCACGAAAAGGGGCTTGACCTGTCACCTCTGAAGAGCCTTCTTCATGGTGTTAAAAAGGTGATCTCCTACGGCGAATGCGGGGAAAGAATTTATAAGGAGCTTACCGAGTGTACGGGAATTCTTGTAAATGATCTTCCCGAGGCTTTGTCTGAGGCTGTGAAAATTGCCGTATCGGGCGATGTTATTCTTCTTTCTCCCACAACAAGCTCATATGACCAGTATACCTGCTTTGAGGAAAGAGGAGAGCACTTCAAATCTCTTGTTAATTCACTTTAAGGAGTGACGGTTTTTTTGTCCAATAAAAAGCCCATAGGCGTATTTGACTCGGGACTCGGCGGTCTTACTGTTGTAAAAGCCGTTCTCGAAAATCTGCCTTATGAAAATATAATATATCTCGGTGATTCTCTGAATGTTCCATACGGTGATAAGACCTCGGGACAGATAACGGAATTTGCCTTTAATAATACAAAGTTTCTTATAGAAAAGGGCGTAAAGGCTATTGCTATTGCCTGTAATACTGCAGATGCCACATCAAGAAGAGAGCTTCTTCAATGCTTTGACCTTCCCGTTATCGGTGTTATTTCCCCTGCAAGCGAAAAAGCCGCAAGGCTTACAAAGAATAAAAAGGTCGGAGTAATTGCAACTGCCACTGCTGTAAAAAGCGGAGCTTATGAAAGAGCGGTAAGAAGCTTTGTTGCAGACTGTGAGGTCTTTTCAAATCCCGCGCCTGCCCTTGTTCCTCTTATTGAGGCGGGAAAGATACATAAAGAGGATTCGGAAACTGCACAGGCTCTCAGAATGTATATTTCTCCTCTTATTCAAAAGGGAATTGATACACTGATTCTCGGCTGTACTCACTATCCCTTGGTGCTTGATATCGTAAAGGAGCTTTTTCCCGATATCAATATAGTATGCTCGGGAACAAGCTCTCTCGGAGCTTTATATGATAAGCTGAAAGCTGAAAATATGCTCAATACCTCAGGTAAAAAGGGTGAGGTGCAGTATTATGTAACGGGCGAGCCAGCAGATTTCGGCAGACTCGGCGGAATTTTCCTCGGTGAGTCCATTGAGGGAAAGGTCAGAAGGGCTGTCATCTGATAAAAACAGTTAAGGAATGAGAAAATTATGAAAAAGCTGTTACCTGTTATTCTTGTAATGATTCTTTTGCTTACAGCCTGCACGGGCGGCAGTGAAGAAACCACACTTGCGGAAGAAACAACTGCTGCGGAAGTTATATACAGAAATCCTCTTAACGGTGAAATAACGGATTCTCAGTATGACGGAAGAGTCTTTGCAGTCACCATCAATAATGTTGCTCCCGCAATTCCTCATAAGGGACTGAATTCTGCAGACCTTTTCTTTGAAATGTATATCAATGACTACTGCACAAGAGGACTTGCGCTTTTTTCCGATATAAGAAAGGTTGCGGATGTAGGCTCAATGCGCTCAAACAGAATGAATTTCACGGATATTGCACAGGGCTATAACTGTGTTCTTTTCCATACCGGCGGAAGCGATCTCGTTTTAGGCGATCTTTCTGATTCGGGTGTTGATAACATTCAGGTCGATGTCCCCATAGGCTACAGAGATGCCGAGCGCTCGGCTCAGGGCTATTCTTATGAGCATACCCTTTTTGCTAAAGGTGAAAGCCTCTATGAAGCCGCGAAAAATAAGGGCTTTTCCCTCAATGTGACAGATAAGGATTACGGATTGCAGTTTTCTGATGAAGTAACACTGAACGGTGAAAATGCCAATGAAATAGAAATTGTATTTACTCTTTCGGGAGTTAAAAAAACATCAACTATGGTCTATGACAGCACCGCTGATTCCTATTCCTATCATCAGTACGGCAAGGAAATGACCGACGGCGGTGAAAGAGTGCTTTTTAAGAATATTATGGTCATCCTCGCTCCCACAGAGAATGTAAAGCACAAAAAGGATACTTATCATGTTGCAGAGCTTATCGGAAGCGGTGACGGATATTTCTCCTGCGGCGGTAAAATAACAGCCGTTAAATGGAGCCGTGCTTCTGAAACTGCTCCCTTCAGCTTCAGCTTCGCTGACGGCAGTGCAGTGAGCCTTGAAGCAGGCTCAAGCTATATAGCCATTGCTCCCACCGGCAGTGCCGTAAATGTTAAATAATTTTCAGCCCCGCATCAGGAATGCGGGGCACATTTTTATATATATTTTTATAAATAATATATAAAATATCTCGACAAATAGTGAAAATTATGTTAAAATCTATTATATATTTATCGAAAGGGTGATTTTATGGCTGAATGCCCGAAATGTAAGAAACATCTGAAACTTACTGACTGGAAACCCAACTGTCCTCATTGCGGGGCAAATATTGTGGTTTATGACCTGCAGGAGAGACTGATGCAGGAGGCTGATATAGCCGAGGTGCAGTATTATCATTTTCAGAAAAAGGTGGATCGGCTGAAAACATCCTTCGTAGGCTCAAAGCTTACCATAATAAGAATTTTTACAAGTCTTATTCCGATAGTAGCTTTGTTTCTTCCTATTGTAAAAATAAAGCTTGCCGCTCCCTTTGAGCCCTATGACGGAAATATGGGCATACTCGATATATATAATATGTTCGATAAGCTCAATCCCTCGGTTTTTGTTTCCTTTATGTCAGAGCCCTCTACAAAAACGGCGGGAATTCTGTTTACGGTATCAATAGTGCTTCTGCTGTTATCCGTTGTGCTGATGCTTGTGCATTTTTTATGTAATATGATAGCCCTGGCACCCAAAGGAAAAATCAGAAATTACAGCCTTGACATCGCATATATTGTATCGGTCATTGCGGCAATGGTCTGTTTTTCTGTTATCCCCGAAAACGGCTCCGTGGGCGGAGTGCTCGGAATCGGAGCTTACATTTATTTTGCTCTTGTAATTCTTAATTTCGTTGTGGATATTCTTTGCTTCCGTGAAAATCTTCAGGTAAAGCATTCTCAGTGCTATGTAGGCGGAATACCCATTGAGGAATATTTCAGTATGGTCGAAAGAGGAGATTCTCCCGAACAGCTCCGTAAGGAGATGTATAAGCGCCTTACAGAAATTCAGGAAGAGCAGGAGAGAAAGCTCCGAGAAAAAACTGCAAAGAAGGAGGCAGAGCTTAATGGATGAGAATAAAACCAATGTAGCTGAAGCTACCTATATGAGCGATGCCACTGTCAATGCGGCTTATATGAACAGAATCTTCTGTTCAACAAGAGAAAGAGTCGCATATATCGTAAAATCAAGCGTTGCAGCGCTTAATCTCGGTAAATACGATACAGGCTCGGATATCTTCCTTTATAAGATATACGGACTTTCCCCCGATGCCAGAGCAAATGCGGCAATAGGACTCGGTATTTACGATATGATAAATGACCCCCTGTCTGCTCTTATCATCGATAAAATGCGTACCCGTTGGGGTAAATTCAAGCCCTTCCAGTGGCTGGCTCTTATCCCCAGCATTCTTGTGGGAATTGCCACCTGTCTTATGCCTATAATCGCAGAGGGTAACGGCTTTGATGCGGCTCAGAAGCTTGTTTTCTATATGGTTATTTCCTATATAAATGAAACCATAGGTGCTTTCTTCGGAGGCGGCGGATATATAGATAATGTATTTACGCCCAATCCCAATGAAAGAACATCGCTTCTTGTTTCTTCAAAGTTTATTTCAGAGCTTTTTTCAAGATTCCCCGAACAGCTGATGGGAATACTCTTTGACCTTGTAAATAACGGTAAGCTGAAGCTTAATCTTGTCAATATGTTTGCAGGCTTCAAGACCTTCTGGTGGGTGGTTGCAACAATTCCCTCGGTATGGTGGGTCATTGTAAGTAAGGAAAGAGTACCTCAGTCCCTGCAGCCGCCTCCCGCGCTCAAAGGTCTTACCTCTGTTTTCAGAAACAAACCTATGCTTATTTATATGCTTTCGGGCTTTATAGGCGGTATCGACATCGGAACAAGTGAATCTCTCTATTATGACAGCGTTCTGAAATTCAATATGATGTCAACCATTGCGGGTATCCCCGGAATGCCCATTTCTTATGCATCCTATCCGTGGGCTACAAAATTCAGAAAGAAATTTTCAACAAAGGCTCTGTGGGTAATGCAGTCCCTTTCAATTACCGTTTCCGAAAGCATCTTCTTCCTGACAGGTCTTATCGGCGGTAAGGAAAACGGCTTCTATAAGAAAAAGGTTCCCATGACCATTGCGGCGGCAATAGGTAACTGCCTTGAAATGGTATTCTACGGCACAAAGAAGATTCTTGACCCCGAAATCAATTTCGAGGTGCTCGACTACTGCGAATGGAAAAACGGTTACCGGGTTGAGGCCACTATAAACCTTGCAAGAAGCTATATTGACAAGGTCAAGGGTATTATTCTTACAAAGGTAAATGCCGTGCTTCTTGAAAAATGGGCAGGCTTCCAGACAGGTGTTGATGCAGTTCAGACAAATGAAACAATGTGGAGAATGTTCATCACCGCCTGCGGTCCCAAGCTCATATTCGACTACCTTTGCGTAGTTCCCATGCTTTTCTATAACATAGACAAAAAGACCCGTGACAGAATGTATCTCGACCTCGAAAAAGCCAGAGCCGTAACAGCGGCAAGAGAAAAGAGATTGAGAGACGCCGCAGAAAATAATAGTGAAATTATGTAAAAATATCAAACAAAAGTGTTTATTTCGGTACATAATAAATGTAAAGAATAATTCTGAATATTTATTAAGGAGGAAAACACTATGAAATACAGAGTTTCAGGTATTGTTTTAATTGTCACTTTATTGGTTTTATCTTTTTCTTTTGTTTTTTTGTGCAATGCTATCGAAAATACGGATGATTTCAAAACAGAAAAAATCGGAATAGTTGTAAAAAAAGAAAACATATCTGACAGTAATTGGTGGGTTGATTACAATTCCTTGGGAATTGATTCCATACAAAAAATCATCCCTGTTTTCGAGGATAGCAACGGAGATGTCTATTATAATGTATATCATAAAACCAACGAGCTTGAAGATATTCTTGAATTAAAGGCAGAGCTTGAAAAATCTAAAAAAATTGACTATGTGGGACTTATAGGTTTTGTGTCATCAGAACCTGCTGCTTTTGATGTAACACTTGACGGCAAAGTAACAGCTGAAGATGCCCGTTTTGCTTTGAGGTGCTCCATAGGACTTGAAAGCTGTTCTGCGTTACAGCTTCTGAGGGGGGACACTGACGGGAACGGCAAAGTAACAGCTGAAGATGCAAGATGCATACTTCGGTGCTCGGTCGGTTTACCTGCCGAAATTGACGAAAAGTATGATTTTGCCGTTGACAGCCTGATTATAAGTATCAAAGAAGAATGTATGCCTGATACAACTGAACTGACACCTGAGTTTTTCGAAAATGATCTTATAAAAGAGGTAGAATATCTTCTCGGAAACAGAGCTTATTGTGTGTATCTGAATGAGCCGGGAGAAGATAATCTTTTCAGGCTAAAGGAATATCTTGAAAATAATGAAAAAATAGAGAATGTTGAGTTTAATATGACGGGTCAAACCGGTTGATTATTCTGAACCTAATTAACACTATCGGGGCTGTATTGAATACAGCCCCTTGTTTTATACAGCGGAATAAAAATTATTTATAAAAATCATAGTTCGGATTGAAGAAAACTGTGTCCTTGTTAGCTTCCTTGAATTCTTCAAGCTTTTTGAGATCCTTATGCTTTTCATCAATACGGAAGCGGAAGAGGGCATGGGTTTCTGTGACATGATCCTTGATTTCAAAAATACCGTCTGCAGTCGCATATATATTTTTTCTCGGATCGGGATCATTTGTTGTGGCATCAAAAAAGCATATTACAAACTCGTCCCCTGCAAAAGCGCGCATATCATTAAGCTCAACAGCCATATAATAGGTGTTATCGTCCCGAAAATATATTGTATCATCCGTAAAATTCATATAAGCGAATAACGGCTCTGTACCTATAACAAAATTCTGATTTCTGAAAAATACATAATTATCATCTGTAATTTTTTCACCGTCAGTACGGGTAATTTCAAATAAAGCATAAAGCGAATCGAAAATCTGCCATTCAAATTCTGCCGTTCCCTTTAAGGGCGAACCGCTGACACATACATTGTCCAGCTTTTTGCCTTCGGTAATGCTGATGAATTTATAGATATATCCCCCGTTTGTTACCGTCTGATTTACGGGAACGGATGTATCGTAGTCAAGAAGAATTTCTCTGAAGCTACCCTTGTCTTCTCTTGATGCAACAGAGTAAATATCATCGGATTTCTCGATGAGCTGTCTTAATTTTTCGGTTGTATAAGTTCTTTTCGCATTTTCTGTTTTTTCCTTGAGATATTCTATGTGCTCCGGTGTGCCGGCATTGATAAAGCCTGATGCACCGGCTCCTATGAGAAGACATAACATTAAAGCTGTGATCGTTGAAACGGTAATTACGGCTTTTCTTTTTATTGATACTTTTTTATTATGTCTTTCCACCTGTTGTGTTATACATTCAATCATTTCATTGTTGGTTTTCATAAGTGTAGCCTTCCTCCTGTAATAATTTTTTAAGGGATTTTCTTGCTCTTGAAACAAGTACCTCAATGCTGTGGACATTCTTTTGCATTATTTCTGCACATTCCTTGTTTGAAAGCTCCTCAAAGTATGTAAGCCATAAAATTTCTCTGTATTCGCCTTTGAGCTTTCCCATAGCATCAAGTACATTCAGCTTTTGTTCATCTGAAAAGTATTTTTCCTCGAGTGTTCGTATGTCTTCTGAAAACAGCGGTGAATTCATTTCAAGGGGAACGCATTTTGACCGTTTTTTCATATATTTATATGCCTTGTGCTTTCCGATGGTATAAAGCCATGTTTTGAATGAAGCTACATTTCTGTATTTCGGCTTCTTTATAAACAGATATACAAAGGTGTCCTGTGTCAGCTCCTCTGCGATGTATTCATCCCCTGTAACAGAAAGAAGAAAATATTCGAGCCCCGCGCGATAGGCTTCAACTATTTCTGTTATGGCTTCCTTGTCACCGCCGAGAAAACGGCGGTAGTTGTCCGCTCCGTCTGTCATACTCTCACTCCTTTCCGAAAGTGTTTTTCATTCACTTTCAACAATTAAAGCCGTTTTGTCCTTAAAACCTCACACCTGCTTTTAATTTTTTTGTAAAAATAAAAACGAAGACGGACTTTTTTAAGCGTCTTCGTTTACTTATGTTTATTTTCTTAAAAGATCTTCAAAATCGAGAACCTCAATGCCCTCGTATATTTTGTCGGACTCCTCGAAGTGACAGAGAAGGAAATCCTTATCGTGGCAGTCGGAGGTCATAATGAAGGTTCCTCCGTGCTCCTTGATGAAATCGGCAATTTCCCGTCTGGGGTAGGGGGTAGTTCTCTTTTTTCTTGAAATTGCTCCCGTGTTGATCTCAAAGGGAATTCCCATCTTTATAAGGTGGAGAGCCGCATCCTGCCATGCCTTTACATAACGGGGATCCTTTTCGTCAAAAAGCTCGTAATTTTCATTGAATTTTGTAACGAGGTCAAAGTGTGCAATAAAGCCGACCTCGGGAAGGTCTGCGATTTTTTTTGTCATTTCGTAATAAGCCTCGGCATAGGAGAGCATATCGCCGCCGAAATATTTATCGGCATCCCTCTTCTGCTCATCACCGCTTCCGTCAACGGTAAGAAGCTTGCCGTCAATGTCTATATAATGCACGGCACCGAGGAAATAATCAAAGCCCTCACGGTCCATATCGGAAATAACATCAAGCTCGCTTCCGCAGTATATTCTTATTTTATCCTTATACTTTTCCTTGAGTTCGTTAATCTCTTTTATGTAATCTGCAATTTTTTCTTTTCTTATGCAGTATGTAAGATCTCTCGAGGTGTATGAATGGGTTGAAAAGCCGAGAGCGTGCATTCCGTTTTCTATAGCGGCAAGCACCATTTCTTCTGCGGAATTTTTCCCGTCGCAGTATGTGGTATGGGTATGAAAATTTGAACGAATCATAGTTTTACCTCAGTTTTCTTTTTATCCGCAAATAATTATATAGGTTATTTCCTTGTTAGTCAACAGAAACTTGTATTGTCGGCAGTGTTATGATATTATAAATAAAAACAGGGGAGGGGAGAAAAATGAAAAAGCAGAGAATTCAGTCTATGATATTTATTGCTCTTTTTGCTACCCTTATGTGCGTCGGAGCGTGGCTTCATTTTCCATCGGCAGTCCCCGCTACAATGCAGACCTTTGTTGCTATGACCGCTCTCGGACTCATAGGCAGTAAAAACACCTTTATTATGCTTCTTATCTATATTTTTCTCGGTATAACAGGGCTTCCCGTATTTTCGGGCTTTACAAGCGGAATAGGAGCTCTTTCGGGCCCCACAGCGGGCTTTATCTGGGGCTTTCTTTTAGGTGTTCCCGTGTTTTATCTTTCACAGAAATTTATACGGGGCAGATTTTCTTTATATATAGGATATATTATTTATATTATATTACATTATATAACGGGTGCTTTATGGTATTGTTATTTTACCACGAAGGAGCTGACTGTTCAGGGAATTCTTGCATCCTCTCTTGTAACGGTAGTTCCCTTTATCATTCCCGACTGTGTAAAAATGCTTCTCGCCTCTCTTACGGTAAAAAGGCTTAAGAAAATAATAAAAACACTGTAAAAACGGTTTTGCTTTCCGACTCCTTACGGGCTCGGATTTTTAATTTGTGAAAAAAATGAAAATTCTGAAAAAAGCTGTTGACAAAGCGAATAATCTCTGTTATTATATGCCTATGCTTTATTAAGGTAAAGTGCTAAAAAGTTAAATTGAAAGAGGTAACAGACAATGAAAAAGACATTATCCGTAATTCTTGCCGCTCTTTTAGCTCTCGGTTGCGTTCTTATGTTCGCATCCTGCGGCGGTAACACAGAAGAAACAACAGCTCCCGCAGACGATACAACTGCTGCTGAGGACACAACAGCTGCCCAGAGCGATCTCGCTTATATCCTTGACAAGGGCACTCTCGTTGTCGGCGTAACAGAGTACAAGCCTATGGACTATCTTGATGAAAACAATGAGTGGACAGGCTTTGATGCAGAATATGCAAGAGCAGTTGCCAAGGAGCTCGGCGTTGAGGTTGAATTCATCGAAATCGAATGGGATAACAAGGAATTCGAGGTTAAGTCAAAGAAGATCGACTGCGTATGGAACGGTATGACCATCACAGACGCTCTCAAGGAATCAATGGATATCACTGATCCCTATGTAAAGAATGCTCAGGTCGTTGTTATGCCTAAGGACAAGGCTGCTGATTATACAACAGTTGAAAGCATCAAGGATCTCTCCTTTGCTGTTGAGGTTGAGTCTGCAGGTAAGGGCGTTGCTGAAGAAAACGGCTTTAACTATACAGAGCTTACCTATCAGTCAGATGCTATCCTTGAGGTACACACAGGCAAGGCTGACGCTTGCATTATTGACCTTACAATGGCTGATGCTCTTACAGCTGAAGGCTCAACCTATGAAAACCTTACAAAGGTTCTCTCCCTTAACGAAGAAGAATACGGCATCGGCTGCCGCAAGGGCTCAGATCTTTGCACAAAGATCAATGAGATCACAGACAAGCTTATCGCTGATGGCACTCTTGATGCTCTCGCACAGAAATATGAGCTTACTCTCGTTAAATAAGTAATTTAATAATCAGGGGCAGAAGACTCCTCGCGGGTCTTCTGCTTTTTGATGTTCGGGTGATATTATGTTTTGGACTGTAACCGAAAGCCTTCTTGAAGGCTTTATGACCACACTTGAATTATTCTGTCTTACTCTGCTTTTTGCAATTCCTCTGGGACTTATAATCTCCTTCGGCTCAATGAGTAAGATATTTCCCATAAAGTGGCTTTCAAAGACAGTGGTATGGATAATAAGAGGAACACCTCTTATGCTTCAGCTGATAGTAGTTTTCTACGGCCCCGAGCTTATCGGCAGTGCGATAGGTGAGCTGGGAATCGATAATCCGCTGTTCAATGCTCTTGCTGAAATGAAAGGACTTGAACGCTTTCCCTCCGTGCTTGTAGCTTTTGTAATAAACTACGCCTGCTATTTCTCCGAAATATACCGAGGAGGTATCGAAAGCATTCCCAAGGGACAGTATGAGGCCTGTCAGGTGCTCGGTATGACAAAGAGCCAGACCTTCTTCAAGGTCGTGCTCCTTCAGGTAATAAAGAGAATCGTTCCTCCTATGGGTAATGAGATCATAACTCTTGTCAAGGATACATCTCTTGCAAGAACCATTGCCGTATATGAAATTATCTGGAATGCTCAGAAATTCATTAAAAACGGCGGTCTTCTCTGGCCTCTTATTTATGCCGGTGCGTTCTATCTTATTTTCAACGGTCTTCTCACTGTCATTTTCTCCCGTATAGAAAAGAAAATGGACTATTTCAAGGCTTAAGGAGGGGAAATGAATGGCTATACTTGAAGTTAATGAGCTTAAAAAGAGCTTCGGTAAAAATGAGGTTCTCAAAGGCATTTCCCTGTCCCTCGATGAAGGTCAGGTATTATCCATAATCGGCTCTTCGGGAAGCGGAAAGACAACACTTCTCCGCTGTATAAATTTCCTTGAAACAGCAGACAGCGGTACTATATATGTTGACGGCGATGTAATATTCGACGGAAACGATATGACAAAGCATAAAGCAAAGGAAACAAGAGAAAAGCAGCTGAAGATCGGTCTTGTTTTTCAGCAGTTCAATCTTTTCCCGCAGTACAATGTTTTTGACAATGTGACCCTTGCCGTAAAGCTCAAGGCAAAGGAACGCCCCGATTACAAGGCTGATAAAAAGCAGATAATCAAGGAGATCAATGAAAATGCTGTCAAGATATTAACGGATATGGGGCTTTATGATAAAATAAACTCCTATCCCTGGCAGCTTTCGGGCGGTCAGCAGCAGCGTGTTGCGATAGCCCGTGCTCTGGCACTTGAACCGAAGATACTTTTCTTTGATGAGCCCACCTCTGCTCTTGATCCCGAGCTTACCATTGAGGTACTCAAGGTAATCAAGGAGCTTCGCAATATGGGAAGAACCATGGTGGTCGTTACCCACGAAATGGAATTCGCAAGAAATGTTTCCGATAAGGTCATTTTTATGGCTGACGGAATCATTGAGGAGGCAGGAACACCCTCCGAGGTGTTCGATTCTCCGAAATCGGAAAAGACCCGTGCCTTCCTCGCAAAGTCATTTGAATAAGCTTTTTTTCAGACATTCTTCGGGATGTCTGATTTTTTTGTGTTTTACGGTGTAATTATCATAACAAAACCGCATATATATGGTATAAGGGAGCTTGTACAGTATATTTATAGTGATATTGCAGTAAAAAAAGTCTTTTACTTTGGTGAAAATAAACAGTAAATATTACAAATTGTAACCATTAAAAATGTAAATGTCATTTTTGTTAGGTTTTCACAAAAAAACGGGTGTTTGAAAAATCGGATAAGAAAAAATAAACTCAAAAAACCGCAAATATAGGAGTTTCTCATTTTTTGGCTCAAAAGCACTTGTGCAAAATACACAAAATTGAAAAACTTTTTGATTTGACATTTGAAATATCTTTGAATATAATGTGCAAAGTCTTAACCCCGATGATTATTGAGCACTAAAAAATACATAAAATCAGCTCGATAAAAGTTTAGGATAGGAGAGTATTATGAATATTCACAGTAACAGGAGTGACAGAGAAGGGAAGAAAAAATTCTCTTTAAAGGCACACGGTATAACCTCTTACCATACAGCTCCCGCTGTACTGATGATGGTTGCCGGTCTTGCCCTCTCCGCAATAGTAAGTGATGTTCCCCCCGCAATGAATCAGGTATTCGCTTCATCAGTTGAAACCGAAACCGAGAATACGGGAGAATACGGCGAAGCAGCTGACGGAATCCTTTCAGAGGAAATGACAGATGCCGAGATCGTTTATGAGGAGCATCCCGAGGTGCTTGCTGCAGGAATCGGTTCATTTACGGAAGAAGAAAACACGGTAACGCTTGATTTCAATTCATTTATTTCTTCAATAACCGAGGCTGAAGCAGAAAAGAAGCTTGAAGAGATTCAGAAAGAGGACCGCGACAGAGAGCTCTGGGAAGCCAGAGGCGAGGTCGTTGCAAGCTCTAACAGAAATCTTTATCTCGACCATTACAAGTATCAGAGAGGCCCCTCCAACATTCCCAGTACAGGTGCTTATACCTCTTGTACTCCCGGACAGGTCATTTCTCAGATGCAGCCCCCCTCAACACTGACCTTTGATGAAAACGGTGTTCCCGAAAATTATCTCTACTGTATCGAAGGTAAGTCAACCGCATACTACGGCGGATATATGACCGCAACAGGCTCAGCTGTCCGTCCCGGTGTTGTAGCCGTTGACCCCAGAGAGATTCCTTACGGTACTGAAATGTGGATAGTTTCTGCCGACGGTAAATATGTTTACGGCTTTGCAAGAGCTGAGGACACAGGCGGATTTATCTACTGGCCCAAGGGCGCTACGGTTGACCTTTATATGAACACATACGCAGACTGCTGTGTATGGGGCTGGAGAGGCGTCAAGATCTATGTTCTCCCCACATCCTATAAATAAAAGTAAATGCTCACTCACAAAGAGTGAGCATTTTTTCTGTCAGAAGGTCCTGAATTCCCGGAGAACTTATATTTCTCCTCTGAATACTTCTCTGACTTCACAGCGCATCATTATATTGCCGTCCTTTTTGCATACGGCATAAGCCTCATTGCTCTTATGTGTAATCTTAATTTCCTTATCATACTCAGCTCTTCCTGTTTTGCAGGCACAAAGAGCGGTAAAGCCGAAAGAGGACAATGCAGGTGTGGTGAATGCCTTGCCGTAATAATCAATATCAATGGAATCCTCTCTCTCTTCGGCAAGGATAAGATCTGCCTTCTTCTGAAAAAGGGAATTCACGGAAACCTTTTCTCCGAGATAGGAAATATTCAGTTTGTCCTTGCATTCCGAAAAATGAAGAGTATGTAAGGTGTGAAGCTGTGCCGCCGTAAGAGTAAGAATTCTGTTGCCAAGCTGTGTTTTTCTTTCTTCTGCGGGGTATTTCAGGTTAAAATCAGCTTTTCCCATATCACAGTAAATCGTACCTGATTCTTCGGAAAAAGACTCCGAAACGGTGAAAAAAGCGTGATTTTCTGCTGAAAATTCCTGATGAGTTAATCTTTTCTCTGAAAACAGCGCAAAAGCGGCGCAAACAGACGCTGTTGAAAAATCTTGCATAACTTCTCCGTTTTGAAGAAAGCCTCTTATTTGGCTTGTTTTGGCGTTCTTTTGATAAAATGATAAAATTCCTTGTGCGCCGATTCCTTTTTGTCTGTCGCAGAGCATTATTATGTCTTCCGTGTTAAGAGAATCGATATCCGAGCTGTCGGACAGTATTATAAAATCCTGTCCGGCTGAAAAAAGCTTAATAAATTTCATATAAAACCAACCTTTCTCAGAATCTTATGAGACAGGGAAGAAAAAAAGACAGAAATTGTAATATTTTTTTAATTAGATGTTGACTTTTTGATTTGTAAGTGATAATATATTAAGGCATTGGAAAACAATGCGGCTGAATAACTGCGCCGGTAGCTCAGTTGGATAGAGTGACTGGCTACGAACCAGTAGGTCAGGGGTTCGAGTCCCTTCCGGCGCGCCAAAAAACGACTTGTTAAAACAAGTCGTTTTTTTATCCATTGCGAAAGCAATGGTATATCATCAATGGAGCAAGGCTCCGTTGTATATCATCAGCCGATAGGCTGTATATCATCACGCGGAGCGTGTATATAAGCTTTCGCAATGATGATATGCAAGACTTCGTCTTGATGAAATGCAATTTCTTTGAAATTGATGATATGCACGGCTTTGCCGTGATAAATAATATGGAGAACAGTATGTACGAATTTTTTACAGCACATCAGAATTTAATAGCACAGATACTGGGCTTTGTGGCAATGGGAATTGCGGTGACAATGTATCAGTTCAAAAAGCACCGCACGATACTTTTTCTTATGTCCCTTTGTTCTTTGGTGTGGAGTCTTCACTTTGCCTGTCTCGGGCTTTTTACTCCTGTGGGAATGAATATGCTGAACATTTTCCGATGTATCGCTTATTCCTTCAGAGAAAAGAAATGGGCGCAGAACAATATAATTCCTGCCGTCTTTGTGGTGCTCAATGCCGCAAGTGTGATTCTCACCTGGGAAAGTGCCTGGAGTATCCTGCCATTTATCGCTGCGATATTTGCAACAATCGGAAACTGGCAGAGAAACACAAGGCTTCTCAAGTATCTGTCAATCCCCGTCTGCGGATGTTGGTTTGTGTATAACATAGTAAACGGCTCCATTGCCGGCACGCTTAACGAAACCTTTGCCCTTATTTCAATTGCAGTATATCTTATAAGAACAAGAAAAACAGAAAAGAAAGAATGCAGTTAAAAAAGTCCGCAGATAACCTCTGCGGATTTTTTTGTATATATGAAACCAAAGGTGCCAACCACTTCCGGGGTTGACACCTTATTTTTGTTTATTCAAAAATATCTTCGTATGAAATCGATAAAATTTTCTTTAACAGATAAATTTCATCAGGATATAAATGTCTTTGTCCAACTTCAATTTTTGCTAAAGCGCTACGGGTAATATCACAGCCTTCTAATTGTAGTTTAGCAGAAAGCTGTTCTTGAGTAATATTTGCTTTTTCCCTTAAATGGCGTATTCGTTGACCGATTTCTTTTTCGTATTTTTTGTTCAAGATAATCCTCTCTTTGATTCGCACTTAAATAGGTGCAAAAAAGCTATTGACAATATTTTACTGTAGTGTTATCATTATTTTGCACTTATATGGGTGCAAAATGTAGTTTTTTAGGAGGAAATATGAAAAAAACAAAAATAGGTCTTTCGCTTAATGTTTTTTGCAGTATGATTTTTCTTATTGCATTTTTAGGGGGCTATGTCCCGACAATTATGATTGTTGGTTACACTTTGTTGTGCGAAAAGGAAAGGTGTATAAAGGTAACTGCTTTGAACGCATTGTTTTTGCTTTTCGCTTTTTCTTGTTTTGATTCTGCCATAGCAATAATTCCGTACCTTTATGGTTTTGTTGATAATTTTGTCTCACTTTTTGGTGGATATTGCGACACAAGAATTTTGGCTACAGTAACTAATGCTTTATCTTATATTGTTGATATTGCCCGAACTGTAATTTTTATTGTTATCAGTTTGAGAATATTTAAGGGAAAACAGACTGATATTGCTGTGATTACTAAATTAACAGAAAAATATTTGATTTTGGAGGAAAAAATATGCGAAGAATAATATCTGTTTTATGTGTAATTTTAGTTTTTTGTTTTGTTATGAGTTCATGTGCCGTGAAATTTACTGAAGATGTAAATAAAGATGAAATTAAGGAGGATGTATATTTATCTCTTCCAGAAGATGCTCTTGAAACCGAAGCAAAAGACGAAACAACGGCAATTCCTGAAACGACCGTAATTCCTGAAACAACGGTATCGAAAAAAACTTCGGCAGAAATTGAAGCTGAAATACAAAGTCAGGAGGTAAAGGTTATCCTCACCGAATATATAGAGGGTACATTTGATGATTATTTGTCTGCTATAATTCAGAATGATTCCGCGACAGCAGTAAAAAATGCAGTAATTGCTTTTGTCGCATGGGATGAGAATAATCTTCCTGTAATACTTGATGATTCAAGCTTCAGTGCCTATAATGGATATGTTGAAGAGTGCAATTATGAGGGAATAAATCTTATTTCGGCATCTCAATATGGTGAAGGAAGAGGCTTAAGGCTTGATAGTAGCGTAAAACAAACAATTGAAAAATTTAAGGCGATTGTCGTGTCATATGATAATTTTAATGGCGAAACATGGGAGAATCCGTTATATGATGAATGGATAGGGATTTATGCAGAAAAACAATTGAAAGAATAAATGAAAGATAAGCAAAAGGTGCCAACCTCTTTTGAGGCTGACACCTTAATTTTATTCAGCTGTTATGACTCTGCCAGCTTATTCAGCATCGGGAGCATAGAGAGCCTTAAGTCTGAGAAGATGATTATATCTTTCAACTGACTTTGCTTCTGCATCTGCGAAGAGAGCTTCTGCTCTGTCGGGGAAGGAACGGGTAAGTGAAGAATAACGAGCTTCGTTGAGAAGGAATGCACGGAAGTCTTCGCTCTTGCCGGGCTTGGAGTCGATTGAGAAGGGATTCTCGCCCTTTTCCTTGAGTGCGGGGTTGTAACGGAACATATTCCAGTATCCGCATTCAACAGCCTTCTGCATTTCAGCCTGGCAGTTAACCATACCGCCCTTGATGGAGTGCATTTCGCAAGGTGCGTATGCGATGATGATTGAGGGTCCGTTATAAGCTTCTGCTTCTGCGATAGCCTTGATTGTCTGGTTCATATCAGCACCCATAGCAATCTGTGCTACATATACATAGCCGTAGCTCATAGCGATCTCGGAAAGGCTCTTCTTTGCAATGCCCTTACCTGCAGCAGCAAACTGAGCAACCTGACCGATCTGAGAAGCCTTGGATGCCTGTCCGCCTGTGTTGGAGTAAACTTCTGTATCGAATACCATGATGTTTACATCTTCACCTGCTGCGAGAACATGGTCAACACCGCCGAAGCCGATGTCGTATGCCCAACCGTCGCCGCCGAAGATCCATACGGACTTCTTAGCAAGGTATTCCTTGTTCTTGAGAACGGATGCGCAGTTGTCACAGCAGCAGCCGACCTTTTCAAGCTCAGCTACAAGAGCTTCTGTTGCAGCGCCGTTCTTTGCACCGTCATTAACAGTTGCAAGATATTCGTCAGCAGCAGCCTTGAGCTCAGCGCTTGCCTTTTCGCTTGCAGCGATCTCCTTGACCTTAGCGATAAGAGAATTACGGATAGCGTTCTGACCGAGGTACATACCGAAGCCGTGTTCTGCGTTATCTTCGAAGAGGGAGTTAGCCCAAGCGGGACCGTGGCCTGCCTTGTTTACTGTGTAGGGTGATGTTGCTGCGGGACCGCCCCAGATAGAAGAACAGCCTGTAGCATTGGAGATGTACATTCTGTCACCGAACATCTGAGTGATAAGACGGGCATAAGCAGTTTCAGCACAGCCTGCGCAGGAGCCTGAGAACTCGAGGAGAGGAGTCTTGAACTGGCTTGCCTTTACAGATACGCCTGCTGTCATATCAGCCTTTTCTGTAACATTAGCAACACAGTAATCGAAGGAAGCCTGCTGAGCATCCTGGCTCTCTCTTGACTTCATTGTAAGTGAATTTGTGGGACATACGCCGATACAAACTCCGCAACCCATACAGTCCATGGGAGATACAGCGAGAGTATAAACATATTCTGTCTTTTTGATTTCCTTTGTCTTTGTAACCTCGGGAGCATTAGCAGCTTCCTCAGCTGTCATAGCAAAGGGACGGATAGTAGCGTGAGGACATACATATGCGCAACGGTTGCACTGTACGCACTTTGTGGGATCCCATTCGGGAACCATAACAGCAACGCCTCTCTTTTCGAAAGCGGATGCGCCCTGTTCAAATGTACCGTCAGCGTGATCCATAAATGCGGAAACGGGAAGTGAGTCACCGTCCATACGGCCAACGGGAAGCATGATGTTGTTGACCATCTTCTCGAGCTTGGACTGTGCGCCTTCTGATGTGCAATTGCAGGTATCTTCTGCATTTGCCCAATCTGCGGGTACGTCGATCTTAACATAAGCTGTTGCACCTGCGTCAATAGCCTTTTCGTTCATTTCAACGATCTCTTTACCCTTCTTCATGAACTTCTGTGCCTTTTCCTTCATGTAGCCGATAGCTTCCTCGGGAGGAAGAACCTTGGCAAGTGAGAAGAATGCGGACTGAAGAACTGTATTTGTACGCTTGCCGAGACCGATCTTTGCAGCAAGGTCAATAGCATTAACAGTGTAAAGCTGGATGTTGTTGTTAGCGATATAACGCTTTGTTTCAGCGTTGAGCTTTTCGCTGAGTTCCTTTTCATCCCACTGGCAGTTGATAAGGAATACACCGCCGGGCTTAACATCCTGAACCATCTTGAAGCCTTTTTCTACATAGGAAGGATTGTGACATGCAACGAAGTCAGCCTTGTTGATGTAGTAGGGGGACTTGATGGGCTTGTCGCCGAAACGGAGATGAGAAATTGTGATACCGCCGGTCTTCTTTGAGTCATACTGGAAGTATGCCTGAACGAACTTGTCTGTGTGGTCACCGATGATCTTGATGGAGTCCTTGTTAGCACCAACAGTACCGTCGCCGCCGAGACCCCAGAACTTGCATTCGATTGTGCCGGGAGCAGCTGTGTTGGGAGCTTCCTTCTCTTCAAGAGAAAGGTGAGTAACATCGTCGTTGATACCGATTGTGAACTGAGCCTTGGGAGCATCCTTCTTGAGCTCTTCATATACTGCAAATACGCTTGCGGGAGGAGTATCCTTTGAACCGAGACCGTATCTGCCGCCTACAACTGTAGCCTGAACGCCCTTTGTAGCAAGAGCGGTAACAACATCAAGATAAAGGGGCTCGCCGAGAGAGCCGGGTTCCTTTGTTCTGTCAAGAACTGCGATCTTCTTTGCAGTTGCGGGGATAGCTTCGATGAGCTTTTCAGCGGAGAAGGGTCTGTAAAGACGAACCTTGACAAGACCTACCTTTTCACCCTGAGCTGTGAGATAGTCAATAACCTCTTCAGCAACGTCACAGATGGAGCCCATAGCAACGATAACTCTTTCAGCATCCTCAGCACCGTAGTAGTTGAAGAGCTTATAGTTTGTGCCGAGCTTGGCATTGACCTTATCCATATATTCTTCAACGATAGCGGGAACTGCATCGTAGTATTCGTTACAAGCTTCTCTGTGCTGGAAGAAGATGTCGCCGTTTTCGTGTGAGCCTCTCATTACGGGATGCTCGGGATTAAGAGCGCGCTTTCTGAATGCGTCAACAGCATCCATATCGCACATTTCCTTGAGGTCTTCATAGTCCCAGATCTCGATCTTCTGGATTTCGTGAGATGTACGGAAGCCGTCGAAGAAGTTAAGGAAGGGAACTCTTGACTTGATAGTAGCAAGGTGTGCTACGGCGCCGAGGTCCATAACTTCCTGTGTGTTTGTTTCAGCGAGCATTGCGAAACCTGTCTGACGGCAAGCATAAACGTCAGAATGATCGCCGAAAATGTTGAGTGCGTGAGATGCTACGCAACGGGCGGAAACATGGAAAACAGAGGGAAGAAGCTCACCTGCGATCTTATACATGTTGGGGATCATAAGAAGAAGACCCTGAGAAGCTGTATAAGTTGTTGTGAGAGCACCTGCTGCGAGAGAACCGTGAACGGTACCTGCTGCACCTGCTTCAGACTGCATTTCAGCAACCTTAACGGTTGTGCCGAAGATGTTCTTGAGTCCCTGTGCGGACCACTGGTCAACATAGTCTGCCATGGGGCTTGAAGGAGTAATAGGATAAATACCTGCTACTTCGGTAAAAGCATAGGAAACATATGCGGCTGCATTGTTACCGTCCATGGACTTTTTCATTCTTGCCATAATATATCCTCCTAAATAATAATACAATGGTAGGTTTTTTACACCAAAAAACATTTTAACACTTAATATTAAAAAAGTAAATATCCATTTTATGAAACGCAAGTAGAAAAATGCAGTATTTTAGCCAAAGTTTTGTATATCTTTTACATTTTACGGTATAAAAATGCGATTTGTTAAAGAAAAAACATTCTTTGGAAAACTGTATCTGAAAAAATTTGATATTTTCCCGAAAAAAACACTTTACATTTCTCTTAAGGTGTGTTAAAATGCACTGTGTCCGGTTTCTCGGAGATGGGGGTTATTCTGCCCTTTTGGCAGTTCTCACCTTAAGCCCTCTCTGGGAATTTCGGGAAATATTTTAATGAGGTGAAAAAAATGACACAGGCAGAAAAGCAGGCCATTATGGCTGAATTCGCTACTCACGAGGGCGACACAGGTTCTCCCGAAGTGCAGATAGCTGTTCTCACAAAGAGAATCAACGACCTTAACGAACATCTTAAGGAACACAAGAAGGACCATCATTCAAGACGCGGTCTTCTCAAGATGGTTGGTCACAGAAGAAACCTTCTTGCATATCTTCAGAAGAACGACATCGAAAGATATCGTGCTGTTGTTGCAAAGCTCGGTCTTCGTAAATAAGGTAGTGTCAAGGGCGGCGAAAGTTTTTTTGTCGCCCGAAAATTCTTTTTTTCAAGCAACTTAAGAATGTTTTTTCCCCGTGAAAATTGTTAATGTATAATGTACAATTCAAAGCAAGCAGAAAGTTTTGCTTTGAAGTAAGAGTGAATAGTGAACAGTTACACTGTCAGAGGACACTTTCGTGTTCCGATCATATCCGATTCCCGATTTCTTTGGATTTTATTGCTGGCTTTGAATTGTACATTGACAGTAACCGCATTCTTTGGTAATAAAATTTATAAAGGAGTAGTAAAATGTTTAACGAGTTCAGAAAGTTTGAAACCACACTCGCAGGCAGACCTCTTGTAGTTGAAACAGGTAAAATGGCTCAGCTGGCAGGCGGCTCCTGTCTTATCCGTTACGGTGAAACAGAAGTTCTTTGTACTGCAACTATGGCAGACAAGCCCCGTGAGGGCGTAGATTTCTTCCCCATGTCAGTTGACTTCGAGGAGAAGCTTTATTCGGTAGGTAAGATTCCCGGCTCATTCCAGAGAAGAGAAGGAAAGGCATCAGAAAAGGCAACCCTTTGCTCCCGTGTTATCGACAGACCCGTCCGTCCTCTTTTCCCCAAGGATATGAGAAACGATGTCGGCGTTGTTGCAACGGTTATGTCTGTTGATCCCGACTGTCTTCCCGAGATCACCGCTATGATAGGTGTTTCGGTCGCTCTTTCAATTTCCGCAATTCCGTGGGCAGGCCCCATCTCGGGCGTATCTGTAGGTCTTGTTGACGGCAAGTTCGTTATCAATCCCACAGCTGCTGAAAGAGAGCGCTCAGAAATGGCAGCAACAGTTGCTTCAACTGCAGACCTTGTTGCTATGATAGAAGCCGGTGCAAACGAGGTTCCCAACGATGTTATGTATGATGCAATTATGTTCGCTCATGCAGAAAATCAGAAGATAGTTGAATTCATCAAGGGTATTCAGGCTGAGATCGGTAAGGAAAAGATCGAGGTTCCCTCAATGGATCCCTCTCCCGAAATGTTTGAAGCTGTAAAGGAATTTGCTATCGAGGATGTCAAGGTTGCTCTTGATACAGACGACAAGAGAATCCGTGATGAAAGACTTCTTCCCATCTATGATGCAGTTCACGCAAAGTTTGATGAGGTATATCCCGATGACATCGCAAAGATCGATGACTGTATGTATAAGCTTCAGAAATATATCGTTCGCCGTTGGCTTCTTGACGAGGGCAAGCGTGTAGACGGCAGAGGAATCAACGATATGCGTCCTCTTGATGCCCAGATCGACCTTCTCTCCCGTGTTCACGGCTCAGGTATGTTCACAAGAGGACAGACCCAGGTTCTCACAGTTACCACTCTCGGTACTGTAGGTGAGGCTCAGGCTCTTGACGGAATCGATGAAGAAGAATCCAAGAGATATATCCATCACTATAATTTCCCCTCATATTCAGTAGGCGAAACAAAGCCCTCAAGAGGCCCCGGAAGACGCGAGATCGGTCACGGTGCTCTCGCAGAAAGAGCTCTTGTTCCCGTAATCCCCTCTGTAGAAGAATTCCCCTATACTATAAGACTTGTTTCCGAGGTCCTTTCCTCAAACGGCTCAACCTCACAGGCTTCCATCTGCGGTTCAACTCTTTCTCTTATGGCAGCAGGTGTTCCCATCAAGGCTCCCGTAGCAGGTATCTCCTGCGGTCTTGTAACAGAGGGCGACCGCTTTATGACAATGGTTGACATTCAGGGCCTTGAAGATTTCTTCGGCGATATGGACTTCAAGGTTGCAGGTACAAAGGCAGGTATCACAGCAATTCAGATGGACCTCAAGGTTCACGGTCTTACTCCCGCTATCATCAAGGAAGCTCTTGAAAAGACATACGATGCAAGATGCAAGATCCTTGACGAGGTTATGCTTCCCTGTATCTCAGAACCCAGAGCAGAGCTTTCCAAGTATGCTCCCAAGATGCTTTCCACAAAGATCGATCCCGAAAAGATCGGTGATGTTATCGGTAAGCAGGGTAAGGTTATTCAGAAGATCTGCGCTGAATGTAACTGTAAGATCGATATTGAGGATGACGGCTCCGTATTTATTTCCTCAACCGATATCGATGATGCAAACAGAGCTCTCAATATGATCGAAACTATCGTAAACGATCCCGAAGAAGGCTCCATCTACAAGGGTGTTGTTACAAGACTTATGTCCTTCGGTGCATTCGTAGAGATCGCTCCCGGCAGAGAAGGTATGGTTCACATCAGCCACCTCGATGTTAAGAGAACCGAAAAGGTTGAAGATGTTGTAAATGTAGGCGATGAGATCATCGTTATGGTTCTTCCCACAGACGATCAGGGCAGACTTAATCTTTCCAGAAGAAATGCTCTCATTGCTGTTGAAGGACTTACTCCCGAAAATGAGATCGACGACACACCCAGAAAGCCCAGAAGAGATTTCGGCAAGGGTCCCCGCCGCGACAAGAGAAACTGACAGACCAATAAATCAGAATTATAATAAAAAGCTTCGGATCTTTTTTCCGGAGCTTTTTTGTTTGCCCTAAAAACTGTAATTATGATATATATAAGAAATTAAACTGAATAATGGAATTAAATGGTAAAATATTCACGGTAATGCATATTTTTATTGTAAAGATAACAGACTTTACACTGTTGAAAACTTTGAATACTTGTTGACAAAAGCCCCAAATTTGTTGAAAACTCGGTTGAAACTGTTGATAACAGGGGGATTGTTAAAAAAATAACGACTAAAAGTGTAAAATTACTGACTTTACTTCAACAAAGTTTTCAACAATTTTCCGTTTTTGGGCAAAAAGTATACAAAAGCAAAATATTTGATATTTTGATAAAAAAAGGTAGGCAGAGTAATAAAAAAGTGATAGAATAAAGAAAAGATATTTCGGCGGTGAAAAAAATGGAATTAAGACTTAAAGCATATGCCAAGATAAATCTCACTCTTGATCTTACGGGAATTCTGCCCAATAAATATCACGGAATCTTTACTCTTATGCAGTCTGTAGGTCTTTTTGATACGGTAACTGTAAAAACCGGAGAAAAGGGACTTGTTCTCAGATGCTCCGAAAAATATATTCCCTGTGATGACAGAAATACAGCCTTCAAGGCGGCAAGGCTCTTTTATGAAAAGGCGGGAATTGAGCCCGAATGTGAAATATATATAAAAAAGGTCATCCCCTCGGGCGCCGGACTTGCGGGGGGAAGTGCCGACGCGGCGGCGGTTCTTAAGGCTCTCAGTATGGCATATCCCTCGGCTCTTTCACACAGGGAAATTATGGCTGTAGCCTTCAGTGTGGGCGCGGATGTGCCGTTTTGCTATGTGGGCGGTACAAAGCTTTGTCAGAATATAGGTGAGGTCATGTCCGCACTCCCGCCTCTTTATTCCGATGTGCTTATTGTAAAGCCCTATGAAAGAGTATCAACAAAGGATGCTTATCAGAGATTTGATACTGCCGAGAATATTTCCCATCCCGATAATGATTCTTTCCTTTTTTATGCCTCTCAGGGGGATTATAAGGAAGCCGTAAAATATGCCGAGAATATGTTTGAAACACTTTCTGATGTAAAGTCGGGTAAGGAAATAAAGGAAACAATGAAAAGCTGCGGTGCGTGGTTTTCATCGATGTCAGGCTCGGGCTCTGCTTATTACGGACTTTTTGATTATCCCGAGGATGCAAAAAAATGTGCCGAGCTTCTGAAAAATAAAGCCGAGAGCGTTTTTGTATGCAAAACAAAATCAAAGGGTATTGAATAAAAAGAAAAATACTGACAAGACTTTCCTTTGAAAGGAAGGTCTTTTTTTATGAGAACATATTTAATTAAGCATCAGAATCTTTTTTATTCGTTAATACTTTTATTTGCACTTCTTACTGCGGCGGTCTGTGACGGCTTTCTTGCGGCTGATTCTGTCAGGGATGAATGTCTTCGTCTGCACATAAAAGCCGCCTCCGATTCCGAGGAGGATCAGAGAATAAAGCTTCTTGTAAGAGATGCGGTGCTTTCAGCGGGGGCGGAGTATTTTGCTGATAATACCGATGCTGATGCGGCGGCAAGAAAGATCTATGAGAACAAGGCTGAAATAGAAAGCATTGCCAATGCCGTGCTTATTGAAAACGGAGTTCCCTATAAGGCAGCGCTTTCCCTTGAAGAGGAATACTTTGAAACAAGGGAATATGAAAATTTCCGTCTTCCCGCGGGAAAATATACCGCCTGTAAGGTTGTACTGGGAGAGGGAGAGGGCAAAAACTGGTGGTGTATAATGTTTCCGCCCTTGTGCCTTCCTGCCGCCACGGAGAAAACAGATGACAGTGTCTATGCCGTATTCGGTGAAAACGGTGGAGACCTTGTTACGGAAAAAGGCGGATATAAAATAAAATTCAGAATCGTTGAAATAGTTGAAGAAATAATAGAAGCCATAAAAAATTAATTCTTTACGGGGTAAATAAAAAGGAGCTGCAAAACTTGCAGCTCCTTTTGTATGCTTATATGTCAGATGTTGAAAAGTCCCTTCAGAAGCTCGATAAAGTTTCTGAGCATTTCAATATAGTGGTTGATAAGAGCCTTGTACCAGCCTATGGTATCGGTGTTGCCGTCAATGTCAAATGCCTTGAACTGAGAGAAATCGTCCGTCCAGTTGATGGCGCCTATGGAATCTGCATTTTCATAGGAAATTGAACTGAAATCGGGAGTTATCATAAATCTTGTGCTGTAGCTGCCGTCATAATAATTCATGGGATAGTTGCAGTCATATGCGATAAGCACATGATTTCCGTTCTCATCGGTGTAAGCACCGGTGAAAAGAACTGTGTGTCCGAAGGTGAAGAAGGCAGCTCCCTCATAGAATGTGAATATGACGATATTTCCGTCGCTTACGCTTTCAAACATATTCTTAAGACAGTCTGTATAAAGAGCATTGTCTGTTATAAAGGCCTTGTCTTCAATAAGGAAAGAGCCTGTAACAACAGCCTGATAGTAGTTGATGTAGCTCAGAAGCTCATAGTCGAGCTCCATATCAATAAGATTTTCAGCACCCTGTGTGGCTTTTACATCAATTATTCCGTAATGGTCAAGGGCGGTTACTGCCGCAATTCCGTAGCAGGAGCCCTGCCATTCCCAGTAGGGATAGGTTGCGAGAACTATTGAAAGAGCGGGATTCGGAAGAGGACCGGGGCCGAAGGTCTTATAAAGATTCAGCTGAAGTCTTCTGAAATCCTCCTTGTTCATAACATAGCGGTCTTCACCGTCAATGACAAAATAGCGGGATGAGTTTCTGAAAGGGAAGACCTCTTCGGGTGCAAGAGCCACCTTTACCCATTTCGCATAAAGGGTTGCCGTATCAAAATCAGCCGTGATAACTGCATCCTCAGGGCAAAGTGCAGCACCCTCGTCGGTATCCGACCAGCCGGTAAGAGCATAAAGCTCGGGATTATTCTCGGGAAATTCGCTGATAAGCTGAATTTCGGAGCCTCTTTTATATGCTCTTGTTATATTTCCCGTTTCATCGAAGCCCGAAACATAAGTAATTTCGGAAACATCGCTTTCATAACAGGGAGTAACATCGGTTACCTTGAAGCCGTAGAAATTAAGCTCCTCATCTGTCGATAAAACGATTGTGAAATTATTTCCGCCGACAAAAACCGTCTGTCCCGCGAGAGCGTAGCCGTCATATGTTCCGATAAGCTCCCCGTAGCCGTCATAAATTCCTATGAAGTCGCCTCTTTTGTCCCAGTATGAGCTGTTCACGAGGTCGCCTACAGTAAGTTCTCCGTCTTTAACGGCGGGGAAAATAACATCCGTTGTGAAGGAAAATTCAACATAGGTATCATAGGAGAAAGTGATAAGAAGACCCTTTGCTTCTTTTTCACCCTCAAAGTACCATTCGCCGTAGAAATCATCGCTGTAGTTGTGTTCGCTTTCGGGGAGAGCACTTTCAGCATATGATGTGAATACGAAAAGAGAGCTTAAAAGACAGATGCACATTATAACAGAAATAAGTTTTTTCATAGCATTATCTCCTTTATCTTTGTAATTTGAGTATAACAAAATATCATAAATTTAACAATTAATAAATCGTACAAAATAATTTTATTCTTATTGTTAAAAATATCTTGTTAAAATTAAGATTTCGGTTATAATTGAATATAACGCCGAAACGGAGGTATTTTTTGTATGGACAAGAACACGGCAAAAATCAGAGCAAAGGAATTAGTTTCCAAAATGACGGTTGAAGAGAGAATGACACAGCTTCTCTATAATTCACCCGCCATTGAAAGACTTGGCATAAAAGAATATAACTGGTGGAATGAAGCGGCTCACGGTGTTGCCCGTGCGGGAACAGCAACCGTTTTTCCTCACGCTATCGCGATGGCGGCAACCTTTGATCCCGAAACTGTAAATAAAATAGGCGATATTATTTCGACCGAAGCCAGAGCAAAGTATAACAAAAGCATTGAATTCGGTGACTACGATATTTTTAAGGGGCTTACATACTGGACTCCCAATATCAATATTTTCCGTGATCCCCGTTGGGGCAGAGGACAGGAGACCTACGGTGAAGACCCTTTCCTTACGGCAACTCTCGGCTCAGCACTCATAAAGGGTATTCAGGGTGACGGAGAATTCCTTAAGGCATCCGCCTGCTCAAAGCATTATGCGGGCCATTCAGGACCCGAGGGGGAGCGCCACGGCTTTGATGCAAAAATTTCAATGAAGGATCTTCACGAAACCTATCTTCCCGCATTCCGGCATACCGTGAAAAACGGTGTAACGGGTGTTATGGGTGCATACAACAGAACAAACGGTGAAGCCTGCTGTGCCCATTCCTATCTTTTGAGCAAGGTGCTTCGTAAGGACTGGAGCTTCGACGGCTATGTCGTTTCCGACTGCTGGGCGATTGCCGATATATGCGGGGACCATCATATAGTTGAAACAAAAGCAGAGGCAGCCGCTCTCGCTCTTAAGCATACATGTGACCTCAACTGCGGTGAGACCTATACTGCGCTCGTCGATGCATATGAACAGGACCTTGTAACGGAAGAGGAAATCACCGAGTGCTGTGAAAGACTTTATACCATCCGCCATCTGCTCGGAGAGTTTGAAGATGTCCGTCCCTACAGCGATATTCCCTTTACAAAGGTTGACTGCAAGGAGCACAGAGCCTTCAACCTCAAAGCCGCTGAGGAATGTGTTGTTATGATGAAAAATGACGGCTTTCTTCCCATTGATAAAAACACCTCAAAGAGAATTGCCGTAGTAGGCCCCAACTCTCTTTCCGTATCGGCTCTCGAGGGTAATTATAACGGACACGCCTCCGAATATATTACCGTTGCCGACGGTATAAGAAGAGTATTCACCGAGGCAGATATTGCGGTTACAAAGGGCTCAAATTATTATAAAGAAAAAATGCTTGACCACGACGGACACGGTAATCTTCTTTCAGACGGACTTGCCGCCGCAAGCACTGCTGATATTACCGTTCTTGCTCTCGGACTTGATTTTTCCGTTGAGGGTGAGGAAATGTCAGGTTTCAGCGACGATTTCTTTATGAAGGGCGACAGAAGATATGTAAATCTTCCCGGAACTCAGATAAAGCTTGCAGAGGCTGTCTGTGATGTCTGCGAAAATGTTGTTGTTGTAATCATGTGCGGCAGTGCTGTTGATCTCGGAGAAAAAATAAATTCAAAGGCAAGAGCAATTCTTCACGCCTGGTATCCCGGCTCTCAGGGCGGTATGGCTGTTGCAAATATCCTTTCGGGTAAACATTCCCCCTCGGGAAGACTTCCCGTAACGGTTTACAGCACAAAGCACGATATTCCTGATTTTTCGGATTATTCGATGAAGGGCAGAACCTACCGCTTTATTGAGGGAGAGGCTCTTTATCCCTTCGGCTTCGGTATGTCCTATGCTTGCTTCTCTTACAGTAATTTCAAGGTCATTTCAGACGATGAAAATTCACTTAAGGTAAGCGTTGATGTTAAAAACTGCAGTGATATCACTGCTGATGAAAGAGTTCAGATATATGCCGAATACACTGATTCGAGAACTGTTACGCCCCATTTCCAGCTTTGCGGAATAAGTGCCGTGACCCTCGGCGCGGGTGAGGAAAAGACAGTAACTATGGATATTGACAGATACTGGCTTAAAGCTGTGCTTTCGGACGGTTCAAGAACAGAGCCTGACGGCGGAATAAGCCTTTATGCAGGCGGCCATCAGCCCGACATGAAAAGTAATGAGCTTACAGGCTGTACCTGTGAAAAAATAGAGCTGTAATACAAAATGATGATCTCAGGAGTTTTTTCCTGAGATTATTTTTCTTTTTCCGTAAAATAGATTTTATTGATTTTTTAGAACCTGTATGATATATTGTTTTTATATATTAAGAAAGTGAGATGACTGCCTTGGCTAAAGAAAAGAAACCAAAGGAAATAAATACTCATCCTAACCGTATCGGTATAAAGGAAGCCGCAGGATATACCATTGCGGAAGCGGGAAATATGTTCAATCTTACATATATCTCGGGATATCTGAAGCTTTTTATGACGGATGTTCTGAAGATTCCTGCTGCCTGGGCGGGTATTATGCTTATAGTTACCCGTCTTTGGGACTGTATCAATGACCCCATATGGGGAGCTATGGTAGCAAAAAAGCCCCCCGTAAAGGACGGCAAATTCCGTCCCTATCTCAAATGGGTATCTGTTCCTCTCGGTGTTTCCACCGTGCTTTGCTTCTTACCCTATCATAAGCTTACAAGCAATACCGTAATTTTATTTGTAATTGCTCTTGTTGCATATACCTTCTACGGAATGATGTATACGGGAATGAATATTCCTTTCGGCTCTTTAGCTTCCGTTATAACCGATGACCCCAAGGGCAGAACTCTTCTTTCCACCTTCCGTTCAATAGGCTCGGGTGTGGGCGGTGCCGTTGTTTCTCTTCTTGCTCCCATGCTTATATATACTGTCCGTCTTGACGGCAGCGGCAATCCTATGCTTGATCCTCAGACAGGTAAGGTGATTGAAGATGCAGACGGAAACAAGATGTTTATCTTCGGTCTTGTTATGGGTATTCTTTCTGTAATCTTCTATCTTTGGGGATATAAGACCACCAAGGAGAGAGTTCCCTCGGCTCCCGATCCGAAATTTGATTTCAAGGCAACCTATATGGGGCTTCTCAAGTCCCGTCCCTTTGTAACCGTAGCTCTCGCAGGTGTGCTTATCAGCGGTCAGCTTCAGTTCAATTCCTTTAATGCATATCTTTATAAGAACTATTTCCTCAATACGGGACTCGGAACGATAGGAACGATATGTAACTATCTTCCGATGGTCATATTTGTTCTTCTGACTCCGAAGCTTGTTGAAAGATTCGGCAAAAAGGAGCTTTGCGGTAATTTCTCCGTAATTGCCGCAGGTGCATCCGTTCTTATTGCTGTTCTTGCAAACAATAAGACATTCTTAAATTTCATTGACCCCGTAAACGGCAGACTGCCCGCCTGGATATTTATGGTAAGCCTTCTTCTTATCGGCTTCGGCTATACATTCGTAAGTCTTACCTGCTGGGCAGTTGTTATGGATGTTATAGACTATCAGGAATATAAAACCGGAATCAGAAACGAAAGTGCGGTTTATGCAGTTTATACCTTCTCAAGAAAGCTCGGTCAGACAATAGCCGACGGTCTGGGACTTTTCCTGTTACAGTGGGCTGACTATTCGGGCGACACCTACGGCTTTGTTGAAGGCACAAGCCAGAAGATAATGCTTATATGCACGGTTATTCCCGCCGTTGTTTACACAGGTGTATGGCTTCTTATGAAATTCGGTTATCCTCTTGACAGAGAAAGACTCAAGCCCATTTACGCTTTTATAAGAGAAAAGCGTGAGAATGAAAGTCTTCTCACACAAGAAAATCCTTTAGTTTGACGGTGAAAAAATGAAAAAGCTTTTATCGTTTTTTCTGGTATTTATTTTAGTGCTTACACCCGTGACGGCATTTGCCTCGGAAACGGAAGAAAAAAACAGTATTATATCTTTTGATATTTTTGACTGTTGGGAAATAAAAAGCGAGGAAATACATCCCGAGCTTCGCTTTATAGGAAATGCGGTCAGAACCGTATTTCCTGAATTCACAAAATTCTTCTTTAAGCTTGCAAACGGTTTCCTGAATGTTTTCGGGCTTCCCGACCTTACAAGAGGAGTGGATATGCAGGAGATCTGTATTGAAAGGGAAGACGGAACCTCTCTTCGCTTATGTGTATATACCCCTGAGGAAAGAAAGGAAAATGTTCCGGGGCTTTTATGGATACACGGAGGAGGCTACGGTCTCGGCACTCCCGAGCAGGATTTTTCCTTTATTGAAGCCTTTGTCAAGGAGTCAGGCTGTGTGCTTGTTGCCCCCGACTATCTTAATTCTCCCGATGCTCCCTATCCCGCCGCATTCGATGACTGCTATAACGCTCTTTTATGGCTTAAGGAAAACGGCAAGGATTACGGAATGAGAGATGATAAGATATTTATCGGCGGTAACAGTGCAGGCGGAGGTCTTTGCGCTGCGGTAGCTCTTAAGGCGAGGGATACGGGAGAGGTGAATATCGCTTTTCAGATGCCCCTTTATCCTATGCTCGACGACAGAATGGAAACTCCCTCATCACAGAATAACGACGCGCCCATATGGAATTCCGAGTCTAATGAAACTGCCTGGGAAATGTATCTCGGAGAGCTTTACGGCAGTGAGAATGTGCCGAAATATGCCGCACCCGCAAGAGAAACAGACTATTCCTCACTTCCGCCCACCCTTACTTATGTCGGAACTATTGAACCCTTTACGGATGAAACTCTGATATATGTTGAAAACCTCAGAAATGCGGGAGTAGAGGTAATGTTTAAGACCTTTGAGGGATGTTTTCACGGCTTTGACCTGTTTTCCTTTACGACCCCCGCAAAGGAAGCAAGAGCTTTTCTTATGGAGGGCTTCTTGTATGCAGTCGAAAACTATACTGCGCCTCAAAGATAATTTTATTGACATTTCAGTATTTTTAATAATATAATAAATTCAATAAAGCATTTACGAAAGGAGAAATAATTTATGGGACTTATTAAAGCCGGAATCGGGGCACTCGGAGGCGTTTTAGCCGATCAGTGGAAAGAATTTTTCACCTGCGATTCCATCAGCGAAGATGTACTTATAGTAAAAGGACAGAAGAATGTATCGGGCAGAAGCTCCAATACAAAGGGCAGTGATAATGTTATCACATCGGGCTCGGGTATCGTTGTCGCAGACGGTCAGTGTATGATCATCGTCGAGCAGGGCAAGGTAGTCGAGGTCTGTGCAGAGCCCGGACAGTTCACCTATGATGCTTCAACAGAGCCTTCGATCTTCTCAGGCTCATTCGGAGAAAGCCTCAAGGAGACCTTTAAGACAGTAGGAAAGAGATTTACCTTCGGCGGCGAGCCCGCAAAGGATCAGAGAGTTTATTATTTCAACACAAAAGAAATAATGAACAATATGTTCGGAACAAAGGCTCCCATTCCTTTCAGAGTAATCATTGACCCGAAGCGTGATATTGACTATGAAATTACGCTTCGTTGCAACGGTATGTTCACATTCCGTATTGTAGACCCTCTTCTTTTCTATACTCACATTGCAGGCAATGTGGCAGATGAATACAGAAAAGAAACTATAATGGAAACCCTGAAAGCAGACTTCCTTCACGCTC
>SVOV01000027.1 GCA_015066205.1 Oscillospiraceae bacterium
AAGGTCACGGTAGTTTGCCATAAGATATTTGGGATCATTTATAGTATCAAAAGAATAAATAAATGTGGGAACATCCTTGAATTCATCGGGATGAGCCTCGACCCAAGCCTTGGCACCGCGAAGACCGATTTCCTCTGAGCCTGTAAGAATAACGCCTACCTCGGTGTTTTCAAGCTCAATGCCCTCATCCTTGAGAGCTTTGAGAACGGCAATACCCATATAACAGCCTGTGAGGTTGTCGTTAGCGCCGTCAACAACTCTGTTGTAGTTTTCCATAAAGTAAAGACCGATTACAAAGGGCACAAAAATAAGACCGATAAGACCTGCTTTTGTAAGAGGATCTGCCATATCGGGCATTCCGAAGCCGATACCGTTTTTTGCAACACTGATTATTGAAAGAATAAGATAATAAAGAGCGCCGAGAACTACGAGAATTGCGTGGCCCTCAAAGCCGACACCGCCGAGAGCATAGTTTACGGGCCATTCCCAGGTAGCATCGGGATGACCGTTGAAGATGATTCGTCTCTTGGTTTCGCCTGTGCATTTTTTTATTGCGGTAACATTGTGACTGGTCTTTTCCTTAAAAAGAGGATCAAGAGTTTTCTTGTAAAGTCCGAATTCAAGAATTGTGAGCACAAAGCCTGCAATTATAAGCGGAATACCGAAAACAGGAGCAAAAAAGAAAAGCACGACTGATAAAAGAACAAAGGTACAGGTAAAATAGATCCAGCCGTAGAATGCTCTGGGATTAACCTTGTAGGATTCGATCTTTACATCCTCACAGCCGCATTCGTTTTTAAGTACATCTGCCATATATTCGCAGGATTTCTTTTCACCCTCTGAGCCGGGATCTCTTTTTCCGCAGGTCTTTATGATGTGGGTGATCTCATCTATGATGTATTTCGCTGTACTGTCTTTTTGTTCAATTATTTTTTTAAAATCCATAATAATTCCCCCCGTTAACATTAAATTAACATAATCCTATCATTTTCCAATCATTTTTGTCAATACTGTTGGTTTTTTGTTTACGAAAAGTTAAAAATTTATCTCGCTTTTTTTCTGTATTTCTGCTATTATATAACAACAAAGCTATATTTTTGTAAAACACAGGAGAAAAATATGATATCATTCAAGAATTTCGGCGGACAGCTCGCAAGTAAGACTCTTACATCTGTTTTCGGCTTATTATTTACAGATTCCCTCATAAAAAACGGACGAAAGCCGGAAAATGCAAAGGTTCCCGCTGATTTCAGACCCGTGCTCAGATTTGCTGCGGTAAGTGACATCCATCTTGACGGTGATGAGAATCAGGCTGCGGCAAAAAGATTGGGGGAGCTTTTTAAGGATATGTATTCATATTCTGACGGACAAGAGTACAAAGGCCTTGATGCAGTTATGGTGGCAGGCGATTTTACGGGCGGCGGTGCCGAAAAGCAATATGAGATGTTCTTAAAAATCATAAAAGAGCATAAAAAAGAGGAAACTGCTCTTCTGACAGTTCTCGGAAATCACGAATTTATAGATTACCGTGATGAGGATGCCACAGTAGGCTATAAGGTCTATAAAAAGTATATCAGTGAAGAGGTTGATACCCATACCGTTATAAACGGCTATCATTTTATCGGTGTTTCCTATGATGATGACGGAAAAAGCTTTACCCGTAAAGCTGATTGGCTTCGCTCGGAAATTGAAAGGGCAGTGAAAGAGGATAAGAAAAAGCCTGTTTTCGTGTTTCAGCATCCCGCTCCCACGGCTACCATTTACGGCAGTATAAACTGGGGTGACGCCGATATGAGAAAGGTACTGAACAGCTTCCCTCAGGTCATAGATTTTTCAGGTCATTCCCATTACGCCCCTATGGATCCGAGAAGCGTCTGGCAGGGTGCATTTACGGCGGTCGGCTGCGGAAGCCTTGCCGCTTTTATGGGAAATCTCAATTATATTGACGGCGATAAGGATGCACCGGGTGAGTCGGGCGGCTTTCTGCTGGTTGAAGCCGATGAAAAGGGAAGAGTAAGGATTAGTATTTATGATATCGTAAATCATAAGTTTTTCCCTGAATGTGAATATTTCCTTACCGATATCTCCGATACAAAAAAAAGAACCTATACCTGGCATAAAAACAAGGCAGCCGATACAGCTCCTGTTTTCGGAGACGGCGATGTGTATGTAAAAAAGGACGGCGAGGGCAATTCTGTTCTCCTTTTCCCCGAAGCCCGCGGCAGGTATTCTGCTGAAAACTATAAGATCAAGGTCACTGATACGGCGGGTAAAGCAGTTTTTGAAAATACCGTCATTTCAGGCTATGTAAGAACAGATTCAGTTCAGTGCGAAGTGAATCTCGGGAAGCCGGCATCGGGGAAATATAAGGCTGTTATCAAGGCATATAGTCCCTATGCAAAGCACGGCGGGACTCTTAAAAAGGATATTGAAATCAAGTAAAGAAAAAAGAACTGAATCGCATTTTTGCAGTTCAGTTCTTTTTAATTAAAGCGTTTTAAGAAGATCGGCATTCCGGTTTATATTTGTTTTTCTGTAATTGTCATTTGCATCATAGAAATAACAGTCACCGCCCTCGTTACCCGCAACTGTGTAATATTCTCCGTCATTGAGGCAAAAGCCTGCTCCGTTGTCACAGGCAATTCCCGATGTCCTCTTTTTTGTTATTGCGAGTGCCTCTTCAAAGGTCTGCCAGTAATCACTCTGATAGTGGGGGCAGTTTATATAAGGAATAATACCGAGACATTCAACAAAAATAAACTGTCCGTCGATACAGTCGTCGTAGCCCTCCTTGAACCAGCACATAGCTCCCGATGATACTCCCGAGAGAACGGTTCCTTTGTTATATGCTTCAAGAAGGTATTTGTCTGTTCCTGTATTTTTCCAAGTGTCCATCAGGAATTTGAGATTTCCGCCCTGAACAAAAACCCCGTCAGCCGAGCTGATTTTGTTTTTTATTACTTCTTGCGTAACATCCTCGTGTGTCAGGAAGAGGATATCTGTTGTGCAGCCGAATCTTTCAAAAGAGAGTTTAACATCATCGTTTTCATCCATATCGTCAAAGCTTGCTGTCGGAATGATAAGAATAAAAGGCGTTTTCTTTCCTGTAAGGCTTATGATATGCTCAGTTACATTATCCATTTCGCCGTTACTGAAGCTGCCTCCCCCGAGAGCTATTATTTTACCCACTTATACCACCTCATATATAAAACTGAATTACCGAATAAATTATTGCAACAATAAGAGAGGGAAGCATATTTCCCACATTGAATTTTTTGCCGAAGCAGATATTGATGCCTACACAGAAAATCAGAACATTTCCCACCAGAGACATATCGGAGATAACCGTTCCCATTGAAAGAAGAGGCTCTGCAAATTTTGACAGGGCGGTTACCGCACCCTGAAAGATCCCTATGGGAATAAAAGAGAATATACATCCCTTTCCGAGGGTGGAGGTCATAATAATTACGATAAGAAAATCAAGAAGTGCTTTTGCGAAAAGAGTAGACGGATTTCCTCCGATTCCGTCCTCTATTGCTCCTACGACTGCCATAGCTCCGACACAGATAACAAGCGATGTGTTTACAAATGCTCCCACAAAGCCGCCGTCCTCTGCAGCGTGAGCCTTTATTTTAAGCCATTCACCGAAGCGATCCAGCTTTTTTTCTATCTTAATAAGCTCCCCCGCAAGAGTTCCGAGAACGAGAGAGATTATCATCATCAAAGCCCCGTTTGTTGTAAGTGATGAGCCGTCCTCCGTTATTTTCAGAAGTCCCGTAAGTGCTCCCGATATGCCTATAAAAATTACGGCAACCCCCGCAACCTTCATAAGGGAATCTCTTATTTCGAGCTTTATTTTCTTTCCGAAAAGAATTCCGAGTATTCCGCCGAGGATCACGGCGATAACATTTACTACAGTTCCGATGCCGGGCATGCGTCTATTACTTCCTTTGAGTTTTTATGTATTAATGAATATATCACAAAAAATTCCGTGAATCAACATAAATTAATTAAAGATTACACAATTGACTATATTTTTTTCTTATGCTATTATATAGGGAAAAGTAAGGATAAAAGGAGAGATTTTTTATGGCTTTTTATTACAGTGAACCTTCGCATACCTTCAGTGAATATCTTCTTGTCCCCGGATACACAGATGAAAAATGTATTCCCGCCAATGTTTCGCTGAAAACTCCTCTTGTAAAATATAAAAAGGGCGAAGAACCCGCAATTTCACTTAACATTCCTATGATTTCCGCTATTATGCAGTCTGTTTCCAATGACACTCTTGCAATAGCTCTTGCAAAAGAGGGCGGAATGTCCTTTATCTACGGTTCTCAGACTATTGAAGACGAAGCTGCTATGGTTGCCCGAGTAAAGAATTATAAGGCCGGCTTTGTTGTAAGTGCCTCCAACCTTACTCCAGATGACACTCTTCAGGATGTTATAAATCTTAAGGAACTCAACGGCTTTTCAACTGTTGCTGTTACCGACGACGGAACTGCAAACGGCAAGCTGCTCGGTATTGTAACCTCCCGTGATTACAGAGTAAGCCGTATGAGCCCCGAGCTTAAAATTTCCGAGTTTATGACTCCCGTTGATAAGCTTGTTGTAGCTCCCGCTGAAACAACTCTTAAAGAAGCTAATGATATTATATGGGATCACAAGCTCAATTCTCTTCCCATTGTTGATAAGTTCGGCAATCTTATGTATTTTGTTTTCCGTAAGGACTATGCACAGCATAAGCGCAACCCCAATGAGCTTCTCGATAACGACAAGAGATATATGGTAGGTGCAGGTATCAATACCCGTGACTATGCAGAGCGTGTTCCCGCTCTTGTTGAAGCAGGTGCTGATGTTCTTTGCATCGACTCATCAGAGGGATATTCCTGCTGGCAGGCAAATACGATCAAGTGGATCCGTGAAAAATACGGCGACACCGTAAAGGTCGGTGCCGGTAATGTTGTTGACAGGGAAGGCTTCCTTTTCCTTGCTGAAGCAGGCGCAGACTTTATCAAAATAGGTATCGGCGGCGGCTCTATCTGTATCACCCGTGAAACAAAGGGTATAGGCAGAGGACAGGCAACTGCTGTTATTGATGTTGTAAATGCAAGAAATGAATACTACGAGAAGACAGGTATTTATATTCCCGTTTGCTCCGACGGCGGTATCGTTCACGATTACCATATCACTCTCGCACTTGCAATGGGCGCTGATTTCGTAATGCTCGGAAGATATTTCGCACGCTTCGACGAAAGCCCCACAAACAAGCTTATGGTAAACGGTGCATATGTTAAGGAATACTGGGGTGAAGGCTCCAACAGAGCAAGAAACTGGCAGAGATATGACCTCGGCGGCAGCACAAAGCTCTCCTTTGAAGAGGGTGTTGACTCTTATGTAACTTATGCCGGACCTCTTCACGATAATGTTGAAAAGAGCCTTTACAAGGTCAAATCAACAATGTGTAACTGCGGTGCTCTCTCAATTCCCGAGCTTCAGGAAAAAGCAAAGCTCACTCTTGTTTCTTCCGTAAGTATCGTAGAAGGCGGCTACCACGATGTAACCCTTCGCACCACATCAAATTCAAGAAACTAAAACTTATTAATAAAAAAGCATTATGCTTCAACCCCCCGGCCCCCAATCTTGGGGGCGAAAAGGTGTTTTTTGATATAAGCAAAATTGCTCACAATGCGAGCAATTTCCTATATATTAAAATAACACTGTATCAGATCGTTTTTTCTGATACAGTGTTTATTTTTTGTCATCGTTAATTCCGAGAATATAGTCTGTTGTTGTATTATAAAGCTGTGCTAATTTAATTAATACATCTGTAGGTATATCTCTTAAACCTCGTTCATATCTGTTGTATTGAGGCTGCTTCATCCCTAAATATTCGGCTACCTGTCTTTGTGATAGATCGTGATCCTCTCGCAGGTCGCGTAGCCGCGGATAAAAGTTATCCATTAGCACACCAGCTTTCATAACCATTTGGTATTGACATAATATCATAACAGTTATATAATATTATGATATTATAACCATATGGTTATTAAAACGGAGTTGAAATTTATGTATAGAATCAAATCTGCATTTTTTGATATTATTATAATTATGGTTTTATTGATTCCGTTTTGTTTTTGTGCGACGCTGTCCGAAAGTGAAAATGAAACAGAAAATAACTCTGAGGCTACAGTACAGTATGATGAAATATCTTCTGTTTCGGAAAAAATGGTATGGATACCGGTAAAGGGCGGAAGAAAATATCACAGTTATGCAGACTGCAGTCAGATGCATACACCTGTAAGAATTACTGAAGAAGAGGCTGTTGCGGCGGGTTTTGATGCTTGTATGAAATGCATTGATTCTGATTAAAGAGCTGAAAACGCTGAATAAAATAAGAAAAAGGTTATATCTGTACAAACAATAGATATAACCTTTTTTATGTATGAAAATTTACTTTAATTCAAGTGTTCTTTTGTATGCTGCAGTTACGGCGTTCATAACTGCGCTTCTGAATGCACCGTCCTCGAGGGCGTGAACTCCTGCGATGGTTGTTCCTCCTGGGGAGCAGACCGCATCCTTAAGAGCTCCGGGGTGTTTTCCCGACTGAAGCACCATATCTGCAGAGCCCGAAAGCATTTTTGCGGCATACATCATTGCCTTATCACGGGGGATTCCGCATTCAACGGCGCCGTCTGCGAGAGCTTCAATAAACATATAGCAGAAAGCGGGGCCGCAGCCTGATACCGCACTTGCGGCATCGATTTTGTTTTCGTCTATTTTATCAAGAAGTCCTGCACCGCTCATAGCCTTGACGAAATAATCGACCTGTGCCTGAGAAACCTTGTCGTTTGAGCAATAGAGGATCACACCTTCACCGATCGAGGCGGGGGTATTGGGCATAATTCTTATAACAGGCATTTCTTTTCCCGACAGCTCACAGAGTCTTTCAATGGAAGTACCTGCAAGCATTGATATAAGAACGGGATTTGAAGAACTGAACAGGGGAGCGATATCTGAAAACAGCTCCTTTGCCATCTGAGGCTTTACGCCTATAAAAACATATTCACTTTCCGTTACTGTTTTTTCAAGACTTACACTATCAACATTATTGTATTTCTGCGAATATTCAACAGCCTTTTCCTGAAAAACATCAAACACGGAGATTTTTATATCGGGATTATTCTCTGCTGCCGCCGTAAGAAGCGCACCGCCCATATTTCCCGCACCGATAAAGCCGAATTTATATGTCATTTTCGTCACTCCTTATCTTATCTGACCGTCGCCCGATATAATATATTTATAGGTTGTAAGCTCCTTAAGTCCCATAGGTCCTCTTGCGTGAAGCTTCTGTGTGGAAATGCCGATCTCGCATCCGAGTCCGAATTCACCGCCGTCGGTAAAACGGGTCGATGCATTATGATATACGGAAGAGGAGTCAACAAGAGCCTGGAAAAGAAGAGCATTTTCGCTGTTTTCCGTAATAATACAATCGGAATGCTTTGTTGAATGAGCGCTGATGTGGTCAATAGCCTCCGAAACATCGTTTACAGCTCTGACAGCTAAAATATAATCGAGGAATTCTGTATCGAAATCATTTTCAGAGGCCGGTGTTCCGTCGATTACGGCATTGCAGTAGCTGTCAAGGCGAAGCTCCACGGGAGTAAGGCCGTTTTTCTCTCTTTCTGCAACAAGCTTTTCCTTAAGAAGAGGAAGAAGCTCCTTTGCTACAGCCTTATTTATAAGCACTACCTCACAGGCGTTACACACGGAGGGACGGCTTGTCTTTGCATTATTTATGATATTTACAGCCTTTTCAATGTTTGCTGATTCGTCTACATAAATATGACAGATTCCCGTTCCCGTCTGAATACAGGGAACCTTGGCATTCATAACACAGGCGGAAATCAGCCCCGCACCGCCTCTCGGTATAAGAAGGTCAACATATTCTGTTGCGGTCATAAGCTCATTTGCGCTGTCACGGGAGGTATCCTGAATAAGATTTATGAGATTTTCGGGAAGACCTACCTTTTTCAGGCCCTTTCTCATAGCCTCGGTTATTGCATTTGATGAACGGAAAGCCTCTTTTCCCGAGCGAAGCACCGATACATTCGAGCTCTTGAGAGAAAGAGCCGCCGCATCGGAGGTTACATTGGGACGGGATTCATATATCATTGCAACAACGCCTATGGGAACAGCCGTCTTTTTTATAACAAGACCGTTGGGGCGAGTTACCGTTTCAAGGACTTCACCTACGGGATCAGGGAGCTTTACAACATCTCTGATGCCGTCTGCCATCCCCTTGATCCTCTCCTTTGTAAGACGGAGGCGGTCTATCATAACGGGACTTATTTTATCCCTTGCCGCTTCAATATCAAGAGCATTTTCCTCAAGAATATAATCCTCATTCTCTTCAAGTGCATCAGCCATGGCAAGAAGAGCCTGATTTTTCTGCTCAGTGGTAAGTGTAAGTATTGTTTTTACTGCAGATTTTGCAGATTTCAGTATATCGAGGGTCGTCATATTATTTCACCTTTGCAATAAATCTTGTTCCGACAGCTTTGCCGTCTGCAATATCATAAAGAATACGGGGATTCTGACCGTTGGTGATTATCATATCGGTTCCGTTTTCGGTACATATTTCGGCTGCGTGAAGCTTTGTTCTCATTCCGCCCGTGCCGAGGGAGCTGCCCGCATCTCCGCCGAGAGCCATGACCTCGGGCGTGAGCTCTCTTATTTCGGGAATAAGAGAAGCCTCGGGATTCTTGTGGGGGTCATCCGTGTAAAGACCGTCAATATCGGACATAAGCACAAGAAGATCGGCACCGATGCTTTCAGAAACCAGAGCGGACAGTGTATCATTGTCGCCGACACTGATCTCGTCTGTTGCAACCGTATCATTTTCGTTAATGACAGGAAGAACATCCAATTCAAGCAGACGCATCATTGTATTCGTAAAGTTCTGATGCCTTTCTTCATTCTTGAAATCGCTTCCCGTAAGAAGAAGCTGAGCTACGGTATGATTATATTCGGAGAAGAGCTTATCGTATGTATACATAAGCTCACACTGACCCACGGCGGCAGCCGCCTGCTTTGTGGGAATATCAGAGGGCTTACCCTTAAGAGAAAGCTTTCCCGCTCCCATTCCGATAGCACCCGAGGAAACAAGAATAACCTCGTGTCCGCTGTTTTTGAGGTCGCTCATAACCTTTACAAGCTCCTCAACTCTTCTTATGTTAAGTCTGCCCGTGCTGTGGGCAAGAGTAGATGTGCCGACTTTTATAACGATTCTCATAGTTTTTGCCGTGCGCTTTTACGCAGATGTCCTTTCTGTTTTTAATGCTTTAGCACATTAAATTGATAATGATATATTATACCGCGGATAGTTTTTGCGGTCAACATAAAAATATTAATTATTAAAAGTTTTTATCAACCTCTTTAAGGAGCTCTCTGATTTCAAGATGCTGAGGGCAGGCCTTTTCGCATTTTCCGCATTTTATACATTCATCGGGCTTCGGTTTTGCCGCGGAAACTCTTCTGTAATACATAGACGGATTCCAGCCCTTGAATTGCTTTTTTGCATTAAGACAGGCGAAATAATCGGGGATGGGAATATTCTTCGGACAGACATCAAGACAGTATCTGCAGTCTGTGCACTGAATGAGATTAAGGCCCCTGAATGCCGCAACTGCTTTCATAACTGCAAGATTCTCTTTTTCGCTGAGAGGGGTGAACTCCTTCATATAGCTTATGTTATCTTCCATCATAGCCATATTTCCCATACCTGAAAGAACGGTGAGCACTCCCTCAAAGCCCGCGGCATATCTTATGGCATAGGAAGCGTATGAGGCGTTACCCAGCTCATCAAATGCCTTTTTTCCTTCCTCGGGAGGATTTGCAAGACTGCCGCCCTTTACAGGCTCCATAATTACAATATCCTTATTGAAGCGTCTTGCAACCTCATAGCATTTTCCGCCCTCCACAGAGGGGTCGTCAAAGTCAAGATAGTTGAGCTGAAGCTGAACTATTTCAATATCGGGCTGCTCCGAAAGAATTTTTTCAAGAACCTCGGCTCTGTCGTGGAAGGATATTCCGAAATGCTTTATTTTTCCTTCGTTTTTAAGCTCCTTACAGACATTGAATGCATTGCATTTCTTGAATTTTTCATAGTTATCGCGGTTTAAGGAATGAGCGAGATAAACATCAAAATAATCGACCCCGCAGGCCTTCAGCTGTGAATTGAAAAAGGGGCGTATCTGGTTTTCATTCAGAAAGAAATTTGATGTAAGCTTATTTACGAGATAATAAGACTGTCTCGGATATCTTTTTACGAGAGCCTTTCTTATGGCACCCTCGCTTCGGAGTGCCATATACGGATGTGCGGTATCAAAATAGTTGAAGCCCGCTTCCATAAAGGTATCGACCATTTTTTTGAGCTCCCTGAGGTCAATAATGCCTGCTTTTGTGGGAAGGCGCATAAGACCGAAGCCCAGCTTCTTTGTTTTTATTCCTGTTACATATTCCATTATTATTCTCTCTTCCGCTTTTATTATATAAGCTCCGGTATCCAGTATGCGGGAGTACAGCTCCAAGCGTGACAGGCGGAGTTTATTTCAGGTGCGTTATAAGGGGATTCAAATTCATTTTCGGGGTTGAAAACCTCGGGACAGCAGTCAAAGCCCGCATCCGCAATTTTCCCCCAGTATTCTTCTATAAAGTCGAGAGCCTCTTTCTTGAGCCCCGTACTATAAAGCGCCTCAATATAATAGTGCATCATATAAGGTGTTCTCATTGTGTATTCGGTTTCAAGCTTCTTTGTTTTCTCAAGAACAGCTCTTGCCTCATCGTCAGTAAGACAGCCGGAAAGAACGGCCCATACCTGAGTATGCTGTGAAAACTGACCCGACTCAGAGGTAAAAAGCCCTTTTTCGGGATCGAAGAATTTTTTCAGACAAGTGACAGCCGAAGCTATATCCTCTTGTGTCTTCTTCGTATCCTTACCGAGTAGCTCCTCAAGAAATTTCAGCTGTTTTAAGGTGTAAATAAATACTCCGAGAAGCGCTGTCTTTTTATCAAGCCCCGGACACCAGTCAATAAAGGGATTAAGCTCAATGATACCGCTTTCTGTGTTGAATCTTTCCGATACCGCCTGTGCTTGCTTTTTTGCAACGGGGTACAGCTCTTCAACAAGGCTGATATCTCCCGTGTTTTTATACCAGTCATAGAGGCAGGATATAAAAAACAGGGAATAGTCAGCAAAGGTCCATTCGTCAACATAAGGAGGGGAGTCGGGGAAAATACAGGGAGCTACCATTTCGTGGGCGGGTGTCACTGAAGCAAAAAGATAAATACATCTTTTTATAAGATCGGTATTCTTAAAGACCTTATAATCTGTCATTGCCTGTAATTTAAGATCGCCTATCCACAGTCTTCTGTCCCTTTTCGGACCGTCCTCAAAAACATCCTGCTGACATTCCTTTAAGGTCATGACAGACATATCATATATTCTTTTCAGTCTTTCATTATTACAGCTGAAAGAGGGAATCATATCCTCCGATACCGAAGAAACACATTCAGCCGTGATATCAGAAATCTTAACAGGGAAGCGTGCATTATCGTTTCTTCTGATCTTAAGATATCTGAATGAATACCGTCTGTCCGAGGAGCGGGTGCAGGGAGTGAATACGAAAGACCGTTCTTCATTCTGAAGCCAGCCGTTGCTGAGCCCTCCCTTATAGCTTTCGGGCGGGGTTACGATCTCAAGAGGAAATTCACCGAAGAAAAACTGCAGCTTTACGGGTGAATCCGTGATTTTGATAAGTGCATCATTTGTAAGAGAAAAATGAAGATATCCTACAATATGCCGTCCGAAATCGAGAATGATTTCTTCGCCTGCTGAAAGAGAAATGAATTCCCCCATATCCTCTTTATGAATCACCTTAAGACCCTGAAATGATTCGGGGGCTTTTATGATCTCAATAATTCTTTCAGGCTTTTTCTGCGTTCTTATCAGAGGCCGCTTTAGTTCCTTTGCCTTTTCCGAAAAGGCTTCATTTATTATTACAGACATTTTATCATTCCTTAAAGTGATCTGATAATACCCTTGTATTTGTTTATAAAGGCATTATTTATTTCATCTCCGCCGTCAACATTGCTGCTTGAAAAGACCTCGGGCGTGTTTCCTCGGGCGAGCATCAGCTCAATACAGCCTGCAACGGCGGCGTGGAGAATTGCAGCTCCCGTGCTTGTGGAGGTGGGACAGGCATTTCTGCCGAGCTCGGGAAAATTAACGGATGCATCGCCGAGACAGCCCATATTATCAAGAACTATATCGCTGATCTCAAAAAGTCTTTTTCCGCTCTTATGTCTTGAGGGACTTGCTTTTGAATGGTTGAGATTTGTAAGTGCAATAACAGTAAGCCCCTTTTCCTTTGCAAGAAGAGCCATATCAACGGGGATTCCGTTTCTGCCCGAGTTTGATGCAATTACTATAACATCCTTTTCTTTCATTGAATATGTATTGAAAAGGATCTCGGCATAACCCTCAAGTCTTTCGATCTCAGTGCTTTTTGAAGCGGATTCATGGAGCATAAGAGAGGTTTCAAGTATGGGCTGAAGCCTTACAAGTCCTCCGGCCCGATAGAATAGCTCTTCAGAAAGCATATGTGAGTGGCCCGTTCCGAAAAGAAAAATATTTCTGCCGTTTTCAAGGGCATCGGCAAATGCTTCGGAGCATTTATCGATGGAATCCATCTGTTTTTCTGTAATTTCAGATAGGATTCTCTGAAGATTATTGAGATATTCCTGTGACTTTTTCATTTTTATCTACCTCTTTTCAAAGCTTCATTCCGTAAACAATACTGTCGGGATCTTTTTCTAAAAGGGAAAAGCCGTATTTTTCGTAAAAGGCAATACCTTTAGGATTAAGCGGGCTTACCGAGAGCATAAGTCCTTTGATTCTCTTTTTCTTAAGGTGAGAAATAAGTGCATCGGTAAGTCTGTGACCCAGCCCCATTCTCTGATAATCTCCCATAATATCAATATGAAGATGGGCAGGGTAGCTGTCCTTATATTTTTTGTGCATCACCGTTGACATTTCTGCATAGAATCTGTTTGCCTTATCTTCAGGCGGAACTTTTGAAAGATAATCTTTTCTGAATACTTCATAAAAGCTGTCAAAATCCTCCGCGCAAAGTATATATCCTATCGCTTCATCTTTTTCGTTGATTGCAATAAAGCAGTTATCAGGCTCATTTTCCGTGTAATAGTCGCAGTAGGTTGAAAGAAGAAAGTTTATTGTATCTTTCTTCAGGTCCTCATATCCGTCACAGTAAAGACAGATATTCTGCACATCCCTTTTATACTTTTCTTCAAATTTCTTTATTATCATTTTCTCTCTCCGTGCTTTTCTTATGAAAAAGTATAACAGAATAATATTTATAAATCAAGGCAGGGATGAAAAAACACAAAAGGGGGGAGCCGCCTTCTGACAGGTGAAAACAAAAAAAAGCCCGACCCTATAATAGGTCAGGCCTGTTATTTCAGCTGAGTTTCTCCAATTGGGTGTTTATGCGGTCTATAAGACGGTCGCTGAGAACAGCCATAGATTCAATATGTACCTTGTCGTCTGCAACGAAAAGTGTCATTGAATCCGGATTACGGCGTAGTCCCCTGATGTCGGAAAAATAATAAGTCCGTGTATTTCCGAACATTGTTGTGTATGTGAACTGCTCATCGGAAATAATATGGATAGACTGATTTTTCCAGCAAAGAAGAGCGGCAGCTCCGAATATGAATCCGATAACGATTCCGATGACCCAGTTAACGGAATTTATAATTGCAAGAACAATGCTTGCAAGACCTCCCGCAATAAGAACTATAGATAATGCGAGCAGTCTGTCAGGCATAAACATATCAGCACGGTGTCCTTCAGAGGTTTCTGCCATTCCGAGAAGCTTTTCAACTGCTTTTACAATTATTCTGAATTTCATAATATACCTCCTTTTTTGTTATTATAGCATAGTTTTTTGTTTGTTTCAACGGTAATCGGAGTTATTGTTAATGGTGAACTTGTATATTATCCGCAACTTGTTGCGGTATATCATCATTGCGAAAGCAGAATACAGCCTGCGACTTTCGGGCATAAAAGCACCATCTTTCAATGACATTATTCTATAAAATATTACTTTTTTCAATGATATATCGCTTGCGCGATATGATATACGGCAAGCCGTATGATATACTTGCCACGCAAGTATGATATAATATCCGTTCCTTCATATGCCAACGGCATATATCATCGCACGATAGTGCGATATCATATCGAAGATATATCACCCGTTCCGTCAGGAACGGATATCATTGAAAAAAGTCACATTTGTCGGTAGACAAAAGTGACTTTTTTCGTGGTGGGAACAACAGGGCTCGAACCTGTGACCCCCTGCTTGTAAGGCAGGTGCTCTCCCAGCTGAGCTATACTCCCATATATAGCGATTTGTTTTCCGGCATCATATTGGTGCCGGTGACCGGACTTGAACCGGTACGTTGTTGCCAACGAGGGATTTTAAGTCCCTTGCGTCTGCCTATTCCGCCACACCGGCGAATCTATGATGCTTTAATATTATATTCGGTGTTTCGGGTTTTGTCAAGCATTAAATATAAAAAATTCTTATTTTTTTGAAGTGTTGTTTTTTTGTCGGTATAATGGAGGTAAATTCCCGATTTTATGTTGCAAGTTTTTTTCTTAAATGGTATAAATATAAAGATATATTTAAGGAGGTCGCTTTGTATGTCCGATAAAAACAGATATATGAAAAAATCTGAAATCATTACATTCGGTATCGGTCTTTTCGGTATCGCTCTGCTTACAGGCTGGATGCCCGATTATACGGCAACATTTTTTGCCGACTTTGCATTCAAGGGGAAGGGCTTTGATCCCGATATGATGTCAAATATGATATCAATGGTCTTCTTTGTCGCAGGTATCGTCGGGGCTGTGTGTGAGCTTGTAATAGGATATCTTGTTGACAATACAAGAACTAAATTCGGCAAGGTAAAGCCCTGGGTCGGCTTCGGTGTTATTCCGCTTGCTCTTATTTCTATGTTTGTTTTTGTATCTCCCGATACGAATAATCAGACTTTTGCAATTATATGGATGTTTGTTATATATTCCGCCTATACTATGGCCTGCTGTGCCGTTGAAAGTCCCGCAAACTGCTTCGGTGCATTATGCTCTCCCGAGCCCTCGGAGCGTTCAAGCGCAATTTCCATTGCATCATTTCTCCGCAGTGTAGGTCAGTCCGGCGGAATGGTTGTAATTCTTGTTGTCGGTCTTATTATGAAAGCTCTTATGGGTGAGCAACAGTTCAAAAACGCCGAGGGACAGGGACTTGACCTTGTTATTTCAACGGGCATCTGCGCTCTCGGAATTATTCTCTTTACAATGATCTTTTTTGTAAATAACAAGGAAAGAGTTCCCTTTACTCAGGAAAAGGTAAGCCTTAAGGATGCCGTAAAGGTAGTTTTTACAAACAAGAATCTTCTTATGGTTTCTCTTACAAAGCTCTGCGGCTTCGGAAGAGGTGTTTACGGAACGGTTTCTCTTTATATCGCTATCTATCTCCTCGGCTCGAAGGATCTGAAGCTCGGTCTTCTTCTTCCCATGGGAATCGGAACTGCCGTCGGAACTCTTCTTGTGAATATTGTTCTTAAAAAATTCTCAACAAAGCAGACCTTTATTCTTTTTAGTCTTTACGGAGCTTCCTCACTTGCGATCCTTTTCCTCGTTTCTCGCGGAATCGGATTTAATGACGGACTTATTATTCCTTTCCTTATTCTCAATTTCTTCTGCGGACTTCAGCACGGAAACACTAATGTTACTCCCAATATTATGATAGCTGACTGTGTTGACGAGATCGAATATAAGACAGGTAAGCGCCAGGAGGGTCTGGCATATGCGGGCTACGGGCTTTTTTCAAAGGTCGCCTCCGCTTTTACAAAGGCACTCGGTCCATGGCTTCTTTATACATGGTCGGGATATCTTGTTTCAGCTGATGCCAATGTTGCTTATGCCGCCCAGACAGACGGCACTCTCAATAAGCTTCTTATGATATATACAATTATCCCCGCAGCTTTCGTTGTTCTTCAGGCTGTGCCCGTATTCTTCTATGATATGGTAGGAGAGAAAAAGGAAAAGATCACAAGAGAGCTCATTGCCCGCCGTGAAAATGCCGGTGCGGAGAATTAAGGGAGGTAAGAAAAATGGCAAATAAAGAAAAAGGCTTCAACATAAAAATATATGCTGTTATCTCATTTATTGCAGTAGCGGCGTCGCTCTTGGTAATATGTATGCTGACATTTAATGCAAAATATACGGCATTCCATCCCGAAAAGGTGGCAGAGGGCTTTGTTGCAACCATTGTTTCGGGCGGTGACGGATATAACGCTTATAAGAATACAGTTCTCAGTAAAAATGATAAATACGGAGATTTTATCCGTAAAAATTATATTGAGCCCGTAGTGACAAGAGACGGAAAGAATTATTCCGACGATTCTGTCAAGGGCGAAAAAACTCTCGGCGATGACGGCAGTCTTTCGGGTGAGCTCATTGAAAAAATGTACCCCGTATATGAGGAGCTTATAAATAAATACGGCTGGGATGATTACGACAGTATTTTCTCGGGTTATATTGAAAGGCTTATTGCTGTCCGTGAAGAGCTTTTCGGCGACAGCTTCTTTAACGATGAGGTGTTTTTCAGCACATTTGAGGCCAATGTTGCCCGCTTTTCCGAGCTTCTTACAGGTACTGACGAGGTATTTGATGAAAATACGGGCGTAAAGCTCAGCGACGAATGTAAGGGTATTTATGAAGAGCTTTACGGTGAAGACTACAGATTTATTATAGCTGCAGAAAATATCCGTGAGGAGGATACCGAGGATTATAAAAAGACAGCCGATACCGAAAAGCTTTTATCCTACGGGGTTAATGCTGATGATATAGACGATGTCCTTACGGTTACCGTCAAAGTTTCAGAGTCTGATACGGTTCTTGCTGAAATTGATGTTACTCTTCTTAAGATCGGAAGATCATATTATGTTGACAATACAAAAACCGATACATCTGCTTTATATACCTTTTATGTTAAGTAATTTCTTCTGCGGTGCCGTGTCCGGTACCGCAATTATTTTTTTATGAGAATGACAGCGAAAAACAGGAGGGTGTCGGTTTTTGATATCTGCTGTCAATAAGGGTTACAAAAGAAATAATTAAATGTATATATTTTGATGCTTTTGTTGACTTTATGCTTATTATGATATAAAATGTTAGTGTTAATATGCCTTATTGTGTCAAAATTATGATAATGGGATATTTATAAATCGATACATTTTTTTACGGTATCTTTTTATGGGGATATAAAAGAATGAAGCAATACGATTTTCTTATTGTAGGCAGCGGTCTTTTCGGTGCGGTTTTTGCTTTTGAAGCAAAAAAGCACGGAAAAAAATGCCTTGTTATAGAAAAAAGAAGCCATACGGGCGGAAATGTCCGCTGTGAAAGTATTGAGGGTATAACCGTGCATAAATACGGGGCTCATATTTTTCACACGAGCAGTTCCCGTGTCTGGAGCTATGTGAATGAGCTTTGTGAATTCAATAATTTTATAAATTCACCCTTGGCAAATTATAAAGGCGAAATATATAATCTTCCCTATAATATGTATACCTTTTCAAAGCTCTGGGGTATCAGCACTCCTGATGAAGCAAGGGCAATAATAAGTGAGCAGAGCGCAAAAATTAAGGGTGAACCGAAAAATCTGGAGGAGCAGGCAATAAAGCTTGTGGGTGAGGATGTCTACAGAAAGCTTGTAAAGGGCTATACGGAAAAGCAGTGGGGCAGAAGCTGCAGTGAGCTCCCCGCCTTTATTTTCAGAAGACTTCCTGTAAGATATACTTACGACAATAACTATTTCAATGACTGCTATCAGGGTATTCCCGTCGGCGGATATAATGTGCTTATCGACAGGCTTCTTGAGGGGACTGATGTTATTCTCGGTACGGATTATAACAGTGACAGAGAAAGCTTCAACAGCCTTGCAGATACGGTCTTATATACGGGACGGCTTGATTCCTTCTATGATTACCGCTTCGGCAGACTTGAATACAGAGGACTTCGCTTTGAAACAGAGATTCTTGATACCGAAAATTATCAGGGAGTTGCCGTTATGAATTATACGGACAGGGAAACTCCTTTTACAAGAATTATCGAGCATAAGCATTTTGAATCGGGAAATCAGAAAAAAACAGTTATAACAAAAGAATTCTCTGTTGAATGTAAAGAGGATGCAGAGGGTTATTACCCCGTAAACGATGAGAAAAATCAGGAGCTCTTTGAAAAATATAAGGAGCTTGCTAAAAAAGAAGAAAATGTAATATTCGGCGGAAGACTTGCCGAATATAAATATTATGATATGGATAAGGTAATCGAATCGGCACTGAAAACTGCCGATGAGGTGTTCGGATAAGCTCCTGCGGAAGATAAAGAGGAAAAATGGAAGAAATCAAGATTTCAATTATAATGCCCGTATACGGCGTTGAAAAATACATAAGAGCTGCCATTGACAGTCTTAGGGCACAGACTCTCACCGAGTGGGAGCTTTTTGCCGTGGATGACGGCTCTGATGATAAGAGCGGTGATATCTGCGATGAATATGCCGAAAAAGACCCGAGAATCAAGGTTATCCACAAGGAAAACGGCGGGGCACCGTCTGCAAGGAATACTGCAATTCCTCTGGCAAGGGGAAAGTATATGTATTTTATGGATTCGGATGACCATGCTGAAAGCACGATGCTTCAGGATATGTATGATCTTGCAGAAAAACACAGTGCACAGCTTATTGTAACAGGCTATTATATTGATACATATTATTCCGAAACAGAATATGTTTCTCAGCAGCAGCTTCAGCCCGATGAGGTTTTTGAAACGAAGCAGGCATTCAGGGAGAATGCATACCGTCTTTTTGATAACAATCTTCTTTATACCCCCTGGAATAAGCTTTACCTTTCTTCATATATTCTTGAAAACAGCCTTTTCTTTCCCGATACCTTCTGGGATGATTTTCCTTTTAATCTCAGTGTTATAAGAAATATTGAAAGAGTAGTTGTTTCTTCAAATAAATACTATCATTTTATAAGAGCCCGTTCAGGAAGCGAAACTGCAAAATACCGCCCCGAAATGTACAGCAAAAGAGAAGAGGAGCACGGATGGCTGCTTGAGCTCTACAAAGACTGGGGCATCGATGACGAAAACAGCCGCGAATTTATTGCACGAAGATATATCGAAAGATTTATCGGCTGTACGGAAAATATCGTAAATCCCGATTGTAAGCTTTCCTTCAGAGAAAAGCTTGAGAAAATCGGAAAAATGCTTTCCAATCCCAATGTAAAAAAGAGTCTTTATCTTGCAAAGCCCCGCTCTCTTTATATGAAAATTATGCTCATTCCCGTAAAATGGGGTATGGCTTTTCCCGTATTTTTTGAAAGCGTGGTAATATCCTTTGTGAAGAGAAAATTCGTAAAAGCTTTCGCAAAGCTTAAGGCAGGAAGATAAATAAAAATACAGACCGCATTAGCGGAGTGTTCGTAAGGACACTCCGCAGTTTTATTCGCCTTTCGGCGAGTTTTATTGCTTCGCAGTGATATTTGTCTTGCGACAAGTGATATTGCCTTCGGCAGTTTTCGGCGAATATAAGAACCTGCTTTGCAGAACCTTGTTACTCGCTATGCTCGTAATAATAACACTGAAGCCGTAAGGCTTCAATATCACTTTTGATTTATCAAAAATATCACTGCAAATTTTAATTTGCAATATCACTTACACATACCGAAAGTAACCCCGATTATTTTGTTTGTCTGTATTTTTTGCAGCTTTTATAGCTCAAGTGTATATGCGTGCAGGATTATTTCATCGGAGGTGCAGTTCATAGCGCGTCTTGATGTGACTGTTTTCTTTTCTCCGGGATAAAGAGAGAAGAAATTGTCACTGAATATATATTCACCCTCAAGCTCTGCGGCGTGAATATATTCAGTTGCAGAAACCGTGACGGTATTTTCTGTAATATTTTCAATTTTTATACCGTCAGCGGGCTTTATCGGAAGGCTTCCGTTTTTATAAAATGCACGGTCAGATAAATCCCCGCTGTTTATATCGCAGAAGAGAACGGCATCCTCGGGGAGTGCGGACAGGGGAAGGGTTAAAACTGCGCTTGATGTGTGAGCCGCAATTTCAGCAATATGCTCTGATATTGATGTTATCTCTCCGTTTTTAAGACAGGACAGCTTAAGCTCAACCGTCTTTTTTTCGAGACCGTCATTGCAAAGATAAATAACATAAGTATCTTTTTTATCTATGGAACACAGAAGCTCACCTGCGCATCTTTTAAAGCTGTAGAAGGACGCTTTGGGAAGCGCATAGTAGTCAATAAAGGACCATCCGCTTGAAGCGGGCCAGCAATCGTTCCACATCCAGTAAACGATACCGTTTATAAAGCCACGGTTACGGCGGATATTTTCCATCGATACTCTTATCCACTCAAACTGATTATATTTCATCTTGAAAAAGCGGTCATATCCGTCAGAAAAGCTGCCGAGGACCTTGCTTGTAAAAGAGGTAAGTACATCAAACAGAGAGAACGGAAGTCCCGGATTGCTCTTTGTATGGAAATTCCACATCTTATCACCGAAGAAAATATCCTCCTCAGTCATAAATTTTTTTAGTGACGGCAGACAAATTGCTCCCGTTGTGGGTTCTTCCGCAATAAAACGGGCAAGATACTGTGAAAAATGCTCTTTATAGTCAGTCATATCCTCATTCATAATGTAGGGGAAGATGGAGCATCCGAGATATTGGGTATTGTGTGTAGTTCCCACGGTTTTTGAGGCGTATGTATTTCCTCCCGCAGGACTTGAAAGGAAGAAACGGCGCTTCGGGTCAAGGCGGTTCAGAACAGGGAGAATTCCCTTATGAACAGCGGTTCTGCCGTGATAGCTTTCAGCAGTATCGAAGCCGTTTACCGCATTTTCATTATCCCCGGACCACCATACGAGAGAGGGATGATTCCTCAATTCATAAGCGGCAAATTCAGCCTCTTTTTTTATCTGCAAAATAAAGCTGTCAAGCTCTTCTGGATATTCTCCGCAAGCCATCAGAAAATCCTGAGTGAGAAGAATCCCCAGCCTGTCGCATTCATTGTAGAAATGCTGCTTCTCGAAAATACCGCCGCCCCATATGCGAAGCATATTGAGTCCCGCTTCCTTAGCAAGAGTGAGAAGCTCCGTTATTTTTTCATCGCTTTCCTCTGACGGGAAAGGTTCAGACGGAACCCAGTTTGCGCCCTTACACATAACGGGAATGCCGTTTATAATAAGGCAGAAGCCCGAGAATTCCTCATTCCTGTCATACTCTCTTCCGCTGACGGAATCCTTTATCTCAAGGCATTTTTTGTAGTATTCACTGTCTTTTTCATCGGGCTTCTGAAGAACTACAGCTTGCCTTATTCCAAAAGTGAATTCTTTTTCTGAAATTATGAGCTTATATAAGGGCTGCTCTCCGTAGCCTGCGGGATACCAGAGCCTTGCATCGGGTATATCAATATATTCTTTGAGATAGCTTTCTTTTCTGAAAAACTGCCTGTGATAAACCGTATCTCCGTCAGGTGAAAGTATTCTTACATCGGCTGTGCCGCCGTTTTCGTAGCCTTCAAACTCAGCTTCAACGGCAATCTGTGCCGTAGTGCCTATGAGAGCTTCCGTACAGATGTATGCATTTTTTACTCTGAATCCGTCTTCAGTGTCAAGATAAACATCGCGCCATATTCCCGAGGTTACGAATCTTTCGACCCAGTCCCAGCCGTAGGTGCACTGAATTCTTCTTGTTCTCATTCTTTCCCTTGTAAAAGCACCGTTGTAAAGCGGGAGCCCCTCTACCTCTTTTACGGGAGAGCGGAAATAAACGGATATTTCATTTTCCCCGACTGTAAGATATTCTCTTACATCAAAGGTATGTCTTATAAACATATTATCGGTTTTGCCTATGCTCTTTCCGTTAAGAAAAATTTCCGTATATGTATCAAGCCCCTCGAAAACAAGCGCCGCACGGGAGGGCAGGGTATCTATACAGAATTTCCGTGTATAAGAAAAATCCCTGTTTTCTACCCATTGGCATTTTTCGGAATTATCACGGTAATATATATCGTCAAGAATACCGTTTTTTATAAGGTCGGTGTGAATACAGCCGGGAACAGTTCCCGCAAAGCTGAAGCCCTTTTCATCATCTGAAGGCAAAACCGCCCCTGTCCATTTTCCGTTAAGATCAATTCTGTTCATAAAAACCGCCTTACTGCTGTTATTTATAAATCAAGTATAACAGAAGTAAGACGGTTTATCAATTATTATTCTTTTTTCAGCTTGCAGATGCCGTTGATTTTGTAATTCTTTCCGCAGTCAAAGTGAACGCTTATGGAGTTTGTGCCGTCTTTGAGCTTTGCTTCGGAGCTTCGCATCAGTTTTTTGCCGTGAAAGACCGCAAATCTTATATTTCCGTCATCCTCCCACGGAACACTGTCAACCAAGTCAAAAACAGGCTCGGTTGTGACGGTTTTGCCGAATAATTCATCTATAGAAATGTTGAATGCTTCCGAAAGTGCGGGTAAAAGTGAGATATCGGGGGAGGAGAGCTGTTGTTCCCATTTTGACACCGCCTGTGCCGAAACTCCGAGCTTTCCGGCAAGCTCCTCCTGTGTCAAAACATTAAGCCTTCTGTAATAAGCTATCGAGCTTCCGAGAGATGCTGTATTTTTCATAGAACCCATCCTTTCTGTTTTTTACAGTTTAATAATAACGGAAATTAAATTAAAAGAAAAGATAACAAACGGATTTTTACAGCTACCGGCAGTTGAAAAAAAGGAAGATTTGCAGAAAAATAAGAAGAAACAGAGAATTCCCTTATCAAAAAAACTCCTCCGATACCATACGGTATCAGAGGAGTTTTGTGTTTACGGCTCAATTTATCAACATATTTGATATAGTATACTTAATTATTGAAATTATTCCCATAAATATGTAATTTCTTCAACATCCATATAAATATCCATATTGTAATATTTGCTTCTTCCATTTATGCAGTAATTTAGAGTTACATCCTTAAAACTATCTACAGAATATTTATATGATATAAATACCAGTTTATTTTTGAGTTTGTTAAATCTGTCCCATTCTTCCATTAAATCAAAAGATTTAATCTTATTATCATTATAAAATGTTGCATAACAAAAACTTTCAAATCTATATTTTATCGTTAATTTTCTACTTTTACAAGAAGGTGTCCCCAAAACATCTTGAGCTAAATTATCGTATATAACAATTAAACTTTTGTCTTGCAGTAAAATTTCTGCAATAAAACAGTCATGCATTGGATTCATTTCCATAAAATTATTTTTGAAATAATGTTGAGTATTCATATAATCTCTCCAACTTTTTTATGGTATGATTATATCACACATAATCTGAAATTACAATCGGGTGCCCGATGAAACACATTTGCCTGTCAAGGCACTCAATCAATGCAAAACACTGTATATCTCCAATTCTGCAGAACTTGAATATTATAAACTTTTTGGGAAGATGTATATCTGTTCCATTTAGTTTTGATATTCACGCAATGATATTTTCGGACAATGCTCCTGCATTGGAAACAGCACTTCACAGGGCGTTTGAAAACAAAAAACTTAATATGGTTAATCAGCGTAGAGAGTTCTTTAATGTAACGCTTGACGAAATCAAAGCAGTTGTTATGAAGAATTTTGATAAATCTGTTGAGTTTATCGAAATCCCAGAAGCAGAACAATATAGAACCTCTTTGAAGATGAAAGAAAATAAATAATTGTTAAAAATCAGGGGACGGTTCTATTGTTGGCTGTAGAATCGCTATGTCAAAAGTTGCACGATTACCATTAAAACCAACGATTACTGCAAAAATCCAACGATTACATTTTCATTTAAATGAAAAAAAGCCTCTTGAGAAGTGATTCTCCGGAGGCTGATTTTATGTATAATCAAGTTTTTAGGCAATTTTACTATGCCGATAAACACACGATTTATAATAGATTTATTTCTGATTTGCTTTGGCTGTATTAATAGATGAAACCAGCATTGCTCTTATCGATCTGCATTTTTGATACAAAATCAGCAGTACCGTGTGCATACTTAGCTTCACGGATATTTGCACCGATTGAAGTTCCGCTTCTGCCTATCTGATTAGAAATTATAGATTCGCGTCTCTCTTTTAATTGTTTAACAAGGTTTATTGTCTGTACCGCAAAATCCATTGACTGTTCTGCAAGCTTATCATTAGACATAACCTCACCATCTTTCAAGTTAATTATACCTGTATTTTAAGGTTTGTCAATGAAGCACTCGCCTTCGGCTCGCATGAAGCGTTTGCTTCGCAAACACGAAGCATTGAACTGATGTTCAATATGAAGCAAAGCGTGTGTAACATTTCCGTACACCGAAGGTGTGCTTCATAGCCGAAGGCTGCTTCATTTTTCATGTGCCGTAAGGCACGCTTCGTTGCCAAAAATAAAAGCACTTCCGAAGAAGTGCTTTTATTTTTGGCGGAGCAGGAGAGACTCGAACTCTCGCGCCGGGGATTAGCCGACCTACGCCCTTAGCAGGGGCGCCTCGTCACCAACTTGAGTACTACTCCAGAAATTGATAATCGGCTTAAACCTATTCAATTAAAAAAATGGCGGAGAGAGTGGGATTCGAACCCACGGTACCCGTAAGAGTACGACGGTTTTCAAGACCGTTCCGTTATGACCGCTTCGGTATCTCTCCAATTAGCACTTGATATATTATCACAATAATATTTCCTTGTCAAGCCTTTTTTGTTATGTTTATAAGGATAATTTTATTTTGCTTTGCAGAAAAAATCAGTTCACTTATTGTAAAATGTAAGAAGATATGATATAATTCTTTTTTGAAAAAATATATGGAGTGAAAAATTATGGATATTCTTCAGAGCTTTATTTCTTTTATAATGTCAATAGTTGCATTTTTTGCCTCGCTTTTCGGAATTACGGTTCCAGGTATTGAGAAAGAAACCGTTGATATGTCAAAATTTGAGCTCGTCTGGGCTGATGAATTTGACGGCAGTGAGCTTGATGCAACAAAATGGAACACAACAGGGAACACATCTGTTCGCCGCGGCGGATACTGGAACGGAAATATGCTTGAGCTTCGTGACGGAAATCTCGTTATTTTCTCCAAGTATTTTGAAAACGGCTATAAGGAGGGTGATCCCGCAGGCTGGTACACTACTGCCGTTAATTCAAGAGGTAAATTTGATCAGACCTTCGGTTATTTTGAAACAAGATGTATTCTTCCTGCAGGTGTGGGCCAATGGTCAGCCTTCTGGCTTAACAGTACGGTATATCCTCCTGACGGAGCTGACGGCTCTTACGGCGGTGAGCTTGATATTTTTGAAGGTCCCTATTATAATTATGATGATCCCGACAGAGTTTTCGGTGCTATCCATTGGGGCGGTTACGGAGACGGTCATCAGTCAATTTCCGTGACCTATCAGATAGACCCCGTTGATCCCTATCATTCATATAATACATATGGCTTTGAATGGAATGAGAACGAATATATTTATTATGTTAACGGCGAAAAAACCGCTGTTGTAACAAAAGACAGAGCAATTCCCTCGCTTGTTGATCACTATATTATCTTATCCACTGAATTTTCAGGTGCTGACGGAGATGCCTTCACCACTTACGGAATCGGAGATATGGACGATAACGGAAAGGATTACAGAGGCGAATTTATTGTTGACTATGTAAGAGTATATCAGTATAAGCCCGCTGAATAATCATTATGCTTTTATGAAATGAGCTGTAAAAACTTCTTGGTTTTTGCGGCTCGTTTTTTTTGATGAAATATTGATAATTTATTGTCAAACTTTTTAAATTTTCTTGACATATAACTACCTTTTTTATATACTAAATTATGATGGAAAATATGTGTTTTCTGAAGAAAGGAAGGCTATTTATGGATAAAAAATACGAATCCCTGTTTACCCCTTGGAAAATAGGTAATGTTGAGATCAAAAACAGAATCGTTATGTGTCCTATGGGCGGTACATCTCTTTTCGGTTGGTTTGAGCTCGGCGGCTGCCATTTTGACAAGGAGGCTGCAAAGCTTTTTATTGAAAGAGCAAACAACAATGTAGGCCTTATTATTCCCGGTATTGCTCCTCTTCGCGATACCTTCTGGGGCAAATGGCTTTGGCAGAATCCCAAGATGTTTGAAGAGCTCAAGGAATTTATGGACGAGATCCACAAGACAGGTGCAAAGCTCTTTGTTCAGCTTACAGCCGGTATGGGCAGAAGCTGGGCTATCACCGAGCTTGTTGCTCCTCTTCATAAGAATAAGGTTACCCGCGCTCTCATCAAGCCCATTCTTGATACATCGCATGAGCTTGCTTCTCCCAGTGCTCAGCCTTCCCGTTGGGCTCACGATATCATCTGTCCCGAAATGACAAAAGAACAGATACACGAAATCATTGAAGCCTTTGCAAAGACAGCAAAGCTCTGCCGTGATGCGGGTGTTGACGGTGTTGAGGTTCACGCTGTTCACGAGGGCTATCTTCTTGACCAGTTTGCAATTGAATTCTTCAATAAGAGAACAGACGAATACGGCGGAAGCTTTGAAAACAGATACCGTTTTGCAGCTGAGGTCGTAAAGGCTATCAAAAAGGAATGCGGAAATGACTATCCTGTTTCTCTCCGTTACTCCGTTGAATCAAAGATGAAGGGCTTCTGCGAGGGTGCAATGCCCGGTGAAGACTATGTTGAAGTCGGAAGAAATATGGAAGAATCCGAAAAGGCTGCAAAGTATCTTCAGGATATGGGCTACGATATGCTCAATGCCGATAACGGTACATATGACTCCTGGTACTGGGCACATCCCCCGATGTATATGCCTGAAAACTGCAACCTTGAGGATGTCGCTCACATAAAGAAATTCGTTGATATTCCCGTTGTATGCGCAGGCCGTATGGATGCCGCAGTTGCAGCCGAGGCTATCAGCGAAGGAAAGATCGACGGTGTCGGTGTTGCCCGTCAGTTCCTTGTTGACCCCGAATGGATAACAAAGCTTATCGATGACAGACTTGAGGATATCAAGCCCTGTATCTGCTGTCACGCAGGTTGCTTCAATTTCTCTTCATCAAAGGGTCACGCAAATACTCAGGATCTTTTAGATACAATGGGTCTTGCACGCTGTGCTCTTAACCCCAAGACAATGCAGTCCAAGAAATATAAGATAGAAAAGGCAAAGAAAAAGAAGAATATCGCAGTTATCGGCGGCGGTATCGGCGGTATGGAGGCTGCTCTCGTTCTCGCACAGCGCGGACACAAGGTTACTATCTATGAAAAGACAGATAAGCTCGGCGGTGTATTTATTGCCGCAGCTGCTCCCTCTTTCAAGGAAAAGGACCGTGACCTTATTGCATGGTACAGAAGAGAGATCGCAAAGTATCCCATCGAGGTAAAGTTTAATACAGAGGTCAAGAATGTTGAAGCTCTCGGTGTTGACGAGGTTATCGTTGCAACAGGCTCGGTTGCAAACAAGATTCCCGTTCCCGGTGCAGATAAGGCTATTGAAGCTGTTGAATATCTTCTCGGCGAAAAGACAGTCGGTGACAATGTTGTTATCGTCGGCGGCGGTCTTACAGGCTGTGAAATCGCATATGACCTCTTCTTACAGGGTAAGAAGCCCGTTATTGTTGAAATGCAGGATGACCTTATCACAACTCCCGGTGTCGCTCTTGCTAACACAAGCTATCTCCGTGACTGCTTCAAGACAAACAAGGTTCCCGTATATCTTGAAACAAAGACCACAGAGATCCGTGAGGACGGCGTAACCGTAATGGATAAGGACGGCAAGAAGACAGATATTCCCTGTGATAATGTAATTCTTTCCGTAGGCTACAAGCCCGCTCCCGTTGCCCCCAAGGCAAAGCATGTTCATGTTATCGGCGATGCCTCCAAGGTAGGAAATCTCCGTACCGTTATCTGGCAGGCATGGGATGTTGCAATGAAGCTCTGATAAGATTTTCAGTCCCGTATCAAAGGATGCGGGGCTGTTTTAAGGATACGGATATGAATGATATAAAAGAAATAAAAGAATTTTTTGAAAAGGACCGTTTTGCAACAAAAAACGGGATGTATATTGAAGAAGTCGGAGAAAAATACGCGAAATGTGCTTTGGAGATTACCGATGACCATAGAAATGCTCTCGGTGCTCTTATGGGCGGTGTGCCGTATACACTCGCCGATTTCTGCTTTGCCGTGGCAACAAACCACGAAGACACGCCGACAGTTTCTCTCAGCTCCAATATAACCTATCTTTCACAGCCGAAAGGAAAAACTCTTTTCGCAGAAGCAAAATGCGAAAAGGACGGTAAAACAACCTGTTATTACAGTATAAAGATCTATGACGAATTGGGTGTAAAGGTTGCAGATGCTGTTACTACAGGCTTTCATATTCAGAAAAAATAAAAGGCAAAAATATCAGTCCTCTTCCCGAAAAAAGGAAAAGGACTGTGTTTTTTTATTATATAGGAAATTGCTCGCGTTGTGAGCAATTTAGCTTATAATTCGCCTGCGGCGTATTGAATGACGCAAGCTTATTAAACAAGAAACACCTACAGCCCCCAAGACCCAGGGTAGGGGGTTGATAAATCGTAAGATTTTTTCTTATCTCATTTTCTGAAGAGATATTATCATATTAAGTATTTCTTTTGCATTTTTCTGCATTTCGCCCGTTGTAATTCCGCCGTTCTTACCAAGTGTTTCGAGAAGAGTTCCGTCGGGTTCTCTTTTGCCTGTTCTTCCGCCGCCCGGCATAAGCACATTGACACCGGCTCTCACTCTGTAGCCTTGATTTTTCATAACAGGGAATTCTGGAGATGAGGAGGCCTGCATCCACCAGTCTGTCATAACAGAGCCTTCATAGCCCCATTCGTTTCTGAGAATCTGTGTTACAAGGTCATAATTATAATGCCCCCATACACCGTTTATCTTATTGTAGGATGTCATTATATTGAGAGGCTTTGCAGTTTTGACGCATATTTCAAAGCCCTTGAGATATATTTCCCTGAGAGCTCTTTCAGACAGAACGGAATTGTTCCTTGTCCGTCTTACCTCCTGATTGTTACAGGCAAAATGCTTCGGACAGGCACTGACTCCCGAGGACTGAAGTCCTTCTGTTACAGCCGCCGCCATATGTCCTGCGATAACGGGATCCTCGGAGAAATATTCAAAGTTTCTTCCGCAAAGGGGATTTCTGTGAATATTCATACCGGGTGCAAGAAGAACATCTGAGCCTCTTTCTCTCATTTCTTTTCCGAGAAGAGCATAAAGCTCTGTTACAAGCTCAGTGTTCCATGTGCTTGCAAGTGCAGTTCCGTTGGGAAGAAGAGCGCTCGGAGCGGCAAGTCGGATTCCCGAGGGGCCGTCAGTTGTTGTGATCGGAGGAATACCTTTTTCACGAAGTGAGGGAAGAACCCCGCCGAATACACCCGCATTGCCCTTTGTTCCGAGAGGGGAATTCATTACATAGTCGCCTCTTGAAATTGCTTCAAGCTCCTCATAGGAAAGAGTGGATATGAAATTATCCATTGTGATTCTTTCCTCTTTTACATCTGAAAGGTCATAGTGCAGGCCAACATTCATATTGACGGTTCCCGGAATATTTTTTTCTATAATATCCTTAAGAGATACGCTTCTTACGGGTGCGGGCTCATAGGTCTTTACATATCTTCCGTCATTTTTTACGGGACGAAGACGCATAAATGCATTTTCCTTTTCAGGGGCTGAAACCTCGGAAAGCTTTTCGGTTACTTCCGTTTTTTCTCTTATCATAGTTCCGACTTTAACGGTATTTCTGATATCGGTTCCCGCAAGGAAGGTGTATTCGCCCTTACTGAGTACATAAGCACTCTTGTTGCCTGTAATTCCCGAATCGTCATAAGAAGAGATATCGTAGAAGGAAAGCGAGAAATTAAGTGTTTGCTCCTCTCCGGGAGAAAGCTTCTTTGTTTTTCCGAAGGCCTTAAGCTCCTTTGCAGGCACTGCAATTTCCGTATTTATTGCACTGATATATATGCCGACCGCCTTTTTACCCGAGACACTGCCCGTGTTTTTTACGGTGACACTGATATTGACAGAATCTGTGCCTACTGAAAAATCCGTTCCCGTAATTGAAAAATCAGTGTAGGAAAGTCCGTAGCCGAAGGGATAAAGAACCTTGTCCTTGCAGAAGCTTTCAAAATATCTGTAGCCTACAAAAATATCCTCGGTATAGACATTCTTATCCTTACCGCCGAAATTATCGGAGGAGGGATAATCCTCATAGGAAAGAGCTATGGTGTCGGTAAGTGCCCCCGAGGGGGATACTTTTCCCGCAAGAATATCGGCAAGACCGTTACCTGCCTCCATACCTCCCTGCCAGGAAATGAGAATGGCAGGAACATCAAATTCTTCTGCCCAGGAAAAGTCGATAATATTACCGATATTGAGAACGACTGCCCATTTTCTGAAATTGAGCTTTACGAGAGAGAGTATATTTCTTTCTTCCCTTGTGAGATAAAAGCTTCCCTCTGTCAGTGTGTTTTCTCTGTCCTCACCCGCCGCACGGCCGATAAAAACGAGAGCAACATCGCTGTTTTTTGCGGCTTTTCTTACGGTATTATTGTCAAGAGGCATTTCTTCATAGCACATAGGCCAGTTGCCCCAGAAGCCGTCATCAGGCTTATTCTTTTTTCTCCATTTGTCGTATATGCCCAAAAGCTCTGTGTTAAGCTTGACATCGGCATTTTTAAGACCCTCGGTGAAGCTTACCTTATAATGAGGCTTTACATCACCGCCCGAGCCGTAGCCTACATAAAATGTATCGTTCTGAACTCTTCCGAATAGCGAGACCGTTTCATCCTCTTTGAGAGGGAGGATACCCTCATTTTTCAGAAGAATTACGCTTTCAGCCGCGGCGAGCCTTGATTTTTCATCGATCCCGTCCTGCATTGTAAAGCCCTCAAGAATATCCTTGCTTGAAGTCTGGGAAACGGAATTTGCAATTTTTGTAACGATTTTATTTATCGGCTTCGGTAATTTCATTTCGTCAGCTCCTTAAAGAGATTTTTCCGTAATAATAATTTTTACTCCGCTCATAAGCCCCCAAGAGGCATCCCTCGGGAAATTAGAGTATTTTGACGGTATTGTTGAATAGTGATTGCAGAGTGTGTTTGAAACCGTAATTTTAATTTCATTTTCACCGTTTTTTATAAATTCGGTGATATCCGCATAAAAGGGCTTATGGGTAAAAATACAGGCTGTCTTGCCGTTTATTTCAATATTTATCGTTGTAGCGGCATTCTCAATATCAATATAGAACCTCTCATCGGGATAAAGCTTTTCGAGCTTTATCTTTTTTTCATAAACTGCCTTGCCCGAGAAATTTATAAGAGCACCCGTAAGAGTAAGATCGGTGCAATGCATCTTTCCCTTTCCTGATGAAAGGCTGACGGGGCAGGGAATAACAGCAGTATTCTCATAACCCTCTTCGGCCTCTATGAAGAAAACAACCTCTGTAACCTCCGGAATGACGGTTTTCGGTGTTGCACGGTATTCGGAGGAACCGAAATGGCCCTGACCTATAAAGCTGATATCCATAGGCTCCTTATTATTGTAGGCCTTTATGAGCTTTCCGTGAAAGCTTCCCGTAAAGCCCGAAAATGCCGGAACGGAATTGAAACGGAAGCAGAAGAGCTTCTTTTCCTCGGGAGAGGAAGAAAACCTGAAATAATCGGGATTTGAAAAAGAAGAAACACAAAGATGCTCGGTATTTTTTCTGTAATTTTCTTTTACAAAATGCACCGAGGTTCTTTTGATATTTCCGCGGTTTCTGTAGTCGGGCATTTCATCCCTGTCATATTTATATGATACGCAAAGAAGATGCTTTCCCTTTTTCAGCTTGACAGTGCCCTCTTCAAGAGGAATACTGTCAAGAAGAATGAATTCGGGCTTTATATTTCCCGTAATAAGAATTGCCGTGGTGTCCTCGGGAGCATAAACATAAGTGAAGAACACGCAGTCCGAAGAAAAATAAATATTGTCATCATATAACTTACCCTTAAGACCGTGATGGCCCTGTTCATAAAGGGATTCGGTATATTCAGAGGCATTATAATAATATCTGTCGTCAAGATCTTCTGTCTTTACCTTATATTCCTCACCGCGGAACAGAAATTCCTTCCCTGAAAGCACCTCGGGCGAGCTGAAGACAAACTCACTCAGTGCCCGTCTTTCCTTCGGCACATCTATTTTGATAATAGCCTCTGAACGGTTATACGGGAGAGAGAAAAATTCATAGTTTTCGGGAAAATCCTGTGATTCGGCAACATCAAAGAAGCGTGCCTCGGCACCTATCATTCCGCCTGCGGGAAAATAATAATCACCGTAGGTGTTATCAAGAGTCGGTATAAGAGAAAAATCCCAGTCATCAGCTAAAATAACCGTTTCCTTTATGATCTCTTCCTTGTCATCGAGTGTGTTTATCTCTTTGTCACAGTCTATGTGCTCGTCCGTAAAGAGAAGCAGGGTATCATCATTTCCGTCAAGAGGCATTCTTACATAAGAAAAGCCGTCATAGGTCTTAATGCCTGTAAGAAGAGATAATTCTCCTTTTTCCGTATCAAGGAGATAAGTAAATTTATTACTGCTTTCAAAGCGGCAGATACTGCCCTTGTCGGCATATCTTACAAAGTAAAGACAGCTGTCCCCGTGAACTCTCGTGTGAACATATGTCTTTTCGGTGTTTCCGCCGTATTCGGGAAAAAAGCTTCTTCTTACTTTCTTATTGATAAAGTCAAAGGCAATTTCGTCCGTTGCGGCAAGTATGCAGTTCGGATTCATAAGCATAGCAGAAATCGTATCTCCGAGCTCCTTATCCTGAAGACCTGCATTATCGGAAGCAAAGGGAGTAATGGAACAGAATATGACCTTACCGCCGTTTTTTAGAAATTCCTCCGCTTTTTTCAGAGCTGAAAACCTGATGCAATCAACTCCCGCAAAAATCAGAACACGGAAGCTTTCCTCGGGAGTTTTCAGAAGACCGTCTTCACAGACGGAATTTTCAATAGACTGATGATCAATGAAATCGAAATCTACACCCTTTGAGAAAAGATATTCGGCACAGGAAAATGTGGTATTTATACAGCTTTTTTGGTTCTCACCGTAATCGAATGAGGATACGGGATAATAAATTGCGGCATCCGCACGGTGCTTTCCTGTTGAAAGAAGCTGAGATAGTCGTTTATATTTGTCAAGCCAGCTTTTTTCGTCATCCCAATAGGGCATTCTGAAATGAAAATCAGGGGGAGCCCATTCAAAAAATCCGCCGTCGGTGGAATAATAAAGTCCGTGGAGATTAAGAAGATTTGCTCCGAAGATAAAGTTATCGCTTGTGGGGGCGGTGATGCTTTCAAGAGTTGTGCCCCAGCCTGAGCTGTGGTAACCCTCAAGCCATAACTTTATCTTCGGAGCAAATCTT
>SVOV01000028.1 GCA_015066205.1 Oscillospiraceae bacterium
CAGGATTGAGCTTCTTGACACTCCCGGAGTGCTCTGGCCGAAATTTGAGGATCCCGATGTGGGCTATAAGCTCGCATTTACGGGCGGAATCAAGGATGACATTCTTGACATAGAGGAGCTTGCGGTAAAGCTTCTCGAAATACTCCGCGACCTTTATCCCGAAAAGCTTGAGGAAAGATATAAGATCAAGGATTTCGGGGAATTCAGCGGATATGAAATATTAGAAGAAATAGGAAGAAAAAGAGGTATGCTTATTTCAAGAGGTGAAGTCAACACCTTAAGAGCCGCTACAACTCTTTTTGATGAGCTTCGAGGCGGAAAGCTGGGAAAGATCTCATTTGAAAAGCCCTGATTTTTTCTGAAAGGAGAAAAACAGCATTTTGCTGTTTGTGCCGATATGACCTACGAATATGAAAATATGCTTAAAGAACAAGGCTACAAGGTAGTCTGCGGAGTAGATGAAGCAGGAAGAGGTCCTCTCGCAGGCCCTGTTTTTGCCGCCGCGGTTATTCTTCCCGACAATATGGAGGAGCTCGGAATAAACGACTCAAAAAAGCTTTCCGAAAAAAAGAGAGATGTCCTTTTTGATGTTATAACAGAAAAGGCTTTGGCCTACTGTATAGCAAGTGCCGACGAAAAGGAGATTGACGAGCTCAATATTCTCAACGCCACATTTCTTGCTATGAAAAGAGCCGTTGACGGACTTTCCTTAAAGCCCGACATTGCACTTATCGACGGAAACAGGAAGCCTGCCACGGGCATTGAAGAAATGACACTTGTAAAGGGCGATGCCAAATCAATTTCAATAGCCGCAGCCTCTATTCTTGCAAAGGTCAGCCGTGACAGATTTCTTCTTGAGCTTGATGAAAAATATCCCGAATACCAGTTCAGAAAGCATAAGGGCTACCCCACCGCACTTCATTATGAAATGATAAAGGCTCACGGAATATCCCCGGTTCACAGGCTTTCATTTCTTAAAAACTTAAGTGAAAAATAATGGGCCTTCCCGAGCATCTTAAGGTAGGTCTTCGGGGTGAACAGCTGGCAGCAAGATATCTCAGAGAGCATAAGTATTCGATACTTGCCGCAAACTATTCAACAAAGCTCGGGGAAACAGATATAATTGCTTTAAAAGACAAAACTGTTTGCTTTGTTGAAGTCAAGACCCGTTCACCCGGTCAGCTTCTTTCTCCTGCAGAGGCTGTCAACTACAGAAAAGAGGAGAATCTTAAAACTAACGCTGCCGCATTTCTTAAAAATGCAAAAATAACCGAGGCTGAGATCCGATTTGATATTATTGAGGTTATTCTTCACGATCTTTATACGGCAGATATAAATCACATCAAAAATGCATTTTAACTTAAGAAGCCGCAAGCACAACAGCTTACGGCTTTTTTTATATACTTTTAATCATCAAAGGTAAAAACTGCTTTATTATCCTTCATTTCAAGATATGCGGAGAACGGTTTTCCGCTTTTGGAGATAAAGCCGTCTATTTTTTCTGTTTTTCCGTCAGAAAGAAGCTTTTTAGCCTGAGACGGAGTAATTACCTTTTTACAAAGAACTCCCGGAATACGGAATTTACAGCCGTCCTTATAGCCTCTGCAGCCGTAACCGTATTTTCCCTTTATTACAGTTTGTCCGCAAAGAGGGCATATTCCCGTTTCATCCCCTGCAAAGCCTGAATATTTATCGGATTCGGGACTGTTTTCGGGAGCGTTGAAAACTCCTCTTATTTCATCCACAGCCTGTTTTACGCTGTCATCAACGGTAATTTCTCCCCTGAAGACCTTTTTGAGAGCCTGACCTAATTCCGAGGTCTTATATTTATCCATAGAAATTCCCATATAGGACAGCTGTTCAATAAGGTATTCACCGTCGGGAAGAATTTTATATACATCCTTTTTAAGCTCAATATATTTACTTTTAACGGCATTATCGATAATTCCCGTTCTTGTAGCCTCGGTGCCAAGCTCAAGGCCTTCAAAAATTGCCCGGTAGTCCTCGGAATCATCCTCATTTTCAGCCGCAGCAGCCTTATCCTCTCTGAAAGGATTCTTAAGATAATTATTGAGAGTTTCTATGGTGTAATGCTTCGGAGGGCTTGTTTCTTTTTCTTTAGGCTTAAAATCAATGTTTACCTTATCGCCCTTGTTGAGGTTCGGCAGTATTTTATTGTTTTTTCCCGCCTCGTCATATTTTGTCCAGCCGGGCTCGAGAATCATAAGGCCTTTAAGATTATGGTCCTCACATTCGCCGACGCTGACGGTTATTTCGGTTTTCTGAACCACACATTCCTCACTGCAGAAAACTGCAACAAAGCGTCGTAAAACAGCCGAATATACTGTTTTTTCTTCTTCGGAAAGCTGACCCGCCTGCGGGAATTTATATGTAGGGGTAAGAGCTGAATGGGATTCTATCTTACTGTCGTCAAATATGGTCTTTTTATCCTTGAATTCAACGGGATAGCCCTTTTCCTTTACTATACCGATGATCTTCTTTATCTTGTCCTTTTCGGCTGTCGCAAGATATTCGGAATTGGTTCTCGGATATGTAAGAAAGCCCTCCTCATAGAGCTTCTGCACTATGCGAAGAGAGGTATCCATAGGCATTTTATATTTTTTGCCGAGATAGTTCTGAAGCTTTGAAAGAGAATAAAGCTTTCCGGGATTAAGCTTGTCCTTTTTCGTTTTCTTGGCGGTAACAACAGCCTCCTGAGCATTGAGCTTATCACAGGCACGCTGAGCCAAAGCCGCTTTTTCCTTGGGAAATTTATGCTTTGATATAAGCTCTACCGTTTCTCCGTTGGTTTCGGCAGTGCTTACAAGAGCGTAGTAGATATCGGGAACAAAGTTTCTTATTGCCATATCCCTGTCATAAATTGCCTTTACAACAGGTACGATTACTCTTCCCACACGAAGAAGCACACCTGTACGAAGAGTGGCATATCTTGTGAGATTCACTCCGTACAGCCAGTCAATATAGGTTCTTGCAAAGCCTTCGTTGGCAAGAAGCTCATATTCGCTTTCGTCCTTCATATTTTTAAGAGCCTCTGCAACGGTTTCGGGCGTCTGATCGGGAAGCCACAGTCGAAGAAAGGGCTTTTCCGTTTTCAAGGCATTCATTACACAAAGGCGGACTATTATCTCGCCCTCACGGTCGGCGTCCCCCGCGTTTACGATAGCCTCCACATCCTCACGGTTGCAAAGTGCCTTTATAAGCTCAAACTGACGGATAATTCCCGCATCGGGCTTCTTATCCTCTCCGTTTTTAAGCTTAAAGCGGAACTTTTCGGGGAAGCAGGGAATATTCTCCATACTCCAACGCCCCGAAGAGGTTTCTCCCGTATACTCCTCTATATCACAAAGGGAAAACAAATGCCCGAAAGCCCAGGTAACAATATACCCGAGCCCCTCAAAATATCCCGTATTCTTTTTCATCTGTCCGATCCCCGCAACGATGTTACGCGCAAGACTCGGCTTTTCTGCAATAATAAGTATCATAATAATTCTCCTGAAAGTATATTTTAATACTTCGGAGGACTTTTGTAAAGCATCAGTTGATAAGATCCTGCCAGAGACTGTCATCTTTTCCCGCATATATTTCGGGAATCTGACCGATTATTACGGTTTCAGCTACGGGAATGCTTGTAAAGACCTGAGAGCTTAAGGACTCCCCTACAGACAGGACATATACATTTGTTGTTATATCAAGCATTGCCTTATGCATAGTCTGATTTATTCCCGAATACTCAAATGAGTTTCTGACCTCAATGGAGCACGAGCAGGATATATGGACATTCAGGTCGATTTTCGGACCTCTCCCCGTTAAGAATGTGCTTCCCGTGAGAGTTCCCGCAGCTATTGAAATACGGCTTTCCTCAATCTCTCCGATAGCCTTGGTTATCGCAACGCTTATTATTGATTTCAGCTTATTCATCTGAACGCTGTCCGCCTTCAGGGCAGATATTTTCCCGCTTTCATCATAATCAATTTTTATAAGCTCCGAAAAATCATAGCGTTCATCAGCCATAAGCTCCGCTACAGTATCATTGATTATCACCGTGGTAAGATTCTGCGCTCTTGATAAAGCGAGTGTGTTTACTATGGGCGTCATTCTCATATCAAAAACAAAGCCTGCGCCGATCAATATCATCACAAGAAGGAACATCAGCGGGACGGCAAAAATATGACTTCTCCTTTTATTTCTCACACTCAACACCTCTTTTTTTCATTATATGCAAAAAGCAATTAACGGTTGATTTTTATTTATTATGTGTGTAATATATATTTAAGAATAAAAGGAGGCTTTATTATGTCAGAGTCTTTCAAAAAGTTTATAAGAAAAAACAATCTCTGTCCCGTTTGCCTTATGAAGAAATTGATGGCATCAACAAAAATCAATGTAAACGGAGCAGACCGATTCAATAACGGCGTTGCGCTCACTCCCCCTATGGGCTGGGCAAGCTGGAATCTTTTCCGCAATAACATCAATGAAAACATTATAAAGGAAATGGCCGCTGCCATGAAAGCTGCCCATCTTGATGAATTGGGATATCAGTATATAAATGTCGATGACTGCTGGATGTCCTCCGTAAGAGATGAAAACGGAAGACTGCAGGGCGATCTCGGAACCTTCCCCTCCGGCATAAAGGCCCTTGTTGAGGCTGTCAATTCCTACGGACTTAAAATGGGCATATACACATCAAACGGCACTCTCACCTGTGAAGACCTTCCCTCAAGCCTTTACCACGAGAGAACTGATGCCGAAACCTTTGCCGAATGGGGCGTTGAATATTTCAAATATGATTTCTGCCATAACGAGGCGATTCCCACTATAGCTCCCGAAATTGAAAAGATACTCATTTCAAGAAAGGGCGAATCAGAATTTCTCACTCTCCTTGCAGAGGATGCAGAGCTTCGCGGCGATGCCGTAATTTTAGAGGATGAAAAGCTTACTCTGTCGGGAAAATATATCACCGGCCTTTCAAATGCATCGGGCAGTGCCGTGTTCTATGATATTGATATCCCCGAGGACGGAGAATATACTCTTACTCTCGGAATCAGAAAAACCGTAAGAAAAGACAAATACTGTGAGATCATAGTAAACGGTGACAAGACCTATGCCCTTCGCTTCCCCGGAACAAAGGGTCCCTCACGAGAGGGCAGAGGGCAGACAACAGTTCATCTGAAAAAAGGAAAGAATTCTTTCTATATCCATAATCCCATAGGCTCCCGAATGGATTCAGCCGCAAAGCAGTATCAGAATATGGGCAAGGAGCTTATGAGAGCCACAAAAAAGGTGGCTGAAGAAACAGGAAGACCCGAAAAGCCCATTTGCTTCTCCATCTGCGAATGGGGTATCAATAAGCCCTGGAAATGGGGCGCTACAGCGGGAAATCTATGGAGAACAACTCCCGATATCCGCCCCGAATGGCTTTCCATTATCGGTATCTATGAAGCAACAGTCCGTCTTTATGAATATGCGGGGCCCGGCAACTGGAACGATCCCGATATGCTTGAGGTAGGAAACGGCAATCTTACGGACAGCGAAAATGAAGCACACTTCTCTCTCTGGTGTATGCTTGCAGCTCCCCTTATCCTCGGCAATGACCTGAGAAAATTCATAAAGGAAGACGGCTGCGTTGATGTAAACAACAAGGTGCTTAAGGTAATATCCAACAAAAAGGCTATTGCAATAAATCAGGATAAATTGGGAGTTCAGTGCAGAAGAATAAAAACAAACGGCATTACCGATGTTTTGGTCAAGCCCCTTACAAACAGGGAGGTTGCAGTCTGTCTTCTTAACAAGGGCAACGGCAAAAAGGATGTTTCCTTCAGCATAAAGGAGCTCACACAGCTTGGCTTCGTTGATCTTCCCGTATCGGACAGATATACCGTTCACGATATATGGGAAAACACGACCTTTGTAGCAAGCGACATTATAAATCAGAATCTTAACGGCCATTCCGTTAAGCTTTATAAAATTCAGGCAATGGGGTAAATACAATGAAAAACCACGAAATTCGTCTTAAAACACCTGCTGAGAACTGGGAGCACGCAACGCCTATAGGCGGCGGCTCCTTCGGTGCAATGCTTTTCGGTGCAACGGATACGGAAAAAATATATCTTTCCGAAGAAACCATATGGGCAGGAGAGGAAAGAGATACAACTATAAAGGATTTCAAGGAAAGAGTAGATACATTAAGACAGATGTATCTTGACGGCAGAATAACGGAGATCGATCCCTGGGCAGAGGAAAACCTCGGCGAGGGCATTGAAACCATCCGTTCCTTTGAATACGCGGGAATTCTTAGTATTGACTTCAAGGATAAAGCTCCTGTTTCGGATTATAAAAGAAAGCTTACTCTTAATACGGGTGTTGCTGAAATCTCCTATGTAAAAAACGGCAACAAAATAACAGAAACCGCCTTTTCCTCATATTCACAGGAAATAACGGGTGTAAAGCTTCACAGCGTAAGCCCCATTGATTTCAGTATATCTTATGAAAGAGAGAATATAGAAAGCGTTACCTTTCTCAATGACCTTCTTCTTATAAGAGCAAAAACCGCCTGCGGAAAGCACCGCTTTGCCGTAGCGGTAAAAATAGAAACAGAAGCCGATATCTCCTATGACGGCAGCTGTATAAACATTTCCGATTCCGTTGAAACCTCACTTTTCATTTCAATAGCAACGGAATTCAATTTCGGCAACAGCTTTGAAACCTTCTGTCTTGAAGCCATAAACGATGCCGATACCTTTGAAGAAATGCTCGAGATCCATTCTGAAAGCTTTTCGGAGCTTTTCAACAATTCCGACATTTCCTTTGACACTCCCGAGGATATTGAAAAGCTTTCAACCGATGAAAGACTTTTAAGACTTAAAAATGATGAAAAAGCAACCGATGACGGTCTTTATGCCCTTTATTTCGCATTCGGTAAATATCTTCTCATTTCATCCTCAAGATATGATACTCTTCCCGCGAATCTGCAGGGTGTATGGGTTGAAAAGCTTCAGAATCCCTGGAATTCAGACTATCATACAAACATAAATCTTCAGATGAATTACTGGCTTCCCGAGGTTGCCAATATTTCGGAATGCCATCTGCCCCTTTTCAGATATATGAATGAATATCTGCTCCAATCGGGCAAAAAGACTGCAAAGGAAAATTATCACTGCCGCGGCACGGTGCTTCATCACTTAAGTGACATCTACGGCTTTACAACTCCCGCAGACGGCATCTGGGGAGTATGGCCCATGGGCGGTGCGTGGCTGAGCTTCCATATGTGGGAGCATTTCCTCTTCACCCGTGATGTGGAATTCTTAAGAGAAACCGCTTATGATTACATCCACGAATGCGCATTGTTCTTTATGGACTTTATGTTCGAGGATAAAAACGGCTATCTTATTTCAGGTCCCTCAATGTCCCCCGAAAACGAGTATTATCCCATTGAGGGCAATACCGATATAACCGCGACCATAGCATTCTCACCCACTATGGATATAGAGATCATCGGCGGAACGCTTCGCAATTACATTGATATGGAAAACATTCTCGGAATTAATCCCGAGGATAAAAAACAGGCAGAGGAAACTCTCAAGAAGCTTCCTCCTCTTAAAGTCGGTAAAAACGGATGTCTTATGGAATGGCTTGAGGACTATGACGAGCCCGAGCCCGGCCACAGACATATCTCCCACGCCTTCGGACTTTATCCCGACAATATGATAACGGAAAATACTCCCGAGCTTTTTGAAGCAATAAAGAACACTCTTCACAGAAGACTTTCCTTCGGCGGCGGTCATACAGGCTGGTCGAGAGCATGGCTCATAAATCTTTTTGCAAGACTTAAGGACGGCAAAAACACCTATGAGCACTTAAGACTTCTTCTTACAAAGAGCACTCTTTCAAACCTCTTTGATATTCATCCTCCGTTCCAGATTGACGGCAACTTCGGCGGTGCCGCAGGTGTTGCAGAATCTCTTATTCAGTCACACGAGGGATATATCAGTATTCTTCCTGCCGCAAAAGAGGGACTTTCAGGCTCATTCACAGGTCTTAAGGCAAGAGGCGATATTACCGTTTCCGCTGTATTCAGCGAATCCCGTGTTTCTGAGGTAACTCTCTTTGCACCTTACGATGTAAAGGTTTTAGTCAAGATAAACGGAGAAATGTACGAGATCAGCCTTGAAGACGGCAAGGAAGCTATAATCACACTGTAAAAATCACACTGTAAAAAAAATAAGTCAGCTCCTTTTCGGGAACTGACTTGTTTTTTATTCTTCTGTTTCTTCTTCGCTGTCATCTTCGGGCTCTTCAAGAATTACATCCTGATTTGAGAAGAACTTTATCTTGTTGAGAGGTACTCCGAGAGTCTTTTCACAGGCACCTGACATAAGAGGCATCATCTTTGATTCGACAACCGTATTGATGGTTGCGAAATCAATAAGAACCTGAAGCTGCTGCTTTAAGAAATCGTCGCTCTTGTCATCAAAGAAGCTGTCCTCAACCTCTTCGACCTTAACACCTGTAAGTGACATATCCTGATTATATATTCTGCGGTTTTTCTCAAGACACTTTTTGATAATGTCGAGCATCTGCTCACGCTTACCGGCTTTAAGAGCATTATTGAGGGATGTTGACTTCATCTGAAGCTTAAATGAAAGCTTACAGGTCTTTACAATTGCAAGAGCAAGCTTTGCAAGCTCAGGATTGATTTTTTCGGGAATAAAGATCTCCCCGTCCTTCTTATAAAAATAGGTCATAATGATTCTCCTTAAAAAATACTAAAGGTATATTACCATAATCAAAAATTTTTTGCAACTAAAAAATCTCTTCACCCGAGGATGAAGAGATCTGTATTTTTTCAGCAGCCGCCTTTTGCACGGAATCTTCCGAATATGAGAGTATCCTCAAAGGGGGTAGCATAGGTTCCGTCATTTGTAAGGGGAACAAGGAAGCTGTCCTCGTAATTCTCCATAAACTGGGGATAATCGCTGTAATCCCATACGCTTATCTGTCTGTCGGAATAAATTATGAGATCAAAAAGATCTGCCCAGAAGCGGCCTCCCGCATCGTGCTTAAGCCCCTTTGCAAACCATGTGATGTCCGGATAAAGACAGGTAGACGCATCTATCTGCAGATCGCAGGATACATGGTTTTTTCCGCATACACATTCTTTTGCCTGCTTATAATCAAGTCCTAAAATTCCGTCAACCTCACTGCAGGTAGCACCGAAGGACTCCTGAGCGGTACAAATGGAAAAGTCGGTCATTCTGTCATTATCGGATGTTGCGGGAGCTATGGGATATCCGTATTCGGCAATGATACCTACATTCTTTCCCTCTGCCATAAGAGAATCAATAATATTTCCCATATTTGCCTGAACCTCATTATGATAATAACGGTTTTTCTCTATCATACCCGCATATTTCTCCTGAAGCTCGGGAGTAGCAAACATAAGCTGTTCAGCTTCCTCATATTTTTCGGGACTCATCATAGCATAAAAGCCCGGAAGTGCACCGAAGGAGCTGAGAAGATAAGGATCAATGGCATTTTCAAGGCGTTCATCAAGATAGTCGTTCACAAGTCCGACAAGCCAGTCCATAAGTCCCACTGCGTAAAGCATTTCAACCATATAATAAAGAGCCGACAGGGCAAGATTTCCTTCAAGAGCAACCTTTATAAAGCGAAGAAGAGAAAGGCTGTCAATGCCGATATTGCCCGAAATGGGATCTTCACAGGAGCCGACACCGTTCATAGCACCGCACATAAAGATAACGGCATCTATATCATCACGCTTATCGGGGTCAGACTCGATATAATAGTATTCATAAAGATATGTCATAACAACACAGTTGCCCTGAGAAAAAGCCACTATGGCAATTTTTTCGCTGTCCGTAACATCCTTTACAAGCTCAATATATTCATTAAGCTCCCCCGCAAGAGTATGCATATCCTTTCTCCAGTCGAAGCGGAATACATAGCTGTTACGGTAGCCGTATTCATCCTTGGGTTCAGCTGTATTAACTCTTTTTGTTCCCGTACCCTCTTTTACCGTGCCGTCAGGATTACAGCCGAGATCGGAAAAAACATCAAGCATGAACGGACCGAGGCTGTTATCGACGAGATCAAAATTTCTGAAAAGAATACCTGCAAGAAAAGCAGGAAGATTCTTAAATAATGAGGTCAGAAGAACTCCCATATCAGGGCCGAAAAGGCTGATATCATCGCTTTCATCCTCTGTATCAAGTCCCTTATATATTGTTTCGCCGAAGCCCGGCACCTCAACAACGGGAATATCCCTGTCAAGAGCTTTTATATCAGCCTCAGATTCGGCAAAGATAACATCTGCTCTTTCCGGAGTCTTTGCAAAAACACCTGTTGCGCCGACAGAAAAAAGCATAGACACAGCAAGAATTACAGAAATAATTTTTTTCATATTAGCTCTCCCTTTTTTGTTTATAATTATATATTACACTTTTTACGGTATTTGTCAATAAATGCAAATATTAAATTATTTCCTTTACAAAAACAGTCGGTTATTGTAAAATTCAGGTAAGGATGTGAAGAAATGAACAAAATTCAGTGTGAGCTGTGCGGCAGTCTTGATATAATAAAAACCGATGACAATTTTTTCAGGTGCTCTGCCTGCGGCTGTAACTATACCCTTGAGCAGGCAAGATTTCTTATCGGGGGAAAATTCACAACCGTACAGCCTGATTTCAGGATACGGGCAGGAAGGCTCGAGGAATACAACGGAGAATCCACGGCGGCAGATCTGCCCTTAACGGTTACAATAATAGGAAATGAGGTTTTTTCAGACTGTCCCGGTCTTCAGAGCGTATCGATTCCCGATTCCTGCTATGACATCGGAATGAATGCTTTTGCGGGATGTACGGGTCTGAAAAGCATTACCGTTCCCGACAGCGTCAGATCCATCGGCTACGGGGCTTTCAGAAACTGCACAGGACTTGAAAGCATTGATATTTCCGAAAATCTAACAGAGATTTCGGGACACCTTTTTGAAAACTGCGAAAAGCTGAATAAAACAGAGCTCCCCGACAAACTCACTAAAATAGGAGCTTATGCATTCAACGGCTGCAAGGCTCTTCAGAGCATAATCATTCCCGAGGGTGTCAAAGAGATCGGAAGCTATGCATTCAACAACTGCAAAGCCCTTAAAAGTATCTTCATCCCCGAAAGTGTTTCTTCTGTCGGAGAAAACACCTTCAGAGGCTGTGAAAGCATTGAAGAAATAATCTGCCTGTCAGAAAGTGCACTCCCCTATTTTGTTTCACAATTCTCTCCAAGGGTTGATATTAATCATTTTATGGAAAAAGGCCTTTGCCGACACTGCGGAGGGACCTTCAGAGGACTTTTCAGAAAACACTGCTCGGTATGCCTTAAGGATAAGGATTATAAAATAAAAAAAGGAAAAATCATTACAGCATAATTTCAAACCGAAAATTACGGCACAGCAAAAACCGTTTGCTGTGCCGTTTTGCATTTTATTTATACCTTGTTAAGTTCAAAAAGTACCGTTTCATATTTTTTCATACCGAGGGAAAAGCCGTCTGTAATCTGTTCGGGCATATTACATCCGAGAAGCGGAGTTATTCTGAACTTATTCGGAAGAGCTACATTTACCGTACCGTCAGAAACACTGTGGATTCCGAGAAAGCCGTTTCCCGAATATATTACATTTCCTTTGTCATTATAGCAATGCACACCCGCCGAAACGAGAAAATCGCGAAGCTGTACCGCATCATTAAAGAGCTCTTCTTTACTCACCTGAATAAACGGAATACCATAGCCTCGGCAAAGCTCTGCCGCTTCTTTTCCCTTTTCGGACGGGACGGGAGCGGAGAAAACTGCTGCCTTGTATTTCGGAAGCACAGTCTTCGCATCCTCAACCATATACATATCAAAGGGGATTCCCGTGTTTCCCATAGCCACTCTGATATTATTTACGGCACAAGAAAGAGCACTTCCTCTTATCAGATTTGCATAAGCTCTCTCATCAATAAAAAGCACCGTTTCCGCTGACGGTAAGCTTTCTGTATCTTTATTAAGAGAGCTGTCATATATTTCTTTAAGAGCACACAGCTCTTTCATTAAGTCTTCATCGTGATACCAGCCGCCCCACATATCGAACCACCAGACACCCGAGCCCTTTGTCAGCTGATGAGAAAAAGCCTTTCTCACGGCTGATACTGAAAGCTCTGCTGTTTCGGGACCGCTCCATACGGTTTTTTTGCCGTTTTCGTCATTCAGAGTATAAATACCGTCGGGATAGAATCCCGGGCGGGACTCCTGCATTCCTTTTGTAAGATGGGTCCTTATGTCACACTCCGTAAAATAAAGCTTTCCGTGAAGCCTTACGGAATCAGCGGGAAGCATATCACCCCAGTCTGTTCCGAGCTGTCTGTTATTGTCATAACAGCATGGCGATGAAAAGAAATCGATATAGGGTGAAGCTATAATATGCCGCAAGCCGTGAAGTCCGAGGAGATAGTCGCTTACAAATGCACTGTAGCCGTAAAAAACACCTGTTATCTGTTCGCCGTTTGTATATTCCTTAAGGAGCTTTGCAAAATGTTCTACAGTTTTTGCATTCATTTCCGAGCAGAATAAAGCATATTTTTTTACGGTATCACTCGGTTCTTTACCTTCAAAATCCTCTTTTGACGGGATTTCCGTGTTGTCACAGCCGTATTTTTCTTTCATCCAAGCCCTGAATCCTTCAAGCCCTTTTTCGGAAAACGAACCGAACATATCGTGGTGCATCCATTCCTGCGTTGTGCCTCCGCAAAGCTGATAGCCTGCAACCGACCCCGAATAAGAAGAGGAACGGATATGAGAAACCATTTCCTTAAGAAGCTTTCCCCCGTCCTCGAGAAATTTTTCCGAATACAAAGATTCCCTGTTGCCTCCGTTTACGGTTGCAACAGTTTCTTCCGTATTTTCATTTATCCATCGCTTGGGCATTGAGATATTTATTCTCGGAAAGATCATAGCATCGGGGCATTTTTCAAGAACAGCAAGAATTCTGCCGTCAAATTCACTGTAATCGGGCTCATCCGATTCAAAAACACCCTTTCTGAAGGGAGTAAAACCCGTAACATTATTTATGGGAAGAGAGGTAAAGGAAACATTTATAAAAAACATTTTGTATCCGTTTTCAATAAAATCCCCGTATTCGGCACACTCCTCAAAATATGAGGTATAAGCCGACGCCGAATAAAGCTTCCCGTCAACCGATATGAACGGTTTTCCGTTACAAAACTCAATATGGCTTTTCATACATTCTCCAATTAATACTTAAAATTTAAACGGATCGAATTAAGAAAAGAGCGCATTTTGCACTCATTGAGAATTTTTCTTCCGTTTTAGCTTCTTGTAAAAACAAGCTCAGAATCTCCAAATTATCAAGCCGCTTCTTGCTGATAATCACGGAATGTCCATTTGAAGCTGATCTTACTGAAATCCTTCATTATCCTCACCCACGGCATTTTTATTTATCTTAACATAACAAACACCATAAATCAACAAACGAAACTGACTCCGCTTGAGAAACGAAGTCAGTATGTTGCTTAAAATCTAATAATTCTTCCACAGGAGTGGCTTTGCGCTGTCCGTACAATTTGGGGCAGTTCACATTAGGTCTGATGCAGTGTTTATCGAAAATCGAACAATTCCTTAGGACTAATTTCAAGCACTTCACAAAGCTTAAAAATGACATCAAACGAAACACCAACTTTCCCCAATTCAATAGCACTTATATGGCTTCTGTCAATTTCGGCAAGTTCTGCAAGTTGCAACTGTGTAAGTTTTTTCTTTTTTCTGTAAAACACTACATTAAGTCCGAATTTTTCATATAACTCTTTATATTCCTGTTTCAAAAAATCACCCTATACATTTTTGTATATATTTTATGGTGATTTTCACAAACAATAAACCTTGTTAAAATCGCATTATGCTATTGACACAAGTCGTTTTATGTATTATTATACAATTAACAACAAATATACAAGGTGTGATATTTTATGAAAAAAAGAGTAATTACATTTCTAATAGCAATAGTGTACATTTTTTCCTTTGCTTTTTCTGTTTATGCAGACCCCATCCCACTGGGAGACATTGATTTTGATGGCGAAATTACAGCATCTGATGCAAGACTTGCACTCAGGGTTTCTGTTGCGTTGGAAGAACTTGATGAATGGCAATATATTGCAGCTGATGCAGACAAAGATGGACATATTAGTGCAAGTGACGCAAGATTAATTCTGCGAGTATCAGTTGGACTGGAAATTTTTGAAGATAATTCACATTTCACTCCTGAGCCGGATTTAGAAAATATATCCGCAAAAGAAATGAATATCCTTCTTGATTTTTTGACATTCAGCCTCGAAAACCAAACAAATGCAATAACTTGCTTAACTCAATATATTAAAACAAATGATAATGATTATGTCTACTATTTTTATCAATTTATTGATTTGGCTTTTTCCGGTGCATACGAAGCATCAAATATCGCTTTACATTATGCAGATACACAAAATGTTGCAACTGATATATTAAATACTATACAAATTTTAGAAAATATTCAAAATAACAGTTATACACCTTTAGAATTAGGGGAGTTATTAACCAACTCTTCAGAACTTACTAAAAATGCACTGATACAATGTAAAAACATAGTATTAAACCATATTTGAAACAAAACGAAAAACAAAAAGAGTGGCTTTTCAGCCACTCTTTTTGTTTTATAGAAAATTAACCAAAATATCTCTTGAGAAGACCCTCAAATGCCTTGCCGTGTCTTGCTTCGTCGCGAGCCATTTCGTGTACTGTATCGTGGATAGCGTCGAGGTTCAGCTTCTTTGCGAGGGCTGCAAGCTCAAACTTGCCGTTTGTTGCGCCGTATTCGCAGTCAACACGCCATGCGAGGTTTTCCTTTGTTGTAGCCTTCATCTTGGGCTCAAGTGCTTCGCCTAAAAGCTCTGCGAACTTTGAAGCGTGCTCTGCTTCTTCATAAGCTGCCTTTTCCCAGTAAAGACCGATTTCGGGATAGCCTTCACGGTGAGCAATTCTTGCCATGCAAAGATACATACCTACCTCTGAGCATTCGCCGTTGAAGTTAGCCATAAGCTGATCGAATATATATTTTTTGTCTTCTGCGCTGATGTCTGCATTATTTGCAACGGTCTTATCATAGATGCCGTATTCGTGCTCTGCAGCGAGCTTCATTTCGCCCTTCTGCTCATTGAACTTTTCAGCAGGAACCTTACATACGGGACACTTTTCGGGAGGTGTATCTCCTTCGTGAACATAACCGCATACTGAACAAACCCATTTCTTTGACATAATAAAAAACTCCTTTATATTGTAATTTTAATTTTTCCTCTTGGAACAATTCTAATTATAATGGAATAATTCTAATTTGTCAATAGTTATTTTCAATTTTTTTGAAAATTTTTATTTTAATGTTTAACCGCCTGTTTTTACGGGAAAAATACTGTCAGAAAGAAAAAAAAGGAGTGTTTCGGATGACAGTAAAACGGGGAGATATTTATTATGCGGATCTCAGTCCCGTAGTGGGAAGTGAGCAAGGCGGCATAAGACCTGTACTTATCGTTCAGAACGATGTGGGAAATAAATATTCACCTACAGTTATTGCAGCTGCAATTACCAGCCAGAAATATAAAACTCAGCTTCCTACCCACATCAGCGTAAATTCAGGCGGATGCGGACTTGCCAAGGATTCAATTGTACTTCTGGAGCAGGTAAGAACTATTGACAAAACAAGACTTAAAGAGCATATGGGAACTCTTGACACAGCTGAAATGACAAAAATCGACAGGGCTCTCAGTGTCAGCTTCGGGCTTTAAGCCGATAAAGCATACAGTAATCAGACTTTCATTCCCATATATATTATTACATTATATAGCTTTAATTATCTTTAATACCTGATAAACAGAAAAACAGACTGTATCGGATGATACAGTCTGTCGGTGTGATTATTCAGCGTCTGTTGCTTCTTCAGCAGCTGCTTCAGCTTCATTTGCCTTTGCGATGAGTTCATCGATAGACATTGTTACGGGGCCCTCTTCTACGGGAGCTTCTTCAGCTACGGGAGCGGGCTTTTCGGGAGCAGCGATAAGAGCCTTCATTGAAAGACCGATCTTCTTTGCAGCAGAATCGATTTCGATAACCTTAACCATAACCTTCTGGTCAATAGAAAGAACATCCTGAGGCTTTTCAATTCTTTCATGAGCGATCTGAGAAATATGAATAAGACCTTCCATACCGGGGAAGATTTCAGCGAAAGCACCGAAGGTAACGATCTTAACGATCTTAACCTCTGTTTCTGTGCCTACGGGGTAATCTCTCTTGAGGATTTCCCAGGGATTGTCTTCAATTCTCTTATAGCCGAGAGAGATCTTCTTGTTTTCCATATCAAGAGCCTTGATATAAACCTTAACCTCGTCGCCTACATTTACGATTTCAGAAGGATGCTTGATGCGCTTCCAGGAAAGCTCGGAGCGGTGGATCATACCTCTTACGCCGCCGATCTCAACGAATGCGCCGTAATCTGTAAGAGATCTTACGATACCTACATATTCCTGACCCTCTGCAGCTTCAGCCCAGAACTTTTCTTCAACAGCCTTACGGTTGATCTTGTTAGCTTCGCGGATGGAGCCTACAGCTCTGCGGCGACGCTTGTCAATATCAATGATAACGAAATTAACTGTCTTATTGAGCATATCTTCAAGTCTTCCGCTCTTGGGAACGCCTGAAAGAGATGCGGGAACAAATATTCTTATACCGTTAACAACAACGATGAGTCCCTTGCTGATTACTTCAACAACGGCACCTTCAAGAATCGTTCCTTCCTTATTTGCTTCAACAATGCTATCCCAGTGCTTAACAGCATCAAAGCGACGCTTTGAAAGCATAATTGTGCCTTCCATATCATTAGTTTTCATAATGATAAGGTTAAGCTCGTCGCCTACCTTAAGCTCTTTCATGGGATCAGCTGTAGGATCTGCACTGTATTCATCAGCGGGGATATAACCGGTCTGCTTTCTGCCGATATCGACCTGAATCTCATTGGGAGCGATGTGCATTACTACGCCTGTTACTTTCTGATCATTGTTCATGCTGTTGAGAGATTCCTCAAGAGCCTGCTCGAAGGACATTTCCTCGGTGTTTTCAACAGTCTCAACCTGTCCCTGGTCAAGTACTGCTGATTCGATGTTTACATTGGACTCGGACATTGTTTTAATTACCTCCTTAATTATACCGTCCGGAGTGGACGCTCCGGCAGTAACTCCGACTGAAAAAGCCTTGTTAAATTTAATTTCCGATAGCTCGGCAGCCTTTTCAATAAGATATGTATCAGTGATCTCACCGCAAAGCTTTCTGAGCTTTTCGGTATTGGAGCTGTTGCGTCCGCCTATCACTATCATCATATCATTCTCCTTGGCAAGGGCAATAGCCTCATCCTGCCTCAGAGCGGTAGCATTACATATTGTATCAAATATTTTCAGGTTTGTATATAGTTTTTTTGCAAATTTTTCACATTTTTTGAACTCTTTTGAGTCAAAAGTTGTTTGAGATACCAAAGAAAACGCGGTATCATCGGAAAATCCATTATTAATTTTAATTGATTCAAGCTCTGCTTCGCTTGAAAAAACAAAGCTCTCTGTACTGCAGTAGCTTCTGATCCCTATGACCTCGGGATGGTTTTCATCACCCGCAATAAGAATCTTATCCCCCTGAGCGGAGCGCTCACTCACAATAGAATGAATCTTTTTTACAAAAGGACAGGTAGCGTCAAAGTATTTTATTCCGCTTTGTTCTATCTCGGAAAGAAGCTCCTTTGTTATTCCGTGGGTTCTTATTATAAGTGTATAGCCGTCTTTTACATCCGAGGGGCTTTGTGCCACATAAACTCCCCTGTCCTCAAGACTCTTTACAAATATGGGATTATGGATAAGGGGTCCGAGAGTACAGGCATTTTCACCGTTTTTTATAAAATCCTCCGCTTTTTTCACGGCACGGGCAACGCCGAAGCAAAAGCCTGCGGATTCGGCAAGAGTTATTTTCATTTTTCTGCTTCCTTTGCAAGTGATACTATTTTTGCGACGACCTCTTCAAGGGTCATATCGGAGGAGTCGAGCATATATGCATCCTCGGCGGGCTTAAGAGGAGCCACGGCACGGTGGGAGTCGTTATAATCTCTCTGCTTTATTTCACTGAGAAGCTCACCGTAATCCTTGGGAGTACCCTTTTCAATAAGCTCCTTATATCTTCTGTCAGCACGGATCTCAGCGGAGGCAGTAAGAAATATCTTAAGCTCGGCATCGGGAAGAATTACCGTTCCGATATCTCTTCCGTCCATAAGGCAGTTATTTTCACGGGCCAGTTTCTTTTGCATATCAAGAAGAAAGGCTCTTACCTCGGGTATAGCAGAAACATTTGAAGCCGCCATTGATGCTTCGGGAAGACGGATCTCACGGCTGACATCCTCACCGTTGAGAATTACTCGCTGTTCACCGTCAACAAATTTCAGCGAAAGACTTATTTCGGGAAGAAGCGAATTCACCTTCTCGGCATCAGTTGTATCATATCCCTTTCTTAATGCGGCAACTCCGATGCTCCTGTATAATGCACCCGTATCGATATAGATAAAGCCGAGCTCCTTTGCGGCAAGCTTTGCGGCAGTGCTTTTACCCGCGCCTGCGGGACCGTCTATTGCAATGTTTATCATAAATTATTCTCCTTTTCCTACGCTGTTTCCTGCGAGAGCTCCTGTTGAAAAGGCTATCTGAAGATTAAAGCCGCCCGTATAGGCATCAACATCTATTACCTCTCCCGCAAAATACAGTCCTCTGATTTTTTTACTCTGCATTGTTTTCGGATCAATTTCGTTGGTTTTTATACCGCCCGCAGTAACAATGGCCTCGTCAATGGGTCTTGTGCATTTTATTGTACAGGTGAGATTTTTAAGAAGCCATAAAAGGTCCTTTCTCATATCCCTTGTAATCTTGTTGGCACGAAGATCAGGCTCGATTCCCGAAAGGCTTACAATTACGGGGATAAGCTTTCTCGGAAGAAGCTCCTGTAAGGCATTGCCGAGAGCCTTATTTGAATATTTGGCGAAATCCTTGAGTACTCTTTCATCAAGCTTTTCTTCGCTGAGAGCGGGCTTAAGGTCAATGGAAAGCTCATATTTTCCGGGAGTTATATCCCTTAAATGAGAAGATGCACTTAAGATAATCGGACCTGAAACTCCGAAATGAGTAAAAAGCATCTCACCGAAATCGGAATAGACTTCCTTGTAGTTTTCCGTGTTTCTTATGGTTATTGAAACATTTTTAAGAGAAAGTCCCTGAAGACGCTTTACCCAGTCCTCTTCGGTTTCAAGAGGCACAAGTGAGGGAGTGGGAGGGGTTACGGTATGCCCCACACATTCACCGAGCTTATAGCCGTCACCCGTAGAGCCTGTAAGAGGATAGGAACAGCCGCCTGTTGCAATTATAACATCGGGAGCAAGGTATTTTTCTCCGCTTTCACATAAAACTCCCGTGATTCCGTTTTCATCTGTCAGAAGAGCGCATACTCTCTCCCCTGTTATTATTCTAGCTCCGCTGTTTTTAGCGTATGACACAAGAGCATCCACTATATCGACAGCCTTATCGGATTCGGGGAAAACACGGTTTCCTCTTTCAATTTTAAGAGGCACACCCATATTTTCAAAAAGATCCATGGTATCATAGGGCATAAATCTTGAAAATGCGCCGTAAAGAAAACGGGCATTTCCTGGTATTGCATCCATAAGCTCATTGACAAGGGTACAGGCATTTGTCACATTGCATCTGCCCTTTCCCGTTATCATAAGCTTTCTTGCAGGTCGGGGATTTCTTTCAAGCACGGTAACGGAAAGCCCTCTTTCGGCGGCCTTTCCCGCCGCCATAAGCCCAGCGGCCCCTCCGCCTATAACAATTACATCCGATTTCATAAAAAAACACCTCTAATCAGGTATTATAATATATTTTAATATTTTATGCAACTGAAAAAAGAAACCGACAGAATTAACCGTCGGTTTACTTTTCAGTTTATAACAAAGAGATTACGGAAAAATTCCATCAGAAGCAGGAAGAAGCCGATAATATTTTTAACACCTGAAAAATCCTTTTCATATGCCATATAGGCCTTGCTTTCGGAATCGGATTTATCGCATTCGATATTTTCTATTGTACCTGTTCCGCCAAGCTCTCCCACAAGAAGAATATTCTTTACGGCGTCTCCGTTAAAGCCTGCCTTAAGTCCTGAAATATCGGCATTGAATCTTTTATCTGCCTTAAAAACAGTCTGTGAGCTGCCGGTATCTGTGTACCAGTAGCAGAAGCAGTTCACAAATGTATTATGGTCATTTCCCGTTGTTCTGTAGCCGACTGCAAAATTATCAGCATAGCAGTAATCGAACCAGTTATTTCCGGTTTCAATAAGAAAACCGCAGCTGCTGTCATAAAAATTAAAATCCGAATAGTAAAGAGGATGTATATTTCTTAAAATATTTCCTGCACTTTTTACATGCACACCGATCTGCACATTTCCTATTCTCATATTTGTAAGAGTATTGTCGAAGCCCTCAAGAAGCACTCCGACAGCATCTGTTGTTCCGTTTCCTATGATATTGACACCGAGAATATCACAGTCGGAGGAGCCGTTGTTGGCACCGTACATTATATGAAGACCTACAACGGAATTTTTGATCGATGTATTTTCAACCTTTGTTTCTCTGCCTGAATTTATTGAAACTCCGTTTGCGATTCCCGAGCAGTCTATCACACCGCCCTCAAGAGAATAATTGGAGCCGGGCGTATGGGTGTTATTGGCGGGAAAAATTCCTCCCATCTGAATTACGGCTTCACCGGCGGGGAAATCCTCATTTGCTTTTATTACGGCAAACTCCGACAGCTTCAGAGAAACGCTGAGAGAGGGCTCGGCGGGAGTATAGATCGGTGATGAAACTCTGTATTCCCCATCGGGAAAAAACAATACTCTGTTGGGGTTATTATCAATGACAGCCTGTATTTCAGCAGCTGCATCATCATCGGAAAAGCTTACAAAATCAGCAACATTAAGATACATATCTTCTTCTGCCGCTGAAGCAGTAAAAGACATCAGTGATAAGAGCATAATAAAAGCAAGCACAAAAGAACATATTTTTTTAAGAACAGTATTTTTCATAATTCTTATTCCTTTCTTTTCAGTCTTCGCAGTCAGCTTCAAATAATTTCCATACCTTTTCAAAAACGGCATCATCCTCAATTTCGGAAAAGCTCTCGGCTTTTTTACCGTCGCTCTCATTGAATTTCATCAACAAGACCTCTTCCGAGCCGTCTTCAAGAAGAACAGCATATTCCTCTCCGTCAACGACATACATTTCAAGAAACTCGCAATGTATTTCCTCTTGACCGTAAGAAAGAATTATTTCTCCGTCTTTGCCTTTATTTATGTATTCCAAAAAAATGCACCGCCTTTTGCCGAAATATACTGCTGTTTTTTTCATATTAGCAAAAAGCGGTGAGTTTTGTCAATTATTCATTATTTAACAGCTGTGCCCGATATTCTGATATTTTCATATTTTCCGGCACATACCTCATTTACAACATCCGATATGGTAAGCACATTCATATCGGAAAGTGCGGCTGTGGGTACGACCACATCAACGCTGTTTTCGGAAATAACGGCTACACATTCACTTCCCGTTTTACCGCTGACGAGATTTTCAATATCTGTTTCCATTTTTATGACCGAGCTCAGGTTTTCGATGGCTTTCTCGGTATCCGAAACATCCGTTCCCGCAGCAGCTGATGTCAGCACCGCCTGTAATTCATCAAGAGCCTCGGCACGGGCGCTGTCACGGGTGAGTCTGACGGATGCAAAGTATTCCGTATCATCCGTATTTCCCACAAGCTGTGCATGACCGTCGGGTATATCCGCCGACATACCGCTGTCGGACTGCTGTCCCTCGGGATAAAGAGTAGTATCGGTACCTGTATAATACCAATTAACAAATACCGCAAGTCCGAGAGCTGCCACCAAAGCCGCCAAAACTATCTGTTTTTTACCTAAAAGAAGATGCATTAAGATTACCTCCGATTATTCTTTCATTTTTGTTACCCATATTCTGTTGACGGGAACACCGAGTGCGGCGCTTGTAAGCCTTGTCAGCTCCTGCTTTACAGTCGGGCTGACAGCACCCTGACAGGATATTCCGACTCCCCTTATAACGGGTGCGGTAGTTTTAAGAATCAGCCCGTCAGTTCCATTGCCGCTGTCTATCAAAACATACTCTTCATTTGTGTCCGACGAGGAATCCGAGCTTTCGCTCTCTGTATTTTTTGCGGCTGACCTTTCCTCAAGGCAGTCAAGAGTTACCATTACCTTGACCTTTCCCGCACCGTCAACCGTACGCAGAAGCTCCTCGAGCTCCTTTTCTATTTTTTCCGCTGTTTCATAAATATCGGTGTTTTCTGTTTTTTCTTCTTTCACACTTCTGTCTGAGCTTCCCGAAAAAAGCAGCAACACCATTCCCGAAAGACCGAGAAGAATAATAAACAGCAGTTTTTTGTCCTGCTTTATCCTATTAATAAATTTTTCGACAGATTTATTCACTTGCATACTCCGCTCTGATATCAGGCATTATACCGAGTTCATTAAAAAGTGCATCACTCAGTTCTTTCTTTTTCTGCGGCTCGGCAGAAAAAACGATCTTCACATATCCTATGTTTATGTTCATCATTTCATCAATATCAATAAGAATTTCCGTTTTGTATGAAACTGATGTAAATCTGCTTATAACACCCTGTATTCTGTCTTCAATAACCTCTCTCGCCTGTTTTTCAAAATAAGAGCTGTAATTATTTATTTCAGGCGGCTCTTCAATGCTGAAGCTATCCGAATGAAAGCTTCCGAAAGCATCCGCAAGAGGAAGAGCAAGAGAAATGATGACACAGGCAGATATTACGGCTCTTGCCGTTTTTGAAACTGAGCCGCCCGGCAGAAGAAAGCAGTAGATAAGGCTTCCCGCACTGATAAATAAAAGCATAAGTCCCCAGTTTTTCAAGCTCTCCATATTAACTCCTGCTTATTGTTATAAGAATTGCAATACTGATAATAAAAACAAAACAGGTAAAAAGCACTGCACCGAGGATCACCGACAGCACACTGCTCATATTATCCGAAAAGCCCTTTACCTCGCTGTTTTCAAATATATCGGCACAAACGGATATAAAATACAAGGAGGCCTTCCATAAAATCACATTTATGACGGCCGGCAGATTTATAACAAGAAGAGCCCCGATTCCTATCACACCGACGGTATTTTTTATAAGCCCAATTCCCGCAACTATGGAATTAAGAGCCTCTCCTATGGCAGAGCCCACAACAGGCACAGTATTTCCGATAAGAAAGCGAACTCCTCTGATCGTTACCGAATCCGCGGCTCCCGCTATAACTCCCCGTATGGAAAGCACCGCTACAAAGACACCCGAAAGGAATGCCATAAAAAGTGTAAGAGCCTTTGAAACGGTTTTTCCGATTCCGTCAAATTTCAAAACGGGATTAATTACTCCCGCACAGTAAATTGCAATAAGAACAGACAAGACCGCCGGAATTATTCCCTCGAACAGTAAGGCGACCGCCTCGGCGAAGGAAAAAGCCACCGAATTGAAGCTTACGGCAAGAGCGGGATTCCCGCTGACGGAAACTATCCCCGCAAAAACGGGAATCAGCACCAGCATAAAATCCTTTGTTACAAGAAGAGATGAACAGCAGCCCGTAAAAACATCTGCAGATGTTCCGAGTATGAGAAATACCATACACATAAGAGAAATGCTTTTTGTCATAAGAAAAAAGCCGCTCTTATCCTCAATAAAGCCCGAAATCAGCGTAACAGCCAAAAGCAGTCCGATACAGCATCCCGCAGCGGTAAACGGCTTTTTTACCCCATCCTGAAAAAGCTTCAGGATGGCAGAAAATGCTTTTTCGGGAGAAATATCCGAAAAGCTTTCCTGTAAAGAGGATGAAAAGCCGAATTCCTCCATCAGCCTCACCGTTTCGGGTGACAATGCATCAAAAAGCTCCTCAATGCTCTCATCAGCCGCCGAAGCATCAAAAGAAAATATAATTATCAGTATCACAGTCAGAAAAAAAAGCAGTTTTCTTTTCATATTCCCTTAAGCATTTCGACAACAAAGCCCGTAAATCCCTTAATTACGGGAAGCCCCGCCGCCGTTATCATTACCTTTCCTGCAAATTCAACCTTTGTTGCGAGAGCACTTTCCCCCGCATCCTTGCACATATCAGAAGAAAACTGAGTAACAAGAGTAATTCCGAGAACTCTGAAAAGCACGGGTACATACTGTGAAACCTCCCCCGCAGCATTGAAGAATGAATCAAAAACCGATAGAGCATCGCGTATTTCATCACCTATCATAAAAAGAAGCACAATTACGGATGCCATCTGGGTAATTATTGCGATTTCAGGCTTTATCTGCCGAAGAAGAGAATAAATTATTATTTCACAGAGGATCACTCCCGCAATTTTTAACATCACAAATCAAACACACTCCTGACATATGAAAAAAGTGACCCTACATAGGGCAGCACCATCATAATTACAATAATAAGTCCTGCAAGTGTTGTTATCATTGTATATTCATCCCGTCCCGAACGGGTGAGCACCTGATTGAGAACGGCAACAATGAGTCCCACTGCGGCTATCTTAAAGATTATCTCAATTTCCGTACTCTTCCCCCCTTAGCTTATATCAGAATAAGAAAAACTGCCGCCGCACCGAAGACGCCTGATGAAAGAATAAGCGTACGGCTCCTTTCCCATTTTTCATTTTCCTTTCTGAGGCTTTCAGAAAGCATTTCGCCGAAGGCTTCACACTTCCGGCAAAAGACATCCATAGGAATATTCCCGAAATAATCACTGAATGAAACAACAGCGGATCTCAGCTGCTCACCGATATAATTCATCGCCGTATCCTCGGATATGCTTTCGCTCCAGACACCTCTTACATCGCAGCCGAAGTAAAACTTTTCACAAAAAAGCTTAAGAAAAGCAAGCTCCCGCAGCGGCTCATAGCGGCTCAGCCTTTTTATACATCCCGCTATTCCCTCTTCCGTCAGCGGCATAAACTGAGAAAATGCAAAAAAGAAATTCTCTAACGCTTTAAGCATCTTTATTTTCTTGCCGTGCTGACGGGAAATGTAAAAGCCCGTCATTGAAAGAGCCGTACAAAGAGCCGTAAGTCCTATGTATTTCATCCGCCACCTCTTCATAAGAATATGTTTCGAGAACAGTACCGGGCTTTTTTCCGGACAAAAAAAGTATTCTGTCAAATACATTTTCCGAAAAAAGAATCAGAAACTGCTTTCTTCTTATAAGCGAGGCTATATTTTCGGAATGCATCGACGCTATGAACTTCACTCCGCTGTTAAGTCCCCCGAGGACTGCTCTTGTTTCATTTTCGTTGCCTATCTCATCACAGATAATATAATGGGGCGACATAAGCCGAAGGGCGTGATAGATGCCGTCCGCCTTACTTTTTCCTCCGATAACATCCGTGCAGTATCCGAGAAAGCGGTCACCTGAAAGCTCGCCTCTTTCGTCGATAAGAGAAACCTTTTTATATTCTCCCGAAGCTCCGTCGGAAAGCCTTTTCGCAATATTTTTCAGAAGCGTTGTCTTTCCACAACCGGGAGGTCCCGCAATAAGAAGTCCCGTCTTAAAATCAAAAAGCTGTGCATCCGAAACATTACAGCAGAATACTCCTGAAAAAGGAAGCCTTATTGAAACAGAGCAAATGCGTTCAGACAAAAAGCTGTCCGAAAAGCTCTTAACGCAGATTCCCATTCTTATTCCCCCGCCAAAGGTGAGAAAGCCGTTTTCAAGCTCTTTTTTATGAGAAAAACCTGAAAAGCCCGTGGCTCTGTCTATGAGCTCTTCAAGCTCCTTTTCATCGGGAATCAGCATTTTTTTATCGGGAGTAAGAGTCGGTCTTCCGTCCTCCGTTATAAATCTGATGCCTGCTTTTGTATAAAAGAATGAAGAACCGCCTGCAATGAGCCTGATCTCATATATTTCGGAGATCAGCTCCCCTGCCCGTCGGATAGGCTCTTTAAGCCTTTCGGGAAAAACACATAACGCCTTTTCTGTCATCCGTTTTCTTTTTCTCCTTTCATCAAATACTATGAAATCTTGTCCCCTTTTATTCCTGTTTTACTCAAATTATGGGCAATTTGCCCTATATAGTCCCCTCTTCTTTTTGGTTATTAAGCCTATGACATCTTTTCTAAAAAAATGGTAAAATAATAAAAATAACAGAAGTGAGGAAATAGTAATGCTCCCCGTCGGCACATATGTTTTACATAAGACATACGGAATATGTCTTGTTGAACAGATAGAAAAAAATAAACGAGTTCTCGGACAAAGAGAGGATTTTTATGTATTAAGAGCAAAGGACACTCCGCAGACTACAGTCTTTATTCCCGTAAACAACGAAGCTGCACTGTCTTCAGTGCTGCCTATTCTTTCAAAGGAAGAAATACTTGATATTATAAATAACATAAAAAATGCTGTACCCGAATGGCAGGAGGACACAAAGAAGCGTCAGGAGGAATTCACAGCCATTCTTTCATCCTGTAACAGAAAAGATATCCTCAGCATGATAATAAGCATTTATCTTAAAAAGAAACAGCTTGAGGAAAACAGTAAAAAGCTGAGATACGGCGACGAGAATATACTTCGAGCCGCAGAAAAAAAGATAAACTCCGAATTTTCTCTGGTACTGGGAATAACACCGGAGGAGGTTCCTGAATTTATAAAAGGCCGACTGAAATAAAACAAAAAAATCAGGGTGTCCCGTTTTTTCGGGGACACCCTGTCTTACTTTTTATTTATCAGAATTTAGGCTGAGCGGCATAAAGCACTATAACAATGGGATTATTCACAAATTCATAGGTTCCCATTTCTTCATTATAGCGATATCTTCTTTCGCGCACACGGGCAACACCGTCACCCTCGGAGGATTCTATGATACTGCCCTCGGTACAAAGGAAGGTTCCGTCGTCATATACCTTTATGATCTGTGCAGTATGGTCAACCGTGGGATAGGTTTTTCCGTCAACATCCTCATAGGTTCTTTCCTTATTGCTCATAAAGAGAACATCTCCGATGCGGGGCTCATAAGCCTTTCTGTCATAATCGGAATGCTCGTAGACCTTTCTTTCTATCATATCATCATAGAAATCATACATATAGTAGACATCAGCGACTTCGGGATTCTTGATATAATAGTCAGAAAGCAGTGAGGGAATATAAAGAGGAAGAGAATCTATAACAAACTTATCCGACCACGAGGTTCCGAGTACATTTGAAAGAAGCTTTGCAAGAGAATCTGCAGAGAAGGTTCTCGGAGCAAGACGGTCTATTTCACTCTTTGAATATCCTGCCTTTTCAAGTGCGGGACGGAAAACATATTTTATTGTGTAAAGACAGCACCATTTCTGGAAATTCTTAAGAAGTCCGCTTTCAAAGCCCTTTATATGACCGCCGAGTTGAGGATGAGCAGTAGCATATAAGGTCTCATAGAATGTAAGCTCTCTTGCCGAGGGGATATGTTCAGGCTTTTCTACAGGTATCTCAGGCTCTTCGGGCTCTTCGGGCTCGTCTTCCTCTGTAAGTCCTACAGATAAGCGCAGAATTAGTCTTGCATCGGAGGCGGTAACAGTTCCGTCCTCATCGAAATCAGCAAGAGGCAGCTGTTCTTCAGTCGGCGTTTCAAGTCCTACGGAAAAACGAAGAGCTGTTCTTGCATCACTTGCGGTAACCGTGCCGTCAGCATCGACATCGCCTTTTTCTGCAGCATTAACAAAAACAAAGCCTGTTAAAAGCATTAATACAGCTAAAACCAAACTCAATACTTTTTTCATTTTCATCTTCACCATCTTTTATACATTGATAATTAATTTTAACACAAATATAATCTCTTTGCAACAAGCAAAAGCCCGTTAATATGAACAAATAGCAACAAAAAAGGAAACTTTTTTCTTAAGTAAAATAAAAACTCATTGAAATACATTGCATCTCCGTGCTAATATATATTTACATATTATTCTTAAAAAAACTTAAATCAGCGGAGGTGCCTTATGGATATGCGAATAACCGAGCCCTTTTCATGGGGATATATCCACGCAGGGAGAGAGGATAAGGATTACAGAACTGCATTCGGAATGAAAACATTTTCCGAGGTGGTCGAGCTTGAAATAAACACCGAAGAATGGTTTCAGTCACCGGTCGGGAAATTCAGTTCGCTTGCGGTTCATTATTCAAGGGGCGACGGAATAGAACTAAATGAGAGCGTCAGAAATAAGAATGCCGAAAAGCTTACTGAACTGAAGGAGCTTGAGGAGCTGAATTTTTATTACGATTATTTCCGCCCTTATGAAACCACAAGAATAATAAGCAAGGTACGGACTCCTCTTCAGGAAAAGCTTGAAATAAATAAATGTGCATGGGCGGCAGGCGGCGGTCATTCTAATCCCGACTATGAGTTTCTGTTAAGAATCGGAACAGACGGAATCAGAGAAAGAATCGATCTTTTCAGACAGGTACATACCGATAAAAATGATTTTTATGACGGACTCTTATTATGTGTGGAAGCCCTTGAAACAGCAGCCGCAAGATATAAGGCTTTGGCTGATGAAAAAGTAAAAAGTGCTTCGGGCGAAGAAAAAGAAATCCTTATTAAAATATCCGATGCTTTTTCAAATATACCGCAGAAAAGACCGAGAAGCTTTTTTGAAGCCTGTCAGTTTTTCTGGCTCAGCTTCTCTCTGTTTGATATCGACTCCCCCGGTCTTTTTGACTATGCTCTCGGCGCATATTATGAGGACACCGAGGAGGATTACCTGTGTCTTCAGAAATTATGGGAGCTTTTCAGAAAAACAAGAACCTGGAATCTCGCAGTCGGCAGAAGCGACGAATTCGGAAATGACCGGACAAATAAGCTGACCTATGCGGTGCTTCGCCTTGCAAAAGAAAAGAAATACAATACTCCGAACATAACCTTCAGAGTAAATAAAAACACGCCCGCTGATTTATGGGAGCTGGCTCTCGATACACTTTCAACGGGAATAGGTATGCCCGCAATATATAATGACAAGGCAGTTTGCACCGCCCTTGAGGCAATAGGAATTCCCCCGTCCGATTCCCATCTTTACTGTATGAACGGCTGTAATCAGATAGATATTTTCGGAAAAAGCCATATGGGACTTGAGGATGGAGAGATCAGTGTCCCGAAGGCTCTTGAATTCGCTCTTTTCAGAGGAGAATGTCAGTTTTCAAAGGAAAAGCTGGGCCTTGACACGGGAGATCCCGAGAGTTTCAGCTCTTTTGAGGAGCTTATGTCCGCATATAAAAAGCAGATAGAGTATCTTGCTGATTATATAACCGATACATCAAACAAGGCACAGGAAATATTCGCTTTCGAGGCTCCGAATCCTTGGAAATCCATAATGGTTCAGGGCTGTATAGAGAAAGGTCTTGATTATAAAAACCGAGGCCCCGTTTACGGTCACGGTCAGGTGCTCACAGAAGGTCTTCCCGATACGGCTGATTCTCTTGCCGCCATAAAGCATTTTATTTATGACGAGAAAAAATACACTATGGGACAGCTGATCTCGGCGCTGAAAAATAGTTTCAAGGGCTTCGATGAGCTTTATAATGATTTTAAGAATTACGACAAATTCGGCAATGATATTGAAGAGGTTGACGGAATCTATTCCGAAATAACCGACCATATCTACAGATATTTTCAGACGAAAAAGACCTTCCGCGGCGGTGTTTTCGGAGTGGGCTGTTCAACCTTCCACCGTGCCCCCGATTACGGCTACCATCTCGGTGCTCTTCCGAACGGCAAGAAAAATGAAGAAAAGCTGCTGGCTGACAGCATCGGCGCCACCCCCGGGAATGATGTAAACGGTCCTACCGCACTTCTTAAATCCGTAATGAAAGGGAATCAGTATCTTGCCACAAGCGGAAATGTGCTTCAGATGAAATTCTCAAAAGCGCAGTTTGTTTCTCCGGAGGGACGAAACGCTTTTACTGCAATAGTAAAAACCTATTTCAGGAACGGCGGTCAGACCTTGCAGATAAATGTATTGTCCCGTGAAGACCTTATAAATGCGAAAAAGTGTCCCGATGAATATAAAAATCTCATCGTCCGTGTCGGCGGCTTCAGTGAATACTTCACCCGCCTTGCCGAACCCTTACAGGACAACATAATCAAAAGAACAGAAAACTGAAAAACGCCGTTCCGAAAACCGGAACGGCAGTTTTTATTCTGCTGTAAGAATTTCACCTACATTGTTGAGTATGTATTTCGGTCTGTAGGGGAAATTGTCGATATCCTCGAGAGAGGTTACACCGCTTAAGACGAGGACGGTGTCAACATTTGATTCGATACCTGCGATAATATCGGTATCCATTCTGTCGCCGACGAATGCTATATCCCCGCTGTGACAGCCAAGCTTTCTGAGGCCGTGGCGAAGCATAAGAGGGTTGGGCTTTCCGATAAAATATGCCTTTTTGCCCGTTGAAATTTCGATGGGAGCAACAAGAGAGCCTGTTGCGGGCATAATACCTCTTTCTGTAGGCCCTGTGATATCGGGATTGGTGCCTATAAGCTTTGCTCCCTTTCTCACAAGCTCAATAGCCTTTTCTATTTTTTCAAAATTATAGCTTCGGGTCTCTCCTACAACAACATAATCGGGGTTAACATCATTCATATATATCCCCTGATCGTATAATGCCTTTGAAAGAGCTCCCTCACCGATAACATATGCTGTACAGCCGGGCTTCTGGGAGCTCAAAAAAGCGGCAGTTGCCATAGCACTTGTATAAAAATGGTCGGGGGTCACATCAAGTCCCATTCTGCCAAGCTTCATACTGAGCTCATGGGGAGTTTTTTCGGGTGAATTTGTAAGAAAAACAAATTTTCTGTCGTTATCAATAAGCCAGTTGACAAACTCCCTGACACCGTCAAGAACTTTGTTTCCGTGATATATAACACCGTCCATATCACATATAAAACCGTGTTTTTCCGTAATAGCTTTCATTTTAATCTCCTCCGTTTCTTAAAATATATTAAAATACTTTCATAAAAAAGTCAAGAAAAAGAGCCTGCGCCGAAGTGACGGAGGCTCTTTTGTTTTATGATCTGATTTCTGCACCGAGAGTCTTTGTAAGCTTCTTGAGTACAGATTTTGCTGCGGCTTCGATCTCTTCACCTGTGAGTGTCTTTTCGGATGAGCCGATAACAAGACGGATAGTAACAGATTTCTTTCCTGCGGGAATCTGCTTACCCTTATATTCATCAACAAAGAAAACATCCTTAAGAAGGCTGTCAGCACTCTTCTTTGACATACAAGCTCCGTATATATCCTCCCACTTTGTCATTGAATCAACAAGGAAGGAAAGGTCGTATTCATTCATGGGGAATTCAGGAATATGAACGAAGCGGTTTGTTCTTGATCTGAAAGGCACAAGAGAATCCATATCAATTTCAACAAGAACAGCAGAAACGACCTTTATACCGCAATCAGTTTTTGCTTTATGGGAAAGAAGAGCAAGATCACCTATCTTCTTTTCACCAAGGAAGATATTGAGCCATACGGTCTCATCTGCCCAGAAAGGCTTTTCTTCCTTTCTGAAAGAAAACTCTTCCATATGAGTGTATCTGGGCATCATACCGATCACACCCTTGGCAGTTCTGAAAAGCTCTGTTACTTTATCGGGAGAGCCGACAAAGGCACAGCCAAGGTGGCGTCTTTCATAGGGTAATGCCTCTTTTTCATCATAAACGGTAGTGTAATTACAGTCACGGAAGATCTTTGCTTCCTCAAAAATTGCAAATTCGGGGAAATTGCGTTCATTCTTTACAATAGCCTTACAGATATTGGGAAGCAGAGTCGAACGGATGTATTTCTCTGAGGGTGAGGGAGGAGTTGAAAGAGAGAGCACCTCGCTCACATCAGGAATAAGAGCATTGACAAAGGTATCTGTCATCCAGGGATATGTGAATATCTCCTGCATATTGCAACGGAAGGCAAGGTATTCCTTGATCTTTCTTACAAGATCAACATCAAGCTGATTTATGGCACCGTCAAATGTGGTGGTAATTGAGGTAGGCTGGAAATTTTCGTAGCCGTACATACGGGCAACCTCTTCCATAATGTCTGCCTTGATGGAAACATCGCCTGTTGAACGCCAGGTGGGAACAACGATATGCATAGCAGTTTCGGTAAATGAAACATCATAACCGAGACTTCCGAGCTTCTTTGCGACTACCTCCTGAGGAATTCTCATTCCGAGTCTCTTGTCAAGCCATTCAAAATCAACATCGATCTCCTTCTGAACAAGCTTATTGGGATAGCTGTCCGAGAAAGCGGTAACCTTCATTTCGGGGAAGAGCTCCTTGAAAAGCTCCATCGAAAGAGCAACAGCCTGATCGCATCTTTCGGGGTCGATAGCCTTTTCATATCTTGCGGAGGCCTCTGTACGGTTATCATAACGGAGAGCTGTTCTTCTTACACCGTGAGAATTGAAGTTTGCGACCTCAAGAATAACGCTTGTTGTGTCAGGAAGAACGGAATCCTTTGCACCGCCCATAACACCTGCAAGAGCAACAGCCCCCTCCTTATCGGCAATAACAAGGTCATCACCGCAAAGTGAAATCTCCTTATCATTGAGGAGCTGCAGCTTTTCTCCGTCGGAAGCAAGTCTTACTTCTATATGGTCAATAATGTGGTTTGAATCAAATACATGAGTAGGCTGACCTACTGCGAGCATAACATAGTTTGTGATGTCAACGAGAGCGTTGATGGGACGAAGACCTACTCTCCAGAGACGGCTTCTCATACAGAAGGGAGCTTCCTTTACAGAGAGGTTTTCAATTCTTGCTCCGATATAACGGGGACATCTTTCGCTGTCAAGAATTCTTACATCATAAGCAGCTTCTGTTTCGGGAGCATACTTTTCAATTTTCTTGAGAGGAAGATCATAAGAGC